>JANSYO010000131.1 GCA_024742395.1 Cytophagales bacterium
GAACAGCAAAAACTCAGTCCATTAAAGGCGGCGATTGAAGCCGCTACTGCCCGATTACGTCCTATTCTTATGACTTCTTTTGCTTTCATTGCTGGGCTTATCCCGCTGATGCTTGCCTCAGGAGCCGGTGAAATAGGTAACCGTACCATTGGCTCAGCTACAGTTGGTGGAATGCTCATAGGTACTCTTTTCGGTGTAATTGTGATCCCTGGCCTGTATGTAGTATTTGCTTCATTATCAGATAAATTCAGTAAACAGACTTCAGACGCTTAAAACATGAAACAGCTTATTAAATTTCTTTGTCTTCTACTGGTTTTGACTGGGTGCAAGACACAAAAAATTGACTTTACTATACCTCAGAAAACCCTGCCAAAGAGTTTTAAAATTGGCGATGCGTCTAACACCATTGCCGAGATAGACTGGCATCATTATTTTTCTGATCCGCATTTAATAAAGTTGATTGATACGGCTTTGGC
Organism: Cytophagales bacterium; assembly: GCA_024742395.1. Classification (GTDB taxonomy): domain Bacteria; phylum Bacteroidota; class Bacteroidia; order Cytophagales; family Spirosomataceae; genus Jiulongibacter. The sequence continues at coordinate 477 of JANSYO010000131.1, forward strand.
CAGTAACCCGGACTTACAGATTGCACTGCAAAGAGTAGAGTACTCAAAAGCAGGCCTGTTAAGTGCCCGTGGAGCATTAAAGCCCACAGTTTCGGCTCAGTTAAGCCCTGCAATCCGTAAATACGGACTATACACAATGGATGGAGCCGGGAATGTCTCTACAGACATTTTGCCGGATAAAATGGTGCCTGAGCATCTTCCTGATTTCTACCTTGGACTACAGTCTTCCTGGGAAATAGATATTTGGAAAAAGCTAAGAAACCGTGAAAGGGCTGCATTTAGTAACTATTTAGCCAGCTCTGAGGGAATTAATTTTGCTAAAACCACGCTGATTACACAGGTAGCCCTGGCCTATTACGATCTTATTGCTCTGGATAACGAACTCGAGTTCCTTACTGAAACCATTCTCAATCAGGAACAAGTATTAGAAGTGATTAAATACCATAAAGAAGCAGGAAGAGCAAATGAGCTGATGGTTCAGCAGTTTAAAGCTCAGCAATTGAATACTCAAACGCTTCAAAGACAAGTAATTCAAAGCATAAATGAGGCTGAAAATAAAATAAACTTTCTCTTAGGGAGATACCCGCAGCCTATTGAAAGAAGTAAGGCAGAACTTTATAGAAATGTACCTGAGATCATAGAAGCTGGCATTCCTTCGCAGTTATTGCTTCACCGTCCTGATGTACGTGCGGCAAATTACCGTCTGCAAGCAGCCCGCTTTGATGTAAAAGCAGCGAATGCTGAATTCTTGCCAAGGATCACCTTATCTGCCGGTTTGGGGTATCAGGCATTTAATCCTAAATATTTGTTGAACACACCGGCCTCAATTGCCTATTCATTGGTAGGAGGACTAATGGCACCACTAGTCAATAAAAATGCCATTCAGGCCAAATTTGATATGGCTAAGTCATCCCAAATAATGGCTATGTATGAATACCAAAAAGCAATAATTGGAGGATATACCGAAGTGGTCAACGAACTGTCAAGAATAAATGCTTTGGCTGAAATTAGTAAACTAAAAACGGCTCAAAGTCAGGTTTTGGAAGCCTCAGTATCTACCTCAAATGAACTATACAGTGCTGCCAAAGCAACGTATCTGGAGGTCCTGGTTGCTCAGCAAAATGCACTTTATGCCAAGCTGGAAATGGTAAATGCTCATAAAATGCAACTCACTGCCTCTGTGAATATCTACAGGGCTTTAGGTGGCGGTTGGAAATAAAAACAAGGATTTTCCAAAATAGAGGTCAAACGTTAGCTTATCAAAGACTTTAAGTCAACCTTCAGACCCACTCCACTCATTTTCAGATGAAAAGATTGAATTATTAAAAATTTTAAAATCAGAGCGGCCTGAAAATCTTTCAGGCCGTTTTGATGTATATTAGAAATACAATTTCTTTTCTCATCCGTAAAACCTGATCTGGGATTAAAGGTAGTGTAAATTCCCATGCTCTCGGGCGAAGAAAGTCCGGGTCGCTCACCTATGAATACCGCCACAAATTTCGCATTAAATAATTCTGCCACTTCATCTCCTATAGCCACTCTACCTTGTTCTACCAAGGCCGCGGAGAGTGTGAATTGATCTCTAATTTCAGGTACCAAAATATTTAGAACTTCAAGGGCATTATTATTAACCGCAGAGGCTGATAACCCATCAGTTATTACAAAGAGGATATCTGAAGGAGGGTATATTTGTCTACTATTGGAAATACCCAGACGCTTTCCAAAATCAGGTCTGACCAAATATTGATTTCTATCCTTTACCTTACTTCTGAATTCGAATACTTCAAGATTTAACCCTTCGGTAATTCGTTTCTTTAGGTCCTCTGTATCTAATTCCGTGTAAATCGCATCTTTTGCTTTGGCATGTGCTAATTTCAGTGCCAAAACCTCTTCTAATGGCATGGCATTTCCAATACTACCCAAACCAATACGAGCATTGGTAAACTCTTTTAGCCTCCTCCAGGCATCTGTAAGTTTTAAATCTTGTTTCATATGGCATTCAATAGCTTCCTCGCGGCCTGAGAGTCAATCTTTACCCCTCTTTCATCTATAATCCCCATTTTCTGAAGCCATAATTCGAACTCTGGAGCTGGCCTTTTACTTAAAACATTTCTAAGATAAAGAGCATCATGAAATGAGGTAGACTGATAATTTAACATGATATCGTCTGTGCCGGGTACGCCCATAAAGAAATTACAACCGGCTACGCCCAAAAGTGTCATCAGATTATCCATATCATCCTGATCTGCCTCAGCATGGTTAGTGTAGCAAACATCTACGCCCATTGGTAAACCCATCATCTTTCCACAAAAATGATCTTCCAGCCCAGCCCTCGTTATTTGTTTGCCATCAAATAGGTATTCCGGCCCAATAAACCCGACAACAGAGTTGACTAAAAAAGGATCAAATTTTCTGGCCACTGCATAGGCTCTAACCTCCATAGTCTGCTGGTCTATACCATGGTGAGCATTTGCCGAAAGAGCTGAGCCCTGTCCGGTCTCAAAATACATAACCTGATTTCCAACCGTTCCTCGTTCTAGATCCTTTGCAGCCTCATAGGCCTCTGAAAGAATATTAAGATTGATGCCGAAAGATTCATTCGCCGCCTGAGACCCCGCAATGGATTGAAAGACTAAATCCACAGGAGTTTCTTTAATTATTTCCATGGCTGTAGTCACATGACATAAGACACAACTCTGGGTCGGTATCTCATATTTCGTTCTTAGATCCTCTAACAGCCAAAGAAGTTTTCTTGCCATCTCAGGACTATCCGTGGCCGGGTTTATTCCAATGACCGCATCTCCACATCCATAAAGTAAACCATCTATGGTACTCGCTAAAATACCTTTTGGATCATCTACCGGATGATTCGGTTGTAATCGTATTGCCAGATGCCCTTTCAGACCTAGGGTATTTCGAAATTGACTTATGACCTGAATTTTAGAAGCTACACTAATCAAATCCTGATTTCTCATAAGCTTAGACACAGCTGATATCATTTCAGGAGTAAAAGCCATTTTCATTTTATTAATCTTCTCGCCAGTAGCCTCATTGCTTAGCAACCAATCTCTTAAACCACCGACTGTGAAGTGTGCCACTGACCTAAAAAGTTCTTTGTCATGTGAATCAGAAATTAGTCTGCTTACTTCATCCTTTTCAACACTTATTAGTACCTCATTTAAAAAAGTGGATAATGGGAGCTCGCTTAAAGCATACTGAGCGGCTATTCTTTGCGTATTATTTTGGGCAGCTATGCCTGCAAGCTCATCACCAGACCTCAGCGGACTGGCTTTCGCCAGAAGGTCTTTAAGATCTTTAAAAAGATAATTCTCCTGACCCAGCGTATAGCGGTAACTCATTTTACTTTTTTTGAATAACAAAAACATAGACTAAGCTGCAAGCCACAAAAATCAAAAAGGAAGTAAATTGCAGATAGACAAATGCTAACACACAAATTAGTGAAATGAAAGCAGCAAGCCACGCATTGGCAGAAGAAAAGTATGAATTAAAAGAGACATGGGCGTAGGTACCTTCCTCAAGGGTTTGCCTGATAGATGTATCCGCCTTTCTCCTCAATTTTATCAAAGAAATACTCACTGCCAAATACATACACACTGCCCCAAAGACTGAAAGTTCAATCAAAAAACCGGTACCACTGCTCCAAACTGCGAGCAAACTTATAAACAGTACAAGTCCGGAAGCAAGAACTCTTTTTGAAGCGAATCGAGCAGATAACTGTGGCATTAAGGGTTCTAACTGGGTAGTGGCAGCCAGTGCAATACCTTGTAGAGAAGCCAGAAGACCGAAAAGTCCTATAAAGGTAAATATCTGAACCAAAATATGGCCTTTTCCTAAAATCAAGGCCATAGAGGCCGGCATTGGATGGTTTTCTTCCAAAATACTTAAACTCGCCGGATTGCTCCAGTCAATGCCGCCAGCTGCCAAGGTCAATACTAACACGGCAAGAATAAAGAGTGTGAAAAATGCCAGATTGTAACCTAAGCTAATCTTTTTCCTGAAGTTATTTTTTTGAATATCAGGAGTCATGAGCGAAATTCCTTCAATAGCCAGAAAAAGCCATATAGCGTATGGTATTGACTGAATAAAGGATTCAAAAGACATATTACCAAAAGCATTTGAGGCGAAATTCTCAAATTTAAAAGAACTTATAACAGCACCTTGATATAAGAAAAGCTCAGCAATGGCCATGAGGGTCAAAATAGTCAGGAACCTAACTCCAATGTGAACTTCAAAGAGATTAATGACTGAAAAGGCTACCAGAAAAAGCGTAGCAATCCAAGGAGCTAATGAAAGATCTCCAATCAAAAAGCCCAAATATTCTCCTAAGGAACTGGCAATGGCCGGAGTAGCGAACAGAAACTCAAATAAAACAGCCAATACAATAAAAGCACCTGCTTTCTTACCAAAGGCAAATTCAACGTATTCATGGGGTCCTTTTACGTTTGGGTAAACGCATGCGAGCTCTATTAAACTCTGAACCAAACCAAAATACATAATGGCGGCTACAAAGACAGGTAAATAAAACCAATTGGGTCCGGTAATAGCCCAGCCAAGATTCCAGCCAAAAGACTCGCCGGAAATAACCATACCTACACCTATTGCCCAAATAGAAAAAACACCAATCTTCTTATTAATTACCTTAGTTTCTGTAGGAATCATGCTGAATTTATAAGTTGGCAGAAAAATTATGGAAAGTTTGTCTAGGCAAAAAGAAACCATTGATCTTGGCAGAAAATTACTATAAATAGTCTAGCTAATTCTTGCTTTAGGTATGAAATGCTTTGATTTTTAAATACATACATTTATTTAAACCTCTGATCTTTTAAGAAGAATGTGTAGTTTAGAAACTATTAATCAACTATCTGTAAAATGAAACTAGGAGCCTTCTCAATAAGTTTAGCCGTAAAGAATATTACCGTATCCAAGGCCTTTTATGAAAAACTAGGTTTCAGTGTCTTCGCAGGAGACATTGAAAGAAAGTACCTGATAATGAAAAATGAAGACACGCTTATTGGCCTTTTTGAAGGTATGTTTGAGAACAATATTCTCACTTTTAATCCGGGTTGGGATCAAAGTGCCAATGCTCTCGATAGCTTTGACGATGTGAGAGATATCCAAAAAAGCCTTAAAAATCAAGGCATAAGCTTGAATCAGGAAGCAGATGAAAATACAGAAGGGCCCGCAAGTATTACTTTTATTGACCCTGATGGAAATGCTATTCTCATTGACCAGCACCGCTGATAACATAATTACGGCTTCTGCCTCGTCCATACTAAGGAGATCACTGCTCATAATTTACAGGCAATAGGTCTACTCCTTTCTAAACTTTCATACCAAAGTGTTACTTTTGATTTTTAAATAAAACGTAACCTATGAAAAAACAAACCCTTTTGTTCTTAGCACTTTTTATGAGTTTTGGTTTATTCCTGAGCTCGTGTAACTCAGCTTCGGAGGAAGAAACTTCGACTGAACAAACTCCTGAATTAAACATTTCACTGGCTCAGTGGTCTTTACATAAAAGCTTCTTTGGCGATGCACTTAATGGCAACTGGCAGGAGTTCGGCCGTCTGTTATTGGAAAACCCTGATTCGCTTTTGCAAGGCAGCCTTAATCCGGTGGATTTTCCTGCTATTGCAGCCAGCTATGGTGTAAATACTATTGAACTGGTTAACACTTTTTATTTCAGCAAAGCCAATGATATGGAGTTCTGGGCTGACTTTAAGAAAAGATGTGATGATGCCGGTGTTTCTGTAGGCCTTATCATGTGTGATGCCTTGGGTAACCTGGGAGATGCCGATTCGGTGGCTCGTCAAAAAGCCGTTGAAAACCACCATGCCTGGGTAGATATTGCAAAATTCCTTGGTGCAGAAACAATCCGTGTAAATGCTGCAGGAGAGGGAACTGCCGAAGAAGTAGCGGCTAATGCTGTTCAAGGCCTTAAGACACTTGGACAATATGCAGCCTCGAAAGGTATTAATGTGGTAGTAGAGAATCATGGCGGTTATTCTTCAGATGGATCATGGCTGGCAGGAGTTATGGCAGCTGTAGATATGGAGAATGTAGGTACACTTCCAGATTTTGGTAATTTCTGCATGGAAAGAACGGCGAATGGCTGTGCCAAAGAATATGATCGTTATAAAGGGATAACAGAATTAATGCCTTATGCTAAAGGAGTTTCGGCCAAAACACATGTTTTTGACGAGAATGGCAACGAAGCCGAAATGGATTATGCACGTATCATGAAAATTGTAAAAGATGCAGGCTTTAAAGGCAATGTAGGTATTGAATATGAAGGTACCGAGCTTTCAGAAGATGAAGGAATAAAAGCAACAAAAGCTTTATTAGATAAAGTTATAGCCGAGCTATAAGAATTGAGATACTCCTCAAATGCCCTGAAATACCTCAGTTTTTCAGGGCATTTTTATTTGCGATCCGGTCAGGTATTAGCTTCAATACCATAAAAATGAACTAGCTTTGAGAATTACCCCACCCCATAAAATGGAAAATTTTCAGTCTTTTCTCGCTGCCAACTTCGAATTCAACCCTGAAGAAACGCAACAGATTCTCAATTGTTTCGAAAAGAAGACGCTTAAAAAAGGGGCATATTTCCTAACTGAAGGTCAATACTGTAAAACCGTAGCTTTTGTAGAAAAAGGCGGTTTCTTTTTTTATCAATTAATGGATGGCGAAGAAAAAGTTTGCGACTTTGCCTTTGAGGGGGACTGGATATCACAATACAAGAGCCTCATAAATAATTTACCCTCTGAACTCAGCATAAAAGCACTAGTAGATTCAGAAATTTATTGGCTGGATGCCACAGCAATGGATAAGCTCTCAGACAAGGTCCCCAAAGTTTTAATAATCAGAACTAAGCTTGCAGAACAGTATTTTACTCAATCTGCCGAGAGAGCTGATAAACTCGCTACACTCAAAGCTGAAGAACGATACCAATGGCTTTTGGATAGCCATCCCAAGATTCACCAGCGGGTACCTCAGTATTACATAGCCAGTTATTTGGGTATAAAACCACAATCTCTTAGCAGAATCAGGGCGGTAAAATAATTGCTACTTCGTTTGTTCACATTTGTGAATGGATGCAAATTCTGCTTCACTCACCTTTGTATCATTAGTTTAACAAAAAATACTCATGATACAATTGATCCAAAAATTCAGAAATGCTTCATTTAAGAATCAGTCGCTTTTAACTGGTTTATCACTTGCTCTATATTTTTTAAGCAGCAGAATACTTGAAAAGAGTTATACCGCCTCAAAATTCCCGGTACCATATTTTGTGCAGCAAACCTCCTTTGATTCTTTAAAAATGAAAGAATGGTATGCGTTTATGATAGACCAGAACACTTTTGGTATCTATTTTAGAACACAGCTCATAGATTTCCTTTTCATTGCCTCTGTAATTATTGCTGGTTTTTGTTTGTGGACACTCATTGCACGTATATTCAAAACAGCTCCAGGATTGTTTAAACTCGCTAATGTTCTTGCTTTTGCACTGCCCATGGCCGGAGCATTTGATATATTAGAAAACATAGTCTCCTTCTTTACGATGGCCAACCCACATCATTTTCATGATTTTCTGGTAATTCCATACTCTTCTTTCGCTGTCTTAAAATTTGCTTGCTGGGCTATAGGAATTGTTGGCTTAGGCGTTTTGCTTATGGTTTACCCAATAATTCGTTGGTTAAATCAGAAAAATAGGATTAAAGCAATTCCATAGAAACTCATCATTATACCCTACTCATATTTGCCTAGCTTTGCAAAATGAAAAAAGATCAGCAGGCTATTCTTCAAAAATTAGGGATTGATAAACTCAATCCTATGCAGATTCAAGCCCAAAAAGCTATTTTAACTAACAATGAAGTAGTTCTCCTCTCCCCTACCGGAACAGGAAAAACACTGGCTTTCCTTTTGCCAATAATTGAAGAATTAGATTCAGACCTTGATCAGGTGCAGGCCTTAATTATTGTTCCTTCACGCGAACTCGCCATTCAGATTGAGAACGTAGTGCGTGAAATGGGCAGCGGATTTAAAACCAATGCTGTATATGGTGGCCGAGCAGGTTCTAAAGACAAAATAGAAC
>JANSYO010000015.1 GCA_024742395.1 Cytophagales bacterium
AGAACCCAGATCATCATCTGGAATACCCGCATCAATGTCATGCGAAGGATATACATAAATTTTACCATTGAATACATGGGCAGAAGGATCAGCTGTGTAAATCTCTGAAACTAAAGGTTCGTTGAGATATTCAGGCTCATTTGCCACCGTCTCAGTTTCAGTAGTTTCTGTTGTACTGGTGCAGGCTGTGAAAGCAAAGGCCAAAACTGAAGAATACAAAAAAAGTCTTTTTTTCATGAGTCGTTTTTTTTGAATAAATGGAACTAGCCAAAAGCAATTCATCTAAAGTGTTAGTATGATTTCTCCTGGTTCATTTCATAGTCTGGGTTTTATAAAAGTTTAGGTAAATAATAAGCGGTCAAAAATAAACGAAATTAATCAGAATAGTAGAAAACTAACATTTGATTCGAATATGGCTACCTTTGCAAATCACAAGAATCAAATGACTTATGGACATTCACGTTAGTAATTTACCCTTCAAGCTTACTGAGCAGGAGCTTTCGTCTCTTTTTGAACCATACGGAAAGGTAGAAGCTGTGAATATCATACTGGATCATAAACTGCGACAAAGCAAAGGTTATGGTTTTGTTAAAATGTATAAAGACAGTGAAGCCAAAGAAGCTATTAAAGCTTTAAATGGTTTTGTCATTGAAGACAGACCTTTAAAAGTCTCAGAATCTGTCAAAGAAGAAGAAAAGAAAAAACCTGCATTGCCTTACTGGAAAAGAACGCCCAAAAAAGGTCAAAAAATTGTCACTTTTGATGGCGAAAGTCAAGCTCCGAAAGAGCGTAAAAAAAGAAGGGGACACGGTAGAGGTACTACTTATTAAAGCCTTTAACCTTAATTATTAAGGATGCCTTCTACATTTTTGGCCATTTATAAATCAAATTTAACTGATTCATCCATTCCAAATTTTTTATCGGAGTCTATTGATTAAATTGGTGTATTCAACCCTAACAATATGACCCTGACAAATCTAAAATCAGAAGTAAAAGATGAGTTTTATAACTTGCTCGACTTCTGGATTAATTACTCTGTAGATCAAAAAAATGGTGGCTTTTACGGTACTATCAATGGCAAAAACATTGGCATAGATAGCGTAAAATCTGCCGTTGCTACTACCCGTATTCTATGGGGTTTTAGCTCTGCTATTGAGTTTTTAAACGCTCACCCCGAACTCCCTAAAAGGAAAGAATACATCACAAAGCTGGAGCCACTTTGCCGAAGAGCATATGAATATCTTATTGCAAATTTCTGGGATAAAAAATATGGAGGTGTTTATTGGAATGTCAGTGCAACAGGTCAGCCTGATGAACCCAAGAAGCAAATCTATGCACATAGCTTTTTTGTATATGGGATGAGTGAATATTTCAGAGCCACCTCATTTAAACCAGCTTTGGAATGGGCCAGGAAAGGCTTTGATGCCATAATTGAGCATTCTTACGACAGTAAAAATGGTGGGTACGTGGAGGCCTATAATCAAGATTGGTCAGAAACAGACCAATATATTCTTTCTGATGGTGACAGAAGGAAATCTATGAACACGCATCTCCATTTGTTAGAGTGCTTTGCAAATTTATACAGAGTAGATAAGTCTGAGAAAGTCAGGTTTCATCTTCAGCATTGTCTTGAAATCATGCTGGATCATATTATTGGAAAGGACAAAACCAGGATGACTCTTTTCTTTACCGATGATTGGCAGCTCAGAGATAAGGCAATTTCTTATGGACACGATATAGAGGCCAGCTGGCTGGTACTCGAGGCTGCAGAGATTCTTGGTAATGAACATCTTATTGAGTATTGCAAAGATAAATGTTTAGCTATGGCCAGAGACGCTGCAGAAGGTCTTCAATCAGACAAAGGAATGATTTATGAGTTTAATCCTGAAAATGGCCATTCGAAAAGTAGCAGGGACTGGTGGGTAATGGCTGAAGCAATGGTTGGCTTTTATAATGCTTATCAGCTATCAAAAAAAATACATTATCTGGAGAAAGCGGAGAACTGCTGGCAGTTTATCAAAGACTATTTAATAGATCATGAAGGTGGCGAATGGTGGGGTGGTGTAAACGCTGAGCATGAATTAACAGGTACTACTAAAGCCAGCCCATGGAAAGCCCCTTATCACAATTTACGATCATGCATGGAAATCTACCGGAGAATAGGCTAAATGAATTCAGTTCTGAAATCCAACCTCGAGTTTCTTAGAAATAGCTTTAAAAGGGAATCATCGGTTTTCGGCCTACCAAAGGCCTTGAATTCACTAGTCAATGTTTTTGAGCTAAATCAACCCAATTTTTCAGGCTTTTTAGTAAAACCACCAGAAAGAAAAACCATAGTTATTACTACAGAAGGTCAGGTTAAACCTAAGGCTCCGCAATACATCAGAGTGCCTGAAAATATTCTGGATTTCCCACTTGAAGCTGTTGTGCACCTTTTAAAACATGAATTCATTCATGTAGAACAACGAAATAGGAGTAATTATACAGCAAGTAGAGCTGTCAGAGAATTTGAAGCATATTACAGAGGTATTTATGACAACAATTCGCCAATTCCTTGTCCGGAAAATTTAAAAGCTCAATTCAGGAATTCTCTACTTAAATATTACCACCAAATGTCTGAATCTGAGAAAGCCGTACATGCAGTTAAATTTCATGAAAGTCAACGGCTCAAGTCTTAAGTTTCTCTACGGAATTAAGTAGATTTGATTTTAGCCTGAAAAATTGAATAGACTATTTTACTCCTTTATCTTCATCATCCTGTTATTTGGTTGTAATAAGCAGCCAAAGAGGCTTTTTACTGAAGTTTCCTCTGATCATTCACAAATCTTTTTTTCGAATACTATAGTTGAAAATGAACTATACAATGTGTTTGATTACCATAACCTTTACAACGGCGGTGGAGTGGCTGTCATTGATATCAATAACGATGAGTTGCCTGATCTATATTTTACAGGAAATCAGGTAGCCGACAAGCTTTATTTAAATAAAGGTGGTTTCGTTTTTGAAGACATTTCCGTTCAAGCAGGCATTATTCATCGGGGATGGTCTACTGGAGCTGCTGTCTGTGATGTGAATGAAGATGGCTTTCAGGATTTATATATTTGTAGATCTGGAAATGAAAGTGCTGAAAACCGGAAAAACATTCTGCTAATTAATGATAGAAAAGGACACTTTATCAATGAAGCCGAAAAAAGAGGATTAGCAGATACATCATATTCTAATCAAGCCTCCTTTTTTGATTTTGATCACGATGGTGATCTTGATGTGTACGTTTTAACAACTTCAAATCTTATTCGGAATCCAAATCTACTGCACCCAAAAGACCGGTATGGAGAATATGCATTAGATCATCTTTATGAAAACGACGGAACCGGACATTTTAAAGAGGTAGGAAAAGAAAAAGGGATTACACAAAATACCCATGGACTGGGACTGACCATAGCAGATGTTAACAATGATGGCTGGGAAGACATTCTGGCTTCGAGCGATTTCCTGCCCAATGATGTATTATATATCAATCAGCAAAATGGAACTTTCTCAAATGAAGCACCTGAGCTTTTGCCCTACCAAAGCAGATTTTCTATGGGAAATGATATTGCTGACCTTAATAATGATGGTTTGCCGGAAATGATAAGTGTAGATATGCTACCTACAGATAATGTGCAGCAGAAAAAAATGTTAATGACCTCTTATCATGTTTTTGAAACTGAAAAGAACCTTGGTTATCAATCAGAGTTTTCGAGAAATATGCTTTTTAAGCATGAAGGAATAGATCATCTTGGTAAACCACATTTTAGTGAAATAGGGCAGTTAATTGGTGTACATGCTACTGATTGGTCCTGGGCCCCCTTGATGGTAGACTTTGACAATGATGGCTTAAAAGACATAAGTATTTCAAATGGTTATTTAAGAGATGTTACCAACTCAGATTTTGTGGCTTATAATTTAAATTTTGCTCAAAGTACAGGCTCTACAGACGAAATGAGGGCCTTCATGAATGAAAATGCTGCCAGTTTACCTCCTTTAAAAACTAAAAACCAATTCTTTAAGCAAATAGACGATTTTAAGTTTGAGAATGTCTCAGATAATTGGTTAGAAAATTCAGGGACATTTGCCAACGGAGCAGTGTTCGCAGACCTTGACAATGATGGTGACCTAGATTATGTGGTAAACAACATCAATCAAAATGCCAGTATTTTCAGGAACAACAGTTCAAACAATTATATAAAAATCAAGCTCAAAGGTTCGTCAAAAAACCCCTTTGGTTTGGGTGCGAAAATTGAAGCTTATTCAAAGGGTGTTACACAAACATATTTTCAGACATTAAGCAGAGGTTATCAATCTTCTGTAGATCCATCCATTATTTTTGGTTTTTCTGATCTTTCTTCTGTCGACAGTCTGTGCGTATGGTGGTCTGGTGGTAAGAGCCAAACAATCAAAAATCTTGAAATCAATCAAACCATTGTTTTAGAAGAATCTGTTGCTCGTTTCCCTACCGATAATAGTTATACGAATCACTTAACACTCTATGAACAAATACCTGTAACAATTACATATGAAGAAAACCGCTTCATTGATTATTACAGAGAGAACTTGCTTTTAAGAAAGTATTCTGAGCCCGGTCCGGCACTAGCCGTTGGTGATGTTAATAGAGATGGACTGGAAGATTTCTATTTGGGTGGAAATAAAGATTCTCCAGGAAAACTAGTCATACAGAACGCTGATTTAACATTTAAATTCTACACTATAGACGCCAATATGAAAGGCGAAGATGCCGATGCACTTTTCTTTGATTTTAATGGTGACGGTTACCAGGATCTATACATTGCCAAAGGCTCAAATGAATTCCAAATAGGCCCTGACTATCAAGATCAGTTTTTTCTGAATGATGGGAAAGGCAATCTTCAAAACAAAACTCATGAAATACTCCCGGAACTTACTCATCCGGGATCTATAATAAGAATTATTGACATTGATAATGATGGCAACCCTGATTTATTCAGAGGTGGTTCTGTATTGCCCGGGCACTTCCCCAAGGCATCAAATTCATATATTCTTAGTTTTACGAATGATAAATTTGAAAAATATTCTTTAGGTGATTTAGGTCTGATAAAAGATGCAATTTCTTTAGACTATAACAACGATAGTTCCATTGATCTGATTCTGGTAGGCGATTTCATGAATCCTACTTTCTTAAAAAACAATGATGGTCAACTACAACCTGAAACACATATAGAAAAACTGAATGGCTTGTGGAATTGTATTGAAATGGCTGATCTTGACAATGATGGCGACCTTGACTTCATTTTAGGGAATATTGGCTTAAACTATCGTTACAGTTTTACAGAGAATTTCCCTTTGGTAGTAAACTCTACGGCAGACAAAGAAGGTTTTCTTCCATCCTATTACTTAAGAGGTGTTGAGGTACCTATACCTACCAGAGATGATCTGAGCAGGCAGTTCCCGGCACTTAAAAATGATTTCCCTAATTACCTTTCGTATGCAGAAGCAAATATGCAGTCTTTAAAAGGAAAATTCCCTGAAAGATCAAAATGGGCTTCTAAGATGGAAAGTATTATTCTTTGGAATGAAGGTAAGGGAAATTTTAGAGAAATAGACCTGCCGGACATTACACAAAGTGCTAATATTCAATGCATTCTACCAACAGACATTAATAACGACGGGAGGATAGATTTGATTTTAGCTGGCAATGATTACACCGCAGAGCCGACCAACTCCGGCTATACCGAAGGAACAAAAGGAGTGGTTTTACTTAACATTGGTAACAGACAATTCAGAAAAGTTAACAATATTGAAAGTGGAATTTGGTTAGATTTTTCTACAAAACATCTAGAGAGTCTTAAAACAAAAACTGGCAGCCTTGTTGTGGCTGCCAGAAATAATAATTCCATTAAGATTTACAGAAAAACTCAGTAAATATTTAAACTTTTAAGAAAGTTACCATCAGCACTATAAAGTCCGGCAGCAAAGTGTTCTACCGGTAATTCTTTCTTGTTAATACTTAATGTACCGGAGTTGGAATTCAAGATATATTGTTTCAATTCTTGATCCTTACGAGAATGGAAAAGAATAATTTTACCTGAATTCATGCCTGAGGGTAAAGAATATTCAATCTTAACATCTGAACTGGCAGAAGAAATGTTTCCTTCTGATCTTTTCAGAAAGACCTCTTCAGTAGATGAGACTACAGCAGATGGTTTAGCACCTATAGGTCTGCCGTTTTCGTCAATAGTTGACTGAGCTTTTAAAGTAAAGCCTGCTAAAAAAAGAGCGAAAAGTATTGTTAAATTTTTCATGATTATTTTCTGGCAAAAGTTTGAATTGATCCTTTTTGATTTCGCTCCAGCTCTAGTAACCTGCTTTCAAGCCTAGCGTATTGGGAAGCATTTTCTTTTAAAAGTTTTATTTCACTTTGTTGGTTTTCAATAATAGACTGCTGCTCCTGAATAGCTTTCACCATTACTGGAATTAAAGATTGATAATTTAAGAATTGGAACTCCTTTTTACTATCACCTATTGTTTGTTTCATCAAAAGTGAAGGAAACAATTTTTCAACTTCATCAGCTGAGAAGCCATATTGATTACCTGTTGGCAAGCCTAATTCACTTATATACTCATTTTTATATGAATAGCTAATTGGCTTCAAAGCTTTAATTACTTCAGTAGCATCATTAAGAGCAAATACTTTGTGGTTCAATTCCATATCAAAAGGAGAGTGAATATCAAGGACAGAAGCACTTTTTATCTCAACAGAACCAGACTTTATATCTACGGCACTTGTAGGTGCCCCCGGTCTAATCCTAAAAGGCAATGTACTACCACCAGTAACATCTCGAATAAAGAAATTGGCTTCATTGCCAGCCATATCCCAGGTCTGTGCCGTAAATCCAGATGTAGCATCCTGTTGCAATCGTACGGTTGGTGTATTACCTGTTTTAATCTCTAAATCTGTGACTGGTGTTGAAGTACCAATTCCCACATCTCCCTGAGAGTCTACGTATAAGGCGTTTGCTCTTGCCCCTGCTTCTATTTTAAAAGGAATACGACCAGCAGTTACATCTTCAACTGCAAAGTATTTACCACCGCCATTTGATGAGTCATTTATCAATATTCTCCAATCATTTGCAGGAAAACTTGCCGAAGTACTGGTATCATCAAAATGTACTCTTAAATTGTTTTCCTTAAACCGTTGGGTATCAAAGCCAAAAGACTCAGCGGCCACACAGTCCAACCCAAGACATAAACTACCATCTATACTTCCATTACCAGTATGAAAATAGGCCTCTACGGCCTTTGCTTCATTGCCTTTGATTTCATGAAGCTCCTTCGGTTCAGGGTTATCTTGAATACTTACCTGACTTTGAAGCAATAGGCAAGCCGAGATTAAGTAAATTGAATTTTGTATTTTCATGCTATCTATTAATTTGATAAATAAATGTAAATACAAAAAGAGCCTCACCATAATTAACTAAAAGAGTTCTATTTTACGGTAAGGCTCTAGCTCAAAAATTATTTTCCTGAAATCTAGTAAAGATTTAAGCTCTTTAGGAAACTACCATCTGCACTATAAAGTCCGGCAGCAAATTGTTCTACCGGTAATTCCTTTTTATTAATACTTAATGTACCGGAGTTTGAATTCAAACTATATTGTTTCAACTCTTGATCCTTACGAGGATGGAAAAGGATAATTTTCCCTGAATTCATGCCTGAGGGTAAAGAATATTCAATCTTAACTTCTGAACTAGCTGATGTAATATTTCCTGCTGACCTCTTCAGAAAAACCTCTTCTGCAGATGAGACTACAGCAGATGGTTTGGCACCAATAGGTCTGCCATTTTCGTCAGTTGTTTCTTTTTGAGCAAAACCGCTCATGGCGATAGATGCCATTAGAATGGTAAATATGTATTTCATGGTCTTATCGTTTAGCATTTGAGGATTTTGTACTTATTTTTTGTTCGATTGTAGCCAATCTGTTTTCCAAAGAAGCATAATTCGAAAGTTTTGCTTCTAGCTCATTAATTTTCTTTTCCTGATTTTCAATTTTCTTTTCCTGTTCCTGAAAAGATTTAACTAATAAGGATATTAATCCATTATAATTTACAGATTTGAATTCACCCCCTTTTTGTAACTCAAACCCTTTTACTAGACTTGGAAGAATATTCTCTACCTCCTGTGCAATTAAACCATATTGAACCCTATCTGGTAGCCCCATTTCCTTTTGGTATTTATCCTTGTATTTGAAAGAAACAGGTTTAAGACGCATAATAACACTTGTAGCATCTGCTACAGAAGTGATATGATCTTTTAAATTTCTATCTGACGGTCCATAAATTGAACCAGGCATTACTGACCCTTTAACATAAATATCTTTTTCAAAGTATGACAGGTCACTGAAATTACTTTGACCCGCAACATATAAATTTGGATATGGGTTTGATTCTGTTCCTAAAACACCTTTTCCACCTTCTATTACAGAATTGACTCCGCCAGGACTAGCAGTTACTGTACCTGTAACAACAAGATCCCCCACTATTCTGGTGTTTCCAATAACTTCCAATTTATTATTTGCCGTAGGAGCCAATGTTCCTATCCCTACATTTCCATTTTCCATTAATGCTAAATTTAATGGAAAATTCCCAAGATTGTTGTGGAAGAAAAAAGTTCCATCCTGCTCAGAACTCTGAGATCGACGAACTATTAATCCTTTATTAGAATTAGAAGCAGAGGTTATCTTAAGATTAGACCCACCATTGTCCTCGTCCCTCTTCAAATCTATCTCTTTAGCAAATGCTGTTCCAACTACCTGAAGGCGATAATTTGGAGAATTCGTCCCCAAACCAACGTTTCCGTTTGTGTTAATATATAAACTATTTTCAGGGGCATTCGGCCTAATTCTAAATGGCAATTTGCTACCATTTGTTACATCCCTAATAAAAAAATTAGTTTCATTACCTGCAATATCCCACGTTTGAGGCGTAAAGCCCGAAGAACCGTTTTGTTCTAATCTCATTGCTGGAGAATCGCCATCTGCCATATGTAATTCTACCACAGGATTCGAAGTCCCCAGACCAACATCTCCCTGTGAATCAATTCGTAAAGCGTTGTTTCCGGCATCAGCATCTACTCTGAAAGGTTGGGTTCCTGAATCTGAGTCCTCCAAAGCAAAATAGTTCGCACCACCATTTTGAGTATCATTTGCAACTAAACGCCAGTCACGAGTCGGAAAACTTCCAGAATTACTGGTATCCATGAAATTAATTCTAAGATTATTTTCTTTTAAACGTTCTGTATCAAACCCAAAACTTTCTCCATTGACACAATCAAAACCTACACAAAGACTCCCTTGAATAACCACATCAGTTACGAATACCTGAGCAGTTACAGCTTTCGCTTCAGATATTGGAGAAATATTGTCTTGAGGTTTTGGATCATTTATACTTACCTGACTTTGAAGTGTAAAAAAAGCAATTGACAGATATAAATATACCTTTGCATTAATTTTCATAGTTTTGACCATTAAGTGGTTTTTAATAACTTAACAATATTACCAAAAAAAGATGTCAGTTTCCTCATTCAAGATGACTTTCCTGTTTATTTTTTTTTCTATACTTACTGGATGTCAAAGCAAAATAACAGATGAAAGGCTAGGCCTATACATTGACTACAAGGGGATTAAGCCGAAAACCGTAAGAGTGCTTCAAAATCAGCAAATAAAAACCGATAAGAATATTGGCTTCGCAAATTTTCTTACTATTGAAATCTTGGGTATAGACTCTTTCGAGAAACTTAGTTCAGGAAAGGTTTTACCGGGAGCGGAGTACGCGGTAGTTGATGAGAAACAAAACATTATATATATCACGAAAGATCTGTTTACCAAATATGGACTTATAGGAGTACCAGAGAAAGATGCTGCATCTTTAAAACTTAATTTAACAATTGGTAAGCCTATGGAAGTCGGAAAGAAATACTTTTTTCTTTTCAGGATTTGGGACAAAAACTCAGATAAAGAATTAAAAGGAAATTTAGAACTCAATGTTCAATGAGAATATTAAACCAACTCACTCTTCAAATATAAGCCGGTGTAGCTTGACTTGACTTTTGAAACTTCTTCAGGTGTGCCTTCTGCAACAATCTGTCCTCCTTTATTTCCGCCTTCTGGCCCCATATCAATAATATGGTCTGCCACTTT
Source organism: Cytophagales bacterium (assembly GCA_024742395.1). Lineage (GTDB taxonomy): Bacteria > Bacteroidota > Bacteroidia > Cytophagales > Spirosomataceae > Jiulongibacter. The sequence goes on from JANSYO010000015.1 coordinate 10,211, forward strand.
AATAACATCCATATTATGTTCAATAATTAGTGTAGTATTTCCCTTATCAACCAGTTTTTGGAGTACATCCAAAAGCTTTCTAATATCTTGAAAGTGAAGCCCGGTAGTGGGCTCATCTAGGATGTAAAGCGTTTTGCCTGTATCTCTTTTTGAAAGTTCTTCTGACAGTTTTACGCGTTGTGCCTCTCCACCAGATAAGGTTGTAGCATGCTGCCCCAAGGTAATATAACCTAAACCTACATCATATAATGTTTTTACCCTCCTCTGTATACGAGGCTGGTTTTCAAAGAAATCCATGGCCTCTTCTACTGTCATGTCTAATACATCAGCTATAGACTTTCCCTTAAATCTCACCTCCAATGTTTCTCTGTTAAACCGTTTGCCTTTACACGTTTCACATTCCACATGAACATCTGGCAGAAAATCCATTTCTACTTTCTTCATTCCACCACCTTGACAGGTTTCACACCTTCCGCCTTTTACATTGAAAGAAAATCTACCAGGCTTATAACCTCTTATTTTTGATTCTGGCAGCTCCGCAAACAAAGCCCGGATATCTGTAAACATGCCAGTATACGTAGCCGGATTACTTCTCGGTGTTCTTCCAATGGGTGATTGATCTACCTCAATAACCTTATCAATATGCTCTAATCCCTTGATTTTTTTATACTCCAAAGGTTCTCTTTTAGCCCTGAAAAAATGTTGGTTTAATATAGGGAACAGCGTATCGTGAATTAATGAAGACTTTCCACTTCCACTTACTCCGGTAACGCAAACCATGCAGCCTAATGGAATTTTCATATCCACCGTTTTAAGGTTATGACCCACTGCTCCTTTTAATTCCAGACTCTTTCCGTTTCCTTTCCTTCTTTCCTCAGGTACAGCAATCATTTGTCTGCCGCTTAGGTAATCAGCTGTACTGCTACCATTTTTGAGAAATTCTTCAGGTGTACCTTTCCCTACCAATCTTCCACCATGACGTCCGGCACCTGGTCCAATATCCAGAATATAGTCAGATTCAAGCATCATATCTTTGTCATGCTCCACTATCAAAACTGTATTGCCCAGATCTCTAAGATCTTTCAGAGCCTTAATGAGTTTGACATTATCTCGCTGATGTAAACCAATGCTCGGCTCATCCATGATATAAAGTACACCTACTAATTGGGTTCCAATTTGCGTGGCAAGTCTTATTCGTTGTGCCTCGCCGCCTGAAAGTGATTTTAATGGTCTGTTCAGAGTTAAATAATCAAGACCTATTCCATGCAAAAAGCCAATCCTCTTCCTAATTTCTTTTAAAATCTCAGTTGCAATCTGGTTTTGCTTTTTAGTCAGGTCATCTTCCAGATCTTCAAACCAGGCGGCAAGTTCTGAAATATCCATTTCTGCCAACTGAGCAATGTTCTTATCAGATATTCTAAAGTGCCTCGACTCAATTCTTAGACGTTCACCATTGCAATCAGGACAGGTCTTAATTATCATAAAATCTTTTAACCAGTCCTGTATTTTATCATTATCAGATTCCTGCTGCCTTTTTAAGAAGTTAATAATTCCCTCAAATTTTGTATTCCAATCTTCTCCAGGATACTTTTTTGAAGGAACTGCTACAGGATCTTCACTACCATAGAGAATTACATCTAATGCCTCTGCCGGTATCTTCTCAATAGGCGTACTAATGTTAGCCTTATACTTTTTTAATATAACCTGAATCTGTTTGAAAATCCATAAATCTCTGTACTCTCCCAGTGCAGCTATTCCGCCCCTGCTGATACTTAAGGATTTGTCAGGAATGATTGACTCCACTGTTACTTCTTCTACATTCCCCAATCCGTTACACGTAGGACAAGAGCCATAGGGAGAATTAAAAGAGAAAGAGTTAGGCGATGGTTCTTCGTAGCTAATCCCAGACTCCGGATCCATTAGATTTTGAGAAAGGTATTTTACATCACCATTATCAAAATGGAGTAACATTGAGCCCTTCCCTACCTTTAGTGCAGTTCCCACAGATTGGCTAACTCTATACCTGTCATCTGGCTTTGGCACTATTCTGTCAATTACAATTTCAATATCGTGAATCTTGTACCTGTCTACCTGCATTTTAGGTACCAAATCCTGAATTTCTCCATCTACCCTGACTTTTGAATAACCCATTTTTCTAATCTGAACAAAAAGCTCTCTGTAGTGCCCTTTTCGTCCTTTTACTACCGGAGCCAAAATACTTACCTTTTGCCCCTCATAGTCAGTTTGTATCTGATCAACTATCTGATCTTGGGTTTGCTTGATCATGGGCTTCCCTGTCACATAACTATACGCGATACCTGCACGAGCAAATAAAAGACGAAGAAAATCATAAATCTCAGTAGTAGTTCCCACCGTAGAACGTGGATTTCTTGAGGTAGTTTTCTGCTCAATGCTTATTACAGGAGAAAGACCATTGATCTTATCAACGTCAGGCCTTTCCATATCACCAATAAAAGACCTTGCATACGCAGAGAAACTTTCCATGTATCTACGCTGCCCTTCAGCATAAATAGTATCAAAGGCCAGTGATGATTTACCAGAACCACTAATTCCCGTGACGGTTACCAGCTTATTTCTTGGAATTACAACATCAATGTTTTTTAAGTTGTGTTCTCTGGCTCCATAAACTTCTATTTGTTCATGCCCAGTTAGTTCTATGTCTGAAAGTACCTTTTTCGCCACGAAATTCTTGTCAAAATTGGATAATCTGCAAAGCTAACAATAACCACTAGAAAGGCATTCCCCAGATTTTAAAAAGCTAAGATTTATATCAGACTAGTCCATCTCTCTTAAGCTCAAGATACAATTCTTCTACTTTTTGCCTGGCCCAAGGTGTTTGCCTGAGAAATTTCAAAGAAGAATTGATTGTTGGATTGCTGTTAAAGCAATTAATCCTGATAATTTTCCCTAAAGCTGCCCAACCAAAATGATCAACCAATGCATGCAGTATTGTATCTAGGCGAATACCATGAAGGGGGTTATTGGGCTGTTCCTTACTCATTTATTTAATTTCATTTTGTTGACAAAGCACTTCATATTCCAAAAGTAAGGCAATTTCGTGAGCTCTGCATTTCCATCCAATTATAGCCCAGTGTTTTGAAGCAATCCAATTTGTAACTCTATTATTAAAAGGAGCAAAAGGTGCACCAATAAAAGAATAGAACCTATTGTCTTCAAAGGTATTTAAATCAAAATTTATGCGTTTGATTTTCACACCAAGTTTTAAGGCACAGATACCTAACAAAACTCTGTTTATTGGTGATTTTTCAATTGTTATCAGTTCAGAAATACTTTCTATGATCCATTTCCTGGCTTCATCTAATTGTGGCACTTCAAACTTGTAAAGCAATCTTGCAAAATGATACAGAATCAAAGCAACACTTCCATAATGTCGGGAAACCCAAAATGGGTTTTCCAGATAAGCTCCCGACACAATCGATTTATTCAGATACTTTAAAGTAGCTATATCATGGGAGTTCAATGGAAGTCCAGAACTAAGAATCAAATACATTAAATTACATAAGGCACAAACGTCCTTTTCTTTTGGCATACTTTCACCAAACCAGGTATCATAAACCAAATCTTCCCCGACATGAGCTTTTAGTTTCTCTCTTAATAGTTCTACCTCCGTATTGTTTGCGGTGTTCACCACGTAAATGAGTGAGGTATCGTCAATATCATCTGGTAGTTTAAAATGCTTTAAACGATGAAACAAGTATCCATTAGGAAAATGAAGAGAAGGTTTTGTTTGCCAAAAATTATACGTACTTAATCCGTCTTTATTTCTGTAATTTTCAAAGTTCTGTGTAATAGCTTCTATTATTGATTTCACAGCAATCTTCTGATCTTCGGAAAGATGAGTTAAGATTTCAGAAAGAATAAAAGCCACAGAGGCTGAAGCAAAAATACTTGTATCCTTTCTTATGTAAGAAAAGGTCCTATTCACCCTAAATGTGGGCAACAAACCTTTATTAAAATAAGGGTTTTCTTCAGACTGCTCCTCAGTTATTCGTTGAATAAGGTTTGAAATCAATGGATTTTCGTTCTTGATTTTTTAGATTTGCAGCCAAATTAAAGAAAATCTATACTAAAAGTTAAAAGCAATGGAGATCAGCGGAAACATTATTCAGATATTACCTTTACAAAGCGGAGAAGGGAAAAATGGTGTTTGGAAAAAACAAGACTTTGTCATTGAAACAGAAAGCCAGTATCCTAAGAAAGTTTGTATCTCTATGTGGGGCGACAGAATTGATGAAAGTGTACTTCAGGTAGGAAATAATGTTACGGCTTCAATTGATGTAGAAAGCAGAGAATATAACGGAAGATGGTATACTGACGTTAAGGCTTGGAAAATTGAAGCTACAGGAACTGCTCAGAGCCCTGAATCATCTGCTCCTGCAGAAATTCCGGCGGCCATGGAGGGTGAAGATGACCTACCTTTCTAAATATTTAGAAATTAGTCTTTTATTTTTCATTAACTATTGGGTAAAATATTAATAATTATTACCTTTGCATCCCTGTTTAGAAAAAGAGAGATTTAATCAGATAAAGCAATGGCTAAAAAAGGCAATAGAGTTCAGGTAATTTTGGAGTGTACAGAGCATAAAGAATCTGGTATGCCAGGGATGTCTCGTTACATCACTACCAAGAACCGTAAAAATACTACGGCTAGACTAGAACTAAAGAAATACAATCCGGTTTTAAGAAAATATACTGTTCACAAAGAAATCAAGTAATTTTCCAGAACCTTAACAGAATAAGATCATGGCAAAGAAAGTAGTAGCAACCTTACAAGATAAGTCAAAACTTAAAAACTTTTCAAAAGTAGTTAGAGCCATCAAGTCTCCAAAGACTGGTGCATATACTTTCAAAGAGGAGATGGTTCCTGTGGAGCTGGTAAGTGATGTACTGAAAAGCTAAGGTTCAAAAACAACGATTTTAAGAAAGCCTTGCAGGAAACTGTAAGGCTTTTTTTATATTTCCCATCTTAGAATAGCATCATGAAAGGCAAAAAGCGGTTTACCTCAGTAATACATGTTGTCAAAGAAAATCTTGATGAGCTCAATCATGTCAATAATGTAGAATACCTGAAGTATCTTCAGGAGGCAGCTATTCAGCATTGGTATGATGTGGCTACTACGGATGAGATTGACCAGATACGGTGGATTGCCAAAAAACACATCATTGAATATTTTAAGCCTGCTTTTGAGAATGATGAATTAATAATTACCACTTGGATAGAAAAATACAACTCAATTAGTACAGAAAGACATTATCAAATTCACCGCGGAAATGACCTCATAGTAGAAGCACAAACCCTTTGGATTGCCCTTGACAGCGGCACTCTCAAACCCAAAAGGTTATCGAAATCTATTTTAGCCAAATTCGACTCACTTTTTTAATTCAAAAAAAGCAGAAAGGCAAGTCTACTGAACTAAGCTTATTAACTTTACGTCTTTACTATCAGATAAAAAATACCACATGGGCATATTCAACTTTTTCAGTAAGGAAAAAAAGGAAACGCTGGATAAAGGTCTGGAAAAATCTAAAACCGGGATTTTCGATAAAATTAGTAGAGCTGTAGTCGGCAAATCTTCTGTAGACGAAGAGGTTTTAGATGAGCTGGAGGAAATTCTTATATCTTCTGATGTAGGGGTAGATACTACAGTTAAAATAATCAGAAGAATTGAAAAAAGAGTAGCTGAAGACAAATACACTTCAGTAGCCGAGTTGGATACAATATTAAGAGAAGAAGCGGCCGCCCTCCTGGAAGAAAACAATTCACAGGATGTTCAGAATAGTTTTGAGACCGATAATTTACCAAAACCCTATGTATTGATGGTGGTCGGTGTCAATGGAGTTGGTAAAACCACAACTATTGGAAAGCTTGCTCATAATTTTCAGAAAAATGGCAAAAAGGTGGTTCTAGGTGCCGCTGATACTTTCAGAGCCGCAGCTGTAGATCAGTTAAAACTGTGGGGAGAAAGAGTGGGTGTAGAGGTTATTGACCATGGAATGAATACCGACCCCTCATCTGTGGCTTACGATGCTGTTAAAACCGGGGTAGAGAAAAATGCCGATGTTATCATTATTGATACCGCCGGACGACTTCACACCAAGGTTAATCTAATGAACGAATTGGGTAAAATTAAAAGAGTCATGCAGAAAGTGCTACCTGAGGCCCCGCATGAAGTGATGCTGGTACTGGATGGAAGTACTGGACAAAATGCCACTATTCAGGCACGCGAATTCACCAAAGTGACTGAAATTAACTCTTTAGCCATAACCAAATTAGATGGCACTGCTAAAGGCGGCGTTGTAATTGGTATTTCTGATGAGTTCAAGATCCCTGTAAAATACATAGGTATTGGAGAAAAAATGGAAGACTTACAAGTGTTTAATAAAATGGAGTTTGTAGATTCTCTATTCAAAAAGCAATAAAAAAGGGTGCCCAAAATGGACAACCCTTCTTATATACATTCTTGACAGGAATTACTCTTTTATAAATTCACCATTGGCATGAATTTCAATTTCGCGTCCGGTAGAAGCACCTGACTCACCACCAACGTGGAAATCATATCTATCAATGGTTCCTACGGCTTTTATACCTACCATTTTTTTTTGATTTCTTGGGTGAACAATAGGACCATTTACCGTAACGTCCATGGTGATTTCTTTAGTTACATCTTTGATCGTAAGATCTCCAACTACTGTGTACTTCTTACCCTCTATTTTAGTAAACTTCTTACTTTTAAACTTTATTGTAGGATACTTCTCTACTTCAAAAAAATCTGCGGATCTCAAGTGATTATCTCTTCTTTCATTTCTTGTATCCACGCTAGTAGCTTGAGCAGTGAATTCAAAAACCGCATCGGATAAATCATCCTTACTGGAAGTAATAGTAGCATCTATATCAGTAAACTGCCCATCAACTTCAGAAATCATCATATGGGTGATTGTAAACCCAACATTTGAATGTGATTTGTCAACGGCCCATTTTTGAGCCGAGGCTCCGAAGCCCATTAAGAGAGCACCAATAACTAATAAACTCTTTCTCATTTTTGTTAAATTATATGTAACTACTTTTATATTGACACAATGCTAAACAATAATTATTTAAGCCCTATGAAGAATATATTAACCCCAATTATTCCTCTACCAAACTAGTAGATTACTCTATATTTCATATTTCGCACATCTTACTAGTAGAAAAAAGCAATAATGATATATCAGCCCTTTTTATCGATATAATAAGTCATTTTGCCATCCAAATATATTTTTCTATACTTATGACAGGTTTATCGTCAAATTGTGCATTCCTATCAATACCATTTGATTTTTCAATTAAATACCCCGTGTTTTGAATCTATTCTTAACCTATGGCACTAACAACAAACACGAGAGGGTCTGAAAGCATTTACAAGATTTTATTCCAAATTTTCATTTGGGTAATCTGGGTAGGGTATCCACTAATTAATGCTGATTACGAAAATCCTGACGCTGTAGTTTTTTTAAAAATGCTTTTGGTGGTTCGAGCCATTGAAATTCCTCTTTTCTACCTGATTGCCAATTATCTAATTCCTAATGTTTTCAGAAAAAGAGGTGTTACCTATTATATGCTGGCACTTTCTATTATTTGTCTGGCCTATATATTTGCCGAAAGTAAAATTAAAGTTTTCATTAACCCTGACTATAAAAACTCATACACTTTCTTCATCTTCTTCCCGGTAATGTTTGTGGCAGCCATTGGAACTGGTTACGGTCTGGTGACAGAGTTCTTGCAGGAAGAGCAAAACCGTAGAGAAGAACAACAAGAAAGACTTAGATCTGAACTTTCGTTCTTACGTTCTCAAATCAGCCCACATTTTATATTCAATGTCTTAAATAGTATTGTCTATCTCATCAGATCAAAAGCAGACTCAGCTGAATCTGTAACGATTAAGCTCTCTGAACTAATCAGGTATATGTTATATGAAACTGACAATAAACAGGTGCCTGTAAGCAGAGAAGTCGCTTATCTGAAAAACTATATTGACCTTCAAATGGTTAGATATGGAGAAGACGTTGAAATTGATGTGAATATTCAAGGAAACGACAGCAGCCTTACTATTGAACCCATGCTTTTGATACCATTCGTTGAAAATGCCTTTAAACACGGTATTGGAATGGTGATGAATCCAAGAATTGATATTGATATGAGCTATAATGGTTCAGAGTTAATTTTCAAGGTTGAAAACGCCATAGCCCCTGAAACCAAAGAATCTAAAGACTTCAGTTCTGGAATAGGTTTAAAAAATGTGCGGAGAAGACTGGAGTTACTTTATCCTGATAAACACAGCCTTTCAGTGAATGATCAAAACGGAAAGTTTATTGTAGAACTTTCAATGAATTTAAAACGAGAAAATATACTTGAGCATGTCTAGTCCAAAATTGAATTGTATTGCTGTAGATGATGAAAGTCTTGCCAGAAAGCTACTGCAAGAGAATATTGAACAAGTACCTTTTCTCAACCTAGTTAAGGTTTGTAAAAATCCATACGAAGCTATGGAGGCTTTACAAGAACATAAGATTGACCTAATGTTCCTTGATATTCAGATGCCCGGAATGTTAGGCACCAAGTTTCTGGCAAGTCTGAAAGAAAAACCAATGGTGATTTTAGTTACAGCCTATGACAATTATGCTGTAGAAAGCTATAACCTTGATGTGGTAGACTACCTAATGAAACCGGTTAGCTTTGATCGCTTCTCAAAAGCTGCTCACAAAGCCTTAGATCTCCACAAAAAGGCTAAAAAGTCTGTCTCTGCCATCGAAGGTACTTCCCCTATAGAAGAACAAGAATATTTCTTTGTTAATGTAGAATATTCATTGGTTAAAATTGTCTTTAATGACATTACACATATTGAAGGTTTAAAAGACTATATAAAGATTTTCGTGACCACTCAGACTCGGCCTATTCTTACAAAATCTACCTTGAAAGGGATAGAACAAAGGCTTCCAAGCAATTTTATGCGTGTTCAAAAATCATATATTGTAAATCTGGAAAAAATTCAAAGCATAAGAAACCATCGTATTTCTATTGACAAGTTTGACATTCCGGTTTCAGATACCAATATGGAGGCTTTGCTGGAGGCAATAAACTATAAAAAGCCTTAAGAAATAAATCTATCCTTAAGCTCAGGATCAGGCATCATACATTCATCCCTTCTTCCAAAAACTTTATATCTGTTTTTGGCGATCAGTCTGTAAATCCAATCTCGTAAAGGAGTAGGAATTAGTCTTAAAAAAGTAAGCCACCTGAATCTGGGCAGCTCATGTAATATTCTTAACGCGGCTTCAGACTCAACATAAAAAACTCCGTCATCTATTAAAATGACGGAGTCCAATTCCTTAGTATTTAAGATATTCTGATTCTCTAAAATCTGCAGGGCCTGATCTGATTGTAAAGAGCCAAAACAAAATATCTTCTTTCTATCCTCCTTAATAATAAACTGTACAAAGCCATTGCAAAGGTTACAGACACCATCAAAAAGGATAAGCTTCATTAAGTATTAAAACAATTTCTCGAAAGGCAATCTGCTCAATACCAAAATAAGAGCTAAGCCAAAAAAGATCATTGTAGACTTAAATCTTTTCCCATTCCCAATCGCTTTCTTGCTTTTTGCGTTTCCTATTGTTACTAAAATAGCCGCTATAATCCCAACTGTCGGATGTTCTACATAAGCTTTTCTGGCCATTGCATTTTTCATGATACCCGCCATATCCGCATTAGACATAACTAAGACCAATAAAACTAAACCTAGCAAAAACATGGTATGAGTAGCTATAAGGGCAAAAAGGTTAACCTTTCTGTGCTTGTCTTCCCAAGCTTTATCACCAGTAGTACCCATGACACCGTTTATAGTGGCCCAGGCTAACAGAATTAGTACAGCAAAAGCCAAATAATGATGAATCGTTAATAAAATTTGTTGCATTAGCTTATTCGTTTTTTTGGCAAAGGTAAGCCCTGCCATTTATTAATTCTTATAAAAATCAAAAATCATCTGACCATCTGTAAGCAGCAATTAGCTTTTCTTCACCTTCTTTGCCAGCGTAGTAATTCCCGTGTTCCATTCCCAGAATAAAATCATTCTTCGATTTATCATAAATATGCTTAAATAAGCCCTTATAATTAATCTCTCCGGTGGTTGGTTCTTTTCTGCCGGGTTCATCCCCTATTTGAAAATAACCTATCTCATCCCATACCAAATCCATATTTCGGGTAAGTCTACCTTCATTTCTTTGCATATGCCACATATCAAAAAGAATTTTGCATGAAGGACTATCTACAGCCTTGCATAGAAGATAGGTCTGATCTGAATATCGCATAAATAAGTCTGGATTATCAGATAAAGGCTCCAGCACCATTGTTAAGTTATGAGGCTCGAAAATATCTGTAGCTCTCCTCAGTGCATCTATCACATTAGCCATTTGAATTCCCATAGGCAGTTCTCTGGCAAAATTCCCCGGCACTACAGTCATCCACTTGGCATTGGTTCTTTTCGCTACTTCTACGGCTTCTCTGCATTTCTTTAAGAAGGCTTCTTTCCATTCTGCATTTCCAGAAGTCAAGGTGACCTTTGGCGGCCAATTATCAAAAGCAATTACGAAAACGCCCATTTGCATTCCTAGGCGACTCATTTCTTTTGCAATACGTTCTTGATCTGCTATAGACTTGCTCATCATGCCATTATCTTCTAAGGCTCTGAAACCTCTTTCATGCATGAATTTTATCTGATCAATATAGTCTTCTCCAGCAGAGTATTTAAACATCCCAAAATGTGGGGCAAATTTCAATTTAAACGGACGATCGTCTGTGCTAATAAAAGAATTTGCCAGGCTGCTGCCACTCATTAAACTTATTCCCGCACCAGCTGTCAGGGCCGTTGAGATAAATTTTCTTCGATTTGTCATATATCAAATAGGTTGAATATTAATTAGTTATAATTTCTTTGAAAAAAACTTGTTGAAATTCCATATTTTCTGGCTAAAGTCATATACTTTTGCCCAGCGAATTCAACCTAACTATACAATTCCCCTAACCTTTTACTTTACAGCAATAAGCGAGATTTCCACTTGTACATCTTTTGGAAGTCTCGCCACTTGCACCGTCTCTCTGGCTGGCGGATTCACTAAAAACCTTTTACCGTATACTTCATTTACCGCAGCAAAATCATCCATTGATTTTAGAAAAATGCTGCATTTTACAACATTCTCAAAAGTCATCTCAGCAGCTTCCAAAATGGCTTCTAAGTTCTTCATCACCTGCTCTGCCTCTGCAATAACATCTCCCAGCAATGATGTTTCATAAGCAATTTGACCCGAAACATATAATGTGTCGCCGGCTAATACTGCTTGAGAATACGGGCCGATCGGTTCAGGTGCATTCTCCGTATATATTATCGTTTTATTCATTTTATGGTCTCTTTAAAAAAATATCAATCTCGAATCTAATATAACAAGCATTGAAAGAAGCACTCCTTATTTTCATCAAAAATCCTGAACTTGGAAAAGCCAAAACAAGGCTCGCCGCTACGCTCGGCGATAAAAAAGCTCTGGAAATATACCATTACCTTTTGGCTCATACCAGACAAGTAAGTCTTGATCTTCCAGTAAAACGCAAACTCTATTACAGCAGCTTCATTGACAAAAATGACCTTTGGTCAAATTCAGCATATGATAAATATTTGCAAGACCAATCACCCGATCTAGGTCAAAAAATGTACTCTGCCTTCCTGGCAAACTACAATGAAGGAATACCAAGAGCTTTAATTATTGGAAGCGATTGCCTTGACTTAACTCCAGAAATATTAACCGAGGCATATAATTTATTGAGTAAAAAAGAAGCTGTAATAGGTCCGGCAAAAGACGGCGGCTATTACAGCATTGGATTTAATTTTGAAAGAATGGGCAAAGAAAGTATACACGCTTTACAAAAGCTCTTTTTAAACAAAAGCTGGTCTCACGAAAAAGTATTTTCCGAGGCTATTTCAGCCTTTCAAGAACTAGAGTTCGACTATTTCGAAATGCCAACGCTAAGTGATGTTGATGTAGAAGAAGACATTAAGCATCTGCTCTAAACCATTTTTATGATCCCCCTTACATACCCAACAGACTCAGAAAGGCCATACGCCGCATGATCACCATCCTTTTCATATTCTAAACCTAATACACCAGAATATTCAATATCTTTTAAGGCTTTCATAATAATGGCGATATCCATTTTACCACGGCCTATTTCAACGTTTTTACCATCAGGTACTTGCTCATCGATGTCTTTTATGTGAACATCAAACAAGCGGTCTTTGTATTTTTTAAGTTCTGCAGCAGGATCAAGATTTAAGCGAAAAGTATGCCCTGTATCAATACAAAGTCCTATGCGTGAATCCAGCATTTTAATTTTATTGTAAACACTTTCAGGCGAAGGGAAAATTTCATCCTCAGGGCCGTGATTATGTATGGCAAGTTTGATATTGGTCTCTTTTACCTTTTTTTCAATTTGAGGCAGTAAATGATGTACAGGTGCACCAATTATCATCTTAAGACCAGCCGCTTGGGCATAATTAAAGTATTTGTCAATATCCTGCTCGGTTTTAAAATAGATCACCCCACCGCCGTAAATGTTTAACCCACGGGCTTTTAGCTTATCCATGATGTACCTTAGCTCTTCAGGACTTGCCTCATAAGGTAAATGAAAACTTTTCAGGGCTATATCTTTGATACCAAGTCTTTGCACAATTTCTATAAGCTCATCGATGCTGTATTTTCTTAAAGTGTAGGACGCCAAACCTACTTTAAGTGCACTTGCTGAAGAAAAACCAGCTTTTTGTGTAAAAGATAAGCTGCTAGCCGCCACTGCTCCCAGTCCCAGGCTTTGAATAAATTTCTTTCTCGTTAATGTCATATTTATAAGGGTTGATTTTCGATAAATATACAAATTATGCCCAGTGAACTACACGAGAATTATTTCTTTCTATTTACTCTTCAGCCCAATCAGGGTACATCGAAAGGTTTTCATTGAATAATTCGTCTAAATAGTAAGGCCTTCGCACAGTTTTATTGCACTTAAAAGTGGCTTGATCATCACCAAAAACATAAACACAAGGTTCATACGGGCCGGCCAATCGTGTGGTCATAATAGTAGTGGGAGCACCATTAGGAAAAAACTCATCTTTATGATCTCTGCCCAATAGGCAATGACCCAACTCATGGAATACTAAAGCCTCTTTGTTCTGACTAACTTTAATATCCCAGCAGTCGCTATTCTTTCTTATTTGAATGATTCTTTGACCAGTCCTTCCAGCTTTCGGCCGCTCGCACTGGCCACAAAAATCTTCAGGTAGTGAATCAGTAAATTCAACTATGAGGTTTTCCTTGGGAATTGAAATACCCCTTGCCTTAGCTTCCTCAAAAAAGGTTTCAAGATAAACCTCTAGTGCAGGTTCAATTCTATACTCAAAGCTCACTTCCTTTTTCTCACAAGAAATGAGCATGTAGATAAATCCAAAAAGGAATAAAACGTAATTTTTCATAGGGCATAATAGATACCGAATATACAAAAAAAACCGAGTGCAAAGCACCCGGCATTTCATTCAACCCTATTGAAATAATATTATTTTCCGCCCTTAAGAACGGCTTGTAATTCCTTTAATTCGTCCCATTTTCCGGCCGCAGCTAACTTTGCCTGCTTACTCCAGGTTTTAGGATCGTGCATCTTATATCTTGGCCCTGCTGCCTCTAAAACCGCTTTGAGCGTTTTTTGAGTTGCTTTACCAAGTGCTGCAAAAGTATCAATTCCATCGGCTTCTAACAAACCTGCAATCTTCTTTCCTATTCCTTCAATCTTTGTCAGATCCTCTTTTCCTACAGCCTTAGTTGTTTTGGTTGCAGCTGGTTTAGCAGCTACAGCCTTTTTCGGAGCTGCTTTCTTTTTTGCAGGAGCAGGCACCTTTATCACACAATTATCTACTTGATAGTCAGGAATAAATGAATAATCATCTGCATTTCCGTCATTCACCCATCTACCATCATCTAACAAATAACGGTACTCATAAGTTTGACCAACCTCTAAATTTATTGCTGTACTTAATGAGCCATCTTTCGCTTTCTTAAGAGAAACACCTTTAGAAGTATCCCAGTCATTAAACTCTCCGAGTAGAATTCCGGAAGTCGCGTTTCCTACAATTTCAGGAGCTAATGAAAAACTGATTTTTGTCTTAGACATATCTATCTTTTGATTAATGCTGTACAAAAATTGTCATAAGATTTTGAAGCCCCAACACCACCTCTTAATTAAATGCAATAATTCTTGATAAAGTACAATTCTTTAAAAAATACAATCAATTTTCATTTCCTATCTCGCTAAAATTAAGCAGGTTGATGTTCTTTTCTTAACAGGTCATTCACGGTTTTTACCGGATTAAAGGTAATCAAAGGAACCTCCACAAAGATGGTATTCCAATCTGACATAGAGCCATTCCATAATCCGGGAAGTTCTTGTGCCTTAAGGGCTTTGCCACTCAATGATTTCTCTGTAATAAATCCGGTTTTCGGGTCTCTGAATTTAAGAAGGTCAAACTTTTCCTTCTTGTAGTTTTTGGTAGAAACTACTAAATCAACCGGATTAAAGTGGGTGGCATTTTGAAATATTTCAGACTGTCTTTTACTGTTAAAATTAAATTGAGCAGACTCCACTATATGAGTAGATACAGAGCCATCTCCATTTTCTAACCAAAACGGCCCACCACCTGGCTCTCCTACGTTCTGAACCATTCCACATACTCTGATAGGTCTGTTAATCTTATTTTTAGCATAAGCTAATTTATCCTCATTTGACCAGTTCCTGAAACCTTTTGGGGGTATCACATTTAACTCATTCTTTAAGAAGCTAAGAGCCTTTTGTCTGGTATAATCAGAGACTTCGTCTTTGTCTAATCTTTTGGCGAAATTGAATAGCTGCTTCTGGTATTTTAGTACCAAGGCCGCCAAAACTTTTTTATAGGTAATAGTCTGTTCTTTTAAATGATCAGGGACCACATTATCAATATTCTTGATAAAAATAACATCGGCATCCTGATCATTCAAGTTTTCAAGGAGAGCTCCATGTCCTGCAGGTCTGAATAAAATCTTACCCTCCTCCGTTCTGAAAGGATTATTATCCATGTCTACTGCAATGGTATCAGTACTTTTCTTTTGTTCAGAATAACTAAAAATAAACTGTACGCCATATTTCTCTTCGTAAGATTTTTTGACATTGGCTATCAATGACTTAAACCTACTTTTATGTTCAGGAGAAACGGTAAAATGCAGCCTTACTCTCCCGTTTCTATTGGCATAGGCCGCCCCTTCTACCATGTGTTCCTCAATGGCCGTTCTGGTACCCTCAGGATATTTATGAAACTCCAACAATCCTTTTGGCAAACTGCCGTAGTCTAGTCCTTCTTTATTTAGCAGGCCTTCTAAAAGCGTCTGCTGATCATTCTTGCCACCTGTCACTTCCATCAGACTTTCATAAAAGGCGAAGTCAGCTATTTCTTTGACGAATTGCTCTACTGCCTTATCTATTTTCCCTTCATCTTTGGCAGCAAATAATGCTTTAAACATTCTGGAAGCTGCACCAGATGCCGGCACAAACTTTAATAATTTCTTTTTGGAAGCCTCTTTGTCAAAATACGCTACTAAGTCACTTATTTCAGATGAAGTTAACTTCAACAGACCATCCCCTTCAGTGGCCGCCTTTTGAGCTTTTATAAACGGAAAGCCAGATTTGAAATTTTCAATCTGCTCTTTAACGATATTTATATCGCTACCTCTTTCTTCTATCTGGGTTAAATCTTTATCTGAAAACATGCGAATTTTGCTTTAAGGTTTTGTTTTAATCTTGCCAAAAATAAGGATCAAATACGAGAAATGGTCTAAAATCGACGGTGTTCGTAGTTTTTTTTAGACCTTTGTAAAACACTAAAGAAAGTATTTTGAAAGACATTTTAGTTAAAAGTAGGAAAGCGTCAAAGTCCATTGCGAATTTAAATTCAGAAGAAAAATCTGAAATCCTTCTGGACCTTGCCAAACTTATTGAAAAATCAGCCGAGAAAATTAAAGTTGAAAACAAGAAAGATCTTGACAGGATGGAGAAATCTGATCCAAAGTATGATCGATTGCTTCTTTCTGACAGCAGGATTGAAGGACTTGTTAACTCCTTGAAAGTAGTAGCCCAGCTTGAAGATCCTGTGGGTAAAGAACTTCTGAAAAGAACCTTACCGAATGGTCTAAAGTTATCCAGAATAGCGGTTCCTTTGGGTGTGGTAGGCATAATTTATGAATCAAGGCCCAATGTTACTGTAGATGTGGCCTCGCTGTGTTTACGATCTGGTAATGCTGCTATTTTAAAAGGAGGAAAAGAGGCACACTATTCTAATATGTGTCTGGTCTCCCTAATTCATGAAGTTTTGGAAAAGAAGGGACTTCCTGCCGAGGCAGTAACCTTATTACCTACAGATAGAAGTTACACTGAAAAGCTCCTTAAAGCAGAAAAGTATGTTGATGTGATTATCCCAAGGGGTTCATCTGGCCTAATAAACTATGTAAGAAGTAATTCACTCATTCCTACCATAGAAACAGGAGCAGGTGTATGTCATACATATATTGAAAAAACAGCAGATGCTGCTATGGGGGCTGCAATTCTGGTCAATGCTAAAGTTACCAGACCTTCAGTTTGTAATTCTTTAGACTGTGCAGTACTGGATGAAGAGGTCCTTGAAACAGTGATTCCTCAGGTGCTTGAAGGTTTTAAAGAATATGATGTTGAAGTTTACGCCGATGAGAAAAGTTATCCTATTTTCGAGAAAAACGGATATACTTTGCTAAAAAAAGCACAAGACGAAGACTTTGGAAAAGAGTGGCTTGACTATAAAGTATCATTCAAGACCGTAAATGGTCTCGATGAAGCACTTGAGCACATTGAAAGAAATTCTTCAAGACATTCTGAAGCTATTATCACCGAAGATAAGGCTAAAGCAGAAAGATTCTTAAAAGAAGTAGATGCCGCCAGTGTTTACCATAATGCATCTACCAGATTTACAGATGGTGAAGAATTTGGCCTAGGGGCTGAAATAGGCATCTCTACCCAAAAGCTTCACGCCAGAGGGCCATTTGCCTTAGAAAAATTAGTTACTGAGAAGTGGGTAGTTAAAGGCGAAGGTCAGATCAGATAGTGAAAGAAGAACTCTTGGAAATTGCTAAAGCAAAGACTGATCTTAGAATTCAGGAAGCCCTAAAGGCTATAAAAGCCTCTCAACTTGCTGCCAATGAAGAAACAAAAAGCTCTGCTGGCGACAAGTATGAAACCGGTAGAGCCATGGCTCAGAATGACCGTAATCTATACGCGAGACAACTCTCTGAAGCCCAAAAAGATATGGCCATTCTAAACAGCATTGATTTAAAAAAGGAATACACCTTGATTTCAACAGGTGCCCTGACAGAAACAAGTATTGGCTATTTTTTTATTGCTACCAGCATCGGGATTATTCCTTTAAAAAATCAGAAAGTTATGGTGACCTCGCAAGACTCGCCAATGGGACTTATTTTAAAAGGAAAAAGAGAAAATGACCAAGTAGATTTCAGAAATAATAAGATTAATATAATCAGTGTCAAATAGATGAAAATATCCATCGTCACGGCCTCATATAATAATAAAGATACTATTCTTCACACGCTTGAAACTGTAAGATCACAAATTAACTGCGAGGTAGAACATGTTGTTGTAGATGGCGGCTCCACAGACGGCACAAAGGAAATTCTGGAAAATTTTGGTGGAATCACTTTTATCTCAGAAAAAGATGAAGGTATTTATGATGCTTTAAACAAAGGTATAAAACTGGCAACTGGTGATGTAGTAGGCACCTTAGGAGCAGATGACTTTTATCCTAATAATGAAGTGTTGTCAAAAATCAGTCGACTTTTTGCCGATGAGCACACCGATGTGGTTTATGCCGATAAAAATTATGTGGCTCCCGAAGACATTACCAAAGTGGTTCGGCACTGGACAGCAGGCCCTTATAAACATGAGAACTGGCTTAGTGGATGGATGCCGCCACATCTGACTTTTTATATTCGAAGAAAGTATTTTGAGCAATATGGCTACTACAATAAAAGCTTTGCTTCTGCCGGGGATTATGAACTAATGCTCAGGATGATGTATAAGCACAAACTGAATATCCAGTATCTTCCAGAACTGGTAGTGACTATGCGAACAGGCGGCACCAGTACTGCCTCATTTAAAAACAGAATGAGAGCTAATAAAGAAGATAGAAAAGCCTGGCAGATTAACGGCCTAAAACCTAAATGGTACACTCTTTACATGAAACCTTTGTCTAAAATAAACCAATTTTTTGTTAAATGAGAATTGTCATACTCACCCAAGACGACCCCTTTTTCCTAGGAAAGAACATCGATTATTTAATCAAAAAACTTCCTGCTCATTCTGAGGTAGTTGCCACCGTTCTTTTTGAGGTTTCTCCGTTTGGTAAGAGAGAAAGTTTTAAAGACAAAATGCTTAAGACTCTCGATATCTTCGGTTTCGGCTTCTTCATGTATTATGGCTTTCAATTTCTTAAAGCTAAACTTTCTCCCTCTAGCTCAGTAGCCAATGTGCTGAAAAAGCATAATGTGCCGGTTATCCAATTAGAAAAGCCGGTTAACAACAAAGAAAGCTTAGAAATTATCAGAGGGTTGAAACCTGATTTATTAGTTTCGATCGGAGGCAACCAGATATTTAAAAGACCCTTGCTGGATAGTGCCACTCACGGTTGTGTGAATCTTCATACGGCCTTGCTGCCAAAATACCGGGGTTTAATGCCTTCTTTCTGGGTGCTACGGTATAATGAAAAGTATACAGGAGTATCTGTATTCCAGGTGGATGAAGGAATTGACTCAGGTCCTATAATTGTTCAGAAAAAGGTGGAGATTGGTGACAGAACGCAGCAGCAACTAATTAAAGATACTAAGGTCATTGGGATGGACTGTATCCTGGAATCCATTGAAAAGATACACACTGGCACGGTAGAGTATATTCCCAATCCTGAAGAAGAGAAGACCTATTTTACTTTCCCTACAAAAGAAGATGTGAAAGCATTCAGAGCAGCAGGAAAAAGATTTTTCTAACATGAATATATTGACTTTTGATATTGAAGACTGGTTTCACCTGTTGGATGTAGAAGCCACAAAAGATGAAGCCTCATGGGCAAAATATCCCTCAAGGATTCACCGTAATATGGATATCATTATGGGGATGTTGGATTCATTAAATCAAAAGGCAACCTTTTTCTGCCTAGGCTGGGTGGCCAGGACTTACCCTGAGGTTATTAAAAGAATAGTTGATGCCGGTCATGAGATAGCAACACACTCAGATCTTCATCAATTGGCCTACACACAATCTAAACAGGAATTTACAAACGACTTAGAAAGATCAATCAAACAATTAGAGGACGCTTCTTCTCAAAAAATAAGGGCTTACAGGGCTCCCGGCTTCTCCTTTAAAAGTGAAAACAAATGGGTCTTTGATGTTTTGGTCAAAAACGGAATTGAGATTGACTGCTCCATTTTCCCTGCAAAAAGAGGTCATGGTGGTTTTGAGGAGTTTGGCACAGCCAAGCCATGCTTTATTGAAGTGGATGGTCACCGACTCAAAGAATTCCCTATAAACCTTAAAAGTTTTATGGGGCAAAACCTCATATTTTCTGGTGGTGGTTATTTCCGATTCTTTCCTTTACCTCTTTTAAAATCTTTATTTAAAGGCAGTCAGTATACGATGACCTATTTTCATCCCAGAGATTTTGATGCAGAGCAACCGGTAATAAATGAACTCTCATTGTTAAGGAAATTCAAATCCTACTATGGATTGGAACATACAGAAGCTAAACTTGTTTCTCTTTTAAAAGACTTTGAATTTATTGACCTTCAAACGGCTGATAATTTGGTAGATTGGCAGAATGCCGAGACTATTAAACTTTAGCTTGGTAAATTCCGTTTTAGAGAATCATGAAAAGATTTTTTGCACTTATTACACTTATTTTCATCACACTTAGTTCGTTTGCTCAGCACTTACCAGTTTACCGTAATCTGGTAATGGAAGGAGGGGGAATCAAGGGAATCGCTTATGGAGGAGCACTCGCTGAGCTGGAAGAAAGAGGTGTAATGAAAAATATAATCAGAGTAGCGGGTACCTCTGCCGGGGCCATTCAGGCTTGTTTAGTCTCTCTAGGCTATACGGCCGACGAAATTTCAGATATAATAGCCAGCACCCCTGTGGAGTCCTTCAATGACGGGGGAATAATGAAGAACAGTACAAAACTGCTATTTCAACAATACGGATGGTTTAAGGGAGATAATTTCTTAAGCACTATGGAAAGGTTAATTGCCAACAGAACAGGCAATGCCAATCTTACCTTTGCTCAGCTTCATGAACTGGCTAAGACCTACCCGTTTAGAGATCTATATGCTGTGGGAGCTGATCTCTCTTCTCAGAAATCAGTAATCTTCTCTCATGAGTCTCTCCCTAACATGAGAATAGCTGATGCTGTAAGAATCTCAATGTCTATTCCTCTTTACTATAAAGCCATATGGGCCAATGAAGAAGGGAAAGTATTTTCAGACCCTAAACCCGAAGATAATTGTCATTTATATGTAGATGGTGGTATTTTGATGAATTACCCTATTGAAATTTTTGACAGGTCTATATACATCCCTGCTTGTGAAGGTGAAGTTTGCGATATGTTTAATCCTGAAACCATTGGATTAAGACTAGACCGTCCAGAGCAAATAGATCATGAGGTAGAAAACGGTTTTGGAATAGCTCCATATGAAATTACAGATTTCAGCTCTTATTTGTCTTCACTTTCCAGTATTCTGATGAGGAATGTGAGTCCTGCACATCCCAAAGATGTAGACAGAACTATCTATATTAATGACATGGGGATAAGCTCTAGAGTAAGAAGAGTGCCCGATGAAGAAAAAATAGCCATGATGAAAAGTGGAAGAGAGGGTGTTAAACTTTTCTTAAGTAGAATAAATCTATTGCTAGATTAACTAAAGCCTTACATTTTTGTATGTTTGGAATCTAATTTTAATTAACCGTACAAGAAACCTATGAATTTCTATAAAGTAACCCTATCTGCGGCTATTGCCACCTTGTCTATAAGCAGCTGTCTTGCACAGTACTCAAGCACCCCACCAGAAGTTTCGCCAATGCCAATGAAGCCTGAAATGACTGAAATCTGGGAACCTGAAGTAACAGTGGTAACACCTGGAAAAAAACTGGGAGATGCACCTTCAGACGCAATCATCTTATTTGATGGTTCTAGCCTGGATCAGTGGGTAAGTCAGAATGACCCTACTAAACCAGCTCCATGGACCATCGTAAATAATGATCATTTTGAAGTTAAGCCAGGAAGTGGCGGAATTCAAACAAAAATGAAATTTGGTGATATCCAGTTGCATATTGAATTCTCTGCACCAGATAAAGTAGAAGGCGTAAGTCAGGGAAGAGGAAACTCAGGTGTTTTCTTACAAAACAGATATGAGCTGCAAATTTTAGATTCTTATCAGAACAGAACATACAGAAACGGTCAGGCCGGAAGTATTTATAAAGACGTAGCACCACTTGTTAATGCAATGAGAAGCCCGTTAGAGTGGAATACCTACGATATTATATATACTGCCCCAAGATATAAAGCGAGCGGTGCTGTAGATTATCCGGCAAGAATCACAGTATTACATAATGGTGTTTTAATCCAGAACAACACTACGATAGCCGGACTAACCAATTACATAGGCCTTCATATGTACCCGGATGCTCATGGCGATGATGTGATTGCTCTGCAAGACCATGGCAATAAAACTCAATTCAGAAATATCTGGTTGAGAAAACTGTAAGACAAAATCATCTATATAAGACTTTTGGGAGGGCTTCGCTCTCCCATTTTTTTATGAAAACAGCCAAAGAAATATTTGATCATTTTATAAATCAAATTCATTTCACAGATGAAGGTGAAAAAAAGTCAATGGCCTATTTGCTGCTTGAAGATGTCTTTGGTTTAACTAAAACAGATATAATTGTAGATAAGTCAGTTAATATAGATGAAGCCCTTTTGTTTAGATGCATAGATAGAATCAATAATAATGAGCCTATACAGCAGGTTATAGGTTTTACATTTTTTAGGGGCAGGAAGTTTAATGTGAACCCATCTGTGCTCATACCCAGAATTGAAACTGAGGAGTTAATTGAACATATCAAATCCTTAAAAATTAGCTCTCCTTCAGTTTTAGACATTGGCACTGGCTCTGGTTGCATAGCCATTTCTCTTGATTTAGAAATACCTGAGGCCGAAGTATGGGCTCTTGATATATCTGAAGCGGCACTGACCATAGCGAAAGAAAATCAGAAAAGCCTTAATTCTAAAGTTAGTTTCATTCAGGCCGATTTCCTCAAAGACTTCTCATTTGCCCATGATTTAGACGTAGTGGTGAGTAATCCTCCTTACATCCGTAATTTTGAAAAAGAAGAGATGGAACCCAATGTCCTGGATCATGAACCTCACCTTGCCCTTTTTGTTCCTGATGAAAACCCGCTTGTATTTTATGAGGCATTAGCCTCGTTTGGTAAGAAGAACTTAAAGAATAACGGATACGTCCTGGCAGAAATAAACAGTTATTTGGGAAAAGAAACATTGGCTCTTTTTGAACAATACGACTACAAGGAAGTAGAAATCATCAAAGATATATTTAACAAAGACCGCTTTGTTAAAGCCAAAAAATACTAGAATAATCATTTTTAATACCGTTTTCGCTAATTTCACGTCTAATGGCAGAAAGAACAGAGCTTCAGGAGAAAATTAAAGCTGTTTTTGAAGAAGTTTCAAAAGTAGTAGTAGGACAAAATTATCTGGTCAATAGATTACTTATTGGACTTTTTACCGGTGGTCATATCTTACTGGAGGGTGTGCCCGGCCTGGCCAAAACGAAAACGATCAATACACTGGCTCAGGTTCTAGAATTAGGTTTTAAACGTCTTCAGTTTACACCTGACTTACTTCCTGCCGACTTGGTAGGCACAATGATATACAACCAAAAATCTGGAGATTTTGAGGTTAAAAAAGGGCCCATTTTTGCCAACCTCATTCTGGCAGATGAAGTAAACCGTGCTCCGGCTAAAGTTCAGTCAGCTTTACTTGAAGCTATGGCCGAAAAACAAGTAACTATTGGATCTGAAACTTACCAGTTAGATAAACCATTTCTGGTTATGGCCACACAAAACCCGGTGGAGCAGGAAGGTACTTACCCACTGCCAGAAGCACAGGTAGACAGGTTCATGATGAAAATATTTGTCAATTATCTCGATAAAAAAAGTGAACTGGAGGTTTTAAGACGTATGACTAATATGGATTGGGAATATGAACCTCAAAAGATTTTATCTTCTGAAGATATCCTGGCTATACGTCATGAAATTAACAAGGTAGAAATCTCTGATATGCTGGAAAGATATATTGTAGAATTGGTCTTTGCCACTCGCTTTCCCAGAGATTATGGTTTAGAGGAAGAAGCCCACTATGTACAATTTGGCGTTTCTCCACGTGCCGGAATAGCCTTATATAATGCAGCCAAGGCAACAGCCTTTTTTGATGGCAGAGATTACGTTTTACCTGATGATATTAAACCTTTGGTAAATGACGTTTTTAATCATAGAATCATACTCAACTACGAAGCTGACGCAGACGGTGTGACCAATGAGCAAATCATTGAGAGAGTTTTGAATAAAGTGCCAATAACGGGCAAATAACACTACCTGTTTTTTAAGATTGCTGCAGCCTCTTTTGCAAAATAGGTAAGAATGATACTTGCTCCGGCTCTTTTCATACTAAGCAGCATCTCCATCATGGCTTTTTCTCCATCTATCCAGCCATTTTGAGCCGCAGCTTTTATCATCGCATATTCACCTGAAACATTATACGCAGCTATAGGTATGTCATAGTTCTGGTTTAAAGCCCTAATTACGTCTAAATAGCTGAATGCAGGCTTTACCATCATCATATCAGCACCTTCGTCAAAATCCAGGTCAGCCTCCATGATGGCTTCATTGACGTTGGCCGGATCCATTTGATATGTTTTCTTATCACCAAACTTAGGAGCAGAATCCAGGGCATCTCTGAAAGGGCCATAAAAGGCCGAAGCATATTTTGCAGTATAAGCCATGATACTAACCTCTGTAAAATCTGCATCATCTAATGCCTCACGAATTTCGCCAATTCTACCATCCATCATATCTGAAGGGCCAATGATATCTGCTCCGGCTTCTGCCTGAGCTACAGCCATATCGCAGAGAATTTCCACTGTTTCGTCATTCAGTATTTTTCCATCTTCTACAATGCCGTCGTGCCCATCTGAGCTGTATGGATCCATCGCCACATCGGTCATTATCATTAAATCTGGATAGGCAGATTTCACCTGTCTGATGGCCTCTAAATAAAGAGTCTCAGCTATGATGCTTTCTGAAGCAAACTTATCTTTCTTACTTTCAGGATAGTTTGGGAAAAGGCATATACACTTTATTCCTAAACTGACTACCTCTTTCAGTTCAATAAGAAGCTCATCAAGACTAAACCTGTAAATACCCGGCATAGACTTTATCTCCTGCTTTGTTTTTTTTCCTTCCATGACAAACATTGGGAAAATAAAATCATTAACAGAAAGAGTATTCTCTGCAACCATTGCTCTAATTGCTGCATTCTTACGGTTCCTTCTAGGTCTTCTCAATAGTTCCATTTTGCTTCTTTTTTAGATGCACAAAAGTAAGGAATTCATTAGAGGGAAGGCATAGAGAAGTGAGAATTGTTCCATGACAGAAGTGAAAAAAATGACTAAATTACGTGATCTAAAATCAAGTATGAGCCTAAACCTATCCAACTATAAATCAATCGCTCAATGGGCCTCAGGAAATGTTTTCTTTGCCAGAATACTTTTCTCACTCACTGAAATTTTTAGGCTTAGTATTGCCTTTTATCTAGGCAGTGTGCTTTCAAATGACATCGGAATAAATGAGCTTATTCTTGTGACGATTTTGATAATGTCATTCCTGTTTACTACCCTTAAATTCAGAGGTAACGGCAGGCGTGTGCAAACTCTTTTTCTAATGTCTCTTTCCTGGTTTTTTAGTTTCACTTTTGGAGGTATTACCCATCCTACAGGTCAACAGTTAAACCAAACTGTTTTTGCGGGAGACACTTATGGCGAGCCTCAAACTAGCATAACTGAAGAAGTCAAAAAATCGAAATCAATCATTTCTTTCAAAAAGAATTCAGAAAAAATGCCCGATTCCAAGAGAAGATGGGCTTATGTCTTATTGTTCTTACTAAGTCTGCCGCTCACCTATTACGGGCTGGCACTAACCTGCAGTTTGGGTTGTGCAGGTTATTCGTTTTTTGCCATTTTAGCATTAATAACCAGTTTTGGTTTGTTTTCCGGCGGCATGTTTTTCTTAGCCAAAGCATTCAGAAGAGGCTTTATCAAAAAACACAAGGATATGGAACGACAGGAAAAAAAGAAAGAATGGAAACGGTTCCTGTTAGCCTGGGCCATTACCACCGGACTCTTTGGTCTTTTCCTGATTGTAATAAATGTGGTTAATTCTTAAGTTTCAGCTGAATAAAAAGTTCTTTCCCTTCTCTGGGTTTTATTGAATTGTAACAGGCAGATATCTTACTTTCAAAATACTTTTCAAAGTATCTCAGGTATTCATCTGCACTGCCCCCAAAAGGCGGCCCTCCGGGCATTTGTACACCAAACAAAACTCCCGCCAAGACTCCCTTTTTACTTAATAATTGACTCATTTTTCTTGCATAAGATCCTCTTAATGAAGGATCTAGTGCACAAAAGAAAGTTTGTTCCAGAATAAGATCAAAGTTCCCTTCAAGACTGAAAAAATCACCATGAATAACTTCGCATTTAGCCGCCTTTATTTCTTTGACAAACTTCTCTTTTAATGAATCTGTCAGCACTTTTGAAATATCAATCAGTGTAACCTTCTTAAAGCCTTTAGAAAGTAGATATTCAGCTTCATATGAGTTTCCGCAGCCCGGAATTAAAATTGAGATATCTTTATCAACTAACTGGTCTATATATTCTTTTAAGGGTCTTGAAACTTCACCCAGGTCCCAACCTGTTAAATTTGAGTTATACCTGGACGACCAGAATTCATCATTTAGTTCATTCATATAATTAGATATAAACGCCTACAGTTAGTAAAATCACACCCAGAACGGCCAGAAGTATTAACAAAGGATAAATGAATTTTAACCATTTATTAAAACCCACATTTACCATAGTAAGAGAGGCTAGTATAAGTCCTGTAGGATTAATAAAGGCCATCATTCCCTGTCCGTATATGAATGTGTTAACAATCATTTCTCTACCTATACCTATTACATCTGCCAACGGAGCAAAAATCGGCATAGTTAGAACGGCCATTCCTGAGGACGAAGGAATAAATAAGGCTAAACCTGAGTACATAAAATATAAGCCATTGATAAAAACTCCTTTAGGTACACCTTCTACTAACAAAGAGCCATTGTAAAGAAGGGTATCTGATATTTGTCCTTCTTCCATCAAAACGGTTACCCCTCTGGCTACGCCAATAACCAAGGCTACACCTAAAAGGTCTTTTGAGCCATCAATAAAAGCTTTCACAAATATTTTTTCATTAATTCTTCCAGCAAAGGCAATCAAAATCCCGCCAATAAAAAATACTGTTGTCATTTCAAGGAACCACCATTCCAAATTTGAAACTCCATAAATCATAACCACAAAACACATAGCGAATAAACTTAGAATGATTTTTTGCTTTCCGGTTAATGCTTCAGGAATTTGATTTTTGTTTTTCAAAAACATCCTTTCTATCTCTTCCCTTTGATCTCTTAATATCGATGCCTCGGGGTTGGCTTTCACCTTCCTGGCATAGCGTAAAATAAACCACAAACAGAGTGAAAGACCCACAAATAACATGATGATACGTCCCTGAATGCCAGATAGCCAATTTATTCCTGCCGCATCAGAGCCAATAATCACACTAAAAGGATTCACTGTACTGGCCATGGTTCCCATGCTTGAACCAACATAAATACAGGCTACCGCCACCATGGCATCGTATCCGGCAGCCAGAAAAACCGGAACCAGTATTGGATAAAAAGCAATGGTCTCTTCAGCTAATCCAAAAGTAGTTCCTCCTGCGGCTATTAAGCTGGTAATGATAATAATGAGTAAATACTCCTTCCCTTTTAGTAACTGAGCTAAGCTTGACACACCTGAATCAAATGCCCCTGTGCTATGAACTACTCCTATGGTTCCACCAAGAATAAGGACAAAAAGAATGATATCAATAGACTGCAAAATACCTTGTAAAGGAGCTTGAAAGAAGGCCAATAAACCCTGTGGCTTTGGGCTTGTTTCATGATACGTTCCGGGTATGCCAATGGGTTTCCAGATATCCCCCTCAGTAAATTTTTCTATGGGAATCTTTACCCCTATCCTATCCAACTCCTCTTGTGTAGCCGGAAACTCCGAAGCCGTTTGACCTGAAATGATGAAGCTGTTCTTTTCTTCATTATAAGAGAGCCTATCGTACTCTCCCGAAGGCAAAAGCCAGGTAAGACCAGCGACAAGACCGGCAATTAATAATAGAACAGTATGGGCTGTAGGAAACTTCATAAGCCTAAATTTAGAGACAAAAAAAGTGAAACACGAAATCGCGTTTCACTTTCCTATTTAAGTCAAAAAAAATCTAAAGTCCCAATCCGGCGTATAACTTCACGTCATCTACCTGAATGGTTTCACCGCACATAATTACTAAACGCTCAACCACGTTTCGTAGCTCACGTACATTTCCTGACCATGGCAGGCTTTTCATATGCTCCATGGCCTCAGGAGAAAAAGTCTTTGGTGCATCACCATATTCTTCTGATACATCCTGTAAAAACTTGTCACATAGAAGAGGTATATCCCCGGCTCGTTCCGCTAAAGGAGGCACGTAAATCGGAATCACATTAAGCCTATGGAATAAATCTTCTCTAAACTCATTATCGGCAATCGCTTTCTTTAAATCCTTATTAGTCGCAGCCAGTACTCTGACATTGATTTTGATCTCCTTTTCGCCACCTACCCGAGTAATCTTGCCCTCTTGAAGAGCTCTTAGCACTTTAGCTTGGGCAGACAAACTCATGTCACCTATCTCATCCAAAAACAAAGTACCATTATCAGCAAGTTCAAACTTACCTATCCTCTGTTTTACAGCAGATGTAAAGGAGCCCTTTTCGTGCCCGAAAAGCTCACTTTCAATAAGCTCAGATGGAATAGCGGCACAGTTTACCTCTACCAGCTTTTGCTTAAACCTACTGCTCTTATCATGTATTTGCTTGGCTACCATCTCTTTACCGGAACCATTTGGCCCCGTAATAAGTACTCTGGCTTCAGTAGGAGCTACTCTATCTATTGTTTATTTAACTTTTAGAATAGGAGCAGAATCACCAACAATTTCGTTTTTCTTGTAAACTCTCTTCTTCAGAGTTTTTATTACCTCTACGTCATTGGCTTTCTCAATGGCGTTTCTTACAGTTACAAGAAGTCTGTTTAGATCTGGTGGTTTAGTAATGAAGTCAAACGCTCCTCTTTTAGTCGCTTCCACCGCATTCTCCACGTTTCCAAAGGCAGATACCATTACAAACTGGGTAACAGATCCTTCTTCTTTCGCCTTTTGAAGAACATCCAAACCTTCCAACTTTGGCATCTTAATGTCACAAAGAGCAACATCATAAGGAGCACTCAAGACCATATCAAGGCCTTCCTGCCCATCCTTGGCTTCATCTACTTCATATCCCTCATATTCCAAGATATCTCTTAATGCGTCACGTATACTTTTCTCGTCGTCGATTACTAGGATTTTTGCCATGTATAATAGCTTACAAGTGGGTTAAGTAAAGTTCTAGTGCAGATTTTACAATCATAACACAATGGCAAGTTAGTAAAAAATCTTATCAATGAGATGTAAATGATAGCTATCATATTTTATCAGTTTTTATCGACAAATATGCTCAGACTATACGAAAACAGGTCTTATTCCAAAATCAGAATAATTATTCGGTATCATTCTTGCTATATGATGTAAAACTATTGTGTGAATGATATGCAGAAGTTACTTACTAAGATTCTGATAATAAGTGCCCTTGTATTTATTAATCAGTCATGTAAAAAGAAAAACAAGCTTGATCCCTTTGGTTCAGGGGTCAATTCCTGTCCATTACTAGCTGTAACGGATGAAAATGGAAACACCATAAGGGACTTTGAATATGTGGGTGATCAGCTTATCAGAATTTATAGCAAAGATGACCCGGCCTCTACGATGAGTTTTCGATACGACGAAAACGGCAGAGTAAAAACCATGGAAGTAGAAAATGAGGAGGATTTAGAATCCTACCTCGTAAAATATACTTATGATAAGGATAATAGAATAAGTGAAACTATGGGTAATGTAGCAGGACTTGACTTCATGAAAAATACTTTCACTTATAGCGATAACAAAATCACTCAGGTAAATACAGAGATTAACCTCTTTGGTCAATCTATCAGTGGATTCACCAGAATTGAATATGTGAATGGTAACGTGAGTTCAGTTTTCACGAGTATTGATGGTGAACCCGAAAAACTGGCGTACAAAGGCGAACAATACGATAGCAAACCACAGTTTAACCCTCCGATTTATAAAATTGCTGCAATGGGATTTGTAGGCGTAGCAAATAACTTTTTTTCCTATTTCGGGAAGAACAATATGGTTAGCGGCAAAGTCTACAATGAGGATGGAATTATTGATCATACCACGCAGATAGTCTATGATTATAACAAGCAGGAGCTTCCTAAAACCTCAGAAAGTATCGTTACCAAAGGCAGTGATATCAAAAGAAGCTTAAGAAAATACGAGTTTAATTGTAAATAAAGAGCATGTGCTTACATGACTAATAATCCAGTGTAAGAAAAAGGCCACCCTAGGGTGGCCTTACTATTTATTTCAAATCAAATCCTTTAAGGCTGAAGAAGAAGATTTCCTTCTTTGCCTCCCAGAATAACCATTTTAGCATTCTCAGATTTCGCTAAATCTCTTTGAACCTGAATGGCCTCATACTTGAGTAGTTTATCAGTAAGCGTAGAGGTTATGATTCTCTGATAATCTGCTATACCTTGAGCCTCCACTCTTTTACGCTCAGCTTCCTGTTGCTCTTTTTGCAGGACAAACTCCATTTTTTGAGCTTCTTGCTCGGCATTTATTTTTGACTCAATAGCCTCCTTTACAGATTGAGGTAAAGTTATGTTTCTTACTAATAACTGCTCTAATACCAACCCTCTGTTTTCGAAATCAGAAGAGATGGCCTCAAAGATTTTATTCTGAAACTCTTCTCTTTTAGATGAATACAAAGAAACGGCCTCATAGTTTGCTGCCAAATCTCTTATTCTTGTTCTGGCGATGGGTCTTACAATAAGATCTCGGTAACTAATACCTAATTCCCGGTATATTTCAGGAGCTTTTGCCGGTATAATTCTATAAAGTACTGTAAGATCAATCGTTACCTCCAACCCATCTCTAGAAAGGGCTCTGATGGCGTCATCGCCTCCTTTGTTTCCTTCATCTGTAACACCAGACATCGTGTAATTCTGAGTTTTTATGTCAAATTCCATTACTTCTACTAATGGATTTACCACATTTAAACCACTTGGCAGTGTACCGTCTTTTACATTTCCAAAGAGTGCCTGCACACCTACTTGTCCCGGATTAATCTGAACTACAGCCTTTGAGAGGGCTCCTAAAGCCAAAAGGACAATTCCCGCTATTCGCATAATACCGGAGTACTTTTGAACGGGGGAGGCCGGAGTATTCACCACAAAACTTACGATGAGTACAGCCAAACCTAAAAATAATAACATATTCATATTCCTGTATTTTGTTGTTTTGAAACCTCAATCTACAAAAAAGCAGAGCCCCCTTCTAGTAAAAGCTTACAAATGGGGGCTCTGCAATATTATTGGCTTTAGCCAATGATAAACAAATCAATGCTTATTTCCTTCGGGTCTTGGCGGTCTGGTTAAGTCAATGGTAGAGTCCGCTTCCATCTGAGCTCTCAAATCTTTGCTCCAGCTTATTAATGTATTTTTCTCTGATTCTGACAGTGCGGATTCTTCATGAATTCTTACATAATCCTCCAATGGCATTTTATTCTCTTCTACTTCTTCAGCCACCTCCTCAAGTTTATGATGTGCTTTCCACGGTTCATAAGCAGCAAACTCAGAAAAATCTAAATGACGTTTTCCATCGTTTATATGATCTGCCAAATACCAGGCAACAGGCTGAAAATTAGCATACCATGGGTAGTTGGTGTTATTGCTGTGGCAATCATTGCAAGCTTTGCTTAAGATAATTTTAACATCTTCC
The DNA here is from genome assembly GCA_024742395.1 of Cytophagales bacterium. Classification (GTDB taxonomy): domain Bacteria; phylum Bacteroidota; class Bacteroidia; order Cytophagales; family Spirosomataceae; genus Jiulongibacter. The sequence goes on from JANSYO010000015.1 coordinate 41,787, forward strand.
GGCACATCATATTTAGTTGTGATGTCGTTTTCAGATAGTGTAGCAGAAATGTTTTTTTCCGGCCTGATAAACTGAATGATTATTAGAACTATCAACAGCCCTACAAGTATTTTTTTGATCATAATTAAAGATTTTGTTAATCAAATTTAGCTTAGATTTCACTTGTTCAAAACATTTTGACAAAATATCAAAAACCTTCCCGAATAAGGATAGATAGCTTTATTTGGTTTTGTAGTTTTGAAGAACCTATTGAACCGAATTTATATATGTACATTAATTTGAATGAAAACGTAGACAATACGTTTGATGCCATCGTAGTAGGAAGCGGTATAAGCGGCGGAATAGCAGCAAAAGAATTGGCAGAAAAAGGCCTTAAGGTCTTAATGGTAGAACGAGGTCCTCATAATGAGCACATCAGTAGTTATACACATGCCATGACACCGGAGTGGGAATTGCCACATCGTGGTCAAATCACTAACGAAATAAAGGAGCGTTTCCCTTATATGACTACTGAAGGTGGATACCCTATTAATGAAACCAATGATCATTTATGGATGCCTTTTAATGAAAGCCCTTACATTAGAAAAAAGCCTTACGACTGGTACCGGGGCTTTGGTACCGGAGGAAAATCACTACTATGGGGAAGGCAGGTGTATAGGTGGAGTGATCTTGATTTTGAAGCCAATCTAAAGGATGGTATAGCCATTGACTGGCCCATAAGATACAAGGATATCGAACCTTGGTATGATCATGTTGAAAAATTTATCGGAGTAAGCGGCGAAAAACTTGGGCTACCTCATCTGCCGGATAGCGTTTTTCAGCCTCCTATGGATTTAAACTGCGTAGAGGAACATTTTAAAAGCAAAATGAAAGAGCTTTATGGAGCGTCACGGATTATGACCATTGGGCGGGTAGCCCACCTGACAGAGCCCACAGAAGAGCAAAAATCTTTAGGAAGAACGAACTGTCAATACAGAAACGCATGTGCAAAAGGTTGCCCATATGGCGGCTATTATAGCACCAATGCCGGTGCATTACCGGCCGCGATGAAAACCGGTAATCTGACTTTGTTAAGTAATGCGGTAGTTTCTCAAGTTTTAACCGACCCAAAGACTAATAAAGCCACCGGAATACTGGCCATAGACAGAGAAACCAAAGAAAGCAAAGAGCTTTTTGCAAAAGTGATTTTTCTTAATGCTTCTACCATAGGAAGTACACAAATTCTACTAAATTCTAAATCTGATAGGTTCCCTGATGGATTGGGCAACGATAGTGGGATGCTCGGCAAAAATATGATGGATCATCATAGCCGTGTAGGTGCAAGAGGCCAGGTAGAAGGATTTCTAGATAAATATTATTTTGGCCGAAGAGCCAATGGTTTTTTCATACCTAGATACAGAAACATTGGAAACGACAAACGAGATTATTTAAGAGGGTTTGATTACCAAGGTGGTGCGGGCAGAGGTCGGGGTAACACCCAAGGTAAACCTTCATTTGGCCCAGAACTCAAAGAAGCCTTAACTGAAGTGGGATCCTGGGGAATAGGCATGAGCTCCTTTGGAGAATGTCTTCCTTATGAAGATAACCGAATGTACCTACATGAAACTGAAAAGGATCAGTATGGCATCCCGAAAATTGTTTTTGATGCCGAAATTAAAGACAATGAACAAAAAATGCGTATTGATATGGAGAATGACGCAGCTGAAATTCTTGAGTCTTGCGGAGCAAAAAATGTAAGTACTTACCGATTGGAAAAGCCTCCGCTTGGTTTATCAAAACATGAATTGGGCACAGCCAGAATGGGGCTTGACCAAAAGACCTCTGTACTCAATAAAAACAATCAGGTATGGGGCTGTGAAAACGTTTTTGTAACAGATGGTGCCAGTATGGTCAGCAGCGGCTGTGTGAACCCTTCACTTACCTATATGGCTCTAGCAGCAAGAGCCGCAGATTTTGCCGTGAGTTCACTCAAAAGGGGTGAATTGTAAAAAGAACGTTGTTTGTCTATAAATTATCACGACAGACAACGTTCCTAAAATTTCTTAATTCTTAAAGTACCTTTTCAAGATACTCCGGTTTAAAACCAACCGCCACTACCTTTCCATCTTTTTCTATGATTGGTCGCTTTATTACAGACTGATTAGCAAGCATCATCTCTTGAGCTATTTCAGGATTTTTAAAGTTGGCCTTTTGATCTTCACTGAAGTTTCTGAAAGTTGTCCCTCGGTTATTGACTAATATTTCCGGCTTTTCCTGGCTGAGCCATTTCTCAATTTTCTCTTGCGTTACACCCTCAGTTTTATAATTATGAAAGTCGTACTTCATCCCTTTTGACTCTAACCAGTCAAAAGTTTTTTTCATTGTATTGCAGTTCTTAATTCCGTAAACGGTTATTGACATAATTGTGGCTTACATTTTGTTTAACACTCACTTAACAGGTGAACACAGCCTAAAGGCTTGTCGTTTCCTGTTTTGTTCTTAATTTCGACAAAATTAAAAGGCTATTAGATAACATCCTTATTTACTTCTAAATACCATCATGAATTCGATCAAAAACAACAAAGCTATCTACCTGTTGCTTATACTTTTAGCCTTTGGCTGCAAGTCAAATTCTCAGCAGAAAGTAGACAAGGCTATCAATGAAAATGAAATTACCTGGCATCCTGGTATTATGGATGCTCTGGCTCAGGCCAAAAAAGAGAATAAACTGCTTTTTGTAGAGTGTTACTCGCCTACCTGTCCTTATTGTCAGGCTTTAGAGCCATTCTTTAAAGCACCCGAAGTGGCTATAAAGTACAACAGTAATTTCATCAGTTACAAAATGGATGTGACCAAAGAAGGGGAAAGAAAATTCTTAGATGACAGAAGCGTTTGGCTGCCTAGTTTCCCTATGTTCTTGTTTTTTGACGGAGACGGCAAATTGGTTCATCAGGCTGGTGCAGACCCTACTGTAGAATCTATCAATGGCAACGCAGATTTAGCCTTGGATCCTGACAAAAGAGCTTCCAGTTACGCCAGTCGTTTTGCTAAAGGTGAAAGAAACATCGATTTCCTCTCAAACTATGCGGCCTATGGCCGGGTAACTTTGGATACAATGGCTACTCTGAATGCAGCAAACGAACTTTTCAAGATTTATCCTAAAGATAAACTAGGTACAGAAGAAAGTTGGAAAATTTTGAAGAAGTCTGTCAATGATATTGACAATGGCTTCTCAAAATATTGGTTTGACCATGTGAAAGAAGCGGCGGCATTTGAAGCTAAAGAAGGCCACCCTGGCAATGAAAACAATATATTCGGTGGTATTATTCAATCTTCTATTTACAGTAGCAGAGGTAAGGCTTATGACGTGGCCAAGCTACAAACAGTAAAAGAGTACATGAAAAAGGCAGGAGCCGGAGAATACGCGGAAAGTGTTACCTGGGAGCTCGAAGTAAAAGCCAATATCAGAGAAAATCAGCCAGCCAAAGCTCTTGCTATAGGAGAGAAAACGGTTTCTAAATTTAAAGGTAATGGTTCTGCCATAGTGTATATTACCCGTGTATTCATAGATAGTTTTAAAGACAACAGCTACATTCCTTCGGCCAAAAAATGGCTCGCTGAAGCAGCAACTTCTATCAATCAGGACAATGTAAAAGCTGAATACTTTTACGAACTGGCCAGAGTACATCAAAAAGCAGGAGATACAGCCGAAGCGAAAACAAATGCTCAGTCTGCACTAACATTAGCTAACAAAATAGGCTCAAAGAATACGAAATTTCAAGAGCTTTTAAACAGCCTTAATTAGACTTTTTCTCTACAGGAAGTCTGACTTCCATTCCTACAGAAAGTATACCTTCAAGAGGATCAGGACGCATGTTCTGCTGAATCTCAAAGGTGTACTTTCCTTTATAAGGGAACTTGATGTTTTTGTATTGACTGGCATTTATTCTGTGATCAAAAAGATCACCAAGTCCATCGCCTAGTGGTTTACCGGTTTTCTCATCAAAAAGAAGTAATTCCTCCATTCCTGATTTTAATTCTATTCCGGTAGAATCCTTCAGCCAACTCTTAAGGTATATATTATAAAAAGGGTATTGCACGGCATTTCTGAGCAAATAATTAATGCTGTATGATTTTGAGTTGTCTTCTATGGTAAATTCAAAAGACTTTACATCATCTACTGCCCACACTGCATCGTCAAAATCGATGAGCTCTTTGTGAACGGCTCCGGAATCACAAGAAGCTAATGCCCCTGCAAAAAGGCAGATAACCAATATATATACTTTCTTACTCATTGTTTTTCTTCGGTGGGCGGTTTCTATTCGGCCTTCTTCTCTTATTTCTATTCTTCGGTTTAGGAGCTGCTGAACCCGCTTCTGGTGAAGCCGCTCCTGTCTGTGCCTCTGATGTAGGCTTTGCTTTTTGTTTTGGTGCTCGGGGTGGTCTAGGTGGTCTTGGTCCTTTGGACTGTTTCTGCTGACTGGCCTCTCCTACCTGTGTCTCGGCATTCTTTGGCTTTCTGTTTTTTCTTTTTTTATTAGAGTCAGAAGGTTTCTTCTTCCCTTTAGAAAGTTTTCTGTCAAGTTTCTCCAATTCGTTATTAATTGGAGCTTTATTACTGGCGATATCCCCTATCAGGTTTAAATCTTCTAAACTTACCGGCTTTTTGCCAGCTTTGTTCATTTCAATGATTTTGATAACACGAGTACAATCTATAGAGTACCAGTTAGAATCATTTTTGAAACTGAACCACATCAATCTCCTGAAAATATCTGTCTTTTGAAGGAATGCTTCCCCTCGCTCTGTTAGCAAAGGTTTCTGCAATTTCGGTATCCCTTGAAGTGCATCTACATAGGTTTCAAGCTCATAATTCAGACAGCACTTTAACCTGCCGCACTGTCCAGATAGTTTCGCCGGATTTAAGGATAAATTCTGATATCTGGCTGCAGCCGTAGGAATAGACTTAAAGTCTGTTAGCCAGGTAGAGCAGCACAGTTCACGCCCGCATGATCCGATCCCACCCAATCTGGAGGCTTCCTGTCTCATACTAATCTGACGCATTTCTACCCTGATTCTAAACTCAGAGGCCAGAGATTTAATAAGCTCTCTAAAATCTACTCTGTCATCTGCAGAATAGTAAAAAGTGGCCTTAGAATTATCTGATTGAAACTCTACATCAGAAACTTTCATGGTGATATTGAACTGCTTTACGAGTTCACGTGTACGATACATTGTAGGCAAATCTCTGTTAATTGCCTGCTGATGACGCTCCATGTCTTTTTCTGTGGCAATTCTCAGGAGATTGGGAATATCCTTATTGTCGGGAATTCCCTTCTTGATAAGCTGAAGCCTTACCAGCTCACCTTGTAATGATACAGTACCTATGTGATAGCCTGTGGCCATTTCACACACTACAAAATCACCTGTGTAAAGATTTAAGTTTTTTGAATTCCTGAAGTATTCTTTTCGCCCTCCTTTAAACTTCACCTCTACCACGTTATAACGCATGGCAGCAGGCAGTTCCATATCAGAAAGCCAATCAAAAGAGTTTATTTTTGTGCACCCGGTGCTACAGCTTCCGCTTCTACACCCTGAGGTACTTATATGATTCGTTTTTTCCTCTCCGGCCGGAGCTTTTATGCTACCACAGCCGCCAGAGCTACATTGTCCACATCCCATACTATATTGCTATCACCTCCTGAGAGGATCGTAAATAAATAATGTGCCCTAAATCTCTCTTCTACTAATCCTTGCGAAAGGGCAGTTCATTCAATGAACACATTCTATCCATTGAGTAATTTGACCAAAATTAAGTTATTTTTGGATTAAAGCCAGTAAATCCTGTCCAATATCCTTGCGGAAGTATTTCCCGTTGTATTTAACCTTCCTGGCCATACTTTGAGATTTCTTTACCGCGGCATTTAGTGTTTTAGCCATTCCCGTAAAAGCCATAACACGGCCACCATTGGTGACGATCTGCTCTTCTTTCTGCGTGGTACCAGCATGAAACACTAACTTATCTTTAGTGCTTACAGGAATTTCCATTTTATGGCCTTTTTTATAGGCCTCCGGGTACCCTCCCGCCACGGTTACGGTAGTCACTGCAGTGTTAGGACTTACTTTCAATTTGATTTTATCCAGTTTCCCTTCTGCAGCTGCTTTAAATAGCCTAACCACATCCGTCTGAATTCTTGGGAAAACCACCTGAGTTTCAGGGTCGCCCATTCTCACATTATATTCAATTACCGAAGGCTCCCCATTATTATTCATTAAACCAATAAAAATAAAGCCTACATAATGAATACCCTCTTTCTGCAGTCCTTCAAGCGTAGGTTTCACTACCTTTTCCTCCACCTTTTTAAGGTAAGCTTCGTCGGCAAACGGAACCGGCGAAACCGCTCCCATTCCTCCGGTATTCAGACCCGTATCACCTTCGCCTATTCTTTTATAGTCTTTGGCTTCAGGTAAAATGACATAATTCTTTCCGTCTGTCAGCACAAAAACAGAAAGCTCTATTCCTTCAAGATACTGCTCAATAAGTACTTTAGAGCTGGCGTCACCAAACTTTGCTTCTGCCAACATTTCGTGAAGTGTATTCTTGGCTTCGTTAACGTCCTCTGTAATAATTACCCCTTTACCGGCAGCCAAACCATCTGCTTTTAATACATACGGGCCTTTTTGATTTTCAATATAAGTTTTCCCTTCCTCGAGGGTCTCTTTAGTAAAGGTTTTTGAGAAAGCACTTGGAACACCGTACTTCATCATAAAATCTTTAGAGAAGTCTTTGCTCCCTTCCAGAAGAGCTCCTTTGGAGTCCGGCCCTATTATGCCTACTTTCTTTAGTTTAGCGTCAGCCTTGAAAAAGTCAACAATCCCTGCAACCAATGGCACTTCTGGCCCTACAACAACCAGTTGTATATCTTTTTCTAAAACCAACTTCTTTATTCCTTCAAAATCTGTAACACTCAGGTCTACATTCTCAGCAATTTCTGCTGTACCGGCATTACCAGGAGCCACAAATAATTTGTCGCATCTACCAGACTGAGCCATTTTCCAAGTCAGTGTGTGTTCTCTCCCACCGGAGCCTATCACTAATATATTCATTACACCAAAATTCAATTCAATCCCCAAAGATCGACAAGTTTGAATTTCATATGAAGTGAATTCAGGATTTTATCTTGTTAAAAGAGAATGAAATCCTCCCTTTTGCAAAATAAGCCAGAGTTTTAAATTCATTAATTTGATTCAATGATCTAACTGTGTTATTTTGAGTAAAAATACACAAGTACCATGAAGAAGGCCTGTCTGATTTTTGATGTTTTATACCAACACTTAAATGTGACAGTTTTTGATCAAGACTATAACGTTCTTTTTCACAAGACCGAACCCAAATATTTCAGCCAGGATGAAGACGGCCACAAGTGCGAGGACTTACAAGCGTTAGTAGCCTGGGTACAAGAAAATTACAAAATACATACTTCAAGCTCAGAATACAGTATAAGTGCTGTGAACTTTAATTCATATGCCGGTGCTTTGGTGCATCTTGACGCCAATCACAAACCTCTCATGCCTGTGTATGACATTGACAAGCCCTTCGGTTATAAAACCAAAAAAGCTTTGGTTGAGGTTTTTGAGAAATATCATGAACTTGGAAACGAGATTCAGGTAACTGAAATTTCTTTTGAAGCCGGTGCTCTTCAATTATTCTGGATAAAAGAAAATAAGAAAGAAATTTTTCATCGAATTAAAAGTAGCCTTTCAATAGCCCAATTTCTACAGTTCACGTTTACCGGCACTATTCAGCACGACCATACCTCTGTAGGTTGTCATAGCGGAGCCTGGAATTTTGACAGAAACAGCATGCATAAATGGCTAGTAGAAAGCCATATTAATTCATATAATTTACCCATTGTTAAATCTAATAGTACAGTCAAAGTGGGCGATATAAGTTATGGAGCTGGATTGTACTCTAAGGTGTCTGAATTACAGCCCTTTCTAGATTTTGATGACGAACAGTTTATTTTACTTAGTACTGGTGCATGGACCGTCTGTATTAACCCATTCAATACAGCTAAGGCTTCTAAAAGTGACAGGCGAAACAATTGTTTCAACATTCTGGACACCGATGGAAAGCGAATTAAAATGGCCAGATTATTTAGCGGCAATGAACATACCCGTCAAATACAGCACTTGGCTAAGCATTTTGGCTTGGATGGAAACCATTGTTTTGATATTGAATACGATGACACCATAATCAGAAGATTACGAAAAAATACACAACAGGTGACGCCTGACGGCACTAATTTGGGCCATATGCTGGATAGCCCTTTCATGGAACGTAACCTGAATCAATTCAGCAGTATTGAAGAGGCCTATCACCAGTTCATCATGGACCTTGTTGCTCAGCAAATTGCGTCTATCAGACTTACGGCCGACCACCAGATTAATAGAAAAATCTACGTGGAAGGAGGTTTGGCAAAAAACAGTGTTTTTATGGAATTACTCTCAGAGGCGTTTCATGATAAAGCCATTTATAAAGTAGGTTTTGAAGATACCGCCGCTTTAGGAGCAGCTATGCTGATCTCAGATACCTGGGGAGCAGGCAAATTTAACCCTGAGATGTTACAGCTTGAGCTCATATGATACTCAATGAGCATTCTGCAATACTTTATTCTAAACATTGAATAGCTCTTATAAGTATTGTTGGAATTCCTGTTTGGAGGTTATAAATTAGACTTAAGAAGTAACATTTAAACGGGTTACTCTTAAACTAACCTTATTCAATGAAATTAAACAGGTACATATTACTACCATGCCTGCTTGCCATTTTAGGCATTGGAATTAACTGGTCTTGTAGCACCTCAAACGCCAACTCCATTCCGGATGTAGTTGATTATAATTTTCATATACGGCCTATTTTATCTGACAGGTGCTTTAAATGTCATGGTCCCGATGCGAACACACGTGAAGCAGACCTCAGACTCGATACAGCCGAGGGTGCCTATGCAGCCTTAAAAGAGCAGCCTAACGCCCATGCCATTGTAGCAGGTAATCCGCAGCTTTCAGAGGTATACCAACGTATCATAACAAGCGACAGCACCCTCAGGATGCCTCCGCCAGAGTCTAACCTGGATCTAACAGAACATGAAATTCACCTGATAAAAAAATGGATAGAGCAAGGGGCCGAATACAAGCCTCACTGGTCATTTATTAAGCCCGAAAAGCCAGAACTTCCTCAGGCCGACAAAGATTGGGTAAATAATGAAATTGATTATTTCACGTATGCAAAAATGAAGGAGAATGGCCTTTCTCCTAATGAAGAAGCAACAAAAGAAGCTCTTCTCAAACGAGTATACCTCGACATAATAGGCCTACCTCCCACTTTAGAAGCACAGGAAGTATTCCTAAAGGATGAATCAAAAGATGCCTACGAAAAAGTGGTGGATGAACTCCTGGCCAATAAACATTACGGCGAAAGAATGGCTTTACCTTGGCTGGATGTGGCCCGTTACGCTGATTCTCATGGTTATCAGGATGATGGATTGCGTACAATGTGGCCATGGAGAGACTGGACTATACATGCCTTCAATTCTAATTATTCCTATGACAAATTTCTGACCTGGCAACTGGCCGGCGATTTAATTGATAAACCAACCAAGGAATCAAAACTTGCAACGGGCTTTAACAGAAACCATAAGATTACACAGGAAGGCGGGGTTATCGATGAAGAATACAGAATTGAGTATGTTACAGATAGAGTAAACACCTTTGGAAAAAGTTTTTTAGCTCTGACATTTGAATGTGCTCATTGCCACGACCATAAGTATGACCCTATTTCTCAAAAAGAATATTACAGCTCTTTTGCTTTCTTTAATCAGGTACCAGAGAAAGGACTGGTAGGAGATATTTCATTGGCGTCTTTGGCAGACCCACCTAAAATGGAAATCTCAAATGAAGACGTGGCCAGTATTTTTAACTTCATTAATAAAAAGGATACCACAAAACTGGAAGTCATGGTCATGAAAGACAGTGCAAACTGGATAAGACCCACCTACCTTCTGGAGAGAGGTAATTATGATGCTCATGGTGAAGAAGTACCCTTTGGTTTACCAAAAAGTATACTTGAATATGACACCAGTAAATACGCCAAAAACAGACTGGGGCTGGCCCAATGGTTAATCGATGAAGAAAACCCCTTGACCTCAAGAGTTTTTGTTAACAGAATTTGGGAACAAATATTCGGTACAGGAATAGTAAAATCTACCGGTGATTTTGGGATGCAAGGAGATTTACCATCTCATCCTGAATTGCTTGACTGGCTGGCCGTAGATTTCAGAGAAAATGGCTGGGATATAAAAAGACTGGTAAAACAGCTCGTTATGTCATCTACCTACAGACAGTCTTCAGTTATTGAGAAAAAACATTTACAAAAAGACCCGCAAAATGTGTTTTTGGCCAGAAGCAAAAGAGAAAGAGTGGCTGCAGAATTTGTCAAAGACATTGTTTTAAGTAGTAGTGGTCTGTTAAATCCTGAAATTGGAGGCCCTTCTGTTAAAACTTATCAGCCAGACGGCATCTGGGAAGGAGCCACATCTGGTAGAGGGGTCTTGGCCAAATATGTTCAGGATCATGGAGAGGATTTATACAGACGCGGCATGTATGTTTTTATTAAAAGGACTGTGCCCCCACCTTCAATGCTGATTTTTGATGCAAGTAACAGAGACCAATGCGAGGTGCAACGATCAACCACCAATACGCCTTTACAAGCTCTGGCCATGCTGAATGACCCTACAGTCTTAGAAGCCTCCAGGGTGATGGCTGAACAATATGTGGATAAGAAGAAAAAGAATAAACTGGAAAATGCCTTCAGAAGCATTATCTGCAGGAAACCAAGTACAAAAGAGCTCGACCTGTTAGAGGGCTATTACGAGGAAGAACTCGCCTTTTTTGAAAAGAATCCGACCAAAGCCCAATCTCTTTTAAATGTAGGCGAATACAAAAAGAATATTGAGGTTAATACAGCTGAAAAAGCGGCATTAATGCATTGTATTCAGCTTATTTATAATATGGAAGAAGCCATTACCAAAGTCTAACACTATGGATAAAGATTTTTTAAATGACCGTCTAAACGTTAACAGAAGACACTTTTTAGGTAAAGCCGCCGCAGGTATCGGGGGTATTGCCCTAGGCTCTCTATTAATGCCCGACCTTTTCTCCGGAAAAACAGATGCTACGGAAAGTTTGCCATTGGGTATTCCGCATTTTGCCCCAAAAGCCAAAAGAGTCATCTATCTATTTCAAAATGGAGCTCCCAGTCAGCTGGAGAGTTTTGATTATAAACCGACCTTAAATAAAATGGCCGGGCAGGATTTGCCGGAGTCAATACGAAATGGACAGCGTTTAACAGGTATGACCTCCGGCCAAAGTAAATTCCCATTGGTGGGTTCTTACTATGATTTTAAGCAATACGGCCAGTCAGGAGCCTGGATCAGCGATTTATTTCCAAATATGGCTCGTATAGCGGATGATCTGTGTATTGTCAGATCTATGCATACAGAAGCAATTAATCATGATCCTGCTCTTACATTTATGCAAACCGGTGCACAGATTGGTAACAGACCAAGCATGGGTGCATGGATGAGTTATGGTTTGGGAAGTGAAAATCAAAACTTACCTGCATTTTGCGTTTTACTTTCAAGAGGTCGCGGAAATGGGCAGGGCGTTTATTCTAAATTATGGACTAACGGGTTCTTAGATTCTACGCATCAAGGTGTTTTGTTCAGTAGTGGCGAGGATCCCATTCTATATCTGAATGATCCCGATGCCATGGATAAGGCCTCCAGAAGAAAAATGTTAGACAAACTGGCTGAAATGAATCACATGGGTTTTGAGGCCAATGGAGACCCTGAGGTACAAGCCAAGGTACAACAGTATGAAATGGCTTACCGAATGCAAACAGCTGTTCCTGAACTTACTGACCTGTCTAAAGAATCAGATGCTACAATAAAGATGTATGGTCCGGAATGTTTGGTACCCGGAACGTATGCGGCAAATGCTCTTCTGGCCAGAAAACTGTCTGAATCAGGGGTTCGTTTTGTTCAGCTCTATCATCAAGGCTGGGATCAGCACGGCAATTTACCCAATGAAATGGCTATGCAGGCAGAAGAAGTAGACAGAGCTTCTGCTGCACTTGTTACTGATTTAAAACAAAGAGGCCTGCTTGATGAAACCTTAGTTATTTGGGGGGGAGAGTTTGGCCGTACTAATTATTGTCAAGGTAAATTTACAGAAGACAATTATGGCCGGGACCATCATCCAAGAGCTTATAGCATATGGATGGCTGGCGGTGGAATAAAAGCAGGAACCGTTTATGGTGAAACAGATGAATTTGGATACAACATTATCAAAGATCCTGTGCATGTCAATGACTTTCATGCCACTGTAATGCATCAGATGGGCCTTAACCACGAACAGCTCACATATAAGCACCTGGGGAGAAGATACCGCCTCACAGATGTAGCAGGTAAGGTCATTCCCGGTATCATAGCTTAACGCCCTAAAAATAGAACTTAAGAAACATCCATGACGAATTGGAAAAAATGGATCGATTATCTGCTCATTGGCTTACTGGCCATGCTATTGTTTCTCTGGATTTTTGATCATCAGCTTGAAGTACCTGTTTATATTCAACCTTTGGGCAGAATGCACCCTCTGCTTTTACATTTACCCATTGGACTATTCATTTCTATTGGCATCCTGCTCGTTTTCAAAAAAGAGCTAAGCCCTGAATCGTATGACAAACTTTTTGATGCATTAGCTGCCATCAATTGCCTATTTGCAGTCTTGACCGCTATTTTTGGTCTATTCTTATCCATGGAAAATGGATACAATCCAGACCAAATTGCCTATCACAAATGGTCGGGTATTCTTTTCGTAGTTCTCGCTTACTCTCTGTATTTCCTGAGAAAAAAACAGGAAAACAAAATGAAATTTATTTACCCTTCTGCTCTCCTCTCTATGATAGCGGCCGGTCATTTAGGCGGAGAGATAACGCATGGGGAAAATTACGTGTTCGCTCCGGTAATGCAAACTGAGGAAAAAGAATTTGACCCGTCGATTTCGGTCTATGAATCTGCAATCTTTCCCATACTGGAGGCCAAATGCCTGAGTTGTCATAATGATAAAAAAACAAAAGGTGAACTCAATATGAGTAGCCTTGAAAAAATCTTAAAAGGTGGTGAAGATGGTCCTATATGGGTGCCGGGAAATGCTTTGAACAGCCATATCATTCAAATGGCTAATCTGCCTCTGGATGATAAGAAACACATGCCTCCAAAAGGCAAACCACAATTAACCGCTGACGAGATAGCCCTTTTAACACAGTGGATTAGAAAAGGGGCCAATACTGAAATACTCTTCACACAACTAAAGCCGTCAGATTCGTTAACGGCTATGATTCAAAAGAAGTACATGAGCAATAGCTCTGTAGAAAAAAATTATGATTTTGCCTTTGCTTCTGAGTCTACTATTGAGAATGTCAATACTCCGTTCTGCACTGTAGTACCGCTTGCCAATGGTTCTCCTGCATTAAAAGCTAATTTCTTTGTGAGTGCCCGTTTTGACGAAAAATCTCTGGAAGGTTTAAAGAAAGTAGCGGAGCAATTGGTAGAACTAAACCTTTCAAAAATGCCTGTTAAAAATGAGCACCTCCAGACCCTGACTCAATTCAAAAATCTCGAAAAATTGAATCTCAATTTCACAAATATTGATGGAGAGAATCTGGATATTCTTAAGACATGTAAAAACTTAGTCAGTTTGAGCTTAAGTGGCTCAAAAATAAGTTCGAAAGGACTTAAGGCTTTAGAAAGTTTAGAAAGTCTTAAAGTAGTATATCTATGGAATACCGGTTTATCAGTTAAAGAAATTGAGGAATTTGGTAAAGCACATCCTGCCATCAGTCTAAATAAAGGGTATATCCCATCTGCCGAAGATATCTTGAAAATAAACTCGCCCAATATGGTGAGTAAAAACGGGGTTTTAAAGAAAGGCGAAAAAGCTCAGCTTAAACATAGCTTGCCAAATGTGACTATCAGATACACAACAAATGGCGAAAGTCCGGACACACTCAAGGGTTCAGTTTATGAAAATGAAATACCTTTAGATGGTTTTGCCAGAGTTAAGGCCATAGCTACAAAAGATGGCTGGTATGCAAGTGACGAAAAGGTTTTTACTTTTTTCAAGAGTAATTTTGCCGCGGAATCAGCATGGCTTTTAAGTCCACCTGATAAACAATATCCTGGGGTGGGTCCATCTACGGTTATTGATCAAAAACAAGGTGATAAAAACAATTTTAAGGATTTTGCCTGGTTAGGCTACAAACAAAACAATGCAGAAATATTAGTTAAGACTAAAGCGGCTGATACCGTGTCAGGTATAACGGTAAGTTACCTAAATGCTTCCAATAGTTACATTATGCCTCCGTCTGAGATTCAGGTATGGGCAGGAAATGATAAAAATAACCTCGAGCTAGTTTCAAGAAAGAGTCCAACGCCTTTGACTAAAAACACCGGGGTAACTTACGATGCTCTTAATTTCTCATTAAGCAAAAAGTATGATTTTATTAAGGTGATAGCTGTACCTTTAGCTAAGCTTCCTAAATGGCATGAGGGTGCCGGACAGAGAGGCTGGGTTTTTATTGATGAAATTTACCTCTATTGATGAAATTATTACGCTACCTATTTATTCTATTTCCTTTTATTGCTGTTTCGCAAAGTGCCCCTGAGCCCTATGGTGTATTGCCTTCTGAAAGACAATTAGATTGGCATGCCCTGCAGACTTACGGTTTGATACACTTCACGCCTACCACCTTTGAAAACAAAGAATGGGGATATGGAGATGCTGATCCGTCTATTTTTAATCCGACAGACTTTGATCCTGATCAAATAGTGGCAGCTGCAAAAAGTGGAGGATTGAAAGGTCTAATACTTGTAGCGAAACATCATGATGGATTTTGCCTTTGGCCTACTAAAACCACTGAATACAATATCAGTAAAAGTCCATGGAAAAACGGTAAAGGCGATATGGTTCGGGAGTTTGAGCAAGCCTGTAGAAAAGCAGGAATGAAATTTGGCGTTTACTGCTCTCCGTGGGATAGAAATAATGCAGAATATGGGAAGCCCGCTTACTTAGAAACCTACAGAGCTCAATTAAAAGAACTATACACAAATTACGGCGATCTTTTCATGAGCTGGCACGATGGAGCAAACGGAGGCGACGGCTATTACGGAGGTGCAAATGAAAAAAGAAAAATAGATAATACTACCTATTACGACTGGACCAATACCTGGGAAAATATCACACGTAAATTACAGCCTTCTGCTAACATTTTCAGTGACATTGGACTGGACGTTCGCTGGGTAGGTGGTGAGCATGGATATGCCGCAGAAACTCACTGGGCTACTTTTTCTCCTGAGGCCAATACAGGGACCGTTCCGGTACCAGGAAATGTCAATACTGATGTAAGCAGTACCGGCACGCGTAATGGAAAATATTGGATGCCGGCTGAGTGCGATGTACCATTAAGACCAGGCTGGTTCTATCATCCTGAAGAAGATGGGAAAGAAAAAGACGCCAAAGCCCTTTTTGAACTTTATTTAAAAAGTGTAGGCCGAGGAGCAGGACTTGATCTTGGTTTAGCTCCAACCAAAGAAGGGAAACTTCATGAAAATGATGTGAAAATTCTGAAGGAATTTGGAGAAATGATCAATGAAGCGTTTCAAAATGATTTAGCATCAAAAGCTAAAATAAAAGCCATTAAAACCCGTAAAGGTTACCATACAAAAGCTCTCACAGATAAGAATGAAAAGAGCTATTGGGCTACCCCTGATGGAGTACAAAAAACTGATTTGATTATTTCCTGGAAGAATGTTGAAGAAATTAAGTACTTGCAAATCAAAGAGTATATCCCACTGGGCCAACGCATTGATGGCATAAGTGTTATGCAATTAAAGAATGGTCGGTGGGAAAAGGTGACCTCTGTAACAAGTATTGGTGCAAACAGGATCATCAGGTTTGAAGAGCCTATCCACACCAATAAAATCAAGCTAACAATTGAAGCCGCAGCTCCAATCTGTCTGAGTCAAATTTCCGTGTATTAATTAGTAGCTATCATATCTTTAATAGGCACTTTATTTACATAGTCCCAGAAAGCAGAGACATTGACGATTTTCCAATCATCACCTACTTTCTCCATTAATCTTACCTCTTTAGATCTGAGAAAGTATGTCTGTGTTCTGTCGCTGTTGTACTGATCCCAGGTAAGGTGGGCAGCATGGTTACCGTAAAATTTGATCCGAACGTTTTTACGCAAAACCACCGGGTGACTGGAGCCAGGTTCTTCGGCTTCAGAAGGATTTTCCTTTATAAACTTCCCCAGGTTTTTTTCAATTGATTCCCAGCCTACACTGGCATCAAAAGTACCATCAGAATTACTCCAGGCCTGATATGAGTATTCTGAATGTGTAAATTTGTCTTGCCAACAATCGTAATCTCGACGAAAGAAACAGTCTGTTTCTTCTTCAATCACCTTCATGATTGCGTCTTCTTCAACTTTCTCATTCAATGGTTTTTCGCAAGACTGAAAAGCCAATGAGCATCCTGTCAGTAATGCCAGGTATAAAATATGCGTCTTCATTAGTGTATTATTTAGGTTATTGATGGAATTTAAATGCCGAAAGTGCGGACTAATAAATTTCGAGACGCATACCTTATTTAATACTACAAAAATCTTCGTTCTTTTGCAAGGAATGCTTGCAGCAATATTCAATATTTATTACAATTTTTTCTTTAATTAACCCTATTGTGAATTTAACACTTCTTCGAGAGATATTAAGTCTTTATGGACTTAAGGAAACAGAATTAACAATAAAACCTTTGGGTAGTGGCTTAATTCATCAGACATATCTGGTAACAGCCGAGAGTAAATATGTCTTACAGAAAATCAATCACGCAATCTTTAAAAATCCGGAAGCTATTGCCAGGAATATTGATAGGGCAGGTACTTATCTTTCTAAAAACTATCCCGAATACATTTTCCTAACCCCTCTTCGTACACAAAAAGGCGAGAGTATTTTGCTACTCAACGGTGTATACTGGAGGCTCACTCCTTTTGCAGAAAATACATATAGTCCTGACCTTCTGGAAAAAACTGAACAGGCCTACGAAGCTGCAAAAGCATTTGGAACCTTAATGAATAATTTAAATGGAATTCCGCTTGTAGGCTTTTCTGAAACCATAAAGGATTTTCATAACCTCAGTTTCCGATATGAACAGTTTGAAGAAGCCATTCAAAATGGCTCATTAGAGAGAAAGAAGTTATCGAAAGAACTCATACAGTTTTATAAGGAGCAAAATAGACTAGTGAACATATTCAATAAACTCAAAAGCGAGAATCTTATCCCATTAAGGGTGCAGCACCACGACACTAAAATCAACAATGTTTTATTTGACCAAAAAAGTCATAAAGCCGTAGCCGTTTGCGATTTAGATACTTTAATGCCCGGCTATTTTCTGTCAGACCTAGGCGATATGATCAGAACGTATACCTCAGCAGAAAACGAGGAAAGCACCAAGTGGGAAGCAATAAGAATACGTCCGGAGTATTTGAATGCACTTTTAGCTGGCTATTTGTCTGAAATGGATCAATCGCTAACTGCCACTGAAAAAGAATACCTACTCTATGCGGGCGAGTTTATGATATACATGCAAGGGCTCAGGTTTCTTTCTGATTTTTTAATGGGAGATACTTATTATCCTATTAAACACCCACTCAATAATTTTAACAGAGCCAAAAACCAAATGCTTTTACTTCAGGACTTACAACGGATTAAGCCCGATTTTGAAAAAACATTTTAACTTTCTCTGAAAGCAGCTCTGCTCCATGCTCCATAGCGTATTCCACCGATATATCCGGATCAGTTAAAACTGCTACCTGGCTAATGCCAAGCTGCTCAAGGTTCTCCTTTGACAATTCATTTTTACCACATACCGCAAAACTGATTATTCCCTTTTCCTTTGCCTTTTTAGCTACTCCAGCAATCAGTTTCCCAGAAAGTGTTTGCTGGTCTAACTTGCCTTCACCGGTAATCAGATAATCTACGTCTTTTAATTGTGTATCAAAATCCAGCAATTCCATAATAGACTCAATGCCGGGTAAAATCTCAGCATCAAAGAATGCCACCATACCTGCTCCCACTCCACCTGCAGCACCTCCACCGGGTAATTGAGAAACATCTTTACCGAGTGAGGTTTTAACGATTTCTGAAAAATTTCTTAAACCTTGATCAAGTCTTTCTACCATTGACCGATCTGCACCTTTTTGCGGAGCATAGATAAATGCGGCTCCATTTTCACCATATAATGGATTCTGTACATCGCAAACTACCTTCAAGTCAAATTCAAATGGATTCTCCGGAGCTCTTAGGGTGCTAATCTGAGCCAAACTTTCGCCTCCAGCCAGAAGCTCTACACCTTTTTTGTCATAAAATTTAAAGCCCAAGGCCTGTCCTATTCCCAGTCCGACATCGTTTGTTGCGGAGCCACCAATAAAAAGGTAAACCGTTTTGGCTCCATTTTTTACTGCATGTTTTATCTGTTGTCCCGTACCATATGTTGTCGCCAACTCCGGGTCACGTTGATTGGTCTTTACCAAACCTAATCCACTGGCTGCGGCCATTTCTATGTAAGCTGTTTCACCCTTTCTTAAATAAGATGCTGTTATGGTTCTCCAAAGTGGATCCTTTACAAACTGCTTTACTTCCTCAGCCTGAAGTGAATAATTTATGGCTTCTAATGATCCTTCTCCGCCATCTGCCAATGGTATGGATATTACCTCTGCATCAGGCATTAAATCATTTATACCTTGTGCTAAGGCCTCACAAACTTGCCCTGCAGAAAGTGAACCTTTGAAAGAATCTGGAGCCAGGAGAATTTTAGGAAATTTATTCATTGCCATTCAAACATGATGAAAGTTTGGGCTAGTTCCATATTCCCTTAATAAATTAGAAATTCAGCTTCGCCGCTGGCAAAATACTCTTACTGCGTTATCAAAGGCTTTAGCTAAAAAAAGCGTTAGATTGCATTCCTCATCGATAGAAAAGGAAATTTTCGCCTTTCTGGTGAAACTCTATTGCTTTCTTATGATCAATCGTTTACATATTGAAGGTTTTCTTGCTGGTTCTGAGAATGCACTGCTGCTCGATGTCAGGAGCCCTTCCGAATATATTCAAGCTCACATTCCCGGTGCTATTAGTTTTCCCTTATTCACTGATGAGGAACGCAAGGTGGTGGGGACCTCTTACAAACAAGAAAGCCGGGAAAATGCCATAAAAATAGGACTGGATTATTTTGGCCCCAGAATGAGGCCAATGATAGAAGAAGTAGAAAAGATATTGAATGGAACTGATAAACCCATTTATGTACACTGCTGGAGAGGCGGTATGCGAAGTGGTGGAGTAGCCTGGCTTCTTGATCTGTACGGCTTCAAAGTATCTACCCTGGAGGGTGGATATAAAGCGTTTAGGAATTGGGTATTAAAGCAATTTTTGAAAGAGTATAATTTAATGATATTGGGAGGCTACACCGGCAGTAGCAAAACTGAGTTATTGAAGCACTTGGCTTTTCAGGGACACCAAACTATTGACCTTGAAAACCTGGCGAACCATCGTGGATCTGCCTTGGGTGGTATAGGACGCCCACCACAGCCTTCTCAGGAAATGTTTGAGAATTTACTAGCTACAGCTCTGGCTCGTCATAATATTAACAAAGCCATTTGGCTTGAGGATGAGAGTCAGCGAATAGGTGACCGTAATATCCCGAATGACTTTATGGCCAAAATGAGGATTTCGCCACTTTTTTTTCTGGATGTACCTTTTGATAAAAGACTCGATTATTTATTGGTGGAATATGGAACATTGCCGGCAGACCGAGTAAAAGAGAGTATTCTTAGAATTAAAAAAAGGCTGGGTGGTCTGGAAACAAAAAACGCCATTCAATATCTGGAAGAAGGAAACATTCGTCGTTGTTTCGAGATTCTTTTGACATATTACGATAAGTTTTATGGCAAGGCATTAACGGCTCGAAAAGATCAATTGAAAACTATTGAAACTGCCAATTGTGATGTAGTAACTAACGCTGAACTGCTTTTAAAATCTACAAACTAAAATCTTTAAAAAAGAAAATGGAAGAAGTAAAACTTACCCAATATTCTCACGGAGCCGGCTGCGGCTGTAAGATTTCCCCGCAAGTGCTTGATGTTATTCTAAAGGGAAATGTAGCCATGCCCGATAATGATAAATTATTAGTAGGCAATCACAGCAGAGATGATGCAGCAGTGCTTGACATTGGAAACGGCACAGCTCTTATATCTACCACTGACTTCTTTATGCCCATTGTGGATGATCCATACAATTTTGGTCGAATTGCTTCGTGCAATGCCATCAGCGACGTTTATGCGATGGGTGGCAAGCCGGTTTTGGCCATTGCCATTCTGGGATGGCCTATTGATAAATTGCCGGCAGAAGTAGCTCAGAAAGTCATAGACGGTAGCCGAAGTATCTGCCTGGAAGCAGGGATCTCATTGGCTGGCGGCCACAGTATAGATTCACCCGATCCTATCTTCGGGCTGGCAGTAAATGGTTTAGTGCCGATTGAAAATGTAAAACAAAACAATAAAGCCAAAGCAGGGGATATCCTGTTTCTTACGAAACCATTGGGTGTTGGAATTTTGACAACTGCCGAGAAAAAAGGTCTCTTAAAAGATGAGCATAAAAATCTGGCGGCAAATCAAATGATGAAGCTCAACAAGATAGGCGAAGAACTGGGCCAAATGGAGGCTGTAACGGCCATGACAGACGTGACAGGTTTTGGGCTTCTGGGTCATTTATCAGAAATGGCTGAGGGTTCAGAGCTAAGTGCTTTGCTTAATTTTGCGGCCGTCCCTATTATTTCGCCAGATATCCATGACTATATAGCCAGGA
The DNA here is from genome assembly GCA_024742395.1 of Cytophagales bacterium. Classification (GTDB taxonomy): domain Bacteria; phylum Bacteroidota; class Bacteroidia; order Cytophagales; family Spirosomataceae; genus Jiulongibacter. The sequence goes on from JANSYO010000015.1 coordinate 62,801, forward strand.
AATCTGTACCTGGCGGTACCCAGAGGAACAGGGCCAGTTATGGTCATAAAATTGGTGAGCTCACAGATGAACAGTGGGCTATACTGGCAGATCCACAAACCAGTGGTGGGCTATTGGTCGCAGTAAGTCCTGATCGCACCACTGAAGTGATTGAGAAATTAAAGTCTGCCGGTCTAGAAGCTTTTGCAAAGCCAATTGGAGTGCTAAAAGAGCAAGGGAAAAAACTGGTAGAAGTGCAATAAAAATGGGTAACAACCTTTCAAAGTCTGCTACCCATCTCTACTATTTTTATTTTAATTACCTACCAAAATCATCCTGAACACGAACAATATCGTCTTCATCTGAAGGATGTTCTATGTCTACATGCTGCCAGATTTCTGCCACAATACCATAGCCATCTGTACCTACTAATCTGTGTCTTTCGCCACATTTTAGATTGACAATATCTCCGATTTTTAATGTCTGAAGCTCGGTTTCTTCGTCTGTATCAGAAATAACCACCCCGGCTACACCACCAATGAGTTTCCAGATCTCAGCTCTGCGATGGTGGTATTGCCATGATAGTCTTTGATCAGGTGCCACTACGAGGATCTTTGGACTGAGTTTATCAAAACCTGCAAAATCTGCCATGGATAAATGAGGGAAAAACTCCTTTACAAACTCAGGTGCTTGGTTTTCTTCGAGAACGAAAAAGCCACCCCAGGGACGATTATGGTCTGTAGCCACTACTTTAAAACCTTTACTATCCAAAAAAGTCTGGACGCCACTAAAAACGGTTGGTCTTTCGGCTACTTTATTAAAATCTAAGTTCATGTTATTACTATAAGTTTTTTCTCAAAATTACTCAATAAATTATTCTTACGGGCCCTAAAAGTCCCGAAGCTTGAGGTTTCCATTTTGTGGCATCAAAAGGTTCATAGGTAATATCTACAAAATTTATATCATAGAATTTCTTCCAATTAACCTTTTGTTCATCCAGGAGTCTTATTCTGTTTGCAGAAGTATTCCTTACGATGACCTCCAGGCTATTTCTTTCTTTTAACACCCCGGCAGGTATTTCCAGCTGAAAAGGTAAAAACCAGGCCGTTCCTAATTCCACGCCGTTTATTTTAACACGGGCAGACTCTCTAACATCTCCTAAATCAAGAATGGCATTGCCCTCAGGCACAGTTATCAGATCAAATTCCGTGCTATAACGTCCATACCCATCGTAATAACCAGCATCTGTTTTAGTTTCAGTAGCCCAGGATTCCAAGCTTTCTGTTTGATAAGATTTAGGCAAGAAAGGTTCACCCTTGGTGAAATCTACCTGCCATTTACCTTCTATTTCCTTTACTCTCTTCACTTTAGGCCATTGCCAAGAGTTATTTACCTTCTTACCTTCTGTGATGAAAATTGATTCTCCGGGCAGAAGATAAAGGTCTATTTCTCCTAAACCAGATTTTGATTGAATGAATCCTGATTTCTCCGTTTTAGGGTTAAAAACCGTAAAATCCTTTGATGCACTATTCAGGCTAATAGTTTTAGCAACTTCTTTTGAAGATAGATTAGTAATAAAATATTGCGTTTTCCCTTCTGCATTGATCTTGCGTAAGTAGCTTAAACCCAGCTTTCCTATGTGCTCTCCTTTAATCCCTAAATTCATAAGTACAGTTAATAGCTCCTCGTTTCTAACAGGCTTCAGGGCAGACAGGCTATTTTGTACCCGTTCATCATTCTTCACAAAATCCTTAAAACCAAACGATTTTGTAGGAATCTGATTCTCAAAAATCACCGGCACACCATTTTCATAAAAGTATTTTAATCTGGCGGCAGTCTTTGTTTTTATGTACTCGCTTTCAGGTATTATCACTGATTTATACTTTGCCAATCCTTCCTTAATTCTTAAGTACGGCTGCTTCTCATAGACGATGTTTAAGTCGTAAAGTTGGTCATCAGATATGAAATCATAAGATAGACCCGCTGCTGTCAGGCTATCCAGAAGGCTAAGAAGTTTTGGGCTAAAAATACCTCCGTTGTAAATATTATGCACATCTACCATGTGCATTTTTGCTTTTGGGCCTACTGAGTGCCAAAGATCTGAAAAAGGCAAAAGCACCAGCACATCATTATCTGGAGTGCTGTTTTGAAGCTTATCCTGACAGACTTCTATGTATCTGTTGAGAAGTGGTAGCTGCTCAAAAAAGTGGCTGTTCTGATTTACATTGGTACTGGCATAAAAAAGCCATCCCGGCCAGGCCGCAGAAGGCGGAGAATAAGGCAAGCCATGATAAAAAATATGATTTACTCCAGAAACAAAAGACTCATCAATAAGCGGCTTTAACTGTGATAAACTACCTTTAAAATGATTGGCGTTCCAGGTGGCAGTCTCTGACGAAACCAGCTTTTTCCCTTTGATATGTGCCGGCGACGAAGCCAACTTCATTACATAGGATGTTGGGGTTCCAAAGCGGGAAGGATCATAATCAGGATCTTGTCTGTATCCCGGAATTTCATAAGGCTTGCTACCAAAAAACTCGGTTTCGGGCACATCAGAAAGGGCATAAAGATCCAGAATATTAGCCGGAGAACCATGGGCCTCATTTCTGCTAATTTTACCATATTGAGTAGCAAAACCTGTCCAGGTTTTAGTAAACTCATTTAAAACCAGATCGTGTAAAGTCTGATGATAGTCAGCCCAAATTCTTTTCTCTTTTTCTGTCTTGGCTTCACTTAATGTAAGTACGCTTAGATATTCCTTTAAAGAATACCCTCTTAGTTTTTCAAATTTAGCCAGAAAGTCGTTGGTCCAGTTGGCACCATATACCTCATAAGAGTCATTATAAAAGGCTCTAACACCATAATTCTTTTTATCAAAAGCTTCACCAAAGAGTGAAAGGTAATTCGCTACGGCGGTGCTGTCAAAGTGATCTATCACGAGACCTTCTCCTCCCGGTGCGGCCCTTTTTACCTTTTGACCGGTATTGACAGTCACAAATTCCGTGTAGGCATCCTTTTCCGAGAATTCCACTTTCTTAGCTCCATCTTCTTTGGAGACATTGGAGCCGCCAAAAGGCCAGCCAGTTCCTAAGGACATATCGATGCCCATTCCATTTTTTGCAGCTTCTTTAGTGGTAAAGTCAAGAATTTCGAGCCATCTGGGGCTCATATAAGGGATAAAGTTCTCCTCTTCGCCTTTTACTCCGTAGATAGGAATAATATGCATGCCACCAAAACCAGCCTCAGCATAGGTTTTTAAATTATTGGCTATGTCTGTTTCGTTCACTGCAGAACCCGGCCACCACCAGTAAGCCCAAGGTTTAGCCGTATTATATTGCTGTGCCTGCAGGCTAAAGCCAATAAAAAATAAAAGAAGAGAAACGCTGTTAAATAGTCTTTTCAAGAGTGTAAGGTTGAATGATCAACCAAATTAGAGAATTTCCTCTAATACACTTTCCCCATCTGTCATATCCCCGCTTGTCCATTTCCACTTTTCATAGAGTCTGATTCGGCCGTCCGGTAAAATTTCAGGGCTTGAGTGGCAAATTCCTGTCATTAGTTCGCCGGATTTATTCACTTGATGATACCGCATATCTAATTCACCCTTATCCCCTACCAAGGCTATTAAATGACCTGTCACTATATCTCCACCGGAATATTCAGCCGTAAGAATATTGTCTACTTGTCGATAAAGGAAAATCGTATCTGAAGAAGTTTCTCCGTTATCGGTATTCTTAACAGGTCTGAATTTGCGATTGTGGTAGTTAATTTTCATAGTGTAAGGTTACGAAGATGTTAGACTAAAAAATCAAGAATTTAATTAATCAAAGAGACCTCCACCTTATGGCCATTAGGAAAAACCTGCTGGGTCATCGCATGCTTTCCGTCATTCACAAATACTTCAATGTATGAATGATCCATGTAGATGTCTAAATTTGAGAACTCTCCTAGCTGCATGGAATCAACTGAAGGGAAAGCTTTATTAAAATCTGTTTTTCCACTGCGGGTTCTGTCGAAACTAAGGATACCCTCTTCAACTGTAATCTTTGTAAACTCCTCTTCTGACTGTTTGATTAACAGTTCAAATCTGCCATCTACGTTTTCTACTTTTACATGAAAAACTGGCTTATCAAATTCTAATGGTTTGTCTCCTTTACTTAAACTAAACTCTGGTATATCGTTTGAAACAATGGGTGCATTTTTTAGACGATAGATGTCTTTTTCCTTGTAGAGCATAAGCTCTCTTGGAAAAGAAAAACCTCCTCTGAAGCCATTGGTTGGAATGTCTCCCGAATAGGCCCAGTTGTTTGCCCAACCCATTATGATGGGTTTCTTTTGTGACTCAGGTCTATTATTAAAAGGAATGGCTGCGTAAAAGTCCTTGCCTGCATCTAACTGAAAAACATCCTCTTGTTTTTGTGACTGGAATGTGGTTCCGTCAAAATCACCTACAAAATACTGCATGCCTACATAACCCTTTGTTTTATGACCCGAGGACACTAGCAATACCCATTTCTCTTCCTCTGAATTTTCTACAGGCACTTTAAACAAGGCCGGGCATTCCCATATTTTGCTGGTATCACCTGTCTTTCCAAATTCGCTCAACAACGTCCACTCTTTCAAATTTTTTGATTCATAAAACTGTACGGTAAATTCCAGCGGCTTAACAACAGACATCAGCCAGCTATTTCTTTTCTCGTTCCAGATTACATTTGGGTCTCTGAAATCCTTTAGACCTATATCAAGCACAGGGTTTCTATCGTAATATTGCCAGGTTCTACCTTTGTCTGAACTGTAAGCCAAACTTTGGTGCTGAGCAATGCCCACTCCGCTACTGTCAACATTGGAAGTAAAGATAGCCACCATGCCTTTTGTAAAACCTTCTTCAAAGAATCCAGAGGTGTTTGCACTGTCTATGACAGCAGAACCGCTGTAAATCATTGTAGTTGTACCATCTCCAATATCAAATTCTGGCAAAGCCAAGGGCAGATGCTCCCAATGCATAAGGTCAGTACTTACGGCGTGCCCCCAACTCATGTGTCCCCATTTATCACCGAAGGGATTATACTGGTAAAAGAAGTGATATTCTCCATCCAGGTAAACAAGACCATTCGGGTCATTCGTCCAATTTTGAGGTGGGGTAAAATGATGCTCCGGTCGATAGGTCATAGTTATTGGCTCTGTTTCTTTACATGCAATAGAAACAATAAACAAAAGAAGAAAATGAAATGGTCTCATTTTAAAACGGTATTCTTTACTTTTTTAACATCTTCATTATCCAAGACCTCTGAGCCTGCTGTTGTTCAGGGTAAACCCAATGGGCCGATTCTAAGGCAAGAAATTTCTCTTTCGGAGATTTGATACTGTTGTAAGCAGCAAAAATGGATGTAGGTGGCACCACATTGTCATTGTAACCAAATGAGAACCAAACAGGTGCTGTTATTTGCTTGGCAAAGTTTACTCCATCGTAATAACTCAGTGTTTCCACAATATCTGCATGAGCTGCTCTTTCCCATTTAGATTCATCTTGCAGGTAATGTGGCCAGCCTCCTGCCCTACCATGCAAATAACCAGTCATATCGCACATGGCAGGATGAACCGGAGCGGCACAGGTGACACGCTTATCCAGACCCGCAGTAATAAGACTTAATGCTCCTCCCTGGCTACTTCCCATGACCCCAAGATTTTTTCCATCCCACTGGGGCAAGCTGGTAAGGAAATCATTGGCTTTTATACAACCCAAATAGACTCTTTTATAGAAATAATCATCCTTGTCTTCTATTCCGTTGTTCCAATAATGGTTATTCCAGCCTGCTAGTAGATCGTCATAACTTTGCTGGGGCATAATCACTGAAATACCATGAATGCCGATCTCAAAACTGATGATTCCATCTTCAGCAAATTGCGGGTCTCCGTAATATGACCGTATACCAGCTCCAGGCACTTTTAAAACCGCTGGGTACTTTCCTTCTTTCTTAGGAACACTCAATATTCCATAAAGCCTGGCACCTCTTTTCCAATTTTGAAGACTTACGTGATAGACATTCACATTCTCTGTGCACCGATCAGGTATAAGAGTCATTTTAGTATCTAAAGGTAGCTTATTATTCTCTTCTATGGCCTCAGACCAAAAAGTATTAAAATCCTCAGGTAATTCTACCGTAGCAGTAATTTTCTCAGGTTCAAAGCCAGCCGTGGCCCAGGCCCTGTATGTTTTACCGTCATAATCTACCGACACCTCACATCTTAAAAATCCTGGCTCATCCAAACTGCCAGCTTTTAGCAACACAGAGCCGGTGGTTAATAACACATCATGTGATACCTGTGGGTCCATGCGTTCAGGTCCCATGGTATAATGTATAGTAATATCCCGGAGGGCTACATTACTTTTCAATACCGTCACCTGAAACTCTGCCTCCTCTCCTACTTTATAGGTCCAATCTGAATGATTGGGGGAAATGACAATTTCTATCCACTGATGATCTGGTGGTGGCTGGGAAAAGCCTTGAGAGAACAAACAAAAGGTTATTAGTAGAGCTAAAATTTTCTTCATTCTAAGCGGTTTCAATCAATACTATAGGCTATTTTAATTCTAAATCTGCTTCTAAAACGTCATCAGAGTTTTTACCTACAAACACCTTAAATGCTCCTTTTTGAAGGAGTGTATTTCCGTTTTCATCGTAAAAAGAGAGCTTTGTTGCAGGTAGTTCAAAACTTACTGTACGGCTTTGACCGGCTGGGATATCTACTCTGGTAAAGTCTTTTAATTCCTTCACAGGCCTGATTGGCTGTGCCACTAAATCTCTGATGTATAATTGGACAATTTCTGTTCCATCTACCTGAGAGGTATTTTTGATATTTACAGTTACCGTAACAGACTCATTTTGATTAATGGACTTTTTAGAAAGCTTCAAATCACTGTATTCGTAAGTGGAATAACTCAAACCATAACCAAAAGGAAACAAGGGCTCATTAGGGATGTCTCTGTACCGTGATACCCAAAAATGGGCCGGGCCTTCATTACCATCCTGGTGAGGGCGACCGGTATTGTAATGGTTATAATATACCGGAATCTGACCTACCGCTGCCGGAAAACTCATGGCCGTTTTAGCTGAAGGATTTACATCACCACTTAAAACATCTGCCACTCCATGGCCATGTTGTGTACCGCCAATCCACGTGTAAAGTATTGTCCCGAAATCCCTTACCACTTCTGTCAAAACCATTGGGCGACCTGCCTGCACTAATACCACCACCGGCTTACCAGTGGCCTTTGCGGCATGAAGCATGGTCATCTGTCCATCAGAAGGGGAAATATCTCCAAGCGAACGAGCCTCTCCGGCCAAATCGCCAAAAAGACCAATAGTGGCAATGACCACTTCTGCTTTTTTAGCTGCCTTGTTTATCTGTTTAACTGCATTCTGATCAAAAATTCCGTCACGGTTAACTGCCTGAATAAATGTAATATCAGAAGCAGGGTATTTGGCTTTTAAACCTTCTAATATGGTTACCGTATTGGCATGATCACCCTGACCTTTCCAAAAGTCAAGAACATCTTCTTGACTTTCTGCCAAATGACCTAACACTAGAATGCTTTTTGGATTTTGTAGAGGTAAAAGACCTTGATCGTTTTTAAGCAGGGTCATAGATGCCGCCGCCGACTTACGAGCTTCTGCTAAATGTTCAGCAGCCAGTAATGTTCTCCTTTCTTTTGCAGCATCATGATACTTGTAAGGATCATCAAATAATCCTAATTGAAATTTGAGGCTCAAAACTCGCTTAACTGCCTCATCAAGCACCGCCATGGGTACTTCTCCATTTTTAACCGATTCAGCCAAAGTAGTTCTCATGACCCCAGACTCCATATCCATGTCTGAACCTGCCATGATGGACTGTATTGCTGCCTCTTTGGCATCTTTTGAGTAACCATGATTTATCATCTCTCCAAAAGAAGCCCAGTCTGAAACTACCAGTCCATTAAAGCCCCATTTATCTCTTAGAACCTGATTAACCAGGAAGTCGCTACCGCTGGAGGGTACACCATCCATGATATTAAAACTATTCATTACAGTGGCCACACCGGCTTCAACAGCGGCTTTATATGGTGGCAAATAATAATTCCATAAGGCGTATCGACTGAGATCTACTGTATTGTATTCTTTACCAGCTTCTGCAGCTCCGTAAGCTGCAAAATGCTTCACTGTGGCCAGCACATGATTTTCATCTAAATTGCCTTGGAAACCTTTTACACGTGCTTCTGCAAACTTTGCTTGTAAGTATGGGTCTTCTCCTGAGCCTTCCATCACCCTGCCCCATCTTGGCTCTCTGGAAACATCCATCATGGGTGCAAAAGTCCAGTGTAAACCGGCAGCAGATGCTTCTTTGGCAGCAATTGCGGTAGCTCTTTCAGCGGCTTCGAGATCCCAGGAAGCAGCTTCTGCCAAAGGGATAGGGAATACGGTTTTGTATCCATGAATAACATCAAAAGCAAATAGCAGAGGAATACCCAGTCGCGTCTGCTCTACGGCTATTTTCTGAGTAGCAAGAGTTTGCTCAGTACCCACTACATTTAAGAAAGAGCCCACCATGCCTTCTTTTAATAATTGTACTTTTCCTTGTGCTCCGGGGTCATTGGCCACAGAAGGCCCTGTAAGTACTCCACCATTGACTTGATTTAATTGACCCACTTTCTCTTCAATGGTCATCCTAGCCAAGAGATCATTTATTCGTTCCTGCGAGCTATATGAAGGGTTTTTATAGACTGGCTGCTGAGCAAAAGCCATAGAACAGGTAAAAATTGCTGCAAGCAGCAAATGTATCTTTTTCATCGTTTAGGTTTTAAGGTTATTTCTTAGAAGACAATTTATCAATTCTTCTGACGATTTCCATACATGCTCTGCCATTATGATACGGACATTTCCAAAAACCGACCTTGTCCTCTTCGCTCATGAGTTCATATTCTTCGTTAATTTCTGAAGGTGGGTAAACTCCCCAGTACCATTCTCCATTCTTATAGTCAATTAAATTTTCCTTAATAAACTCCCACGAAGCCCCCACAAGACACAGATATCTTTTTTCACCACTAAGTTCATAAGCGTTAAAGAATCCTACCATAGCTTCTGCACTTACCCACCATTCTCTGTGATCATCAAGATGATTATTCGCCTGATCAAACTCATGATTTAAGCTACCGTCCAGGTTTAGTCCGTCCATGGCTGACTCGGCCATTTTTAGAGCAATATTGGCCCATTTCTTAATTAGCTTTTTATCTTTTAAAGCCTGTGCAGATTCATATAAAAGCCAGGAAGCCTCGATATCGTGTCCAAAAGAAACGGCCTGAGACTGGGCGTTCCACTCTTTATCAAAAAAGAGCTTCATATGACCAGTTTTTTTTACAATTATTTTGCTTTCAAAAATGCTCAGCAACTGCCTTATACGTTTATTCAGCATTTCGGTGGGCCACACCTTATACAAATTCACATAAGCTTCTATAATATGTAAATGCGTATTCATGGTCTTAGGATCATTCCTGTCTTTTTCACTTAGCCTAAGATCCTCTAAAAGCTGCCAATCTTCAGAAAAGGCTTCTAAATAGCCCCCGTTTCTTTCATCAAAACTATATTTTTCTATCAGTTCAAAAAGTTCTTTGGCATAGGTAAGAGCTTCCTCCTTTTTGGTTAAATGATAATACTCAGAGAGCCCATAAATAGCAAAAGACAGACCGTAAATCTGCTTTCTGGTCGACTTCGGCGTACCATCAGGATTTAGAGACCAAAAAACTCCTCCATTACCTTTATCAATAAAATGGTTTTTGAAATAATCAAACGATCGTTTGGCAATGCGTAGACATTGTTCTTTCTCAATAGCACTTAAAAAAGAAAAACCTGCCGCTGCCGAGAAGGTCCAAAGTATACGGGCATTAAGCACACCCCCTTTTTCGGCCTTTATGTAAATATTATGGTTATGGTCCATTTTCCCAATAAAGCCGCCATTAGCTTCATCCAGTGTATTGACCGTCCAGAATTCGAGAATAGAACTTAATTCAGCTCTAATCTCATCTCTTATTTTTGTAAGCATTCGATTAGCTCTTCTTTTCTTTGACAGGAATCCAAATTTCTTCTTCTGATAGTGGATTAGTGGGCCCCAGGTATTTTGCTCCTAAGACTTGAAAATGCTCTCTATTGTCTAAATAGTAAATCGAATTAGGAAGCCATACACTGTGGATATACTGTATAGTTTCCATAAATTTATTTACATCTCCGATATGATCAAACTTTGCATAAAGACCACCTTCAAGCGTATACGAGTTTAAACCTTCAAACACTTTGCCGGTTTCTTCTACTTCCACAGCTACCCATTTGGTAAATGTGGTATCGATACCAAAATTTTCGAATGACAAATTCGCATCATAAATAATCACCTCAAAAATTGATCCATCCAGCTTATTATCAACTTCTTTGACCCTAGGCATGAATGCCTTGAATAAAGAAGCAGTTCCATCATTTTGGAGAGACATTCCGGCAGATTGGCCTATAAGACTCTTCGATTCTAATTTTATAATAGTGGGTTCCTGCATACATATCATGTTAAAACCAGATCACAATTGTGCTCTATATCGGTAATTTCAGCCCCTAAACTAATATAAAAGGCTTTGGCGGGTTCGTTCCAGTGCGAGACCTGCCATTTTACTTTGTAGCAGTCCATTTCTTTAGCCAGTGTAATCACCTTTGTAATTAATGCTTTGCCCGCTCCTAGCCCCCGAAACTCCGGCTTGAGGTACAAGTCATCAAGGTGCATGGCTTTCCCTGTCCAGGTATGATATGCAAGATACCAGGTGGTATAACCCACCAATTTCTTCTCGCTTGTTTCAACTACAAACCCTTTCAGATATTCACTTTCCTTTTTCATTTTAGAAAGTGAATTCTTCAGTGCTTCGGGCCGTCTTTCGAAGACCGTAAATTCTTTAAAAAGCTCAAAGAGGGCTTCAAAATCACCCTCTTTGAGTTCTCTGATATGTAGGTTTGAATTCAATTAGTGTCCTCCCTTGCTCATAGATTTTGCAACTTCAGCATCAAAGTCAATTCCTTGTTTACGAAGTGTACGCTGAGCCACAATTCCAAAAATGAATAAATAAACAAAACATCCTGTAGCTAAAACATAAGAGATCTGTATTCCTATCATGTCTGCTAATTTACCTTGTACCACCGGGAGAATAGAGCCTCCCAAAATCATCATAATTAATAAGGCAGAGCCCTGATTGGTAAACTTACCCAAGCCGGCTGTTCCTAATGAGAAAATACTAGGCCATAAAACCGAGCAGAAGAGCCCACCAGAAATAAGACTAAACAAGGCGATATCGCCCGTTGTAAACACTCCAATGAGTGTCATAATAGCTCCTAAAGCGGTAAAAATTAACAATATAAGAACTGGCTTTTCTCTACTCGCTATAAAAGCTAACACCATTATCGTCACACAAATAGCGTAAGGATACAGATCAGAAACGTCTCCACTATACAGGGAGTTGGCAAAAAGCACAATGCCAAACGCGGCAAATGGTACCACCCAAGTTAAAATCTTTTTCCACATAGCAGTAGGATTAAAGGCCGGCATGGCGGCTGTCCAACGGCCAATCATCATACTTCCCCAAAATAGAGACACATACTTTGAAATCTCAGAAGAGTCCAAATCCTGAGTTTCTTTGAGGTATTCACCCAAATTGGAACCTACCGTCACCTCTACTCCTACATAGACAAAGATAGCTGCCATGCCGAGCAGTGCCTGAGGGTAATCAAACACTGTACTTTCGCTTCCGGTTAATGGTCCTGCTTTCATTCCTCTGAATAAAGCATACAAAAGGAAAAGCACCATGATACCAAAAGAAACCATGATTGCCAACTCAATACTGCCAAAAATAGAGGTTAAAACAAATACTGTAATTAGGAAAAGTGGGGCAAAAGTGAGCGTATTATCCACTTCTACTTCTTCTTCGTTTTTAATTCGAGGTAGTTTAGAAACTAAAAAGAAAATTGCCACTATTACGAACAAAGCTCCCAGTATTAAGTAAGGAATCTTTACATCTTGTATAGATGCATTTGCAGCCGCTTCTTTAGAGATAGATCCAAAGATGGCATAACTCACAAGAGCCGGCCCAATAGTGCCTCCAAAATTATTTACAGCACCGCCCATATTTATACGTTGAGCTCCGGTTTCTGGTGGCCCCAGGGCTATCATGAAGGGCTGAGTGGCGGTTTGCTGCAGACTGAAACCCAGACCCACGATAAATAAACCACCTAAAAGCAGTTCATATGACTTTATTTCAGCCGCCGGATAAAATAGTAGTGTTCCTAAGGCAGAAAGGCCCAGACCTATAACGATACCGTTTTTGTAACCGATTTTATTTAGAATGTCTGTCTTAGTGAATTTTGAGAACATCAAGTAAAGCCAAGATCCAACAAAGTAGGCTGCATAAAAGGCGAAATCCACCAATTGGGCTTGTGTTTGAGACAGTTCAAATTTCTCTTTAAAAAGTGGAATTAATATTCCGTTAGAGGCTGCCACAAAGCTCCAAAAAAACCACACCGTCATAAGTGTGTAAAGGGCAGACATATTATTGGTTTTCTTTTCAGTCATTAGGGTATATAGAGGTTATTTGAATCAAAAATAGAATTTCCATTCTTAATTTTTAGCAAAGGGGCTATTCTTAATCTTGTTTTTTGGTGGGTTAATAGAGATTCATACCTGAGTTTCACATAAAAAAAGCCGAAACAATGAATGCAACGGCCTTTATTTCACTTCCAATTAAAATTTAGGTATTAGTCTTTTTTACTAAGGTGAGCTTTATTCTTTTTTATAATTTCCATCAAAGTATCTACTGAAGCCGCAGATCGGAAACCATCTTCAGGGGTATTTATGCAGTAGTCTAATAATTTATCTACTGTGCTGGTAGCCACATGCATTCTGGTGTCTGAAGATGCATAATAGATGAACACCGTGCCATCATCATCGGCTATCCATCCATTGGCAAAAGCTACGTTTGATACATCACCAACTCGTTCTTCACCTTCAGGGGCAATGAAATAACCCCCGGGAAGATGAATAACCTTCGTCAGGTCATTAAGATCAGTCATAAACATATATAATACATATCTTAAACCTGCGGCGGTATTCCTAACTCCATGTGCCAGATGTAACCATCCTTTTTCTGTTTTTATTGGAGCTGGTCCCTCGCCATTTTTGACTTCATAAACTGTGTGGTATTGCTTTCCATGCAAAATGACCTCTTTCTCAATTACCGCATTTGTAATATCAGAACAAAGGCCAAAACCAATGCCTCCGCCGGTTCCTGCTTCTATAAAACTATCCTGAGGTCTGGTATAAAAGGCATATTTGCCGTCTACAAACTCCTCATGCAGCACTGCATTTCTTTGCTGCGATGAATTGGTCTTAAGATCTGTAAGTCTCTCCCAATTCACTAAATCTTTGGTGCGGGCTATTCCCGCAGAGGCATGAGCAGAAGACTCATCACCCTGAGGAGCATCCGGATCTTTTCGTTCAGCACAAAACACACCATATATCCAGCCATCTTCGTGTGCTGTCAATCTCATGTCATAAACATTTCCATCTGGGTTATCCGTTTCAGGCATTGTGATGGGGAAATCCCAAAAACGAAAGTTATCAATGCCGTTTGGACTTTCAGCTATGGCAAAAAATGACTTACGATCATAGCCCTCAGTTCTGGCTACTAATAAATATTTACCCTTCCATTTTATGGCTCCGGCATTAAAGGCTGCATTGATACCAAACCTTTTCATTAAATAAGGGTTGGTATCAGGATTTAAGTCATATTCCCAAAACAGGGGTGCATGAGCAGCAGTAAGCACAGGGTTTAAATAGCGGTCAAAAATCCCATTACCGAGCTTTTCTTTCTCATTTTTTTTAGAAAGAAGTGCTTCCTTTTCTTCCTTTAAAGCCTTGAGCCTTTGATCAAATATCATTTTCTATAAAATTAACCTTATTTATATTTATTGTATAAATCTGCCTCACGAGCCTGCTTTTCAAAGAATACTTTGCCAGAGGCAGCCATTTCCTTAAAGTCTTGTTCACTATGCTGACCCGGATAAGGAGCATAATAGTGATCAGGCCTTCCATTTCTCCATACCATGAAATATGCGGCCTGATTATCTTCCAAAATTGGTAAAACAATATTAGTCCACCAGTTATTTTCTGTAACTCTTTCTAAACCAGTCTCTGTGAAAGCCCAGGGCTTATCTTTCTCCAACCCTAATTTCCTGACTGTGCCCAGCATTCTTCGGGCATTTTTAACAAACTGCTCGTTACTGGCAGGTGCGTTTCTATGATAAGAATCAAAGCCCAGAATATCGACATATTTATCGCCGGGGTACCTTTCTAGGTAGTGCTCTTCAGACCCGAAATTATCAGTAGAATAAGCAAAAAGGAGATGATGAACCTTTTTCTTCTTTGTAAGATATTTCACGGTCTTTTGCCAAAACTCCTGATACTCCTGCGGGCTGCAATAGTCTGCACCCCACCAAAACCAGCTACCTGTGTGCTCATGGTATGGCCTGAAAATTATGGGAATTTTTGCACCATCTTCGGATTCTAATGAATGAAAAAATCGGGCAAGTTTGTCAAGCGAGCTTTTCCTATACTTTCTAAATTCTTTTCCCTTTCCCAGAATTACAGGAATCGTATTTTCTACTTTGTCCCAGGTAGTTTTAGTGTAGTCCAAGGGATTATTTGGGTGCCAACTTATGGTAGTTACCCCGCCGCGGGCATAATTCTCAAGTATTAATTCTCTGATTTTATCAAAAGGCACATCATCAAGATTAGCTTCTTTATCAAGCTCTAAATGACCTAAATCAAACCCAATAACGGCCGCATGCTCTCCTATGATAGACTTTATGTCTGAACGGCCATTCTCACCTATCCATCGAGTTTGATCCGAATTTAAACCATAAGCAGGGGAATCCTGATGGCCAAACAATGTTCCTTTAGCTCCTATAGTTTTCAGTTGAGCATACAGCGACACCGTTTCTTCAGTGGCTTTGGGGTCTACCTGAGTATATCCAAAAAAGGGCATCAATATAAAAAAAAGAATATAGAAATTTCTCATGACCATTTTTTATAATCAAGTGTAAGTTGGGGAGTGTCAATGACCCTCCCCAATCTCATTATCTGATTTAAATTACTAACCTATGTTTAAAACTTAATGTCAGAAACAGCCCATTTTATGGGATTAAAACGCTTTTGAAGAAACAGCCTCATTTTGCCCTTGCTTCATGTATGTAAAATTAGATAATCAGTGGCTGTCCTTAATAGCACTTTTTTATCTAATCTATGAATCAAACTATATAAACACGCCCCTTATGACTCTATAAAAGAATATACCCTCTTAGAATTATACCAAATTGATCAATAAATTAGAAGTAAAAATACTCTATTCGTTAATTAGGAAATAACACTCAATTATCCCTTTTTTGTAATTCTTTAAATACATTTCCTGTCACTATGTCTCATATTTATAGAGAAATAACACCACTGACACAATACGATTGCTTCACTATATTCAGTAGGAGTAAAACGAATTTTGACTTCCCTATTCATTTTCACGAGGAGTATGAAATTAATTTAATTCTTAATGGGAAAGGTGTGAAAAGGGTGGTTGGAGACCACCAGGAAGTAATTGGAAATGCTGAGCTAGTGCTGGTAGGTTCAAACCTGCCTCATGGCTGGTTTACACACGAGTTTAACATTGAAAAAAATGGAGGTGATATTGAAGAAATTACTATTCAGTTTCACAGAGATCTTTTTGATGACAATTTCCTGAAACGGAATCAACTTTATTTTATTCGTGAGCTGCTTGATAAGTCGGCCCGAGGAATTTATTTCTCACCCGAAACCGCTCTTAGGCTAGCTCCATTATTTCAAAGTTTAAATCAAAAAACGGGCTTTGAAAGTGTTTTGGAGTTCATGAAAATCATGCATGAACTTTCTTGCTCTCAGAATATGCGTTTGCTTTCTAATGATTCTTTCAATGATAGAAAGATCAGTTATAACAGCCGTAGAATAGAGGCCGTTTTTGAGCATATGAGAACACATTATGCCAAAGAAGTTACGCTTACAGAAGTGGCAAAAATAGCCGGAATGACGGATGTGTCATTTAGCAGGTTTATTAAAAAAAGAACGGGCAAGACATTCATTGAAAGTCTGAATGAAATCAGGATAGGCCACTCGGCTCGTTTGCTGATTGACACCACTGAAACTATCTCTGAAATAGCTTATAAATGTGGTTTTAACAACCTTTCCTATTTTAATAGACTCTTCAAATCAAAGAAAAGTATGACACCTAAGCAATTTAGAGAGGAGTTTGTGGGAACGCGGGCATTTATATAAGATTTACGCAGACCTCTTCCTATAATTTCTTACAGCCAAAAAGTTGAAGCCAAAAGCAAAGGCAATCATGGCATAAAACTCTGGCAGAAGATCTGAAAAGTTGCTTCCTTTGATGTATACAGCTCTTATTACCTTAATAAAATAAGTAGGTGGGTTCACTTTTGTGAGCCATTGAGCCCATTCTGGCATGCTCTCTACTGGAGTATATAAGCCCCCAAGCAGGATGAAAACCATCATAAAAAAGAAGGCAAACAAGGTGGCTTGTTGCTGAGTCTCAGCAAAAGTACTGACAAGCAAACCTATGCCCAAAACCCCTAAAAGATAAACAGCAGAAAATACATACACTGTAAAATATGAGCCCACGGGAATAATACCGAAAATTACCCAGGCTACCAGCATACCTAAAGTTATACTGACTAAACCTAACACCCAGAAAGGAATCAATTTTCCCAGAATAAACTGATACTTTTTAATGGGGGTAACGTTTAGCTGTTCTATGGTTCCCACCTCTTTTTCTGCTACAATGTTCAGAGCTGTCAGAAAAGCTCCCACCATGGTGACCAAAATGGCCAAAATACCCGGCACCATAAAAAGGTAATAACTAAAATGAGGGTTATACCAGTTTGCCGAGGTTATTTCTATCAGAGGTAACGGATTCATCCTTGGAAACTGAACCCATTCCTCTCTTACTTCCCGATTAAACTCGGCAATAATCTGTCCGGCGTAGGCGGTACCTAAACCTGCCCTAACACCATTCACGGCATCTGCTGCAATATGCACTTTAGCTGCACTTTCTTTGATCAGGTCTTTCTCAAAATTTTGGGGAATTGTCAGGATAATATCCGTGTCTCCCTCACCTACCGTTTCCATTGACTTTTGATAGGAGTTATTGTATTCGGCCAGTTGAAAGTAGCCACTGGCTACCAGCTTATTGGTTAACCTTCTGGAGTACGATGAATGATCGTGATCTACCACTGAAATGTCAATTTGTTTTATCTCATAATCAGCAGCCAAGGGAATTAAGATCAGCTGAATAATAGGCATAAGAAAAATCAGCCTCAGAATGGCAGGATCTCTGAATATCTGCTTGAATTCTTTTTGTAGTAAGAAAAGTAAATTATTCATTGTGTTATCAGGCTAATCTTACTTTAAATTTTTTGATGGCGGCAGCCAAAAACACAAGAGTCATTCCCAACAAAATAACTGTTTGTTTAATAATAAAGCCGAAACCGAGACCTTTGACCATGATGGAGCTCACGATACTGTAATACCATTTTGTGGGTACAATGTTGCTGACAATTTGCAGGGGTTTAGGCATATTTTCTATTGGAAACATAAAACCACTAAAAACTAACGCCGGCATAAGAAACCCCACCAGTGAAATAAACATAGCCACCTGCTGAGAATCCACTATAGAAGAGATCAAAAGCCCCAAAGAAAGAGTGGTTAAAATAAACAAAAGACTCTCGGCTAAAAGCAAGGGTAATGACCCTGCAATAGGCATATCCAACACAAAAACGGCCATTAACAAAATCAAAATGAGGTCAACAAAACATAGAACCAAATACGGAATAGCCTTACTAATTACCACCATAAGTGGCTTCATTGGTGAGACAAGCAGAATCTCCATGGTACCCATTTCTTTTTCCTTTACTATAGAAACGGAAGTCATCATAGCCCCCAGTAGCATCAAAATTAACGTCATTACCCCGGGCACAAAGTTGTAGGAGCTTTTCAGCTGTGGATTATAAAGCATTCTGGTTTCTACCTTTATTTCATAAGGCAGTTTTTGTAGGCCGAAAATCTCGTTCTGAAAATCCCGGATTATTGCCGAGGCATAATTAATGACAATGTTTGAGGTATTGGGATCAGAAGCATCACCAATAAGCCGAACCTGAGCGGCATTAGTATGCAGTAAATCGTCATTGAAGTTCTGCGGAAAAATAACCACTAGTCTTGCCTCGCCTTTTTTAAAGACTTCCTCTATTTGACTCTCAGAATTTAAATTTTTAGTTACCGTAAAATACTGGCTTTGATCTATTCTATCAATGACCCTAAGGGTCATCTCGTCTTTAGAATAATCCAATATCGCTACAGAAGAGTTCTTCACCTCAGATGATAAGGCAAAGCCAAAAATAAGCATCATCATCACTGGTAAGCCCAGCAAAATCAGCATACTCTTTCTATCTCTAAAGAGATGTTGAAATTCTTTTCGTACAAAGGATAAAAATATCTTCATTGTATTGTTGGTCAATTATTCGCCCCTTTTAGCCCCTCGGGCCAATTCCAGAAATACATCATTCATGTCTTTCACACCAAAGTCTTTTTTCATGTCTGAAGGATTATTTAGGGCTGCTATAGCCCCATCTACCATAATGCTTACCCTGTCACAGTATTCAGCTTCGTCCATATAGTGGGTAGTGACAAAAACGGTAATGCCGCGATTCGATGCCTCATAAATCATATCCCAGAACTGACGCCTGGTAATGGGATCTACCCCACCTGTTGGCTCATCCAAAAACACAATTCTGGGTTCATGAAGAATAGCGGTAGAAAAAGATATTTTTTGTTTCCAGCCTAAAGGCAAGGAGCCCACCAATTTATCTGCTTCATGCACCAAACCCAGCCTTTCAATCAGCTCATTTGTCTTCTCTTTAAGCCGCTTCCTCTCAATACCATAAATCCCCCCAAAGAATTGAATATTCTCTTTGACAGTCAGATTGTTATACAAGGAAAACTTTTGACTCATATAGCCAATGTGTTTTTTTATGTCTTCGCTTTCTTTATATACATCAAACCCTGCCACCTTTGCCTCTCCAGAGGTAGGACTTAGCAGCCCGCAAAGAATCCTCATGGCGGTAGTTTTACCCGCCCCGTTTGCTCCCAGGAAGCCGAAAATCTCTCCTTTGTAAACATCGAAGGTAATGGCATCTACTGCCGTAAAATCACCGAACTGTTTGGTAAGGTTTTCAGTATGTATGACTGTCTCAAGCATGGGTTTCCTGCTCTAACATGAGCTTTATAAATACATCTTCTATGTTTGGGGCTATTCTTGAAAAACTAAGACCTTCAAAGCCTTTATCTTTTAAATAAGCCTTAAATTCTGTTTCGCCTTCCAGATCATTTTTTAGCACCACATGATTCTCTTCACCAAATGCATAACAACTTACCGTTTCTTCATAGGCCCTTACCTCCTGAATTAATCTGTACCTATCCTTTGCTCTGATGGCAAACAAGGGCCTTTCATGTTTTTCTAAAATAGCAGGGAGAGTGTCTATTTCCAGAATCTCACCCTTCTGTATTAATGCAATTCTGTCACAGCGGGAAGCTTCATCCATGTAAGGCGTAGAAACCACGATGGTAATTCCTTTCTTTTTCAAAAGGTCCAGCATGTCCCAGAATTCTTTTCGCGAAACCGGATCAACACCCGTAGTAGGCTCATCTAAAAAAAGTACTTTTGGTTCATGAACCAGAGCACAGCACAAAGCCAATTTCTGCTTCATACCCCCTGAAAGCTTACCTGCCAACCTGTGCTTGAATGGCTCAAGCTGCACATAAATGTCTTTAATGAGGTGATAATTTTCTGCTACTGTAGTATTAAAAACTGTGGCAAAGAAATTCAAATTCTCTTCTACACTAAGATCTTGGTACAATGAGAACCTTCCGGGCATATATCCTACTATTTTCCTTATATCCCAAAGATCAGTTACAATATCAAAACCTGCTACAGTAGCCGAACCTTCATCAGGTACCAGCAGTGTGGTAAGTAGTCTGAATAGAGTGGTTTTCCCGGCTCCATCTGGACCAATAAGCCCAAAAAGCTCACCTGAAGCTACCTCAAACTCTATATTCTTTAGGGCTTGAACGGTACCTTTTTCGTAGGTTTTACTGATATTTCTTACCTTAACCTCTGCCATTAAAGTTTTACTTCTCCGTACATTCCGATTTTTAGAAAACCATCATTTCTGACACTGATTTTTGTAGCGTAAACCAGATTGGCTCTTTCATCTTTGGTCTGAATAGTTTTAGGGGTAAACTCCGCTTTATCTGAGATCCACTCCACTTTTCCTGGCAATTCTTTGTATCCCTCTTCACCATTATCCACAAACACCTTTACTTCCTGCCCTACCTTCATGCTGGCCAACTGGCTGTTGGTGATATAAGCTCTTAACTTAAGTTCTCTCATATCAGCTACTTTATAAAGGGCCTTACCTTGACCAGTTATTTCGTTTTGCTCCGCATACTTCAACAATACCGTTCCCGCTACCGGATTCACAATCTGGCATTTACCAATCATATTATCCATTTGAGCTATTCTTTCCTCCAGCGGCTTTCGTTCGCTCAGAACGGCACGGTTTCCAATGGCAATCTGTTGCTCAGCAGACTTAATTTGCTGTAAGGTTACGTTTAGCTGGCTTTCGGCGGCTTCAATTTGCTTTTTCAGAACATCCACATTTCCTGTTATATCATCTAACTGTTTCTGTGGAACGGCCTCCGCATTCACTAACCTCTGCAATCTGCCTTGCTCCTTTAATAAAACAGCCAACTGTTCTTTCTGAACGGCCAGCTGCTTCCTTTGAGAATTGTGCTGCTCCTTTAAAACCTGCACTTGTGGACCTGCAGAATTTTGCTTTGCAGCCAGAGCCTCAACACTGGCTGCAACCTGAGCCTTTTGTAAACTCAAGTTCTCACAATCAATCATACCCACAGTTTGTCCTGCCGCCAGAGACATGCCTTCTTCAAGCTCAAAAGCAACTATTTTGCCGTTAGCCTCCGAAGAAACAATCACCTCAGTGGCTTCAAAAACGCCTGAAGCATCAAACTCCTGATCATTGCCATTGCAAGCAGATAGAAGAACAGCCATAGCTCCTAATTGAATAAAATATCTTTTCATCTGTGTATTTTTAAAAATTTTCAAAGGTCGCATACCGTTGCCCGAAAGTTCATTATGATCTTTTTTGGGGTAAACTGTATGCTCATTTCATCTTTGTTAAAACTATGTCTACTACTGCCCTAAAAGCAGCTTTATATTTCTTTGAGTTTGTAATAATTGAACCTCATGAATAATCTTAGATTTCTTGGCCAGATCCTCCTGGTCAAGCTTTTCCAGATAATCTGTGGCAGTTACTATCCCATTTTCAAGCTGAGCATCTGCCACCATTCTTATCTGCTCACGAATGGCGATTAATTGATCATCGCTTTCTATGAGACCTTCCAGACGTTCAAGTTCTTTTTGCTGACTAGCCAGCTGAACATTAGAGGCCAACAGAAAACTTTGTTTCTGTTTCTCCAGCCTCAAAGCATTCACTTTAACCTGCTGCAAATCATTGGTCTGCCCACCGTTATATAAATAGCTTAATGGAATCTTTAATTGCAAACCACCTATAAAATAGGGGGAGAAATCACGAGCCAAAAAGTTTAAACCCGGGCGACCGTAACCACCGGTCCCAAAAAGTACCAGCTTAGGTAAATTCTTTGCTTTTATTAATTTTTCTGATGCACTAAGAGCCTTTTGCTGGGCACTTAAAAAAGACAATTCAGGCCTGGTATTGTTCGCAAATTCTACCATAGGATTTACTGGGGCTTCGAATTCTTCAATTGGCGAAACTTTTTGACCTGTCAATAAATAAATCCCTTCTAATGCCGCCTCCTTTTTCTTTTCAATCTCGGCCAACTGCTGCTGAAGTTCAATTTTTTTGGCCTTTATGGCTAAAAGATCACTTTTAACTGCCACACCATTATCAACCGCCGCCTGAAGTGTGTTCATTTTTTTGTTTATTTCAGCCAATAAAACCTGAACATTCGCTTTTTGCTTATCAGCAAACAGAACTCCAAAATAAAGCTGAGTAAGCTGCTCTTCTATTTTATATATATCTGTATTTAATCTGG
The DNA here is from genome assembly GCA_024742395.1 of Cytophagales bacterium. Taxonomy (GTDB): domain Bacteria; phylum Bacteroidota; class Bacteroidia; order Cytophagales; family Spirosomataceae; genus Jiulongibacter. The sequence continues at coordinate 85,082 of JANSYO010000015.1, forward strand.
CCTTTTCTACCTCTCCGTTGCTTTTAGCCATCGCCTTTTGGGCAGAGGTAAGTCCACCATCCCAAAGATTCTGCTGCACATCGAGTGTTAGCTTATATTGGTCTTTTGGCGGGGGCAAAATAGAAACGCCCGGCAGCGATATATCTATAGAAGTCACTTCAGACTGCCAGGTAGCCTGACCTCCCAATGACGATTGTGGCAAATAGGCACCAGCCAGCTGTTTAACTTGTAAATCAGTTAATTCTTCTATCAGAGCTAGTTGCTGATTTTGTGGGTGATGATCTTTGGCTCTAGCTATTAGCTCATCCAAACTCACCCCCTGCCCAAAAGACAAAGAAGCTACTAAAACGAAAGTCAATGAAAGTATTTTTTTCATCTTAATCTACTTTGAGAATCTTAGAAACATAGAGCTGAACTTCCTGAATACGAGCCTCCATGAGCTCAAAAAATTCATCTCCCTGTATTTTAAAAACGTGATTTAATATCGGCCTGCCCAAATATGGGAACACACACATTCCAATAACAGACAAGGCCAATTGCAAAGGATTTATTTCTGCCACTTTGCCCTCCTGAAAATCTTTGAAATAAGAAGTAAAAAGGTTCTGAGCCAAAGAGGCCTTAAGTGGTAACTTATCAATAAAAACCTCCTGCCCTTTTCTGTTTATCGTGGTTATTATAAAGATGGGAATGTATGGATGCTGATTAATGAAATGAATATACTTCTCAATAAAGGAATGAATCTTCTGTTCAAATGAATTCTCTTGAGCAAATATCTCATTCACTTCAGGAAAAAAGTACCGTGCCTTTTCTTCAAAAATGCGTTCAAAAAGCAGGTCTTTAGAGCGAAAGTAATAATGCAGCATGGCTTTATTGATTTCTGCCTTATTCGCAATTTCCTGCATTCTGGCTCCATCAAAACCAGACTGCAAAAACACCTCTTCTGCAGCTGCTAGAATTTTCTCTTCTGTGGTTTGCTCCGTCCCCAACTTTTAACTATTTAGTTTTACTTTTTGGTTTAACCATTTGGTTAATGCTATGCAAACGTAGTTCTAAATTGTAGAAGTATCCAAATTTTTCATGTTTTTTTTTGAAGTAACCTTTTGAAATTCTGCAGTACACCTCCTACCCACGGCAAGGTACTTTGATCTAATGATCAACTAGTTGTGTCTCGAAAATAGCATTTACTTTACAACGCCGTTAAAACATAGCTCTTGATCTTTTGAATTTTCTTTGATCCTGCACTTTTGAATTCATAAACATCACAGAATTCAAAACGATTACCCTTAGAATCTATGAACAAACCATTTGCGGCAGCAGTTTTCCCATGTGTAATAATATTATAAAGCTCCATCGAAGCCAATGGGCTATCTTTTAAAGTTTTGGCCATTCTTTCAAAAGACATTTTACCCGTCACTATTTTGTCCGCTACCATGTCCCATATGATGTCTTCCTCTACCATATCCAGTAAGGAAGAGAAATTGCCGTTCAGAAAAGCCTCATTAAAGGCTATAACTAATTGAGCTTTGGGAGAATTTCCACAATTACCAGGAAGGATTAAACGCATATTTTCAATTGCTTTGATTTAACAGAGAATGAGGATTGAGAAATAGACAAATGAGTCACTCATATTTTTAACATACACCAGACCTCATCTTTACTTAGGTACCACTCTACACCCAAGATATCTGATTCTGGCTTTTCTTCATCCAAAAGAAGCCCGAAAGCTTTACCTATGGTCGAAATATCCTCCATGTAGCCTGTAACCATTATGTATTTATATTCACCGGACGGAATAGTCATGCGAGGTAGCCCGTGTTTAGAAAACTCTCCCTTTACTATCTCCTGACTGGCGGCCCAATAGTCCATACCTCCGTCTGGTAAAGGTTTGGAAAGTCCAAGCTGCATACGTTGTGGATTAAAATCTACTAAGGAATGCATATACTGAAAAGCGGGCTTTACACCCAAAGGGAAGCTTTCAGCTTTTTTGCAAAAAACCTCAATATCCTGATCGAAAAAATGTGTTCTAATTTCCATTGCTTAATGTTTAAATTTCTTCAAGAATTAGCCCCCTCCGCTCTATTCTCAGGTTCAAAATCCCCTCCCGGAGGGGTGGCAGCCTGACGTAGGCGGCTGACGGGGTGGGTAAAACGGATTTTCTACGCCTCGTCGCCCCTTTTACTTTCTTTTTTCCACTTGCCAAATTACAAGCTATATGGTTTAGTCTAGTTTCAGATTCCAACTAAACCCACCCCGTCTTTCTCTCGACTGCGTCAGAGATAAATCCACCCCTCCGAGGAGGGGAATCCTATTCGGCATTTCAAAAATCCCCTCCCTGGATGGGTGGCAGCCTGACGTAGGCGGCTGACGGGGTGGG
>JANSYO010000133.1 GCA_024742395.1 Cytophagales bacterium
AATCGCAGATAATCTCCCCCAAAAAAAAGAAACTCCCCATTTCTCTGTTTAGTAGATTGGAGTGTTTGCCAATCCAACCGAGCCCACTTTTTTGTGCCCAGGCCTTGTCCATTACCGGGGCTGAATCCACAAATATACGACCGTCTACCTCTCCTATTTCCGATTGAATAAACAGAAACAGTTCCTTCAGCTTATCCTTCAAAACATAATGGTAGTCTTTGCCATAAGCATATTTTGATATTTTATAGTCCTCTTTACTTTCAGGAAGCCTTTTTGAAGGATAGTAGTTAAGCATTACCGAAATAACAGACTTTGCCCCGGGCACAAGCTTTGTAGGGTCCAATCTTTTATCAAAGTGATTGGCCATCCAAGCCATTTCTCCATGGTAATTTTTAGAAAGCCATGAATCTAATCTTGGAGCTTCATCTTCTAAGAAACCAGCTTTAGCAATACCACAAAAATCAAAGCCGAGTTCTCTGGCTTTATCTTTTATACTTTCTGAATATGTTGATTTCGATAGCATATTGTAGAATCAAGTGCAAGATACAGACTGTCACCCCTAAATTGATCATTGACATCCCACTTCTTGACCTCAGTCATATTAATGAAGGATAAGCTAACTGATCTTTGTTCTAACAAAAAAGAAAGAACATGACAGAAAATAAAGAGTACATTCAGAACCTGCACGAAGATCATACACAATGGGAAAAGGATTTATCTTTCTATGAAGATCAGTTGAAAATATTCAAGAGTCAATTGGCCGAAATTAGTTCAAAAAATACATCAAATGAAATTAAGATTGAAGTTGAAAAGTTTCAAAATCAATTCATTATTCAAAAGGATGAAATAGATAAACTTAAGCATATGATTCACGTCAATGAAGATGAAATTGAAAAAGAAGTCTTGAGTAATCCAGTGGCTGTAGACCACAGAAAAGCTGATGATGACACAACTTTGCGAGAGCGAATGGAGATTTTTGTTCCGCTATTCAATAAACTGAAAGAAGATTTTAGAGAATTTGCAGGAAAAAGTTACTGATTTAACCTAAACCATAGAGCAAGCCTGTCAATTAGTTTTGGCAGGCTTTTTATTGTTTAATGATTAAATTCATGCCATCTCTGACATATTGACAGCCTCAATGGAGGTGGTTTAATTGTTGATACCTATGGTATGGTTGATAAATGTAGATAATTATGTCAAAAAAGAACAAAAAAGAAGAGATACAGGAAGAATTGGCAGAAGAAACGCTGACTACTGAAAATACAACTGAAGAAACGCAGGAGGAAGAATTAAATGAGGTAGATCAGTTAAAACTCGAACTTGCCGAACAAAAAGATAAATTCATTCGTCTATATTCAGAGTTTGAAAATTTCAGAAGAAGAACAGCGAAAGAAAAAATAGAAACCGTTATGAATGCCTCTGAAGGACTAATAAAGGAGCTTTTGCCTGTTGTTGATGATTTCGAACGTGCACAGCAGTCTTTTGAATCGGCTACTGAAATTGAACCTATTAAAGAAGGTGTAGGCCTTGTTTTTAATAAACTAAAGAAAACTTTAGAAAGTAAAGGCTTAAAAGCCATGGAGTCTAAAGATGAGACGTTTGATGTAGAGCTGCATGAATGTATTACACAATTTGATGCAGGTGAAGAGAAAAAAGGAAAAGTTATTGATGTTATTGAAAAGGGTTATACCCTTAATGACAAAGTGGTAAGGTACGCTAAGGTGGTTGTAGGAAGCTAAACGCGATTTATTCAGTCAATACAATATTTAAAGACTTTGCCGGCTCGACCGGCAGTATAAAAGACAAAATATGTCAAATAAAAGAGATTATTACGAGGTTCTGGGGGTCTCAAAAGGAGCTACTGCAGAGGAACTTAAGAAGGCCTACAGAAAACTGGCAATTAAGTTTCACCCGGATAAGAACCCTGATGATAAAGAAGCGGAAACAAAATTTAAGGAGATAGCAGAGGCCTACTCGGTGCTTTCTGATCCACAGAAAAAAGCCAGATATGACCAGTACGGACATGCCGGAATGGGTGGGGCCAGTGGTTTTGGTGGAGCCGGCGGCGGCTTTACAATGGATGATATTTTCAGTCAATTTGGCGATATTTTTGGCGACGACAGTCCTTTTGGCAGTTTCTTTGGCGGTAGCCGTGGTGGCAGTGGTGGAAGAAGAGCGGTAAGGAAAGGCTCTGACCTTAGAATAAAGCTAAAAATGAATCTTAGTGACATTGCTAAGGGTGTTGAGAAAAAAATTAAGGTAAAGAGATACACTTCTTGTAACACTTGCGGCGGAAACGGAGCTAAAAATGGTACCGCTTTACAAACTTGCGGAACCTGTCAGGGACAAGGACAAGTAAGAAGAGTACAGCAGACCATGCTAGGTCAAATGGTTTCTACAAGCACCTGCCCAACTTGTAATGGAGAAGGTAAAATAGTGTCAGAAAGGTGCGATGTATGTTTTGGTGAAGGTCGTCAATTATCAGAAGATCAAATCAGTATTAAAATACCTGGTGGTGTGTCAGAAGGCATGCAACTGAGCATGAGTGGTAAAGGAAATGTACCTGTGAGAGGCGGTGTTGCCGGCGACTTGCTCATAGTGGTGGAAGAAGAAGAACATCCGGATCTGAAAAGAGATGGCAACAATGTTATTTACGATTTGCCTGTCAATTTTGTGGATGCCGTTTTGGGTACAGAGGTAGAAGTGCCAACAGTAGATGGTAAAGTGAAAATTAAAATTAAGAATGGTACCCAAGCAGGTGAAATTCTTAGACTCAGAGGTAAAGGATTGCCAAATTTAAATGGCTACGGAACTGGTGACCAGCTGGTTCATGTCAATATTTATACGCCTACCTCTGTTTCTTCTGAAGAGAAAAAAGTGTTAGAAGGGCTTAGAAATTCTCCGAATTTTGAACCACAAAAAGGTGCTAGTAACCGCTCAATTTTCGATAAAATGAAAGATTTCTTTCATTAATAGGGCGAACATAAATTTTTAAGGTCCATGAAGTATTTAACTTCATGGACCTTTTCTTTTAATCTAAATCCAAGGGTATTTTGCTCTGGCATTCAAGATCTTTAGTTACTAAAAAGGGTCATTATTGAGCTAAAGGCTAATAGAATTGCAGTCAATTGCTTTAAATTAGATAATCAAATTTCTATGAGACCGAATTGTCCTCCAACACCACCTGATGCTGCCTGTATAAACACGGATTTTCGGATGAATCATCGTTCAATAGATTGGGTAGTTTTCTAATTAAAACTCCCAGTTTACTCTAAAACTAATATTCCTACCTAGCTCATCACTGAAATAACGTTGTCTGTTAAGGTAGTCTCTGTATGCGGTGTCCATAAGGTTGTCAATCTTAACCGAAAAGTGAAGGGCATTCTTATGCAGATTAATTGCAGTATGTACACTCGCAGATAACAAACTGTACGTAGGTGGTGGTGCTACAAAATCTTGTCCTTCAACGTAATTCTTTTGCTCAAAAAAGGTTTTCCATTGCATACTTACTTGGGTATTATTAAACACCCCAAAGTCGCTAAATGAATAGCTGAAATCGTTCTGAATATTATTTGAAGGCATATACACAAGCGGCAGCCCATTGGATAGGTCATCCCCTTTTAATAAGGAAAGCTTTCCTATATAACGTATTTTTTCAATGGGCTCATAAGAGAGTAAGGCATCTAAACCCAATAAGCGAGCATTGGTCTGATTGTACTCGAAAACAGGAAACGCTCCTCTAATGGTTAAATCCGGAACGGGGTTAGGTTGAAGATAGATGTAGTCATTGATAAACTGGGTATAGAATAAAGCTTGCATAAAAAGTTTATCCTTCAATTTAAAATCTGTGGAGAGAGTTGATTTAAGAGAATTCTCCTTTAGTAATTGATTATTGCCTATTTCGATACTACTAACACCTTGATGTAAACCAAAACTGTATAATTCATTAATTGCCGGCGGACGCTGTACATATCCAAGGTTTGCGTTTAATGTGATAGCACTATTTAGATTATATTTTAAACCTGCAGATACGCTCGTGTTTGTGAATTGATGGCTAAATCTTTCAATTTCTCTAGGCAATTCTCGTGTAATCGTAACAACATTTAACTGACTTAGATTCAACCTACCCCCGATTTCATAAAGTAACTTATCTTCTTCTTTCTGGAAAATGATAAACGCAGATTCATCAAACTGGTTATAGTCCGGAATTAAGGGAAGTATCCCTGTTTCTGGCTGATTGGTATTATCTGTAAAGTTGCCAGTTAGGCCAGATTGAAGAAAAGAACCATTGACAAAACTCTTTTGAAAGCGTAGGTTAGCTTGTTGACTTAATTGCCGTAAGCTTAGAGCGGGCGTATCAGAACGGCCGCTGCGTCTAACATCAAATTCCTTTCTATCATTCAATTGAATCGAGTAATCAGCATCAATAATTTGTTGTCCTGATTTTCTTCTTAAAGACACCTTAAGTAATTGATGATTTACTCTCTGTTTTGGTGCTTCAATTTCCCTGGAAAACTCTTCTTCCGTAAAAAAGGGAATCTCTCTTTCAAAACTTTGGGCTAAATCGGTAAGATTGCCAATATGAGCACCTCGAAGTATTCCTATCGTTGCATTAAAACTGGAAAAATAGAAAGATTTATTCCAGGTCTTATTTTTATCCAGCTCAAGTTGTAAGGAAGCGTTTTCTTCTATTTTCCCAGTGTTATTCAGAAAATAATCCGGGGTATTTCTATCTCCCGTATTCTTTAGAGTCCCGGTGACACGCATACTTTTTGAATCCCCTCCCTTTTCCAGGCTTAAGTTGGCTGTGTGGCCCTTCCCATTAGTTTCGTAAATGTAATTAGTAGTACCGTGAATATGAGGATCATTACCTATTTCACCAGGTTCTATTAACACCAGACCACCCAGTGAATTGCCGGCATAGGCTAATGAACTAACCCCTTTTATAACAGAAATATGATCAGCCGAAAAGACATCAATTTCAGGTGCGTGATCGTTACCCCATTGCTGCCCCGCCTGAGCAACACCATTGTTTAATAAACCAATTCTATTGCCATAAAGGCCATGAATTACGGGTTTAGAGATACCTGCACCCGTATGTAATACACTTACACCAGAAATTTCACTAATGGCGTCTGCCAGGTTTTGGTCACTTCTCTGATTTATTACGTCTTTATCAAGAGTCCCGCTATTTTGAATACTTTGATCTGTGGATTTACCATGAACTAATATTTCATCCATGAGCTCTTCATGATGATGAAGAAATAGTGTTAAAACGGTGTCGTTTTTATAAGCGAGAAAGACTCTTAAAGGCTCACAACTAACATGAGAAATTCTAATATGTGTGGTATCGGCACAAAGATTGTCAAAAGCAAAATATCCTTCCTCATCAGCAATTACCCCGATTTTTCCATTTTCAAGGTAGATATTTGCAAAAGGAAGAGGGGCTTTGGTGATTTCATCCAAAGCCCTTCCATGAATACTGATAGTACATTTTTGACCCTTACCTACTAGAGGTAATAGAAAAAAGAGCAATAAAATCTTATTGGATTTCCACATTAAAAGTTACCTCAATATCTGTTTCTCCTCCAGCATTCGCAATCTGTCCGTCAGACACGCCAGAGGCCGACTTGTCCGGTTCATGCTTCAAAGTTATGGTAATTTGTCCGTTTGAGGCATTACCAGTAATTACTTTAGTTTTTAGACCTATAGGATTACCATTGGCATCTGAGTCATTATAAGTTACAGACAGATCAGCACCAGTAAAGCTGTAAAAAAACTGGTGTTCAAGAGATTCTTCAGAAACTTCATCAGAAATATCTTCAGCCGGACTCACACTTTCGTTTAGCAAGCTTAATTCGCCGGAGTAAGTGGTATTACTAGCTAATACTTCCGTAACTACAACAGGGGCGTTACCACCGTCTCCATCCAAGTCTGTAAAAGAAAAAGTAACCGGATCTCCTCCCCCATCTGGTGTCAGGGTGTAAACCAGGGTAGTAATTAATTCTTCTTCATTAGGAATGACAGGATCTTCTTTTTCACAAGAAAAAAAAGCTATAACAGGTAATAATAACAATAGTTTTTTCATATCAAATGTTTATCATGCAACAATGTTGCAAATATAAACGATCATCGTGTAAATGCAACATTGTTGCATGATAATAAATGATAAAAAAAATACCCGGAGGGTAGCCGGGTATTTTTCACATATTCTTCTTTATATCCTATTGTAACGAGGCATTATGCTTATCGTATACTTCTTTATAGCTCGCTGCTAAAGCCTTGTCATGTTGGTCCGTGATACTAATAATCATATTCAAATCTCTCAGATTAGACTGAATGAAATTCTGTACGTTGTCAGCTCCCCATTGTTTATAATCACCAGTTTTACTTTTAGCAATAAAATAGCTTAACTCTTCGTCTGCTCTTTTAACAATGATATCAGAAATCTCTTTCGCTTTTTCAGGTTCTCCTACCGCATAATAAAAGGTGGAGAAATTGGCTGAGAGTTGATCAAACTGCCAAGCAACCATTCGCCTGCATGTTCTTCCGCTCTTCGACCCCTTTCTGTGAACCTAAAAAAACTCAAAGAACAACGCGGTAGGTGAAACTCCGGAAGGTACCTTCCAAATACCTGGGCCCCTTCCCCAGTACAAAACCTACTTTATGGTCATATTGAGCTTGTTGATCAAACTTGAACTGCACGAAATTCATGTCATACTCATCCTATAAACCCGGAAGACTGGGGCAACCACAAAAAGCGATCTGGATCCCCTCCGATATCAGCTTCACACCCCCTCCACGTTCAATGACCAGTCGCTTTTCTTGATTACAGAACAATCCATTGTGATCAGAGCAATCGCCTGCGAGCGGTTGCACCGAATTATGCTCGATTAAACACCTTCCCCTGTCGCATTGTGGAGCACTGCGTGGGTCTTCCAACAGATCCCACCCAGGCTACCGCGGATCCAACAAAGATCATACTCGCAAAGATCCTGCCGGAGCTTTCAACCACAAATCCATCATAAGGATTTGATTCCAACCACTCACAGGGGCTTGCCAGCCCTCAATACTCTGGTCCTGCTTTTGCTTCATCCTAGTAAGCCGCAATAACCCACAAAAAGCCGGAGACTTGCAACCCTGGGCTTTTGTGGGCTATTTCACAACCCATGGGCTTTTGTGGGCTATCTCACCAGGCTCACGAGCCACTTCCCTGACGTACAACGCCCGAAAAAAAGTCACCCAGAAGGCTGGGAGCTCAGATCCATCAATCTGGCTGTGGTTGTCAAAACCAATTGGGATCCCATTTTTATTTGGTAGGTGAATTCACCACCCATTGTAGTCTATTTTAGGTGCACCACCCATTTCAGGACCTATTTCAGTGGTTGGATTGGGTTCCGTTCACTGGGGGCTAACCCATTTGGATTTTGACAAGCCCATGGCCATCTCATCCCAGGCGCTCACCACGTCCAGGCGCAGCCCAGCCCAGCCCGTGGCCCAGGAAGCACCCAGCGCCGAAGCCCACGCGCCCCCCTGGGCTTCCGCGAGACGTGGCTCGAAGTCGAGCAGAGTTGGAATCAAAGGTTATATCATATGGCTGGTCAAAATTAAACAGGAGGGGCGAACCGCAGGTGTTGGTCCATGCTTCCACTTACCAGGGCAACCCATTTTGGTACCGGTTTTTTGAGCCACAGCCATATGTACAAACAAAAAGACTGTTTATAGTTACTTTGTTAGGCTCGCTCCTTCCTTTTCTTGAACTCCTCGTCCCCAAGCCTTGGTTTCAGCGCAAAGCCCCACAATGTCCACGGCCCAACCAGGGGACGCCTATTTTCGACCCACCCCCCCCCACTTGAGTCATAATCAAATCCCTTTACAAACATGGTCTACCCAGAACCACGTGAAGAAGTAAGAAGCCGGAGATCCGCAACTATTTATGGTTGGGATTGTTCCTAACCTTCATCTACCGGGTTTTGATTGTGGCTCAGCTGGGCTCGCGCAGGTCGTCTCTGTGTCTAGACCAAGATGACATTGACCGTTTTTGCGAGCCACGGCCAAAACCGTCTCCCGACTCCAAAAGGCGGGTGTGGGAAAGGGGTGGGAGAGGTGAGGGGCAGGGGGAACAGAGGTGGGCGGGAGGCGTGGGAGAGGGAGGGAGCGAAGGTAAATGGGGAGGAACATAAATCCGCCAATTGAGATTCAGACCCAGTTTGCTATGAATCAAAACATGGCGGATGCACAAACCGTTGCACCAGCTCGTGGTGGCGTGTCCCATTGTTCCCGCGGTTTCATTCATCCCAACAATAGTTTGTCCATCCCCGGCGGGGCACCCCTTCCAGAATGGTTGCTGGGCATAAATCTGCGCCAAACGAATTTTTGGCATATTTGTGGGCAAGAGGTATCCCCAACAGCCCCAGAAAGACAAACCATTTGTGTCACGCCGTTTTCACGGAGCTCATGTTGGTTGGGTGTAGAAGACAAAAATAAGCTCAGGTGATATCCCCAACAGCATGCGGTGC
>JANSYO010000148.1 GCA_024742395.1 Cytophagales bacterium
AACAAAACCAGCATCTGATAGCACTGAGGGCACCAGGAGAGTTTCAGTAAAAGTATTTGATGATTCCATAAAGCCCGATAAATATTATGCTCAAGGAGCTAATCCATAAGGCAAAATCATTCCAGATTTTCGGTTTAAATTCTGCCTGTGTTCTAAAATAACGAAAATATAGCACAGCGGCTACCACATAAAATAGTATTACTGAACCCACAATTCCTCCTATCATCACCATTGCCATAGGAAGCTTAAGAAATATGAACAGTATCGCCCAGCTCATTGGTAACAACCAGGCAAAGGTTTTTATTGTTTTTTGCCGACTCTGAATATTAAAGAAGTCGATGAATTGTAACTGACCAAAGATATCTGCATACTGACGGGTCCATGCAGCTAAGGAGGCAAATAAAGTAGAGAAAAGAACCACGAATGAACCCGCCATGAAAAATAACTTGGCTTCGGGTCCTAATGTATCAGTATAAATAGTCGATAAGGTTTCTATCATTCCGTATCCTTCCGGAATTTGCCCTTGGCTATGCAATACCGCAGCTCCTAACAGGTAAAAGGCAGCTGTTACGCTGGTGTATATGATCATGGCAATTATGGCATCTAAGTACATGACTTTGATCCAGCCTTTTGCTCTGGCGTTCCATTCTGCTGATCCGTCATTTGGGCCGGAGAAGGCTGCATAGCCCTTTTCCAGACACCAATAATTGTAATGAAGGATTTCATCCCCGCCTACTCCGGTAATACCAAAAGCACCAAAAGCGAAGGCCAATGAAGCCTTGGGCAATTGAAATTGCAATCCGCTGGCAATATCCTGCCAATGAAGTTGATACGGAGTAAAGTTTAGGAAGTATAGAGTAGTAAAAGTAAAAAGCGTAAAAAAGGCAATCATGTACAAAGAGAATTTCTCAATGAATTTATAATAGCCGAGAGATACCAACAAAGCCACAGCAAATGCCGTAATGAATGCCCAGATGGGGATACTAATAAAGGGAAAAGTCAGGTTAAGAATGATGGCTACTCCCCCTATAATTCCTCCCATTTGAAGAAGTTTGAGCAACATCATGAAAGCCATGGACCAAACAGCCCAGTTTGCTCTTTTGGTTCTTATACCGGGCAAAGAATTTAGAGCCTGCATGGCGGTTTCTCCGGTAAGTAAAGTATGCTTTCCAAAAGCAAGCTGTACCATTACTTTTATGATACATCCCAGTATAATTAACCAGAATGTTACAAAACCGGCTTTAGCCCCAAGTGATGTGGTGGCAATGAGCTCTCCGGAGCCTACAATTGCTGCCGAAAGTATTAGGCTGGGGCCTAAATGTTTTAAACGTCCCCTAAAATTATGGGGCGGTTTTTTGATCGTTTCAATAGAGGGTAAATAGGGATCCATTATGGGTTGAATAGTTATCCCAAATTAAGCAAATATTGTTACTCTTTAGGACATTCTTCTTTTCTTCTTGTATCTGTGATGCTTAAGATTTTCCATTGATCTTCCAGGTATGCCAAAACAAAAACGTTTACTCCACAATGAAGAAACTTCTCATTAAGATAAAAGTGATAAGGGGTCCAGGCTATTGCCATGTTTGCGTCAATTTTGATGTCATAATTGAGTATCCGTTCTTCAAAGGTGACATTACTGGGTTTGTTGGCAATGCTCCTTTTGAAATTACTTATGCTTTCCTTTCTAATAAAAGTTTCTCCTTTGCTGTCATTTAAGACAGAACTTAGTTGGCACTCTGTATGAAGTGTCGTACTAATCAAAAGCGTATCAGCCTTATGCATTCCATCAAAGAATGTCTCAATGGTCTGTTGTACTGCGTTTTGTTTTTTTTGAGCGTATACAGAGGACAGGCAGCTTAAAAGGCTAATGAAAATAACAAAATTCTTCATTTTTGAATAATTACTTGGTTTGCAGGATGATTGAAAAAAAGACCGTTTTTATAGAAAATGGTTGCGTATAAGTTAGTTATGGTTAGACCAGTAAAATCTTATTGAGTGGTTTTTATTGTATTATTCTAATAATCTAAGCATTGAAATGGGAGAGGCATAAGTAAAATAAAATCATGCCAAAAGTGCTTTTTGGGAGTCTGTATATAGCTTTTGTAGGGCTTGAAGTGCCTTTGAGGCTAATAATCATTTTTAATTAAAATTGTACTTTTCTGGCACTTTTTTTGCTCGATTTAAGCGAATCTAATACTACAATATTATGACAGTTAAGAACTTCGTACCTGCTGAGTACATAGAACAAGTGATGGAGATGAGTAGAGATGTCTTTACTAAGGAAGAAGAACTGGAGTTTCTAAAATCTTGTCTGTTCTATTTGCAGGAAGGATTTAATGCACAGCAAGCCATAGAACTCTCTATGGTAGATTATCTTGTAGACATGTAAAAAAAAATCCCTACAAGAGGGATTTCCTTCTTAATATATTTTCCATGAGTTTCTGATCATGGTCGCTGTTAAAAACAGTTTTTGGGAAATGTAGGAACTGGCCTCTGGCAATGTGTAGTAAGAAACCTTCATCAGACAGTTTTTCTGCTGATTGTATAGTTTCCCATTTAATTACTCCTCCTTCTTTTTTATTGACCTTTACCAAGATCTGACGACTATCTATTTCATAGATAAATTTGTCAAACATTTGTGCATTTTGATCCATTTGAGTGGCTGCATAAAACTGAATATACCAGAAGGCCACATAGCCTATTGCACCTACAAAACCTGTAATAAGAATCCACCAGTTTTTGTACACTCCCGTGAAGTGCAGAATTGGTCCCAAAAGCATAATGGCTAAAGGTATAAGTAACCAGTACCAGCTGTTCTTTATTTGGCGAGTAAACGCCATATTAATGTATTTTTTCTTGTCGAGTGCGAAACGCTTCGTTTTGACAATCATTCTTTATCTTTTTTCTTAAATGGACTGCAAAAATAGAAAAGGCTCGGTACATAACCGAGCCTTCATTTTTTTATTTTAAGCCCGGCTAGTTTTCCCTTATTTGAAGTGTATCTATCGCGTAAAGGTTATTCTTTGTTTTCTTTATTAATACATAAACCATAAACTCCTTTAATGGGCTTTGGTATTTGGCTACAGAATATTGTAAACCTTCAGATGAGTTTCCTTCATATACATAGCTGAAGCTATTCGGTGTATTTTTTTTGAAGAAAGTGGCCAGTATAAAGCCGGCGTGTTCCTTTGATATCTTATTGAACTGGACATCCTCAGAATCAATGATTAATTCTATTTCATCATCGAGCAAAGAAACAAGTTTATCAGAGTCGCCTTTTTTAAAGGAGAGTTCAATTCTGGAAGAAATGGCCGTTAAATAATTCGACTTTGGTTCTGGTGATGATGTCGCGAATGTTGTACCCCCAATAATAAGTGAGCACAAGCATAGTATGACGAAGCGTTTCATTATAGTTTTTTTAAGTATTCCTTGACAATAGATTAATTTTACAGAAATTGTGCCAAAGGTCTAAGACAACAAATAATGGAGGACAAGGAAATAGAAATTTTATTAACCGGTGATCAGACTTTACAGAAGATCAGAAGGATGGCTTATCAGATTTTCGAAAATAATTATTCTGAAAAGAAGCTGGTTATTGCGGGCATTAACGGAGAAGGCTTTGCATTAGCTCAGCTGATTGTAAATCATCTCAAAGAAATTACGGAGAAGGAGATTTATTTAGCTAAAATCATTTTAGACAAAAAGGCCAGCAGCCAGCCAAACATTGATATAGAGTGCGATATTGATACTTTTAAGATGAAAACTGTCATCCTGGTAGATGACGTACTGAATACAGGAAGAACCCTGGCTTACAGCCTCAGGCCGTTTATTTCTATACCACTTAAAAGACTGCAAGTGGCAGTTTTAGTGAATCGTGATTTTCTGCAATACCCAATACGTGCTGATTACGTTGGATACGGTCTTTCTACCACATTAAACGATCATGTAAAAGTGATTCTGACTCAAGAAGACAAATTAGGGGTATATCTTTTTTAAACTTTATCAGCTTTACTTCTCAAAAAGAAATCAACTAGTACTAAGGCGGTCATTGCCTCTACAATTGGTACCGCTCTTGGTAATACGCACGGGTCATGTCGACCTTTCCCTGAAACGGTTACGGCATCTCCGGCTTCGTTCACACTATCCTGATCTTTCATGATAGTAGCGGTGGGTTTAAACGCTACTCTAAAGTAAATGTCTTCACCACTGCTAATTCCACCTAAGATTCCGCCGGCATGATTTGTTTTCGTCTTTACCTTGCCATCCTGGTCTGTATAAAAGGCATCATTATGCTCTGAACCGTATAGTTCTGTGCCATCAAAGCCACTGCCATAGTCAAAACCTTTAACAGCATTTATACTCAGCATTGCTTTTCCAAGTTCGGCATGTAATTTATCAAAGACGGGTTCTCCCCAGCCAGCAGGTACACCTTTGGCAACACAGGTAATAACTCCGCCAATTGAGTCTCCCTTTTTTCGGGTTTCATCAATATAATTAAACATCTCTTCTGCCATAGTGGCATCAGGACATCTGACAGCATTTGAGTAGGTTTGACTTAGGTCTAACTCCTGGTAACTCTTGTCTAGTTTTAATTTGCCAACCTGATTTACATAAGCACTTATTTCGATGCCAACTGATGCCAATATTTCTTTTGCAATAGCACCGGCAGCAACTCGGGCAGCGGTTTCCCTGGCAGAACTTCTTCCGCCCCCTCTGTAGTCTCTGTTACCGTATTTGGCAGAGTAAGTGTAATCTGCATGTGAAGGTCTGAATTTATCAGCAATATGACCGTAATCTTTGCTCCTCTGGTCTTCATTGAAAATCACCAGGGCAATTGGAGTACCAGTGGTGTGACCTTCAAAAACACCTGAAAGTACCTGAAAACTATCTGCTTCTTTTCGTTGGGTGGTTATTCTTGACTGGCCTGGTTTTCTTTTGTCGAGTTCATTCTGAATAAACTCTTCATTAAATTTAACACCGGCAGGGCAGCCATCTATTACCACACCTATCGCTTTTCCGTGCGATTCACCAAAAGTTGAAATATTAAAAATTTTACCGTAGGTACTTCCCATATAAAAGGATTAGACTATTGTTTTGTTCTTTTAAAATCAAAAATAAAGAGCATTCCCACCAACATCAAAAAAAGAAGAATATTGGCAGAGTTTTTTATGAGCTTTCTATAATTAATGCTTTTATCACCTGTAGATAACTCTTCCAGGCCTGCATAGATTCCTTCACTTTCCGATGAATTCGTAATTATAGTTGGCCCTGTTACGTCTACAGTTTGTTTTGCCCAAAGGGTGTCGTAGTTTTTTTTGTGAGTATCAAAATAGATCCATCTGAAATAATTACCCATTTTATGTTGTCCGGAATCTTTGGGGAAAACTTTGAAGTTAAAAGTTTTACTTCCAAACTCACTTCCAGGGTTTTGATTCACTTCGGCATTGGGTGGATAAAAATCGAAACTCTTGTCATTTTCCGGTTTATCAAATACCAAAGTGTTGGCATTGCCCTCGCCAGTAAGTCTAAGAGTGTAGTTTGTGATTTTTCCTGTATTTAGATCCTTAAGCTTTGTCAGTTCTTGCAATGCGTAGTGCCCCACTGAAACTTTATTTTTCAAAGGGTGCTCGGGCAAAGCATTTATATTTACAGTAAACGCTCTGGAGACAAAAGAGGTTTTATCTACTCTGGTACTATCGCCCGGACCACTTTTTTTGTCAATTAATAGTCTCGTAGCCGGTAGTACGATGGGTTCGTAAGCTAAAGGGTAATATACACTTTCAAAAAACTTATATCGGATATACTCTTTGCCATTAATTCTGGCAGGTTCAGGTTTTATATCCGTAATGATTCGTCGGTTTTCCAGACAGTTTTTGGGTTTCAATTCACTTGAGATTCGGTTAACTTGTGCTGTTAAGTCCTTGGGGAATTCCCATCTGGCCGTGTTCTCTTTTGACACATAGAAGGCAAGGTGTATCCTGAAACTCTCCCCAACATACACTTCTTTCTTGTTCACAAAAAGAAAGAGAAGTGCGTCTTCTACCACGGCGTGATCTTCAAAAGCTTCTTCTTCTGGAACTTCTGAGTTTACCACTGTTAATGTTTTCTCTGGTAACTCTACT
>JANSYO010000093.1 GCA_024742395.1 Cytophagales bacterium
AATCTTCTGTCTACACTGTAATGATCGGTAAATCCATATCCATGATAGGCCGATCGCATATTTCCACCTTCATTGGTTTGAGGTTGATCATTTTCTATAACTGGGTTTAACCACAAGGCCGTTACACCCAGATCAGTTATATAATCCAGATGATTAATGATTCCTTGCAAATCTCCTCCATGTCTTAACCAAGGGTTTGACCGATCGGATGCTGTATCTGCCATATCGTTAAACTTATCATTTAAGGGATCTCCATTAGAAAACCTATCTGGCATGATAAGATAAATTACATCTGAAGGATTGAGAGTTTGGGGCTTAACCTCTTCTTTCGTTTTGAGTTCATATTGTCTTACTATTTCTTTGTTTCCATCATGAAAATGAAATTCCAATTGGCCTGCAGCCGCTTTTGAACTAATCAGGAGGTCTAAAAAAATGTAATTGGGATTTTCTACATTAGTCACCTTTTCCAGACTAACACCTTTGTATTTTTTTAGACTTACGGCAGTTTTTCCGATATCTTCCCCATAAACCAGCAATTGAAGTTTGGGGTTTTTCATTCCCACCCACCAGTTGGTGGGATCTATCCTTTTTATTTCAGGACCTTCGGCAAAAGCCACATTGGAGAAACAAAAAAGGAATAGAAAAGATAATAGTCTCAATTTCATTATTTTGATAAAGTATTTTCTTCTGCAAAGAAAGTGGAAAGGAAAAAATTCTCATAGTCAAATGCTATCTTTGGAAATAGAAAATTGCGAATTCAATGATAAGAGCCTATTCGATTATAGGTTTATTTTTTGTTCTATCTCAAAGCCTAAGTGCTCAGAATATGCCAATCAAAAGAACTGACAAACTAGTTGTCTATCAAATTTTTACCCGTTTATTCGGTAATGAAAATGTAACAAATCAGTTTAACGGTGACCTTGTTACCAATGGAGTCGGTAAATTCAACGACATAAACTCAAAAGCCCTGAAGAGTTTGAAATCACTGGGCATCAGTCATGTATGGTACACCGGAGTCATAGAACACGCCACTATGACAGATTATTCTCAATATGGGATCAAGAAAGATCATCCTCTTGTAGTTAAAGGGATTGCAGGCTCACCTTATGCCATAAAAGACTATTATGATATTGACCCAGACTTAGCTGTTGATGTGCCTAACCGCATGCAGGAGTTTGAAGAATTGATCAAAAGAACTCATGCTGAAGGAATGAAAGTAGTGATAGACTTTATTCCAAATCATGTAGCCAGAGAATATCATTCTGATAAAAAACCTGACGGAGTAGAAGATTTTGGCGAAACTGATAATAAGGATAAAACCTTCGATACAAATAACAACTTCTACTATCTCAAAGGTGATTTTGTGGTTCCATTGGAGGTGAATCCTCCTGTAAAAATTGAAGGCCCTTACATTGAGAACCCTGCTAAAGCCACCGGCAATGACGTTTTTAACAACACCCCCTCAATTAATGATTGGTTTGAGACCATTAAGTTAAACTATGGAGTAGACTACCTAAACGGTAAATCGAAACAGTTTTACCCGATACCCGACACGTGGTATAAAATGAAAGACATACTTCTTTTTTGGTCAGCCAAAGGAGTAGATGCTTTCAGATGTGATATGGCGGAAATGGTACCTGCTGAGTTTTGGGCCTGGGTAACTTCCGAAATCAAAAAAGAATACCCTGAAGTAATTTTTATTGCAGAAATATATAACCCCCAATCATATCACGAATATATTTTCAAAGGTGGCTTTGATTATTTATATGATAAAGTGGGACTTTACGATGCCCTTAGAAGACTAATAGAAGGACATGGAAATGCAAATGACATCACCGGAGTTTGGCAAAACGAATCTGGCGAATTCGCAAATCATATGCTAAGGTTTTTGGAAAATCATGATGAGCAGAGAATAGCTTCTGAGCAGTTTGCAGGTGACGCTTTTAAAGCCTTGCCGGCCATGGCTTTATCCGCTTTTCTTCATGATGGGCCGATAATGCTATACTACGGCCAGGAATTGGGTGTTAAGCCTTATAAAGCTGAAGGCTTCCAAAGTAATGATGGAAGAACAAGCATTTTTGATTATTGGGGAGTAGAGGAAGTAGCTGCCTGGAACAATGGAGGCAAATGGAATACGGCCAAACTAACTTCGGAGCAAAAAGCACTAAGAAGGGCGTATCAGGAAATCATCAAATTTGCCACAACTAACCAGGCTATAACAGAGGGAAAATTCTTCGATTTACAGTATGCAAATAAAGGTGGCATAAGCCTTAATTATAATGACAATAAGCTTTACTCTTTTTTAAGGTATTCGAAAAATCAAAAACTATTGCTTGTATTCAATTTTGATCAAACTATCTCTTATCAGTTTGAATTACACATTCCAGAATTAGCCTATGGTATGATGAACGTAACGAAAGATTACATCACTTTGTCATCTAAAAATGAGAAATATAAAATCCTTAAATCAGAACCAATAGAACTCAAGATTAAACCAAATTCCTGGCTTGTTTTTGAAATCAAATAGCCTGATCTTTAATCATCCTCTTACCTATATTCCCTGTGGGAAATTGACGAAAATACAACATGATCAACAAACCAAACCTCAGTAATGCTCAAATATGGAACATGAGCATGGGTTTTCTGGGAATTCAAATGGGTTTTGCCCTTCAAAATGGAAATGCCAGCCGCATACTTCTCAATTTTGGAGCAAATGTAGAAGAACTCTCCTGGTTTTGGATTGTAGCCCCTCTAACCGGAATGATAGTACAACCCATCGTAGGCCATTTCAGCGATAAAACCTGGACAAAATTAGGAAGAAGAAGACCTTTCTTTTTAGCCGGAGCAATCATCGCGGCTATTGGACTCTTATTAATGCCTAATGCCGATCTATTTGTAAAATATTTACCTGCACTATGGGTTGGTGCGGGTTTTTTGATGATCATGGATGCTTCTTTCAATATATCAATGGAGCCATTCAGAGCATTGGTGGCAGATAAACTAAACTCCGCTCAGCGTACAAAAGGATACTCTATTCAAACGGTCATTATCGGTATTGGAGCTGTGGTAGGCTCCTGGCTACCTTATGCTTTATCAAACTGGTTTGGTATTACAGGAAATTCAGAAGGTGGAGTAGCTTATAATGTAATTTGGTCATTTGTCTTTGGAGCCGCCATACTCTTGGGTACAATCATTTGGACAGTCATAAAGACAAAAGAATACACTCCTGAAGAAATGGCTTCGTATGAACCGGAAATTCTGGAAGAAGAAAAGAAATCATCCTTAGCAGATATTATCGTTGACATCAAAAACATGCCGCTCACCATGCGTCAGTTAGGTTTAGTTCAATTTTTCTCATGGTTTGGCCTCTTCTCCATGTGGGTTTTCGCTACTCCCGCTATTGCTCAGCATACCTATGGTCTGGGCATAGATGATAAGAACTCTCCCCTATTTAATGAAGCTGCAGACTGGGTATCTGTACTATTTGGTATGTATAATTTGGTATCTGCTATTTATGCTTTCTCGCTCCCGGCCATAGCAAAAAGGTTTGGAAGAAAGAAGACTCATGCACTGTCCTTAACTGCTGGAGCCATTGGCCTTATTTCAATTTACTTTATTAGTATCCCAAACCTCTTAATTCTATCTATGGTAGGAATAGGTATAGCTTGGGCGAGTATTTTAGCGATGCCCTACGCCATTTTAGGTGGGGCTATTCCTGCAAAAAAGATGGGAATTTATATGGGGATCTTCAATTTCTTCATCACCATTCCTCAAATAATAAATGCTTTGGTGGGCGGCCCTATCCTCAAGTCCTTTTTTAATAATGAAGCTATCTATAGTTTGCTAATTGGAGGAGTCTGTTTTCTGTTAGCAGCCCTTTCTGTTGTCTTTGTTCAGGACAAAGATGAAGTGATTTTTAGTACCTGAAAAGCAATTTAATTTTGTATTAATCTAATATTACCAAAGAGTAAAGAAAATTTCTATGCTTTTACCATACGTTTAGGAAAAAATTGCAATTATTAAAATAATATAATCTGTTCGTCAATTTTAGAGGTGAAAAATGCTTAATAATTCGAATTCTCAATAGTATTATTCTAATATAATCCATTTTGTTGAGGTTATTTAAATAGCTATATATTAATCACTTACAAAATATCAAACGTTTTCTGAATATTAATTAACTGGACTCTTATACAATAAGGTAGTATCTTTGTGTCGTTATTAAAACATTAAAATAGTCCAAACACAACATGAAGACATTTGCGGTTCGCCGCCAAACCATCGGGTTTAGTACTGGTGGGGGAAAGATTAACCATCCGATTATTTGTATGACTAAAAGACGTATTAACGTTTTTCTGATTACAGTTAGTTCTTTAATTTTTTGTACGAACGTTTATTCAGCTTCATTTGAAAAATATGCACCCAAGTTGCTACGTTTTGAAGGAGCAGGATACGGCATCCATCAGCCGATTTGGGGAGAAAAAGACTTTACGAAGTCAGAGGCCCTAAGTATTCACCGTAAACACTACTGGGATCGCTTCCATGGAGATTTATTTAAAAGTCAGGAAGTGGCAGAGGTATTTATTGATCATATCATTAATGCCGGAATAGGTAGAAATGCTGCCAATGTAAAAGCTTTTGAAGCAATTATTGGGGTAGAGCAAGACGGTGTCTTAAGCATTGAAGACGTCAATAGAGCCAATAGCTTCTATTTTGTAGAGCAAATTGTAAATCCGTATGTGAAATACAGAGTGCTTTATTACAAAACAAGAAGCCATGCGGCCGAAAACCCAGGTTGGATAACCAGAGCCAAAGCATTTTTAATGCGAAATAGCTATGGTACCATTAATCTAACAGACGTTAGCCTACCGGATTCGGTAGAGAGAAGATTTAGAAATGTTAGACTTTAATTAGGCTCTAGCGAGCCATTTCAAAAGCCCGTCACTTATAGAAGTGATGGGCTTTTTTGTTTGCGTCCCTACATAAGCACCTCATAATTTCAAGGACACAGACTATCTTTAAAAGCTAAAAAAAAAGTACAGTATTATCGGCTTTAATTTGTGCTGCAATTACAATTATAAGTCAGTTTTTTATACGTTACAGATATTGCGGAATGTATTTTAAACTCCATTATTAAGAATAGAAATGGAAATCATTTCTGAGTGACATGTATATTAACAGCTTAACCATCATTTAGTCAAGCTTTCCCTTAATAGCAATTACAATTTCTCTTATTTCAGTTCTTTTGTTAGTTTCAAGTTTACGATATAGGTTCTCGCAATGTTTTTTTACTGTTTTGGGATCGATAAAAAGGATATCAGCAATTTCTTTGTATGTCAATTCTTGAGCCAGAAACGCTAGAATCTCTTTTTCTCTTTGTGTAAGCAGATTGTAACGCAAAAAGTACCTTTCATAAGTTTTACTCACACCTACCATAGCATCCACTACACGTTTAATTTGAGGAATATCCTTTGGCTCCAATGAAATAGAAAGAAATTCGGAATCATTTAATATTCTAGTTGAAGTTAGAAAATAGATAGTGGGTTCATCGGACAAAACTTTCCAATCCTGCACAAATGAGAATACAAGATCTGGATCTCTTTTACGCATTTCTCTATGTATGTTTGGGAAAGTAACATTTAGGATATATTCAGACTGATGCCTTGGGAAAATTTCTGAACCACACTCCTGTAACTCTTGCATCTCATACCGTACCCGATTTCGTCCGTTAGGCGAGAGATACCTAAACGAAAGATCATTGATAGCATTAATATGCATAATTCCCGGGATTACCGATGCCAAGTCATCTGCTGTCAACAAGCCTTCTTTTATTAACTGACTTATTCTGTAAAGGGTTTTGGGTGAAACCTCTTGCATTTCCCTATCTGTAAGATTCATTAATTATCAATTTAACTAGCTTATAAATGTTTGCTTTCTAATTAAAACTCCAAGCGGAATCTAAAAATACGCCGGTTGCCGTATTGACTAACTAAACTAACCCATTTTGCTTTGTACTATGCTTTTATCAAAGCAAAAACGGGAAAAATACCCTTTTAAATCAGGAATTTTCTCGTGGCATTAAAATGCCATGATTTTGAATTTTGAAAAATCAGATTCTTATACCATGAAAAGACTTCAGTACCCTCCAGAAAATGAAATCCTTTACTTAAAAGGCATTGTAAACTATACGGAGTTCCACTTAAAAAATGGAAAAAAGCTAATTAGCAGCTTTACCTTACGTAGACACCAAGAAAAACACACAGACTTCTTAAGAGTCAGTAAATCTCACCTACTTAATCCAGACGGCATTAAAAAAGTAAAAACATCGGGAACTGATAAAACGGTGGTTCTAAAAAATGGAGATGAAGTCAAGGTAAGCAGGAGAAGAAAAAATGTAATATCAGAGAACTTATAAAATCAAATTTGTAATGAATAAGAGATATTTAATTATTCTTGGTTTCTTAGTTCTATTTCAACCTTCCTTTTCTCAAGAATTTATAGAAATACCCGGAAGCCAAATACCCGGACTCTATCTGGCCTCATTTGATTATTCAGATATTGATGCCGACGGTGACCTGGATGTTGTTTTGATGGGCTTTGATGGTTCTCAGGTTGCTACTTCCCAAATTTATAAAAATAACGGTTGCGGTATTTTTACTCTTGATGCCTCAAATTCTCTCCTAGGACTAGGAGATGGAACGGCCAAATTTGCTGATTTTGATCAGGACGGAGATGATGATCTTTTGTTAACAGGGAGGACTAACATGAATGGAATCCCTGACAGTAAAACCATTATCTATCAGAACACTGGAAACCATTCTGGCAACTTTGTATCTACCACTGCAGATTTAGCAAATGTAGGGGGTATCGCTGAAGTGGCAGATTTTGATGGCAATAATTACCCCGATGTACTGCTCTGCTACAATACCACCAAACTTTTTCTCAATAGCGGCTCTTGGTCATTTACGGAGAAATCAGGAAACCCTTTCTCCTATTACTATGCCTCAGCTGCTTCCGGCGATATTGATGGGGATAATGATATAGATCTTTTTCTAACCAAAAACGGTCAGGCAAAGATTTATACAAATGATGGAAATGCAAATTTTACTGAGAAAGCAGGTAACAATATTCAATGGGTTTATTCATCCACAGCAGATTTTTTTGACTCAGATAATGATGGGGACTTGGATCTATTTGTGACTGGAGTAAATACTGATAATGGATATACTCAAACTGCCAATTTATACCGAAATAATGGTAATGGCATTTTTTCACAAATAAGCTTACCAAATTTTGTAGGATTCCAAGTGGCTGGTGTCGGAATTGCCGATTTTAATCAAGATGGGAAAGAAGATATTTTTGTATCAGGATCTACAAACAGCTCGCCTACCTATCAGGCAAACTTCTATCTCAATCAAGGCTCCAATTCGTTTCAGTTAGCTTTTTCAAATCAAATAACACCACTGACAAGTGGTGCTAACAGCGTTTTTGACGTCGATTCTGACGGTGATTTGGATCTGGTAATCTCAGGCTATAGTGGCTCATATAGTGCAAAAGTCTATAAAAACGATATTGTAACCGGTGTGGATGAAGTGATTACCTGCGGACCATTTACCTGGATAAATGGAATTACCTATTCATCCAGTACAACGGCATCCTATACTATACCAAATGCCACTCAAAATGGATGCGATTCCACCGTAATGCTAAATCTAACTATCAGAATACCCGAATCTGTTCAGAATGTCACAGCATGCCAGAGTTATACCTGGATCGATGGTAATACGTATACAGAAAAAACTTCTGCTTCTTACACCATCGTTGGAGGATCTTATATGGGCTGTGACTCTATCGTTCATTTAGAACTTATTATAGAATCGCCATCTCCCACCACAGATTATGTCATAACCGATCAAAGTAGTTACAAATGGTTAAATGGGGTTACTTATACATCAGGAGGTGATAACATAGCCATGTACACTCCCCCAAATCCTCAGGGATGTAGTAATCCAATAAGTCTTAATCTTACTCTAAATGCTGCCGGAGTAAACTTTGAAGATGAACCTAAATTCCAATGGGTACAGCAGGTAATAGAAACTAGCGATAACCTTAACTGTGCCTGGACAGATATAGTTGAAAGCACAATGCTAACGAATGGGGATATAGTAATATGGGCAAAAAACCAGTGTACCATTTATCTGGACGAACAGGCCTTCGACCCGGGCGGTAGTTTTTTGGCAAGGATATCAAAAGATGGTGACCTTGTCTGGATTACAAATCAGCAAGCTGTTGGCGGATTTGTATTAAAAATGTGTTCCGATGAAAATGACAACATTTACTGTTTTGTAAACAACTCCCCTAACGTTATCCGGAAATTCAATTCTTCGGGACAGTTTGTCTCGGAGTTTAGCTTTCAGGGAAAAAATGCAAGTATCAATGACCTTTTTATAAAGAACAATTACCTCTATATAGGTGGCTATATCAAAAAATATGGCTCAGATCCTACACCATTTGGTTTAGCAGACCCAATAGCCTCAGACGCCTTTCTTGCAAAACTAGACGCCACTACAGGAGCATTACAATTTGCCGGAAGTGTACAAGGTAATGGAGAAAGTAATTTCAGCGAAATGGATATTGACAGCCAGGGTAATCTATATGTCACTGGTGAATTCGGCTATACAAATGATTTTGATTTTGGAACAGGTAGTCAAGTTTTTAACGCACCTTTTGGATCACATTATTCAGAAAATGATTTTAGCGGGACTGTATTTCTAGCAAAATACAATGCGGCATTTGAATTGCAATGGCTTAAACCTTTCAGAAACAGTGGCAATTCAA
Organism: Cytophagales bacterium; assembly: GCA_024742395.1. Lineage (GTDB taxonomy): Bacteria > Bacteroidota > Bacteroidia > Cytophagales > Spirosomataceae > Jiulongibacter. The sequence continues at coordinate 8,839 of JANSYO010000093.1, forward strand.
TTCAGCGATCAAAAGCCCTCTTAAAAGACCCCGCCGACAATTTCCTCTATTTGGCTGGTGAATATAGAAGCACCATTGACCTTGATCCTTCTGCGGCATCTGCCACACAGACTACCAACAATAAACTAAACATTTATTTATCTAAATATGACCTTGATGGTAATTACATCTGGGGTAAAAACTTTGGAGGTCTGGAAAATGACCGGATGGAAGGTTTTGATATTGACTCTAACGGAACATTGCTCTTAGCTGCCGCTTCAAATATTAAGACCGTACCGCACCCCACTAACCCTTCATGGGAATTAACAAAGGCGGATATTGAATTGCACAAATACCTGTCATCTGATGGCTCACTTCTTTGGAGAAAAAGTTTTACCAGTTTATACGGCGGTAGCATAGATGAAGACCGTAACTCCATCCGCGGGCTTTATTCCGCAAATAACGGCGGCTATGTAGCCATAGGTACCTTTACCAGCACCATGGATTTTGACGATAGCCCGGCATATGCCAGTAAAACCTTTAACCCGAATGTTGATTACTACGGACAAGATGTCTTCATCATTAGCTATGGCAACACCCCGCCCTGCTCAGAAAATATTGTACTAACCAGTCCGATTGATGACATTTCTACTCAGGGGATAGAACTGGAAGCCAATGCAACTATCGGGCAAATAACAGCAAGCAATAAAATTCAAAATGGAGCATCTGCCACCTATCGGGCTGGGAAATACATAAAACTAGACCCTGGGTTCACCGCCCAGAGCGGAGCCATTTTCAAAACCGAATTTGGCGGCTGCAATTAATAAAATTTTTATAAACCGATTCCAAAACTAGCCTCTCCCTAACAGGGAGGAGTTGGGGTGGTTTCAAAATTTAAATACCAATGAAAAAAATCTCTACTTTCTTCGCTCTATGCCTTTTTGGCCATACTCTTGCCGCCCAAACCGTACGCCGTGTAAACGGTGACCCGGCCATCACCGGTGTTAATGTTTATAACACTATACAGGCGGCCGTAGATGCTGCCAATACGGATGATATTATTTTAATTGAGCCGTTTGGGGAGAATCTTGGACTTAATCCATTTTATGTTGAAGATGTGTTTATTAGAAAGAGATTAAAAATATATGGAAACGGTTATAATTTAGAGAATCCAAACTTGGCAGTTGAACCTCTCGATAGGCGAGTTGTACACTTTCAAGGTTCAATATATTTTGAAGAAGGTAGCTCGGGCTCAATAGTAAAGTATTTAAATGGAATGCCTCATGCGGATGTTTACCCAAATAATATTTTTTATAATGGAAGTTTGGGTATCAAGGAATCTAGCATCACTGTTGAATCATGTCGACTTACGGGAATTTTTATGTTAAGTGAAGAAACTTCAACAGAACTAATTTCGCAAGGTGTTAATTGTCAAATCCGTAAATCAATGTTAGGAATTCTTCGTGATGACAGGGGAATACTTTCAAGAAATGCTTCTTCTTTAAACCTTACTGTTCAAAACTCAATGTTATATGGTAACTACTATGGAAATGAAGCTTTGGCCAACATAGATAATAGTATCATTAAAAATTGTTTAGTTGGAAATATTTATGGTACTGATAATTCTGTTTTTACGAATTGTATTTTTTTTCAGGAGGTAAATTGTCCGAATTGCTACAACTTTAATAACTCAATCTCTTATTCATTGAGTTTTCAAAATGATCTACCTACTGCAAATAATAATGTAAACAATGTTACTTGGGAGCAAGTTTTTAAAGGTCCTAGTTATGGATACAAAGGGTATCAAGGTGAAGATGATGTTGAATTATCTATTTCTTCCATTGCCAAAAACGCCGGTATAAACGGAGGAGACTTAGGGATTTACGGCGGCACCTACCCATATGAAAAGTCAGGCCTTCCTCACCACCCCATCAGCACTTTCTTTATCAATAGTGGTATCGGCAATAATAATATTGATGTAGATGCTGTAATCACCATTAAAGCCAACTGATATGAAAAAACTAGGTCTATCACTTGGCTTGGTGTTTTCAGGTTTGCTTTTGCAGGCTCAGAGTATCAGTCAGGTAGAATATTTTATTGATAACGACCCAGGAATTGGCAACGCTACCGCCTTGTCCATCACTCCGGGTAATGAAGTTACCGCCAGTTTCTCCTTTCCTGTCACCAGTCTTACAGATGGCTTTCATTACCTATCTGTGAGGGCACAAGACGCCGATGGAGACTGGGGGAATACTACCTATCGCGTTTTTGCCAAGTTTAACACCGATTTAGTTACAGTACCCGCTCCGCAAAACATCACCGCCTTGGAGTATTTAATTGATAATGACCCCGGGCACGGAGCAGGTACTTTTATCCCTATTACACCGGGGCTGGCTTTGAATGAAATTCCATTTTCGTTTTCGGTCAATAGCCTCTCAGATGGTTTCCATATTCTTTCTATTCGGGCTCAGGATGCTGGTGGAGACTGGGGAAATACCAATTACCGCTCTTTTGTGAAGTTTAATACTGCACCGCCCGTAAATACTCAGCCATCGCCCATTGTCTATCTGGAGTATTTTATAGACAATGACCCAGGGGCAGGAAATGGCACCAGTGTACCAGTGAGCAGTTCGCTCAGTGTTGATAATCTAGCCTTTCAAGTAGATTTAAATGGGCTATTAAATGGCGTACATCGCCTTTCTGTACGCTCGAAAAATGCCAATGGTGACTGGAATCAGGTCAACTACCAGCCGTTCACGGTCAGAGACAATATTGTAGCTCTGGGTAATGTGGCAGATGCTTTTTGCCGCGAAAATATATTCTCTGTACCTTTTACGGTTTCGGGTAGCTTCTCTGCTTCCAATATTTTCACTTTGCAACTATCTGATGAAAACGGAAGTTTCAGCAACCCAACTACACTCGGCTCTACCACAGGAAATACATCTGGTATAATTCAAGCTACCATTCCGGCAGGTGTTACCGTAGCTGCGGGGTACAAGCTGAGAATCGTTGCCTCTGATCCGGCAGAAACAGATCAGCCATTTAAGCTTTTTGAAGTTTTGGATGTTTGCCCGCCACCCTGTGCCAATAGTGCTATACTTTCAAGTATCGATGATGACATTTCAGGCTCTATTACCTTAATTGAAGTGAGTAATACAGTAGGTACCATACAGGCCAGCAATAAAATCACCAATGGGGCACGTGCCACTTATCATGCGGGTAAATACATAGAGCTCACTCCAGGTTTTCTGGCAAGCTCGGGTACCGTTTTTACGGTAGAAATGGGTGGCTGTGAATAAAATTCCTTTGCTACTTCCTACTTAGGCTTATCCTTTTTACCTAAGAATGTTCTAAAACCATATGGAATTCAAGACAATGGTTTAATACTCATTCGATGAATTGCGTTCTCGCATATTCCATCGGATGAGTACTCTTAACTGGTTTACCATGTACTTTTTTTTGTCACAAAGCACACACTAAATGTAAAAGAGAAGTAACATTATCAAATTTTAATTATCACCAATACATTTTAAAACCTACGCTTTTTAGAAGATTAACTTAGTCATGAATGAAATACCTAAAACACTAAACTCTTTTAAGTTCTGCATCTTATGTGCTGTAAGCCTATTGCCGCTCGTTCATTCAAAATACCTTTTCTATGGTACTATAGTGCACAGAACTTTAGTCTTTTGGGTTCTTGTATCCATTCTATATGCCTATCATTTAGGGTATATTAGAAAGAAATCCATTCTTAGTTTTAGTCTACTAGATATTGCTCTAATTTCTTACACCTTAGTCAGATTAATTGCTGACCTTCTTGGTGACAATTCGAACAATAGTTTTTGGTCTAATTTCAACAGGAATATGGGCTTTGTAAATTGGGGATATGTTGTTTTATTTTACTTCGCCGTCAAATCAATACAGTTAACTAATAGTCAAAAATACCTACTTTCATTATTAATTTTAATCGGGGCCTTACTAACTTCAATTTGGGGAATTAAAGATGCAGGTAATATGATAGATAGCAGACTTACAGGTTTTCTGTCTAATCCCATGCATGCTTCCTTTTATCTTACCAGTTCTCTTTTATTTATCACTTTTGTAGTTTGCCAATATAAGTTCAAATATTGGTATCTCCCTGTAGTTTATGCACTGCTTGCCACAATACTCATCTACAGCATGTTGCTAACAAATTCTCGTGCAGGGTTACTATCGTTATTTGCAGGATTTGCTGTTTTTTCTTGTCATTCCATTCGATCCAAATCGGGGAGGAAATATCTCGCAATTTTTATGATAATGATTATTGCATTAGGTGGAATCGGTTATGTAATATCAAACTATTTAGATATTGATCTCTCTAAAATTCAAAACAGGTATTTCAGTAATTGGTATGCCTCTGTCTCCTCTTCTACCCGACTTGTATTATGGAAAACCATAACCAGCAACTTAGATAATATCCCATTGACCGGGCTAGGCGAAGGCAACTTCAATACTTTCTATATTCAAAATTACAACGATTCACTCAATGGTTCTGGTGATTGGTACGACAGTTCTCATAACATCGTTTTGGATCAGTTAGTGAATTTTGGATGGCCAGGTCTTGCCCTGTATCTATGTATACTCACCATCGCCAGTATAAACCTATTTAAGAGCTATATTAACAAGAATTCAATTGAGTCTTTATTGGGTTTGTCGCTCCTATTCACGTACATAGTATTCATGTTTTTTGGATTTGACAGTCTAATTAGCCTAATCATTTTTTCTATAATTATGGCTATTTCTGATTCCCATATCACAAAAGGAACAATTGAAATAGATATAGAAAAAAATAGAAACTTTATAAAATTAGCTCCTATAATATGTGCTATATCAATTACAGGCACATTATTGATATCATACAACGGTTTAACCAATCTCCGTTTACTTACCAAAGCAGCGAATTCCAATAACCTTTCTGAAAAGATATTACTTTTCGAGAATGCTTATAACCAAAGCCTTATTGGAAAAGGTGATATTGCTCTGGAATATGTTCTCCAAAAAGATTTTATATTAAATAGCGGCATTGGCATTGATGAGAAAAACCATTATTACAATTCCGTATCCCAAATGTTAACTGATTATTCTCAGAATTATGGAAAAGATTATAAACTAATTAATCTTCATGCGTTTCTGGAATTTGGTTATGGACATTTTGAAAAGGCACTTTCCCTGATGAAATCACTTCATGATGTGGCTTCCACCAGAATGATTAACAATATTGATTACGCTGTAATGACCTATCAATCGGGAAACAAAACTGATGCGTCAGAAATGTTTTTATCTTTATTCAGGCAAAAGAAAGCAGCGGCATTGGCAAGGCTTACTTTTATAAAGCTTCTGCTTGCAGATAACAAAGTAAATGAAGCAATTCCACTTTTTGATGATTTCACACCTGATGATTTAATAGTACACTTTGATGATATTTTGAATATATGTTCTGAAAATAACTTTTACGATCTTTTTTATAGCCTCATGAAAAAAGTCATGTCTCCAAGATATTTCCACCTTTTAAACAAGCTATCGAAAGAAAATATGGAAAAATGGGCAGAACTTGCACAGGCTTCTGGTAATTACAATCAGGTTTACTCGGTTGTTTCTATAAAAAGTGGAAATACTTTGTTAGATCCCAAAACAGGCAATTTCTATTCAAAAAGTGACTCTATTCATGTAGTAAGACTTATAGCCAAAATCCATTCAAGACAAGAAAATTACCTTAGTATCAATCAAATTGAATTACTGCGTAAAAATTAACTCAAGCTTTAAGAATTGCATGCCAACTCATTTTACATTGATCAAAGTTCATAAATACTATAACAAAAGAGGCTGTCTCAAAAGGGCAGTCTCTTTTTTATGCTTAAAATTTTGTAACTTCTAGCATGAAAGAAGGAGTAAATAAGAAGGCAGTTTTTAAGGATTACAATCCTAGCCAA
>JANSYO010000153.1 GCA_024742395.1 Cytophagales bacterium
AAAACTCCCGAAATGATGCACAGACAAGAAGATGTCAGAATAAGAACATATAAAAAGAAGAAACCTGCTGAGAATGCTCAGCAGGTTTCTATAATTTAGTTTTATCTTAAAAACCTGTATCGCTTATTTAGGACTAGTCATATTTATTCAAGCTTATTCTGCAGGCTCCGTTGGAAGTGATGGTGCCGGAGATTCTGGCAATGCCGGAGCTGGAGCTACCGGTGCTGACTGGCTGGTTTCTACATCTAACACGCCGTTATTTGCTGCAGCTTCAGAAGTTCTCATAAAGATACCTGTTGCCAAAGCTCCAACTACTATAAAAGCAAAAAAGCCCCAAGTTAATTGTTCCAAGATATCACCGGTTTTCTGTACTCCAAACATTTGTGAAGTAGCACTTCCGCCAAACTCACTTGATAATCCACCACCTTTTGGGTTTTGAATTAAAATTACTCCTATCAGAAGCAAAGCGGCGATAATCATTAAAATAATAACTGTTGTATACATCGTTTATCTATTTTTTCAAAAGTGGCTGCAAAATAAGTGCTTTTTTTTCAAATATGCACCAGCCTTTTACTTAAATGTTTAGCTCGGAGGGCGACTTAATCGCTTGAAATCTTTTCAGGAACCTGTCAATACGTTCTGTGACACTCATTCTGACCATCTCGGGTTTCACTGTTTCTTTTTCAATTACTCTGTTCTGTTTTAATAATGGACTTACCATTGACCATTTATGAGATTGGTAATTAAAGTTCTCACCTTTAGCACCTAACTGTGTGCCCACCAGCAAGAAGGCTTTCCTTAATAAATGGAAATCGGGATATATGTCCAGCAAATTAGCCAATATTTCGAAGTCAAAAGGCATCGCCATCTCCGGAGTCTCAATAGATCTCAGGATAAGGTCCATATTCTCTTCAGTTACCATTGTGCCGCAGTATCATTAAAGATGTTTAAAACTAGCTGTTCTAAGATTTTGGGAACTAGGCTTGGCTCTACGTCTGTAAGAGATTGTTCTTGCGAGAAGTCTTGATAAAATGAAAATTCTTTCTCAAAACTATCGTTTTCATTCTTTGTGTTTTGAAAAGTCACCTCTACGGCCACAGTTAGCCTGTTAAGGGCGGCCTTATCACCAGCAGTGGTAGCAAGGGGTGTCATCTCATATCTAGTGATTGCCCCCGCAAGATATAGGTCTCCGTTAGCTGGTAAAAGCTTGAGGTTTGTGTTCCGCTGATAATACTCCTTTAGGTTTTCATTAAATTTTAAGGTAAGGTCTGGTGGTCCGCCAGCAGTAGCCATAGAGAAGTTTTGAATAGTAATACTCTCTAGATCAGGAGATAAGTTTGTTCCTGTGAAAGAATAAATTCTGCAGGACTGGGTCAGAAATAGAAGAGCAATTGAAAATATATAAATAGTCAAGGGCTTTTTTGACAGTACAGCAATCAAGTTTCTATTGTTTCTGACTATTGCGGTAGACAGATTATTTTTCATCTTCAATATCATACTGTTTTATCTTTCTGTAGAGCGTTCTTTCAGAAATTCCAAGGTCTTTTGCAGCGTATTTCCTTTTGAAATTATTCTTTCTTAAAGCTTTCAAAATTATTTCATGCTCATTTCGCTCCAATGATAACGACTCTTCCTCGTCTTCATGAGAAATATCTTCTACATTCTCGCGGGTACCTTGCAAATTATCAATAGTTACAACGACCTGATCGTCTTCAGGTGTATAAAGAGGATAGGGTCTTTCTTCACGCTGAGAAGGCATAGGCAAGGAACTAAGTCCGGTATTGCCAGTAGCCTTAATGTCATCAAAAAGATCTTCGTGTTTTTCTACAAATTCTGAGCTTATCTGGCCTCCTTGAAGAAGGTTGTAAACCAACTTTTTTAATTCAGTTACATCTTTTCTCATCTCAAAGAGAACCTTGTAAAGTATTTCTCTCTCCGAGATATCACTGTCAGCATGGCCAAATTGATGAATAAGAGAAGGTAAGCCTCCTGCCTGACTTTTAGGCAAGTACTTTTCCATTGACTCTGCCGTAATGATCCTTTCAGGTTCCAAAAGAGTTATTTGCTCAGCAATATTTTTGAGCTGTCTGATATTCCCGGGAAATCTGAAATTGGTCAAAACTTTTCTGGCTGCCTCAGTTAATTCTACCGGCTCTATTCTGTTTTTTTCAGCAAAATCTGAGGTAAATTTGATGAACAGCAGTTCAATATCAAAACCTCTTTCTCTTAATGGTGGAACATTTATAGGAACAGTGTTTAAACGATAGTAAAGGTCTTCTCTGAAAGTTCCTTTTTCAACGGCCCTTTGCAGATTGACATTGGTGGCTGCAACCACTCTTACGTTGGTTTTCTTTTCTTTAGATGAGCCTACAGGGATAAATTCCCCATTTTCAAGTACCCTTAGCAATCTGGCTTGTGTACTAACAGGCATTTCGCCTATTTCATCCAGGAATATCGTTCCACCGTCGGTTGTTTCAAAATATCCCTTTCTGTCATCAATAGCACCTGTAAAAGCTCCTTTGGTATGCCCAAAGAGCTCTGAATCAATAGTGCCTTCAGGTATGGCTCCACAGTTTATGGCAATGAAATTACCATGTTTTCTTGGACTCAAACCATGAATTATTTTCGAGAAAGATTCTTTACCACTTCCACTTTCACCTGTAATTAGTACAGTTAAGTCTGTAGGTGCTACCTGAATAGCTACATTTAATGCGTAATTTAGACCAGGAGCATTCCCAATGATCCCAAAACGGTTCTTTACTGATTGTATCTCCGGGCTGTTTGTCATTTCTAAACTAATTCTTTTTCTACTGCAATGCCCTTGAGTGTAGCCGCATTGCATTCGTCAATTCTCACTAAGACGTAATCTCCTTTCCTGTAATTTTCTTTTGGGAAAATAACCACTTTGTTTTGGTCACTTCTACCTTGTAAAAAGTCTTCTGATCGCTTGCTGAAACCTTCTACCAAAACTTTTACCACTTTATTTAATGATCTCCGGTTTCGCTCAAGTGAATGCTGACGTTGTTTTTGAATAACTTCATCTAATCTTCTCTTTTTTGTTTCCAGATCTACATCATCTTCTAATTTCTTTGCGGCTGGTGTTCCTGGTCTTTCTGAATAATAGAAGGTATATCCGTAGTCATATCTTACATAGTCCATTAAGGATAAAGTTTCCTTATGATCTTCTTCAGTTTCTGTACAGAACCCGGTGATCATATCATGTGAAATGCCACAATCGTCTCCCAGGATTTCCCTGATTCGGTCTATTTTATTGATATACCACTCTCTGGTGTAAGTTCTGTTCATTAATTCCAGAATCCTTGAACTACCGCTTTGGGCAGGCAAGTGAATGTATGAACAAATGTTTTCATATTTCTTGATGGTGTACAATACCTCATCGGTAATGTCTTTTGGATGCGAAGTAGAAAAACGAACTCTTAGATTAGGGTCAATTTCGGCAACACTTGCTAAGAGCTGAGCAAAAGTCATTTCAATTTCACCTTGGCTGTTTTTCCATTTATATGAGTCAACATTTTGCCCAAGAAGAGTCACCTCTTTATATCCTTTGTTAAATAGCTCCTTTGCTTCATTTATGATGGTTTGTGGTTCTCTGCTTCTTTCTCTACCTCTTGTATACGGCACTACGCAGAAACTGCACATATTATCACAACCACGCATTATAGATATAAATGCAGTTACGCCGTTGGTATCTAATTTAACAGGAGTAATATCGGCGTAGGTTTCTTCTCTAGATAGAAATACATTGACGGCCTTCTGACCCGTCTCCACTTCATTAATAAGATTAGGAAGGTCTCTGTAGGCGTCAGGGCCTACCACCATATCCACCATTTTCTCTTCTTCGAGTAACTGAGTTTTCAGCCTTTCTGCCATACAACCCAACACTCCGATTTTGACATTGGATTTCCCTTTTTTGGTTGCATTTAATATTCTTAGACGCTGTCTTACTTTTTGTTCAGCATTGTCTCTTATAGAGCAGGTGTTAAGTAAAATTAATTCGGCCTGGTTCTTATCAGAAGTTGTGACAAAACCTTCTTTCTTTAGAATGGAGGCCACTATTTCACTGTCAGCAAAATTCATTTGACAACCATAACTTTCTATATAGAGTTTTCGCTTACCATCTCCTTCTTCATCTCGGCTTACTCTTGCTTCATCTATTCCTTCTTTTTCTTCTTTTGAGAGTATTTTTAATTCTCCGCTCAGTCTTTCCATATATCCATGCAAAATTTCAGAGGGCAAAGATACCAAAAGACTGACAGAATGGCAGACCTACTTCACAAATTATTGATAAATGGTTTTTGAGTACTTTTTAATGGTTTGATACAGAAGGTAGAGGGATCACCTTTTATTCGGTAGGCTGTTTTAAAAGAGTCAAATTATATTGAAATTGATTAAAAAAGAGGATGTAGATACAGCTTTTTTAACGCTCACTCCGTACTTTTAAACGAATTAGACTCATTATATGAAACATACAGTTCTACTTTTGCTTTGTTTTTTCGTTGCTTTGGGAGCAAACGCTCAGGAAATCAGGGTCTCGGGAAATGTAAAAGCCCTCGAAGATGATTTTGCTCTGCCAGGCGTAACGGTTCAGGTAAAAGGAGGTACGCAGGGTACTCAGACAGATGCATCAGGAAACTACGCCATTACGGCAACAAAAGGTCAAACCTTAGTTTTCTCTTTTATTGGAATGGAAACGAGAGAGGTGTTGGTCGGAAATCAATCAATAATTAATGTGGTCTTGAATGCCGCAGAAAATCAATTGAATGAAGTTGTTGTATTAACTGCTCTTGGTCTAGAGCGTAAAAAAGACGATGACCTTAGTTCTTCAACATTAATAGATGCTGATGCCTTGAAAAGGTCTGGAGAATCTGGGGTAATTCAAGGTTTGTCTGGTAAAACCTCGGGCTTGACCATTGTACGTAACAGTGGGGATCCGGGTGCGGGTGCATATATCCAAATCAGAGGGCAAAACACTATATCGGGTAGCTCGTCGCCCTTGATTATTCTTGACGGAGTTCCTATCACGAATAGCAGCATTGGTGGCGGTGTGGATGGTGTTGTTCAGCAGTCGAGACTAAATGACATCAATCCTGACGATATTGCCAATGTAACGGTGTTGAAAGGAGCAGCTGCTGCCGCAGTATGGGGTACAGGTGCTGCCAATGGGGTAATATTAATCCAAACAAAAAGAGGGAATAACAGGAACAAAAAGGTGAGTGTTGACTTCACCAATATGACCAGTTTTGATGTGATCAATCGTGAGTTTGAGAAACAAGATAAGTTTGGTCAGGGCTATCCGCTAATTCAGGAAACCGGAAGAGCCAGAGATGCATATACATACATTTGGAATCCTACTTCCAGTTTATCCTGGGGCGATAGAATAAGAGATAGAACAGGAGGCGAAGATGAGGTGAGAGTCGGAAATAAAAGATTTGAAGCTCCGGATGGTACGGTGTATTATCCGATTTTAACCAAAAATGATAACACGAATTATCATCAGGCCAATAGAGATCAGGTATTTCAAACAGGTTTTACATGGAATAAGGCCTTAAGTATTAACATGAATAGTGATAACAGCTCTACTTATATGAGTTTTAGTCACTGGGACCAACAAGGTATATTGAAAGCGAATTCTGATTATGTCAGAACGACTG
>JANSYO010000346.1 GCA_024742395.1 Cytophagales bacterium
GTGTTCAGATACAAGTAAAAGCGAAATACAACCTCCTTTGCTTCCTAGTAGTAACAACAAGAACTCCTCATTCAACTTTTGCCATGATAAACCTTAAAAACTAGATGTTAGTTGGTTTTAAGGATGTATATACCACAAACAATGCATAGCCAAGCAGTTTCTGCTGAGAGTATTTGGTAAATTAGCGCTTACTACATCCAACGCTTCGTGTTGTAAAATCCATTCACCTATAGTGGTTTCTTTATATATGTTGATGTGGTACCTATTCGTAACTAATGCAGCATAGTGCCTAACAGGAAAATAAGCGGAAAGTCCGAACAAAGCAATGTTGAATATTTACGCACTGTGATATCTTTTCCACCTGAACCGCTGGTGATATCTTGAAAGCAAAAACGGATATGTCATTATTCGAAGTTGGCCAAGGGTTGGTGTCCTGATGGCAGAACAGGGTAAACCAAAAGATCAGAAACAGAAAATGCGCGAACCTGGAAGTTTGCTGCTTGTTCTTCGGTTGACGTTTTAGGTACAGGAATGTATGTTGGAGCAGCTTCATGTAAAGCGTCTAAATCCTTTGCAATATGAGAAGCTGAAAGAACGAAGCGAAATCTCTCACCAAGATGTAAATACATTCATCACATGCAATGGATACATGATACGGTGTCCAAGACAATGAATTTGTGCGGTTAGGAGGAAAAGGGAAGATATAACGAACGATCGGGAGTTCCATACACAGCGAAATCAATAAATGAAACTTTGATCACTTTCTATGCTCCAATAGCTTGTAATATATTTTATTCATATCCGCAGAGTGACTTAAGCCTTAACAGCGTACTTGCGCATAGGAAAGTGAGTTTGTCTCTTCTGTTGACGTTGAGTTCTTGCGTTCTTTTGCGCTTTGGTGAGTTGGCGTCTGAGGGAAAAATTAATAAAAAATCCTGCTAGTGTCTGATCTGTAAAAGGCAACAAACCTGATAGCTCTGGTCTTCTTTGCGCGGATATCAATAGGAACATATTTCTTACCAGCATAGAACTTTCTGATGTGAGCCTTTTGAGTTTGGTGGATAACAGTGTTCACACGGGCAATACTCTTGCGTACATCCGAACTATTTGTAAAGGTTGGTGAGTTTGTTCATATTTAAA
>JANSYO010000139.1 GCA_024742395.1 Cytophagales bacterium
AAATGTACTTGATTCTGTATCTGAATGTCTATTGCATTTTACAGAGAAAGGTTTGTCAATTGAGACCATTGCCTCTTGCGGCATTTCAAATCAAAGAGAAACTTTTGTGCTTTGGGATAAACAAGGTAAATCACTTTCTCCTGCAGTGGTTTGGGCCTGTAAAAGATCGGTGGGTGTTTGCCAAAGACTCATTGAAGCCGGTCAAAATGAACGAATAAAATGGAATACAGGCTTGATCATTGATCCATATTTCTCCGGAACCAAACTACTGTGGTTATTGGAAAACAATAAGGGTTTAAAGCAAAAACTGGATGCCGGAGAGGTATATTTTGGTACTATTGATTGCTGGCTACTCTATAAAATGACAGAAGGTAGGGTTTTTAAAACCGATTATACCAATGCCCATAGAACCCTGTTATTTAATATACATACCTTACAATGGGATAAGGAGATTCTTAAACTTTGGGGTTTAGAAAAGCTAAATTTACCCGAGGTGTGCAGCTCTTCTTATGATTTTGGAGATTGGTATTTTGCATGGGATAAAGACAAAATGGGTTCTTTGCAAAACGGTGTGCCCACCTCTAAGGTCTCTGACTCTTATAAAATTCCGGTGACTTCTTTGATTGGCGATTCTCATGCAGCCACATTTGGTGAAGGGTGTTTTGAAGCGGGCACTGCCAAAGTAACAATGGGAACGGGTAGCTCCATCATGATGAATACGGGTTCTAAACCCGTTAATTCAGACAAAGGTCTGTTAGCCACAGTAGCATGGAGCACCAAAGATAGGGTTGATTTTGCTTTAGAAGGGGCTATTGTAGCCTGCGGTTCTACCATAGAATGGATTAAAAATGAGTTGGGCTTGTTTAAAGATGTACAAGAAACAGAAGCCATGGCTCTTTCTGTAGATGACAATGCAGGTGTTTATCTAATTCCGGCCTTCAGTGGTCTCGGAGCCCCGCATTGGCAAATGAATCGTAAGGCATCGATTGAAGGAATGACTTTTGGTACCACTAAAAATCATATTGTACGGGCGGCATTAGAGAGTATTCCGTATCAAATAAAAGATGTGATAAACGCTATGCGGGAGGATATGGGCTCAGATCTCAAAAGTATTTCCATTAATGGCGGCCTGAGTAAAAATAAGTTTGTCATGCAGTTTCTGGTTGATTTACTGGCTGCCCCTCTCAATCAACAATCAAATCCAGATGTTTCTGCTTTAGGAGCTGCGTATTTGTCCGGTTTAAAAAGTGGTGTGTATAAGAGCATTGTTCAGTTAAAAGAATTGAATGAATCACGGAGCACTTCACTTCAACCTCGGCTCGGAAACGAGACCGTTTTAAAAGGATATGAGGGGTGGAAAGGATTGGTAGCAGAATAGTATAGACTTTTGTTCGCTAATTCAGTTAAGTCTCTGACTTAGAAGTATAGAAAAATGTTCTCCTGACCTAAGTTCTGCAAAGTCTCCGACTTAGCAGAAGTGACAAACGGTTCTCCCGACCTAAGTTCTGCAAAGTCTCTGACTTAGCAGCAGTGACAAACGGTCTCCCGACCGTAAAATACAATCTAAGAATTACCAACGCTATAATCAATATTACAAACACCCTAATCAGGCAAATCCTTCTCAGCTAGTTTCCAACAAATTTCTGTTCTGAAAAACTTCAAAATTGAATTTGATGCAATCGTTACAAATAAAATTTTACTTGTTAATAGATTGAAGCTATGATTACTTTCCGATGCAAAAATTAATCAATTAATGATTATCAATAAGTTATAAGATTTGGGCAACAAATAGGCAACGAAAATGCCTGAAACAAAGCTAAATATAGCTAAAGAAGAGAAAGAAACCTGTTTGGAAAAGTGTGTTGAAAGCTGCTCTCAGGTTCAGTGATTTAGCGTATTGCCTAGTGAATTTGGCTTGTAACGGCTTCTTCTTGTAAACCCAAGTACTGACAAAACTCTTGAATAGTTATCATCTGGTGGGCTTCTTTTTGGAAGTGCTCCTTCATCTTTTGGATTAGTGAGCGACCGTACCTTTCACTTCTACCTGTGATTATCTGAATGTCTTTCGGATAAATACACAATCTTTTCATTACAGTATTTCAAAAAATAATACTCCATCCATACCGTTGGGGTGAGGTATCTATGGATGAGGTAATGCAAAGATAAGAAATAAATCGGGTTGAATAGTTGGTGTATTTCGGCAAAGTGCGGCAATATCGGAAGGGATGGTTTGCGGGCTTTAAACGACTGATATACAAAGAGTATCTTTATGTCAAACCAAAAAATATCTAGTAAAATGGCACGACAAAAAGGTCTTATTAAGTTAGATGGTACTATCGGAGGTATCACTTTCTACAAAACACAAGATGGCTATCTCGCCCGCGAAAAAGGCGGTGTGGATGGTGACAGAATTGCAAACGATCCAAACTTTCAGCGAACTCGTGAAAACGGAGCTGAGTTTGGAAGAGCCGGTAAAGCCGGAAAATTGCTGCGTAACTCTCTGAGAGTTCTTCTTCAAAACGCTTCAGACAGACGAATGGTGAGCCGACTAACCTCTAAGATGGTTAAGGTGATTCAAGCGGATGCAACGAACACCAGAGGTGAAAGAAACGTGATTGATGGTGAAGCTGAATTGCTTACTGGTTTCGAGTTTAATGCCAATGGAAAGCTTGGAAACACCATTTATGCCCCGTATTCCAGTGCAATTGATCGTGTGGCCGGTAATTTGGAAGTAAGCATTCCAAGTTTCAAGCCTGCTCAAATGATTGCTGCTCCAGGTGGTGCAACACATTTCAAGTTTGTATCTGGTGGAGCTGAGGTTGATTTCGAGAACGAAACCTTCACGGTCGATCTTCAGGAAAGTGCGGTACTTCCATGGACCAATCCCCCTGCGGCTGCAGTAACATTAACCAATACGGTAACAGCAAACAGCACTCACCCGCTGTTTCTGGTATTCGGAATCGAGTTTTATCAGGAAGTGAATGGAGAAATGTATCCATTGAAAAATGGTGCTCATAATGCCTTGTCCATCGTTGCGGTGAGCGGTTTGTAAGCTTGAATTCTTCTTAGTTTTAAAAGGCCCTGTCAAACGACAGGGTTTTTTATTACCCTTTTCCGAGCAATCCTAGATATCCTAAGTTTCCTAAGCTTTGATTTTATAGGAAATCAGCAAAGCCCTAAAAGGGCAATGCTGAAAGAAAACGCTCACCTGACTGATAGACCCAAAGACTACAGCCACATGGGATACGATAAACCCTAACGCCACGCTTATGAGGCTTAATACGATTAGCTTTACGCATATGACGCTGGTAAGCATAAGGACTGACCGCAACAAAATCTGAAGCTGGAACGGTGTGAGAAGGACAAGAAGCTGAACTGCAGCTAAGAGAGATAGGTGTACGACGACTCATAATTATAAAATTTATATGCATCTCTCTGTAAGGCAGTTAAAATAGAAAAAAGGAAACGGAATAAATGAGGGCTTGCCGGGTTGGTTGGTGTTTATGCCGTAGTCTTTTTTATGTTTTATGAAGCGTCGGCCTGGTGCGTTTGCCTGCCTTACTACCTTAGCATATGAATTTTATAATGTGGCGGTGTCCATCTATTTATCTGATGACAGAGAGATAGAGTGCTTTTTTATACTCTCCGATTAGTTTTAACTGCTTCCGGTATTGACTCTCCAAGTCATTCAGCTTTTGAATATTGCCGGATAATTGATGGATTTCCGGTTTATCCTTTGAGCTTTCAATGGCTATGAGTAGAGCCTTCCTGAAATCTCCAATTCTTAAGAAAGGAATAACAGAACCCACTAAATCCTGATAAAAGACTTTTGACTGCCACAGGCAAAAACAGAGGAGTTGTAAAGTTTCTTTTTCTTCTGAAGTGTGGCAAATAATCTGGTAACAATTGGGGCAAGGTTTAGAAATGGGCTTTCCACTATTTAACCCTTTGGAGAGAACGAAGAAACTGAATGGACGAATGAGTTGTCCAGGTGAGTAAGTTTTGACATTGAATTGCATACACGTAGGGCATTAAAATTTGAAATGCTGGCTACGCTTCGCTCCGCCTATATTTTTTTGACAAAGAAAAAACAAGAAAAAAAGAAAGGCCCTAGGAGGGGCGGCGGGTGAAATGGGCTGTCAAGGTTTTTGGGTGAAAAGTTTTGTAAGGAAAATCTGATTAAAATGCAGGTCAAAAGTTTTCATCCAAAACCCGAAGGGCCTGACCTTTACAGCACATTATGAGCAATGGTCTGAGCTGCCGCCCATCTTTGCCATTCTTTTATTCTTAAAAATAAACTTGAATTGAAGTTCTAAAGGGTTAACCTCGGCGTAGCTACTGCGAGCCGTCTGCGAGCGGAGCAAGGGGGGAAGCCACGGGAACACCTAAGTGCGGGTGGCGACCTCCGGTAGAATACCGCCGGGCTGGCGTGTTTTTTTGCTGAGCGAGGGAAAGGCAGGTGTAGCGGCTAAGCTACTCCTGTGAGCGGTGCCAGAAGTGGCTGGTAAGATCAAAGCCACTTCTAGACGAAAATCTATCCAGCTACTGAAGCACATGGGAGAAAAGCAAAAAACATGACAGCCCGAAATAGCCCGCAGCGACAACGCAGGCGAGCATAAACAGATGCGAGAGGCTGGGCACCCCATAAATTAAATTGCCGAAAGGCGACCTATAAACAGGGGTTTGGGGTGGCCAGAGGGAACGAGCGGAGACAAGGGTACGGCTGTGTGAAGGAAGGCAACTGAGACGGCGGCTAACGGATGAGCCACTGCACAGCCGCTAGCCTGCCTGACGAAGGGTATAAAAAAGGGCGGATGATTGACAGAGTTTCATTTAGTCACAAGATTTAGCCGCTTGCTTTACCCTTTTTTATATGCCTGACGAAACAAAAGACGAACCCGAAGGCGAGACCGCTTAACCGCGTGTTGGTATGCAGAAGAAAAGGTTGGTGTAGGCTGGGCGGGTTAGCAGGCGGCTGGACTTTCAGGCTACTTTTGCCGAGGGAGACAGGAAGTGGGTGAATGCGAGGTATCCATTATTGCAATTTGGCTTTAGGTAGCTACAATGAATAACTACATTGTAAAAAATACTGTATAGAATGCTTTTGGCGATATGCTGTTTCATGTTGCGATAAATGTAGATGATAAAGCAGATAGCTTCCGAAAAGTTGTTTAAATTATTATTTAAAGAAAAAATAGGGGCAGAGGTGCCCAAATAAACAAAACTTAGGTAAATACATGTTACACAAAAGGCGAAAAAGTATTCATTAATTCAAAAGAAAGCCATTGTTTTGGATAAAAGAATTTTTGATTTTTATGATTAATGAAAAAATAGAAAATAGACTCAATCATAGGGATATAAAACCTACTGCAATGCGAATCCTTGTTCTTCAATATTTGATGGAGCAAGACCATACTATTTCTTTGCAAAGTATAGAAAACGCCTTTGAAAGTGCTGATAAGTCCACACTATACAGAACACTTAAAACCTTTGAGAAAAATAAGCTCGTTCACACCATAGATGATGGCACAAAGCAATTAAAATATGCTCTGTGCTTAGAAAGTTGCGAATGTGAAACCATTGACCAACATTATCATTTCCATTGTACTATATGCCAAAACACCTTCTGCCTTACCAATCAGAATATTCCTCAAATTGAACTTCTTAAAAACTTCAAAATGCAACAAGCCAATATGGTTATTAAAGGTCTATGTGAAAATTGCAATCGTTAAACTTTGCAAATGGGTTGCAGAGAACATGTCTTACCTTTGAAACCAGAAATGAGACTTTTGGCATTCATATTATGTATTTATTTTATGGCACTATCTGTAGTGCCGTGTACAGATGGTATGCCCCAAACTTCCCATTCTTCAAACCCTGAGGTATCTACTACGGACCACGACCATAATCATTCAGACCACCAAGATAGTTGCACACCGTTTTGTGTATGTGCTTGTTGTGGTACTATGATTACAATGCCTACTTTGCAATCTTTGGTGCAGGCGAGAGCGGTTATTTCAACAGAATACCTTTTTCATTACACATTTGATTATTCCTTTGATTACAGCGAAGGAGTTTGGCACCCGCCAGCCCATAGTTAAACCACATTCAAGGGGCTACTATGCCCTTTTCAATCATAGTCAAGGTTTAACTATTTTATAAAAATCAAATATTAATGTTCGATAATATTATCGCTTATTCGGTAAGGAATAAGTTTGTTGTAGGGCTTATTGTAGCAGCCCTCATAGTTTGGGGATTATTTTCTCTCAAACAGCTACCCATAGATGCTGTTCCTGATATTACGAATAATCAAGTACAGATCATTACCATTTCACCTAATCTTGCTACCCAAGAAGTAGAGCCGTTTATTACTACTCCTGTAGAGCTTGCCGTACAGAGTTTGCAAAAGACAGAAGAAATACGGTCTATCTCTCGTTTTGGCTTATCCGTAGTAACTGTAGTCTTTGAAGAAGATTATGATATTTACTTGGCTCGACAGTTGGTTAACGAAAAACTAAGAGAAGCTGAAGAAGATATTCCTAATAGTCTGGGCACTCCTGAAATGGCACCGCTTTCAACCGGCTTAGGAGAGATTTATCAATATGTGGTCCGACCAGAAGAAGGATTTGAAGACAAATATTCGTCAACAGAGCTTAGAAGTATTCAAGATTGGATAGTTACCCGACAGCTTTTGGGCATAGAAGGTGTAGCAGAGGTTAACTCAATGGGTGGCTTTCTGAAACAATATGAAGTAGCAGTAAATCCTAATCTTCTGAAATCTTTAGGTATAAGCATTACAGATATATTTTCAGCCTTAGAAAAGAGTAATGAAAATACCGGCGGAGCATACATAGAAAAAAGCTCAAATGCATACTATATCCGTTCAGAAGGTTTAGCCAAATCTTTAGACGACATTGGAAATATTGTAGTCAGTGATGCAGGTAATATTCCAGTTTTAGTAAAAGATGTTGCTACTGTTCAATATGGTAAAGCTCCTCGATACGGAGCATTAGTTAGAGATGGAGCAGAAGTCGTTGGTGGTAAGGTAATGATGTTCAAAGGAGCAAATTCTGCACAAGTAACGGAGTTGGTAAAAGAGCGAGTAATTCAAATCCAAAAATCATTGCCCGAAGGAGTAGTTATTGAACCCTATTTGGTAAGAGACAAATTAGTAAGTACTGCTATAGGTACCGTAAAAAAGAACCTCATTGAAGGTGGCTTAATTGTCATATTCATTTTAGTCTTACTATTAGGAAATTGGCGAGCAGGACTAATCGTAGCTTCCGTCATTCCATTGGCTATGCTCTTTGCTGTTTCAATGATGAACCTATTAGGTATCTCGGCTAACTTAATGAGTTTAGGAGCGATTGATTTCGGGCTTATTGTAGATGGTGCAGTAATTATAGTGGAGGCCATAGTTCACCGATTGCAAGTCAGTAAGGCAGGCAAACTATTATCCCAATCTGATATGGATAGTGAAGTGATTACCTCTTCTCAAAAAATAAGAAGTTCGGCTGCCTTTGGCGAAATTATTATTCTAATGGTCTATATACCAATATTAGCTTTAGTGGGTATTGAAGGCAAAATGTTTAAGCCTATGGCTCAGACCGTAATGCTTGCCATTGTAGGAGCATTGATTTTATCCTTAACCTATGTGCCAATGATGGCTGCCTTGGTGCTCAAGAAAAAAGTAGTAAATAAAGAATCCTTTGCAGATAAAATTATTGCATTTTTTCAAAGAGGCTATACACCATTACTCAATTCAGCACTTCGTTTTAAGACAGTATTTGTAAGTGCTACGATGTTAGTTTTTCTGATAAGTCTATTTGTGTTCAGCAGAATGGGTGGGGAGTTTATACCTACATTAGAAGAAGGCGACTTGGCTATACAGCATATTCTACCACCGGGTAGTTCACTTTCTCAGAGTGTTGAAACCTCCAAAATGATTCAGAAAAAACTCTTAAAAGAGTTTCCTGAAATCACGGATGTAGTAGCCAATATTGGTTCAGCTGAAATTCCTACAGACCCTATGCCCGTAGAAATTGGCGATTATGTT
>JANSYO010000004.1 GCA_024742395.1 Cytophagales bacterium
CCAGCTTCCTCCAATATGAGAGTCAAAAATATAGGGTTTCCCATCTTTAGTTTTGATGCCATCCTGATCGTGCTCATGCCCATGAAAAATGGCTCTGACGTTTGGATAATTTTTCAGAAGTTCAAAGAATTCTGTGGTCTCAATGGCATTAGCCGTCCACTTAGTTTGTGGAATATGAACAAAAAGAAAAACGTTTCTTTTTGCTGAAATGGCATCCAATTCTTCTTTCAGGTAATTGAGATCCGGAGATAGGTAATCTCCTTTTTCATTTGAAGTAGTAACCAATAAAATTTCATTCTTCTTAATGCTGTCGTGGTGATTTACCGGCATGCCCCAGATACGCTGCCACTCATCATCCGAAACTCTGTCATGATTGCCCTTTGTTACATAATACGGCACCTTGAGCGTATCATACACCGTTTTGGCTTCAGGCATAAATTTAGGTTGGTCATGAATGATATCACCATTAATAACACAAAAATCTACCGGATTGCTTTTCTGAAACAGATTTGCTTTAGCAATAAAGGTTTTCACCATTTCGTCATACTCCGTTTTGGGCTGGCCATAATGACTATCTGAGGCAATAATAAAACGCAGTTTCACCTGATTACCCAGCTCAAAAACATCCTGAGCAGAAAGCTGACGTAAACCTCCACCTAAAACCAGGGCCATTCCTGAGCTGATCCCCTTTATAAAATCTCTTCTTGTTTTCATAATTCTTTCATTAAATAGCCCTTACCACGCTTAAGTAATAAATTTACATCCTTGTGGTTTGTTATGCTCAGGACTTCGATTAAAATGATTGTTAATTTTCTATTTACTTCTCCTCTAAAACCAAAGATGGCCCAAAAGGGTATCGCCCGAAATCCTTACCATAAACTGCAAGACCGCCACCGTTGTTTACCTCAAGCCGAACATCAATCTTTTTATCTCTTTTTAAGTTCTTTAATTGAGCCTTACTTAGCGGTATCTTAACCATATAGCCATAACTCCCGGCCTCATGAAGTTTTCTGTCTTCCTTCTGACTGTGCCAGCTGAGTATTCCTCTGTGATCTGCAGGATCATCCAGTAGCTCTATGGTTTTTACTGCTTGACCATTGACAGAAACAGTCACTTTTGAAGGATACTTTGATTCATCTGTCATCGGGTAAGAATTCTTATTTTGACTAGGCTCGGCCTTTGCACCCAGCATATAATCAGAGTCTTTGATTTCCATACCTTCGCGGTCTTTAAAGAAAAGCTCTTTGGCTCCCAGCTCAAACAACAGATAACCTGATTTTACTTTACTGACCTTGCCCTCAAAAGTATAAGTAAAATTCCCGTTTCCTGTTCCATTCATCTTCTTGCCATCCAATACCTCCCAGGCTTTCACAGACCATTTTGATTGAGAAGTATTGTGCGGTTCCTTTGTCCACCTACTTTTACCTGCTGGCAATATGCCGCCTTCTACATTGAAAGACATGAAATTAGTATGCAAAACTCTGCCGGTTTTTGTTTTGACTTTCAATCTTAATGTATACAAGCCATCTGTCTCAGGAAGAATAAGGCTGATAGACTCTATCTCCTTTTGCATCCAAGGCTGATACGCTGTATTGAACGATTGCGAATAGCCATTAAAATAGTTTCCTAAAACATCTACTCCGTACAAAGAGTACTCAATGGTCAGCTCCTCGTCTTCAAAAGTCTCATCAGTTTGACAGGAAAGAAACAAAGGTACAGATACGGTACTACCAGCCTGAGCTGTTTGCGTAATGTCCTGACCTGTGGAAAGGTAAACTAACGAATGAAAATCTTTGTCTGTCATGCCCTCGGCCAAATCTCCCAGTCCTGTGAATTTCATGCTTCGATCAAAACGCCAGTACCCGTTCCATTCGTTAATGACATCATGGTGTTCTGTGTATAACCAACCTGCCATTTTAGGATATTTCCTGAACACATTCATCATTCTGTGATAGTCGTAGCTCCAGTCTACATCTCCCGTACTGCCATCATAGCCCCAAACATTCCCACATTCAGAGTTAATCATTGGCTGGTTTCCCTGAGTGAAACCCGCTTCAAAATCATGGGAACTCCCCGGATAAGTGTTCTTATCTAATTTACTCATGAAAGCTTCCCACTCGTAGCCCGGCAGGTACTGATGCCATGAGTTGATATCTGTCTCCGTATGTCCTGCTCCACAGCAAATAGAGTTATCTTCTACCAGCCTGGTCTGATCTAAAGACTTGGCTAAATAATACATACTGGCTACCCAATATTGAGTTTTTGGAAGATATCGATTCTCTTCTTTGCCTTCATCGTTTTTGACCTTTGTCCGTAATCCCCAGGTTTCGTTAAAGGCAATCCATGAAAATATGGCCGGATGATTGTAATCTCTCTTAATCATTTCTCTGAGTGTAAACTCAGATTCCTTTTGTGCTTTGACGTCTGGCTCTCCCCAGCTATTGGGCAGATCTGCCATAACCAATAAACCCAATTTATCGGCCCAATAGAGCTTTCTCGGTATATCCACTTTAATGTGTGTTCGCAAACCGTTAAGCCCAATATCTTTACAAAGTTGAATCTCGTTCTTCATGAACTCGTCACTCGGAAAAGTATAAAAACCTTCAGGATGGTATGATTGATCTAAAGTTAGCTGAAGGTAGATGGGTTTATTATTTAAGGCCACATAAGGGTACTCAGTGCCCGGTAGATTTGTGACTGATATTTTACGCATGCCGAAATAAGTTTTCAGTTCGTCATCAGCCACATTAGCTATCACTTCATAAAGAAAGGGGTCTTCTAAAGACCAGAGATGTTGATTTTCAATTGCAATAGTAAACTCAGCACTTTTTTGACCTTCAGGAATCACAGCTGAAAAACTTTGCGAAGCATTCTTAAAACTTAGTCTTAAACTTTCATTTTTAGCCGCAGGCATCTCCAAAGTAATTTTGGCGGTTACTTCTGACTTGTCAATATTCGGTTCAAAATGCAGGCTTTCAATGAAATTTTGCCCTCTGGCTTCCAAATACGGTGTTTGCCAAATACCTCTTGCATTGCCGTATCCCTGTTTTCCATACAGCGTAAACTGCCTGCGGGCATCATCTACTCGTATGATTATATTCTGCGACTGACCATAAGTAAGATACTCTGTTAATTCAAAAGAAAAAGGCGTATATCCACCCTCATGTTTACCAAGAAATTGGCCATCAATCCAGACAGATGTTTGCCAGTCTGAAGCCCCGATGGTCAGGAATATTCTTTTCCCTTTCCATGACACCGGCACATTAATACCTTTTTTATACCAGGCAATATCTGCAAGGTCTTCCACACCTGAGAGTTTTGATCCCCAGGGAAAAGGAACATTAATTCTTTTAGAAAAGTCTGTTTGCCCAGCCTGCCAATGTTCTTTCATGCCTATATTCAGACTATCAAACTCAAAATCCCAAATTCCATTTAGGTTTTGCCATTGACTTCGTTCAAAATCAGGTCTGGGATGCTCCGGCAATGGGATACTTTGCCCGTAGACAGTGGTAATACACACAAAAAGTGTGAACAGTAAACAATTCAATTTCATATTTATAGGGTTGTAATTACAGGTCAATCTCAATCGACAGTCGATTGGCTTCCCCACCAATCTTCATTTGGCTTATAGCCATCAGAAAGCATTTCCTTTCTTTGATTTTCAAGCTTAGGCCACAGCACATCACGGTTTTTGTCTAAAACAGCTTTTTCCTTTTGAGCATCATACATCGGATCTGCCACGGGCATCTTGGCTCCGGAGTCTACCAACCATTTAGTAAGCTCCTTATTTAAAGCCTTCAGTTGTTTTGTGTTTGATGCTGCAAGATTCCTTTTCTCGCCAGGGTCATTAGCCAGGTCATACAGTTCATCTCTGCCGTCTTCGTAATAGTGAATCAGTTTCCAAGATCCTATTCTGGCAATAGAAGAGGGCTCGCCTCCCTGATTCCCATAATGAGGATAATGCCAGAAAAACTTACGATCAGAACCGGCACTTCCTTTCATAGCAGAAACTAAACTCTGCCCATCTACATGCTGCGAAGCCAACAGCGTATTTCCTGTTAAATCAAGCAAAGTAGGATAGAAATCCATCCCTATTGCCGGGTGAATTATTTTCTGTGGCTTCATCCATGGCACCGATATTAAGTAGGGCTCTTTGATGCCGCCTTCCCACTGATATCCTTTTCCTCCTCTAAGAGGAGCATTGGAGGTAGAAAATGCATCGCCAGAGGCCACGCCTCCATTGTCTGATGTAAAGACAACCATCGTATTCTTATCCAGTCCCAATTCCTTTAACCTGTTAAGAACTACCCCTACCGCGTCATCCATGCTTTCTACTAATCCGGCATAAACAGGATTGTCCTGATTTTTTCTGATAGGAAGTACTCGCTCCATTTCAAAACCAGTTTCAGCCACACCCCTTTCCAGGGCTTTTTGCTGGTATTTTCTCCACTTTGCTTCTGTGGTTTCTATGGGCCCGTGCACAGCATAAAATGAAAGAAAGGCAAAAAAGGGTTTTTCCTTGTTAGAGCTGATGAAATCTGCGGTCTCTTTGGCCAGTCGCATCGAGAGATTTTCTCCATCCGGCCCATTCTCCATTTTTGGATTCGTATAAGGAGAAAAGTATCCTCCGTTCGGGCTTCCGGCATGATAGCCACCCACATTGATATCAAAACCATGATCTTCCGGAAAAGACCCTTCACCTCCCAGATGCCATTTACCAGCAAAAAAAGTGGCGTAGCCATTGTGCTTAAACGCTTCTGCCATAGTGATTTCCTCTGAAGGTAAGGCATGCAAATACGAGGCGGGCAAAACTTTGTTTTCTCTTCCCACGGTTCTCCAATCAATACCGGTTTTTGCTCCTATCCAGTCTGTTATCCCTACTCGGGCAGGCGACTTCCCCGTCATAATAGCAGCTCTTGATGGGCTACATACTCTACTGGCTGCATACCCATTCACAAAATTGAAGCTATGCTCAGCCAACTGGTCTATGTTAGGAGTTTCGTAATATTTACTACCCGCATAACTGAGGTCGTGGTAACCAAGGTCATCTGCCAGAATAAAAACAACATTTGGTTTTTGCTGTGCAATGAGGCAAAAAGGGAGGCATAGCAAGAGAATAAAAAATCTTTTCATTAATAGGGTTTAATATATTTCTAAAGACTAAAGTAAAGCTAAAAAATAGTATTTTTCACCCTCAAATGAAGGAATGGTCATTAAATAATCTCCCTCCGGACTATTTAATCAGACCTTATCCGTTTCAACCTTAACAAGAAATAATACAAAATGAAAAGAATTTATTTAGCCGTTTTCGCCCTGTTCCTTTTTCAACAGTGCTCCACTCCAAACAAGGAAAGTAATCAAAACGAGGACAAGCGAATTCGTGTGATTTTTGATACTGACGCAAACAATGAATTGGATGATCAACATGCACTAGCCTATCTCTTAAGTAATACAGACATTTTCAATCTGGTGGGTATCACGGTCAATGCCACATATAATGGCGGAGAAATTCAAGGGCATTATGATGAAGCAGAAAGGATTCTCCAGTTGTACAATATGAATGGGAAAATACCCCTTCTTAAAGGTGCCAATGCAGATTTTGAGGAAATTTCAACGATTGACTCACTAAAAAGTGATGGCTCTGAGGCAGTTGATTTCTTGATTGAAAAGGCCAATGAAGGACCATTGACTGTTATTGCTGTTGGCAAATTAAGTACTGTGGCTCTGGCTGTTAAAAAAGATTCAAGTTTTGCTCAAAAGGTAAACCTGGTTTGGCTAGGCTCTAACTATCCTGAACCCGGTGAATACAATCAAGACAACGATACTACCTCAATGAATTACCTTTTAAACTCATCTATTCCGTTTGAAATGGTGACAGTTCGCTACGGTAAACCTTCAGGAACAGATGCCGTGAAGGCTTTACAATCTGAAATACATCAAAAAATGCCGGGTCTGGGGCCCACTGCGGCAAAGCCTGTTACGGGCAGACATGGAAACACATTTACCAATTTTGGCGACTATTCTATTGATCTTTTTGATCATATAGACCTCCACGGTAACCCTCCGTCCCGTCCGCTTTTTGACATGGTGGCTGTAGCCATTTTAAAAGATCCTTCCTGGGGAGAAAAAAAGGAGATTCCTGCTCCGGTTTTAATTGACAATAAATGGGTAGAAAGACCTGAGAATGGCCGTAAAATCATCGTTTGGGAAAACTTTGACAAAGAAGGGCTTCTCAATGATTTCTATGATCGAATGAAAAATTACAAATAAGATTACAAAAAAAAGGCCCGCCAATCGCGGGCCTTTTACAATTAAACAAAATTGTTACACCTCCCACCCTTTACGGTAAGTTCGAGTCACAAACTGATTAGCTTCTTCCAGGTTGGTGATTCGCATGTTTTCACCATCCCATAGTAGTTTCTTTCTTGCAAAGAAGTCTAGTTTGCCTTTCTCGTTTTCTTTGCGAAGCATATAACTTCTTATCGCCAAATTACCCATCAAGACCGTCTCAGTCATCGGGCCGGCATAATCAAAAGAGGAGGTCAAAGCCTTATGCTCTTTAGAGTTAAATCCGGCTTTGCAGGCATCTACCCATTTTCTTTGGTGGCCATTCTCTGGCTCGGTTTCGTCACGACCGGTAGGTCCAAATTCCGTAGTACCATCATTCATGTATAATTTAGGCGTCAAAGGTGAACTATCATTGATGTTTGTTGAGATAATACCTTTTTCACCAATAATGAGCACGCCATTATAACTGCCCGGGCCACCTATATCGTCATTGGCAGGAATAATATCCGGGTGACTAGGGCGTATGCCACCATCGCTCCAGGCCATTTCTATGGGTGATTTGCTTTTAGCTGTAGCCCCAAAATGCAAGGTTATAAAAGAAGAAGGCGGACAGCCCTCAGGGTGGTAATCTGCATTCCACATTTTAGAGTAGACAGAAGCCACACTACATTCGGCATCAGTAGGATAATGCAAACCCAACGTTCTGAATGGAATATCTATCAAATGGCAGCCTACGTCACCAAGAGCACCTGTTCCGTAATCCCACCATCCTCGCCAGTTAAACGGATGTAAGTTTGGTGTGTAAGGCTTGTATTCTGCCGGCCCCAACCATAAATCCCAATTCATGTCCTTAGGTTTTAAGCTGGCATCCGGCTTTGGCATTTCACCACCTTGAGGCCATACTGGCCTATTCGTCCATATTTGCACTTTACTGATTTTACCTAATTTGCCAGAATCCACCCATCCTTTCACTAGGTCCAGATACGGGTTAGAGCCCCCTTGGTTTCCCATTTGTGTCACCACTTTTTGAGTGCGGGCCAGTTGCGTTAATACTCTGGCCTCTCTGATATTGTGGGTCATGGGCTTTTGCACATAAACATGCTTACCTCTGTCCATAGCAAATTTGGCTGCAGGCCCATGCACATGATCAGGTGTAGATATAGTTAAGGCATCAATGTCCTTTATTTCATCAAGCATCACGCGGTAATCTGCATAAAGCTTGGCCTTAGGAAAATTCTTCACAGACTCAGCGGCTGAGCCTGAAAAGTCTACATCACAAAGAGCCACTACTCTCTCCCGACCTTTTACTGATGCATTCATTATATCGCTTCTGCCTTTACCGCCCGCACCTATGGCCGCCAGATTTAACTGATCACTGGGCGATATAAAACCTTTTCCGCCGAGCACATTACGAGGCACAATAAAAAAGGAAGAGGCAATAGCCGAATTCTTGATAAATTCACGCCTGGAGGAGGCTGAAAACTTCTTTTTAGTCATCTTAAATATTTATTGACAGGGTTGAAAGGAAAAGATTGAACAATGAATTTAAGGTAAAAATACGCTTCTACTAAACAGAAGCAGACTTATTTCGTATTAAGAAACATTGAAATCTTCTTTTGGGGGCTCCATTGAAGGTTTTGACATATATTTTTGACTAAGATTAGGTTTAAGCACCGCAAAGCCTTTTTGACTTGCTGTAATGTAGGTCAACCTTCAGATTGAAAAAAAGTATGTCTTGTAATTGAAAGGTATGTATTAAATGAAAATTAAGAGAATAATAATCAGAGAAGGATTTATAAGAATCTGCTTTGATCTACAAAGGCTAAGCTGTTGGAGTTGTTTTGCTAAGTCAATAAACTTGCGTTTAAATAAAAATGACTTATTTCAAACAAACTTTGTACGGTGTAAGTAGCAACACATACCTTAGAATGTGGCGGTTTAAGTATAAAACAATATGTAAATTATACTTAGGATATTAAAAGAATAAATAGCCAAACCAATTGCTCGAAAAAAGGCTTTCGGTTTATACGTATCTCTTAGCATTTCTATTGTCATTTTATCGAAAAAGGAATGTTTCCACCACGAAAATAAAAGAGTGATGGAAGTCATACTTATAATCAGATTTTTTAATTCACTCCAATCCAATATAATACTTAAGCATAGTGTCAGAAACATTAAAAGATTAATTATAGCATAGAAAAAGTATGATGCCCGAGTAAAATAAGGTAGCCTAGTTACCCAATACATTGTTCCCAAAATTGTTTCATTAAGAATTTTAAACATGGCTCTAAACTAATTTCTACTATATATATTATGCTATACATCCAAAAGGCTCAAAAAAATTAGCTTACAAAATACCAGGTCTGGCTGACGACTGAAATACTAGCATGTAGCGTAAAGATAAAAACGTTTCTTTTCATATCGTTTTATAAGAAAAATCCTAAAACGATATTAGTTTTATTTCTTAAACCGAGTTTAACTTGATCGACGTCCCAATGAAGCTTCAAGCTTAAGAAAGAAGATCCGAAATTGAAGGCTGGGTTATTTACAACTTCATGTGAAATAGTGAAAAGGCATTAAATGAAAAGATTTTGGTTCTACTGTTTTTATACTTACTTCATTTTTTTCAATAAGCTACATAGAGGTTTTAATAAAATAAACCCTGCATTACTTTTATTCAATACTCGATGGGCCAAGAAAAAGTTTGAAAGCAGAGGTATTATTGATCCCCATAAAGAATTCGATAAGACCTATGAAGATCCCATTAATGGGATTAGTATCCGATGGGCCGAAGGCCTTTTGTGTGGATTGCTTTTTTTGATTTTGTTCAATGCGTATTTAACAGTAAATTCTCTTTTTTTAGTTTATACAAAGGATTTAGGGACAATAGTAATAATTTTTTGCGGTGCATTAAGTTTGGTTTTCAATTCAATAATTGTATTTAGAAATAACATTTATCTAGATCATTTTAGGGATTTTCAAAAAATTGAAAGAAAACGAAGAAAAGTATACTCAGTACTTGTTTTGGTAATAACCTTAACCACTTTAGTTTACTTTTTTATGATTTTTAATTTCCTCACTTTACTAAATCCAACCATTACACAAACACAATTTGTCCCTTAAATTACTTTGCTCTCCAAGAGCTAGGCCTTATTGAGTTTTTATTCTAGTCCTTGACTCAACTTTCAATTCAAAAGTATTTTACCAAACCATCTCTAGATAGAAAAAAGAGTTTCCAACTTCATAGAGTAGGCTAAACTATATGATAAGATTGTATTTCCTTTGTTAAGACCTTGCATTGGCTTTCTACATATACTTTCCTAAACCAACATCAATGAATTATAAGGTCTTAAGATTGGTTAATTAATCTATGCCGCCACCGTTAAAATCACTGAAACCGCAGAAAATAAAACTCAAAGAGAGTTTTGCCTCTTTAAAATATATCCCACGTTTTTTTAAGAAAATCTGGGCGGTCAATTCAAAATTGTTTGCTGCTAACATCTTTGCCAGACTTTTGGCTGCCGCACTTCCCGTAGCTATGCTCTGGGTAGGTAAAATCATCATCGATGAAGTGATACTTCAGGTAGGTCTTGAAGTCAAAAATTATGACCGGCTCTGGATGTATGTAGGCTTAGAATTTGGTCTGGCCATCCTATCTGATCTTTTGGCCAGACTAACCAGTCTGACTGATGGTTTATTGGGCGATCAATATGCTAATCTGTCTTCAATCGAACTCATCAAAAAAACCTCGGAGCTTAACCTGGAGCAGCTGGAAGACTCTGAGTTTTATGATAAATTGGAAAGGGCCAGACAGCAAACCACCCGAAGAATAGGGCTGATGTCTGCCGTCCTGAATCAAGCTCAGGATATCATTGTCATTGTATCATTAATAGGTGGACTGGTGGCTTTTGAACCCTGGTTGATTTTGCTTCTCCTGGTTTCCATTTTACCAACCATACTCAATGAAATAAAATTTAGCGGAACCAGTTACTCTCTGGCCAGAAGCTGGACACCTGAAAGAAGGGAGCTTGATTACCTGAGATATGCCGGAGCCAGCGATGTCACAGCCAAAGAAGTAAAGCTATTCGGTCTGGCTGCTTACATCTCAGATAGGTTTAAATTACTCTCTGATAAATATTACGAAGCCAATAAAAAACTCTCTCTTGAAAGAGCCGGATGGGGGTCTTTCTTTAATGTCATCAGTACAGTAGCTTATTATGGAGCTTATGTTTTGATTTTGCTCCGCACTGTGGCCGGAGTACTAAGCATTGGTGATTTGACCTTTCTTTCAGGCTCATTTAATAGTTTGAGAAATAAGCTTCAGGGCTTCTTTGTTCGCTTTACCCAGATTACAGAAAGTGCTCTTTACCTGCAGGATTATTTTGAGTTTTTAGATTTAGAAAGCTCAGAACCCGAAGCCGAGACTGTCAAACCATTGCCGGAGCATTTACAGCAAGGCTTTGAATTTATCAATGTTGGTTTTAAATACCCCAATACAGAAAAATGGGTAGTCAGAAACATCTCTTTCAAACTGAAAGTAGGAGAAAAACTGGCCTTTGTTGGCGAAAATGGGGCTGGCAAGACGACCTTAATCAAGCTTCTCTTACGATTTTACGACCCCAATGAAGGAGAAATCCTGTTGGATGGTGAGAATATCAAGAATTTTGACCGTGCAAAGTATCAGCAATATTTCGGAGTCATCTTTCAGGACTTTGTTAAATATGAACTGAGCCTCAAAGAGAATATTGCCGTAGGTAAAATTGAAGACATAGATAAGCAGGACAAGCTTGACTCTGCCGCTCAAAAAAGCCTGGCCGAGCAAGTTATTCAAGATTTGCCTGAAGGTTATGAGCATCAGCTAGGCAGAAGGTTCAAAAATGGCATTGATTTATCTGGTGGTCAGTGGCAAAAAATTGCTTTAGCCAGAGCCTATATGAAAGATGCTGAGGTACTTATTCTGGATGAACCCACCTCTGCTTTAGATGCCCGGGCAGAGTATGAAGCCTTTCAGCGATTTATAGGTTTAACGAAAGGCAAAACGGCCGTAATTATCTCGCACCGTTTCAGCACAGTCAGAATGGCCGATAGAATCCTAGTCCTAAAAGATGGTGACGTTTTAGAAATAGGCACCCATGAAGAACTAATGGCAAAAGAGCAACTCTACGCCGAACTGTTTAAGCTTCAGGCGGAGGGGTATCGGTGATAAAGCCCCTCTGACGGAAGAAAGAGAGGCTTTAGTGATCATAATTTTTTTTATTCCCATCCAACTTTCACCCACAAAAAAGCATTCTCTTCCTAAACGACGATAAAATTAAAATTCAATGCTTAGTAAAATCATTTTGGCTTTAAGCCTACTATTAATTTACAATATGCCAGCTTGTGAAAAAGAGACTATTGATCAGCTTCAAGGTGAGTGGACTCTCTCTAAGGTCTTCCTAAGTGATGCTTACGATTCACCCTGTGGCTGGGAGGCCGGAGAACACAAGCCACTGACATTAATACTTTCTAAAAAAGGGGATAGCTATGAATTCAACGGACAATCTGCAGTAAACACCTATTTCGGAAGCCTAAAAGTTTTAAAGTTTCAGATTGGTGACCAAACAGGAAAAGTAGAGGTAGGGCTCATTGGAGCTACCAAAATGGCAGGGCCGGAGCCATTGATGAATTGCGAAACCCGCTTCTTTAATTTTTTGGAATCTGCCAATCATTTCAGCCTCAATGACGACGGTACTTTGAGTATTGGAAACTTCAGAACAGCAGAAAGTCACCCACGTGATGGGGGTTCTTATTTAGTTTTTGAGAAAATGAACTAATCGCCCCACATTCTGATTGCTAAGCTAAGCCGGAATTATTCACAATTCTTTAATGTGCAATGATTCCGGCTTATTTGGGTCTTTTATTTATTTTTGACAAAATCAAAACCTTAATTTAAAACGATGAAAAAAATCCTTTTAGGTCTGGCAGTCTTATTTTCTGTTCAAGTTTCTGCTCAAAACCTCCGCACCCCGGCTCCAAGTCCAACACAAACCATCACTCAGGACTTTGCCTTATCAAGCATTGAAATTAATTACTCAAGACCGAGTATGAAAGGTCGCGAAATCTTTGGTTCACTTGTGCCTTACGGCGAAAAATGGCGTACAGGTGCCAATGGCCCTACTACCATTAAGTTTGGTCAGGATGTAACCGTAGGCGGCAAAGCCGTTAAAGCAGGCACTTATTCTATAATTACGGCTCCCGGAAAAACTTCTTGGGATGTAATGTTATGTACCGAAGGAACCAGTGTTTTCAACTTCAAAGACGAAAACGTAGTCACTACTTTTAAAGCAGAAGCAATGACAATGCCTTTCAAAGTTGAGACTTTTACTATCATGATTGATAACATGACAAACAACTCATGTGAAATTGACCTGATATGGGAAAACACTGCTGCAGCCTTTACTGTAACGGCAGACATTGATTCTGAAATCATGGCTCAGATTGACAACGTAATGAATAAGGATAACAAACCTTATTTTGCGGCAGCCAGCTATTATTATGAAAACGGCAAGGATGTAAATAAAACACTTGAGTGGGCTAAAAAAGCTGCAGAAGCTCAGCCTGATGCATACTGGGTGAAACACCTATTAGCTAAAGCAAACGCAAAAGCGGGTAAAAAAGCAGATGCCATTGCTGCAGCAAAAGCCTCTATGGAAGCCGCTAAAAAAGCAGGTAACATGGACTATGTTAGACTAAACGAAAATCTTTTAAAGACACTCTAGTCAGTAAAGACATACAAGTAAAAGGCACAGGGTCAAACGGCTCTGTGCTTTTTAATTTTAATCAAATACATTCTGATGACAATTCCGAAAAAGTGAATTGTGATTATTCATCTGAAAGGGCTAGCTTCGATTCAAAATTTGATTCAATGCCATTAAAACTCTTCCCCCTGTTTATCTGCTTCCCTTTTCTTTCCATTGCTCAGCAAATAAAGCCCTTATATTCAGGAACAATCCCAAACAGCACAGGTTATGAGATGAAAGAAGTTACGCTTTTGCGTAATGAAGTTTTTTTGGGCTACAGCAAGGTTTCTGACCCTACAATTCAAAGCTTTTTACCTGTGAATAAAACAGAGCCAAGTTCGGCTGTTATAATTTGCCCGGGAGGTGGTTACGCCATGGAAAGCTACCGTATGGAGGGCACCAGAATTGCCGAAGAGTTTCAGAAAAAAGGGATAGCGGCTTTTGTATTAAAATATCGGCTGCCTTCAGATTCTATAATGGTAGACAAGACCATTGGCCCATTACAAGATGCACAACAAGCCCTTCTACGGGTAAGGCAGCAGGCAAAAGAACTCAATATCGACCCAAATAAAATTGGTATCATGGGCTTCTCGGCTGGTGGTCATCTGGCTTCTACCGCTGGTACGCACTTTGAAAAATCTTATGTTGACAATCGCGAAAAAATTAGCCTGAGACCAGACTTTATGGTTCTGATATACCCGGTAATAAGTATGCAGGATAGTCTCACTCACGCAGGCTCAAGAAATTTGCTTTTGGGCTTAAGTCCCACTGAAAAAGAAAAAGATCTTTTCTCTAACGAACTTCATATCACAAAAAACACCCCGCCTACCTGGTTAACGCATACAGGAGACGACACCGTGGTAAATGTAGAGAACAGCATTAAGTTTTATCAAGGACTAATTAGCAATGAGGTACCTGCAGAAATGCACCTTTATCCGAAAGGCAATCATGGCTTTGTACTTAGCATACCTACTGAACAATGGATGGTTCCGTTATTTGATTGGCTTGAAAAAAGTGGATTTTAGAACCCAGTTTGGGTGTTTTCAAACTGCCTATTTCGGTATTCCCAATTCCCTAACCACACTTTCATAATCATTCCAATTCATAGCCTTTACTCGGGCAGAAACATTACCTTTTAAGGCTATAACCCTAAACTGGTGTAAATCCTTTGCATATATTTCTATGATTTCTTCAGCAGATAGACCTTTTAATGCCGGAATCGTATCAGCCGCCGGAGTGGGACTAGCCTGCCAGCCCGTTATGAAGGTACTACCATCAAAGTCTATGCCTTCGATATCATAATTATTATTGAAATATACTACTGTAGTCACGTAATCATCATACTGCACACCTGTGGAGTCAGCAATTTTCTTGTAGCCAGTAGAACCAACATCTCTGGTATAAATTTCTTTCAGAAAAACTTCTTCAGTCTCTCCATTGTATGCTAATGTTTGTGTCTTTCCATAAATATAGAACACCCCGGTATTGAGTATATCTGTAGTGATGATATCTGAGAATTGATCATACCAGCCTATTTGGATTGCACCAGATGAATTTCCAATTATATCCCACTCTGCTGATTTCCATTCACTGTAAATGACATTTGCGTTGCCATCTTCTCCCGGATCACCCTTCTCTCCCTGAATACCCATTGGACCTTGGTCTCCCCTATCCGGTTTACAGCTAAATAGAAGAGCTAAGAAAGTCACTGAGATTAGAGTTGTCTTTTTTGTCATTGTGCTGATATATGTTTTTTGAATTATTCGTAAAAGTAAATCGATTGCTTTAGCAACTACCCCACTTCCCTTAATTCTAATTTATCGGTTTCATCTAACTTTTGTGAACTCTTAGTTATCCTCTACCTTTTTACAGTACTTTGCCCCATGCATCCCAGAAATAGATATCAAGGAAAATACCCGATGAATGAGCTTAAGAAGCTTGTTCCTGATTTGGCTCAGTATATAAGAAAGAATCCAAAGGGAGAGAATACCCTTGATTTTGCAAATCCTGTTGCCATCAGGCTACTTAATGAAGCCTTGTTGAAGCAATACTATCAATTAACCTTTTGGGAAATTCCTGAAGATTATCTCTGCCCGCCTATTCCTGGCCGTGCCGATTACATTCATATTATTGCCGACATACTGAAAGAAACCAGTCTTACAGACTCTATACCAAAAGGCGATCACATCAAAGGCTTAGATATAGGAACAGGGGCAAACCTCATTTATCCGATTCTTGGAAACCGGGAGTACGGCTGGCAGTTTGTGGGTTCTGAAATTGACAAAAAAGCCCTAAAATCCGCTCAGAAAATCATTGACAAAAACGAGTGTTTTAAGAATCGATTAGAGCTCAGACTACAACCAAATCCAAGAGACTTATTCAGAAGTATCATTAAAGAGGGAGAGCAGTTTGACTTCAGTCTTTGCAACCCACCGTTTCATGCTTCAGCCACAGAAGCACGAGAAGCCAATGAAAGAAAGCAAAGCAATCTCAAAGGAAAGACAGTCAGTGAAAGCATCTTGAATTTTGGAGGAAAAAACACAGAACTTTGGTATGAAGGTGGCGAAGCCAAGTTTATCCAAAACATGGCTTTTCAAAGCAAATTCTTCAAAGAGTCATGTCTTTGGTTTAGTACGCTCGTCTCTAAAAAAGAAAACCTAAAGGGCCTTAATAAAACATTAAAAAAAGTTGAGGTAGCAGAAATAAAAACTGTTCCCATGGGTCAGGGAAACAAAAAAAGCAGAATGGTAGCCTGGACGTTCCTGAATGAAGAGCAAAGGAATGAATGGACTCAGAAGCGATGGAAAAAATAATCTGAGGAATATATAAGATAGTACCTACCTTCGTTATTGGTTATACGCCCACTTAAACGATAACATTATGGCGAAAGGACAAAACGCAAAAAAAACCGTGAAGAAAGAAGCGGTGAAGTCTGCAAAAGAGAAAAAAGCGGATAAAATTGCAAAGAAGCTTAAGAAATCAAAAGCAGAATAAGGCTCGGAAAAGCATTCAATCATTAGCACGTAATCGAAAGATTAGGTGCTTTTTTAATTTAATCCAGCAGGGTTTATTGAAGAATTTAATGGTTGCGATTTATCTTTCTTTTGAGTAAAGAAAATACCTTAAATCTCCTGCAGTTCCACCAGTTTTTTATACACGCCGCCGGCTTTATGGTACAATGAACTGTGCGTTCCTCTCTCTACTATTTTTCCGTCCTGAATCACCAAAATCTCGTCTGCTTCCTGAATGGTGCTTAATCGGTGGGCAATAACCAGTGTTGTTCTGTTTTCCATCAGATGCATCAATGCATCCTGCACCAGCTTCTCTGATTCTGTATCCAAAGCAGAAGTGGCCTCATCTAAGATTAATATTGGCGGGTTTTGAAGAATAGCCCGGGCTATTGATATTCGTTGTCTTTGTCCGCCAGAGAGCTTGGTTCCCCTGTCACCAATTAAGGTTTGATAACCTTGGCTTTGTTCCTGAATAAATTCATGTGCATTGGCAATTTTCGCTGCTTTCTGCACCTCCTCCACACTGGCCTCAATACCAAAAGTGATATTGTTAAAAATGGTATCGTTAAACAAAATTGCTTCTTGCGTTACAATGCCCATCAGCTGACGTAAGGAATGCTGGCTCACCTCCTTTAAATCAGTGCCATCTATTTTTATGCTGCCCGCTGTAGGATCAAAAAAGCGTGGCACCAAATCTGCCAAGGTGGACTTCCCTCCACCTGAAGGGCCCACAAGAGCAATGGTTTTACCCTTATCCAAAGAAAAGTTTATCTCTTTTAAAACCGGCTGACCCGCTTGATATTCAAAGGATACATTTTCAAAAGTCAATGTATCTTTGAAGTTTTTGACCTCTATAGCTCCTTCCTGATTTTTGACCTCCGCTTCTGCGTGTAATACAGATAAAATTCTTTCGCCTGCGGCTATTCCCCTTTGCGAAGTACCAAATGCCTGAGTGATTTCTTTGGCTGGTCTGACTACCTGTGAAAACAAGGCGATATAGGCCAAAAAAGTAGATGCCTCCATACCACCCTGATCTGTTAAAACTAAGCTACCGCCATACAAAAGAAGTGCCGCCACCATACTTACACCTACCACTTCAGAAAACGGATTGGCCAGCTCTCTTCGCACAGAATAAGAGAATATAGATCGTTTATAACCTTGGTTTTCTTCTTTGAATTTCTGACTGATAAAGTTTTCAGCCACAAAAGCCTTTACCACACGCATGCCCCCATATGCTTCATCCATAAGACTCATTAAATTCCCGAGTCTGCCTTGCCCCTGCCCGGCATCTTGTCTTAATCTTTTCAAAATAACGCCAAGAAAACCTCCAGTAATTGGAATAACTATTAACGCAAAAAGCGTGAGCTTCACCGATAAGTAGAACAATGCCGCCAGATAACCAATGAGCAGCAAAGATTCTTTAATAGCAGCTGAAAAGGTATTTCCAACACTGTTTTCTACCTCTTGCACATCGGTGGTAATTCTGGAAATCAGGTTTCCTTTACGTTCATTATTAAAAAAGGCCAGGTGCATATGCATTGATTTATCAAAAATGGCCTGACGAAGATTTGCCACCATATTTACCTTAAAGCCTTCTAAGAGTCTATTGCTCAGATATCTGAACACATTAGTTAAGAAGATCCCTATAATTAGTGAAATACAAACAAACTGCAAACCGGCAAACTTACCTCCTTCCTGATAGTAACCTGCAAAATAATAGTTAAACCAGTCAATCGGATTTATACCCGCCGGCGTCTTAATCATGGCTTGAATGGCATCTTCGCCTACTTGCCCAAACAGGATATCTAGCATGGGCTTAATTAACACCAAATTAAGCACCCCAAAAACCGCCGAGATGAATGAGGTAAACAAGAAAGGTATGACAAAATTGCGAAGTTTACCGGCGTAGGAAAGTAACTTAAAATACGTATTCATTTAATTGTTTCAGCGTGATTCTCATCCAGACAGGCCACAATTACCCTGATCGCCTACCTGGTCTATATTATCGAGAGATGTAATTGCTTTCGTTCGCAAATTTGCGGAAATCCTTTTACTTTGAGTCTATGAAGCTACGTTTCTTCGTAATCTCTATTGTTGTAATCCTGATTTCTTGCTCTGAAAAGAAAAGTCAGAAGATAATTACTGCAGCCGCATACCATTGGAAATCGAGCTATAAACCTACCGAAGCTCTTTTGCAAAAGGTAGACCAGGCCCATATCTGCAAGCAATACATTCGTTTTTTTGATATTGATTTAGATCAGGAGTCTAGCAGCCCTATTCCCAAAAGTCTTATCAGATTTAAGAAAAGGCCACAGTCAGAGATTGTGCCGGTTATTTACATTACCAACAGAACTTTCAAAGACGCCAACAGCCTTTTGCCCAAAGATCTGGCACAGAAAGCAGCCAAAAAAATAAATGAAATAGCCGAAAACAACGCCATAGATTTCAGAGCTGTTCAAATTGACTGTGACTGGACAAAAAGTACAGCGAAGTCTTATTTTGATTTTCTGGAAGAATTTAAAAGAGGATTTTCTAATGACATTCAATTTTCTGTCACTTTAAGGCTGCATCAAATAAAGTTTAAAGAGCAAACAGGCGTACCGCCGGTGTCAAGAGGTACCCTCATGCTTTACAATATGGGAGACTGGACCAATATTGAAACACCAAATTCTTTGTTTG
This sequence comes from Cytophagales bacterium, assembly GCA_024742395.1. GTDB lineage: Bacteria > Bacteroidota > Bacteroidia > Cytophagales > Spirosomataceae > Jiulongibacter. The sequence goes on from JANSYO010000004.1 coordinate 18,758, forward strand.
ACCCTCAAATTATTGACCAATACATTCATAGAATCCCGGAATATCCGCTAGCCCTTGACATTGCCCTTCCGATTTATACTCAAATAATCGTTTATAGGAACAATCAATTCTTCACCTATTTAAAAAATGCTTCTATCATAGATTTACAAAAGGAATTTGATTTAAAAAAGGGTGACAAAACCAATCAATATATCTGTACTATAGATAAGGAATACAGAAGTAAATCGTTTAGAAAAGGAGACATTTTCAGAGCAGAAAAAGCCTCCTATGCCAACCTTATAAAAGTCAAAAAAGCCATGAAACAGCGAATAACCAACAAAGAAATGGAGATCATTCTTTACCATTTAGATGAGAAAAGCTTTGAGAACTTTTCTCAGAGACAAATTCGCCAATTAGTCAAGAATTAATAGCAGTCCCTGCCAATTCCATGAAACTTCCATCAAAGAAAAGAATCCTTTCTTATTTCATTTTATTCTCCATTGCCTGCGGACCCGGCCCTCTGGATTTCACAGAGTACTTTACCATTTTTGAGCCTGAGGCAGCCCCTAATCCGATGGCTACGCAGCCATACTTCTACACAAACGATTATCTGAATCAACAATTTTTCATGAACAGTTCTGCCTACTTGGCAGATTCACTAAACATTGAGAGCTGGTATAACTATACCGGCAAAAAAATTTCAAAGGCTGACTTAAAAGCAGGACTTTATGAAAAAGTAACCGGTAAATCCTTGGCAAATCAATTACGACTGATTGGTAAATCTCAGGCTGCAGAATATGTTTTGCTGACACAGGAAATTGACAAAGAAACCCAAAAGTTTGGCACTTATTGGGAACCAGCTGAGCCTGTCAATGAACAGTTACTTTCCGACCTCAAAGATTATGTCTTAATCAATGCCGCTAAAACCTCTGACGACTTTCTGAAAGAGCGATATGGTTTTCAGGCTATGAAAATTAATGCGAAACTGAAAGACTGGAAATACTCAATTGCTGACTATGAGAAGTTCAATAATGAAATCAGAAACAAAACCTTTATTTCTGAGTGGAGTCAGTCTCGCTATGCCGGAAGCTTACTTTATTTGGGCGACACTGCCCGGTCTGTCATAGAATTTGCCAAAGTTTTTGAGCAATCGCCCACCAGAAGAAATCAGGCAGACTTAAGTGTAAGACGACTGCCAACTTCTGCCTTCTCTAAGGCTATTAATGCATGCACCAGTGATCAGGAAAAAATTGCGGTTTACGCCCTCCAGGCAATCCAGCCTTTTCAAGATGGTCTGTCTCTTATGAAAAGCATCTCCAACATAGAACCGAATTATTCCTTACTGCCCCTTATCATGGCCAGAGAAATAAATAAGAATGAGGTAAATTTCTATGCAGAGAAAAATGCAGGATTGTATTCTCATATTCTGGATGTATTCGACGAGAATTATAAAATTGACTCTTCAAAAGTGACTGTTTTAAAGCAGAAAGGTCAATCCTACTTTGAGCAACTTTTAACATATAATGAGACCCTTTTAACCAATCCACAGCTTGAAAATAAAGGGTTTTGGCATACTACTGCCGCATATCTCAATTATATAAAAGGCGACCACACAGCCATGGAGAACCACCTGGCTATGGCAGAAACAGATGAAGACAAGAATGCCGAGTTAAATAAACAAATTAAACTCTTAAAAGCCATTCACTTTTTAAATCATGGAACACTGGAAGAAGACGAAGCAGAAATGCTGGATAAAATAGCAGATTTCAAAGAGGTTGAAAGTTTCAGAGACAATAATCGACTGGTGTATCTTACAGAGAAGCTTAGTTCTCTTTATTTATCCATTAAAAAGACAGAAAAACCAAAAACAGGATGGCTGGGCTCTTGTTTCAAATCACAGCAAAAGGAAAGTTCGGCAGACCCAAGTGAAATCAAAAGCTTTTTGGCCAGGCACATAGCCGCAGTAAAAGAAGATGGCTATACGTATATGAACGGCATCTCAGAAGCTTACCTTTTAAAAAATGCTGATCGATCTTTACTTAAAAACACTTTGGCATTCATTGAATCTGGCGATCTAACAAATGATGATAAAAAGCTAATTCAGCTTTCTGGCTTGAATACTCAGGAATTAAAAATGGCCTATGCCAGAAAATTAATCAGAGTTCAGGAATATGAACCAGCTCTTGCATTATTTAAGGATTGCGAACGCTCCCATTTTGAAGGTGGACCTTTTGCCTATTACTTTTCTCCTTTGCCAGATCAGTTTATTCTGGGAGAAACCGTGAATGAAAACCTGCTTTCTGCTATTCCCTACCTTGAGGAGGTAGTTAATTGGAAAAAGGAAACTGAGAAAAACCCAAAAAATGCCCGTGCCTGGTATGATCTGGGGCTTGCTGCTTACAATATGAGCTATTGGGGTAATGGCTGGCTGTTTTCAGACCGAGAATGGAGTATCAATGAAATTGAATACGGTGACCCAAGTTCAGAAGATTATTTCACTAATAGTTATGCTAAAGAGTGCTTTGAGAAAGCCCTGGCAGCCAATCCGGAACCCGAACTCGGTGCCAAAATCTGCTATATGGGAGCCATGTGTGAAAGAAACCAATATTACATTGCTTATACCAATGGTAAACCAAACACTTATAATCAGGAAGAATTAGACCATTACCGTATTAAAATGGAAACGAGTGTAAAGCCAACTTTCAGATCTTTCTTTAAAAGATTAAAAAATCAATATGACGAAACCCTTTACGAAAGTCAGGTCATTAAGGAATGTATATCCTATGTAAATTATAAATTGCAGTAAAACCCTATAGCCATGAAAAAACTGCTTCTCTTGTCATTCGTATTTATAACCTGCTGCCAGACTAAAAAAACGGAATACTTTGATAAAAGGGCTGATCTTCAAAAGGCTTTGGAAGATTTTGAAATCATGGAGGGTTACACGATTGAACTTGTAGCTGCAGATCCACTCATTTCAGATCCTGTGGCTATGGAAATTGACGAAAACGGCGATTGGTACGTAGCAGAGATGCCCGGGTATCCATTAGATTTGAGCCGCAGCGGCAAGATAAAAAAGCTAATCGATACGGACGGTGACGGCTTCCCCGATAAAAGTGAAATTTACGCTGACAGCCTCACCCTGCCAATGGGGCTCATGAAATGGGAAGATGGAATATTGGTAGCAGACTCGCCCGATATTACCTTCCTGAGAGATCAGGATAAGGACGGAAAAGCAGAAAATCGTTCGACGATGCTGACCGGTTTCTCTCTGTCAAACCCACAGCATAACATGAATACTCCCCGCTTTGGAGTAGATAATTGGATTTACATAGATCATTCTGGAGCCATTAACTCGTTTGCTTATGAGCATGTTTTTAATGATAAGGGCTCTGAAATCAGGTTTCCAAACAATGAAAACGCTCCTAAACTTGGCAGAAATGCCGACGGTAGAAACGTGCGTTTTAAGCCAAACTCACTGGAGCTTGAAAATTTATCAGGGGAATCGCAGTATGGTCATGCACATGATCCTTGGGGACATCGATTTTATACCGATAATGCCAACCACATTTTTCATGAGGTTCTTGATGCCAGATACATGGCCGCAAACCCAAACTTAGCGATTGCTGAGGCTTTGGAAAAAATACCTGATCATGGAGATGCCTGTGAGGTATTTCCAATTACTGAAAATCCAAACCACCAGCTTCTTACTGATGTAGGTGTAGTAACCTCCAGCTGTGGAATCACCTGGTACGATGGCGGAGCTTTCGGCTCAGAATTTGAAAACATCACGCTCATTGGTGAGCCGGTTCATAATTTGGTTCATATTGATCGTATTCTGCCTGATGGAGCCACATTTACAGGAAAAAGAGTGCTTGAGAAAAAGGAGTTTTTGGCTTCAAAAGATCCCTGGTTCAGGCCTGTATTCTTTTATGTAGGACCTGATGGGGCCCTTTATGTAATTGATTATTACCGACAAATTGTGGAACACCCCGAATGGATGAGCGACGAGGTTAATAAAAGCGGAGCTCTCTATGAGGGCACCGATAAGGGTAGAATTTACAGAATCACCCCAACAGGTGGCCTGAAGATGAATTGGCTAAACAAACTTAATCTTGCCAGCCAAAGTTCTGAGGAATTAACAGAACTATTAAAACATAAAAATGGCTGGTACAGAAGAACGGCCCAACGCTTACTATATCAAAGAAATGACGTTTCTGTTTCAGACAAGCTCCATGATATTCTTGCCGGCAAATCAGAAGAAGCTAAGATCGCTGCTTTGTGGCTTCTGAATGATTGGAGACAAATCACAGAAAAGGATCTGGCCTTAGCAATGAAATCGATGACGGCAGGTGTAAGAGAGAATGCCCTTCAAATTACTGAGAGGTATCTGATGAATAATACGGCAATATCGAATGAGTTTAAGCAGCAAATTCTTCAGCTGGCTAAAGATCCAGACCCTCGTGTTCGGTTTCAGTGGCTTTGTTCATCCGCCTATTTTGATTTGCCAGAAATCGCTGAATTAAAATCTGAACTTTTGAAAAATGACATTGATGACAAATGGGTGGGAATAGCAGCCATTGCTTCATCAGCTGGCCATGAAAAAGAATTGTTTGAAAAAGCGGTAAGAGATTTCGGAAAAGCTCCTTCGACCAAGAAGGAAGTCTTTTTTGCCCATGTAAGTGCCGCTTTGTATAAGTCAGGTGATGACGATTTGCTCAAACGAATTCTACAACATTCAGAAGAAAATGTCTGGTGGCAAGCTGCCATGCTGAAAGGTTTTGCTGAAGCTCAAAACATTAGCAGAACCACACTAAATAAAGAGAATGAGGACCAATTGATGAATAAGTTTCTCCATACCAAAAGTACTGATTTGAGAAAAAGCATTACAGATGTTTTTAAAGAAGTTAAAGCAAGTCCTTCAACAAATATGCTTTTAAAAAGACTGACGGAAAGCAAGGAACCTTCCTTTAGGTCAGATGCAATGGCTCTTCTTTCGGTATTAAATGAGCCAAAAGTAAATTCAATGATCTTAAATGAAATAATAAGCCCATCAGACATTAAAAGCCAGGAGGCAGCACTTAAGGCTCTGCCCGAAAAATTGGATAACACTTTTGTTCAAAAATTAAATGCTGCTTATTCTGAATGGCCGCTTAAGGCCAAAAAACTTTGGATAGCCTATTTAACCAGAAGACCTGAACGGGTGACACAATTAATTAAGCAGGTAGAACTGGGAAATATAAAGAGGTCTGAATTAGAATGGCCACAAATAGTAAGCATGATGAATTACTATGATCAGGGTATCCGCGATTATGCACGGGAGGTTTTTGCGATCAATGAAGACAGAAAAGCCGTGTTACAGAGTTATCTTCCGGCTGCAGATATGATAGGAGATGCCAAAAACGGACGGGAGATTTTCTCTCAAAATTGCTCTGTTTGCCATCAATTGAACGGAGAAAATGGCCTGGCGTATGGTCCAGATTTGGCCACTTTAAAAAGCCGAAACAAACATTCTATTATTACAGAGATTATTAATCCGAATAATTCTATAGCAGACAAATACGGTCAGTGGGAAATTGAAACCAAAGAAGGTCAATATTTTACAGGAATTATGGTTTCAGAAAATGAAGAAACTCTACAGCTAAAATTACCTGGAGGTGAAAATCAAACCATATCAAAATCCAACATTCGATCAAAGAGCAGTTCAAAGGTATCTGGCATGCCCAATGGTCTTGAAACATCCCTCAATCCTCAAGAAATGGCTGATTTATTAGCTTTGATTAAAGGTGAATGAACAGGTTTTATTTGAAAAAGCTGCCTAAACTACCCTATCTTTACCACTCATTTTTTAACTGACCTATGAAAAAAATTAGATTCGGGGTATTACTATGTCTTATCCCCTCTTTTCTCATTGCTCAAAAGCAAATTCTTGAGAATAGCCTCGACTCATTCACTAATGAGGCAGGAAACTGGGAAATTGTAGGTGGCGTAACAGCCCATCCATTCAAAGACAATGACCTTAAAACCAGTCCGGGTACTGGCATTTTAGCCAATATTCACGAACATGGCACCTATGGTGGAAAATACGAACTGGTTTCTACTTTTAAGCATGGCGACATAGATCTTGAATTTGATTACATGATTGCAAAGGGATCTAACTCCGGCATTTACATGCAAGGCAATTATGAGATTCAGCTTTATGATAGCTGGGGCAAAAAAACAGCCAAATACAGCGATGCAGGTGGGATTTATGAAAGATGGGATGAATCAAAACCCGAAGGACAAAAAGGATACGAAGGCTATGCCCCTCGTGTAAATGCGGCAAAGGCTCCGGGATTATGGCAGCACATGAAAATTTCTTTTCAGGCACCACGTTTTGATGCCAATGGCAAAAAACTAGAAAATGCTAAAATCCTATCTATTCACTTAAATGGCCAATTACTTCACGAAAATGTAGAATTATCAGGCGTTACCAGAGGAGCTCTAACCGAAAAAGAAGTAGCAGAAGGCCCATTAAGATTTCAGGGAGATCACGGATCATTGGCTTTTAGAAATATCATCCTGAGCAATTTTGATCAGAAGCCTGCCAGCCTTTCTAACAGCACATATTCTGTTTCATATGCTCCATATGACCCGGCTGCAGACCCTTCCAAATTACCCGTAGATGCTACCGGAGAATTAAAAGAACTTACTTGGGAATTCCTTAAGCAACCAAACGAGTACGCTTATACCATTAAGTCAAAACTAACAGTTGAGAATGATGGCACTTACAAATTCACTCAATTCTCTTCTTCCAATAACTGGTTAAAAATTGATGGAAAAGAAGTTATTGGCAATAGATATACAGGCCCAAATGACGAAAGAACAGGTTCTATCGAGTTAAAAGCTGGTGTGCACGATCTAGAAGTGTACAGTGCCAAATACGATGCCTGGATGCCTCCGGCATTAGGACTTTTTGTTTCTGGGCCGGGCTTTAGAATGCAGCCGCTTCATGCTGCCAGCTCTATGATTGGTAGCCAGCCAAATGATCCGATAATTGTAGAGGCCAAAACCAATACAAACCTGCGAAGCTTCATGGACTTTACAGAAAATGGGGTCAAAAGAAGAATTGTACATAACATCAATGTGGGCTTCCCTGAAAACATCCATTTCTCGTATGACCTGGACAAAGGTGCCTTATTTCAGGCATGGCGGGGAGGCTTCTTAAATACTACCCCCATGTGGGATAGCCGTGGAGATGGCAGCTCCAGACCCTTGGGGCCAATTACCTCTTTCAGTGATGAAATGTTCATATCTAATTCTCTGACCAAAGCCTGGCCAAAGGACAGTACTGGAACAGAATATATGCCACACGGTTATACGCTGGATAACGAAGATGTTCCTACTTTTCATTACAGCATCTATGGTGCTAAAGTAAAAGACAAAATTTCTGTAGCCGAGGGCAAATACTTTATCAGAAAAGTAGATTTAACCAATATGGGAAAAGCCTTATATGCTAAAATTGCCGGAGGCCAAACCATTGAGAAGATTGACAATGGCCTTTATGCCGTCAATAACCGCCAGTGGTATGTTAAAACAAACCCGGATGCCACCTTAATCCTAAGAAATGGAGGTCAGGGACAAGAGTTAATCGCTATGCTTAACTCAGGCACATTGGAATATCAAATAATGTATTAAAAGAACCAGGAATGAAGTATTTAATAAATTTTTGCATTACACTTTTAGTTGCCTTTACACTTAAGGCACAAGAGTCACCCAAAGAAGAAGATTTTTATAGAATTGTCACTCCGGCTATTCCTGAGGGGCTATTGCTTGAAGTAGGCGGAATATGCACCCTGCCAAATGGCTCCATTGCCATGGCAACTAGAAGAGGTGAAGTTTGGATCATGGAAAGTCCTACAAGCCGTAACCCATATTTCAGAAAATTTGCCAGTGGTTTGCACGAAATCCTGGGGCTTGAATATCAAAACGGCGATTTGTACTGTGCTCAGAGGGGAGAATTAACACGACTGGCCGATGAAGATGGTGATGGTAAAGCGGATAAATACGAAACCGTGCATGCATGGCCCGTTTCCGGTCATTACCACGAATATTCGTTTGGACCCAAAATAGCTCCTGATGGCAACTTCTTTGTAAGTGGAAATGTGGCATTTGGAAACGAAGAATGGTGGAGAGGAGAAGCCCGTGTACCAACAAGAGGAACAATTTTCAAGGTATTTAAAGACGGTCACCGCGAAGAATTCGCAGCAGGAATGCGTTCTCCGGCCGGACTTGGAATGATAGATGGCGAACTGTTTTACACAGATAACCAAGGTGACTGGATGGGCTCTGGTGGCCTTTGGCACATTAAGAAAGGGGTATTTACCGGTCATCCGGCGAGCTTAGCCTGGACCAATGAAAACTCTCCCATTGGAATTACCGAAGAACAGTTTTTTGCCGAAAGAGATAATCGAAAAGTAAGAAATGCTGCCGGAGCCTACATAAAGCCAGAGAACGTTGTAAACGAAACACCGCAAATGCTTTGGGAACTGAAAGAAAAATATCCTGCTGTTCAGACTCCTGCCGTTTGGTTGCCACATGGTATTCTAGGGATTTCTAACTCTGATATAATTAAAGATGAAACAGGTGGTGCATTCGGGCCTTTTGTGAATCAAATTTTCGTAGGAGATCAGGGACAGTCTAAAATCATGAGGATTTTTCTTGAAAAAGTAAACGGTGAATATCAGGGGGCTGCATGGGATTTCAGAAGTGGATTTCAGTCAGGTGTAATGCGAATGGATTGGGCCAAAGACGGTAGCTTATTTGTAGGTGAAACGAATAGAGGCTGGGGCTCAGCAGGTGACGCCAATCAAGGATTGCAAAGGCTGGTTTGGAACGGTAAAATGCCTTTTGAAATGCTTAGAGTAAAGGCCATGCCAGATGGCTTTGAAATTGACTTCACCCTACCCGTTGACAAAAAATCAGCCGAGGATTTGGCCTCATATTCTGCAGCCAGCTTCCTTTACAAACATCACCCGGTGTATGGTTCACCCCCTATTCACAGAGAAGATTTGAAGATAAAGGGAGTAAAACTTTCTCCAGACGGAAAAAGCCTAAGAGTGGTACTAGGCGGCCTTAAGAAGTATTTTATACATGAACTGAATCTGGATGGCATCAGAGCTGCAGGCACATATTATTCATTAATTCATCCTACGGTTTATTACACTTTAAATAATATTCCTGAAGGAGAAAAACTGAGCACCAGCGAATTAAAGATGACAGACTCTGGCAAGGCAAAACCTGCTTCTGCATCTGCTTCTACTAAGAAGCTTGTTTCTCCTGATGGGAAAGGGCAACCTGCAAAAGCAGCCACGGCTGCACCCACTTTTGCCGAAGTAAAACCTTTATTACAAAAACATACTTGCCTGGCCTGTCATGCACAAGATAAAAAAGTGGTAGGTCCGGCATTCAAGGATATTGCCAAGAGAAAATATAGCGATCAGAAAATCATGGATCTGATCTATAATCCGCAACCACAAAACTGGCCGGATTATGCCACGCCTATGGCACCTATGCCACATGTGCCCAAAGCTGATGTAATGAAAATAGCAAGTTATATCAACGGCCTGTGATTTGAGGAAACAGAAACTGAATTTCTTTTACTAATTTTAAGTATAAACCCTAACATTGAAATGACATCCAGAAGAAATGTAATAAAGACCATTGGAACTGTAGCCGCTACATCCATGACAGGTGGTGCAGCCATGGCCAGCCAAAAAATGATGAACCCTAAAGGAGAATTAAAAAACAACATAAAGCACTCGGTATGCAGATGGTGCTATAGCTCAATAGACTTTGAAACCCTTTGTCAGGGAGTAAAAGATATTGGTATGGCCTCTATTGAACTTACAGGACCAGGGGAATGGCCTATCTTAAAAAAATATGGATTAACGGCGGCTATTGGCTGGGGCGACTGGCCCAAAGGTACCGGACTGACAAACTTTTTTGCCGACCCCAAAAACCATGATGTATTAGTTGCGTTTTACGAAGATCTCCTGCCAAAAGCAGCTGCTAATGGTATAAAGAATATCATTTGTTTTTCAGGAAACAGAAATGGTATGGATAATTACACAGGAATGATTAATTGTGCCCAAGTGATCAGAAGGCTTATTCCAACCTGCGAGAAGTATGATGTTGTACTCTCTATGGAGTTATTAAGTTCACGTGACAGCCACAGAGATTACATGTGCGACCACATCGACTGGGGTGTATCACTTTGCGAAATGGTGAATTCAGAGTATTTCAAATTGCTTTATGATATTTTCCATATGCAGAGCATGCATGGAGACCATATCAGAAACATCAGAAGGTACGGTAAATACATCAGCCACTATCATACCGGCGGAATGCCAGGCAGAAAGGAAATAGATGAAACGCAGGAAATTTACTACCCAGCAGTTATTAAAGCCTTGATTGATTCCGGATACAAAGGATATTTAGGCCAGGAATTTATTCCTACTCCGAAAGATACCAAAGGCATGCTGGCTTCACTGGAACGTTGCGTAAAAATCTGTGATGTTTAAAAACCATTTACTTTGATTATTTAAGCGAAGAGTTTTTACTCTTCGCTTTTTTTATTCTATCCCTAGGATTAGCATTTCTACTCTTCTATTCTTTTCAGGCTCATCCTCGCTAATAGGTTTGTCTGGCCCGTAACCCACGGTCCGAATTCGCTTCGCTGATATTCCTTTCTTAATTAAATACCCTTTGCAAGATTCCGCTCTTTCCTCTGACAGACGTAAATTCTCTCTTCTGCTTCCCTCTGTAGAAGTATGACCACTAATTTGAATTCTCATTTCAGGGTAATGCAAAAGCAATTGATAAACATCTTCTAATTGGGCAAGTGAAGAGCTTGTCAATTCAGAGCTGGATTGCTGAAAAATAATATTTTCTAAAACCAAATTTTCTCCCTCCTTTACTATTTCATTCCCCACCTTATAATCTTGAATTTCTATTATTTCGGGACTGTACACCGGGGATTTATCCCTTTTTCTAAATTGTAAAGGCTGACTCAATGTTACAAAAACAGCATTGGTAGTATGATGCAAAACATTTGTAGCAAAGCGATTCCCGTCTCTATAAAAATCTATTTGTTCATCATATAATGGAGTCAATGAAAAGCTAAAACCCAATTCCAGATTGGCCGGACTATCCATAAAGTCAACCTCCTGACCTATACCAAGATAGAAACTAGATCTTTGAACTTTCTGAACAGTATTTGAAAAAACTAATCCCGTTCCGAAATCATTCAGATAATTTCCAGTGGTTTCAGAAGGGTCTTGCTTTCTTACTTTCCTTTCATTATTGGAAAAAATATTGGGCTGAAAATTAATAGCACCAGAAAAGTAAAGATTATAGGTTTTGACTTTAGCACCTATACCATAATCTAAAAAACTAAAATTATCGTAAAAGCCATCCACAAGAATGCCATTAAACTCGTAGTTCAGACTTTGCCTGTAGGCATTCATCAGATTACTTCTTTGACCTTGGGCATAAATATCTAAAAAAGGAGCCAGTCTTAAGTTTACTTTTAGGCCGATTCTGTTTGTGGTATTAAAACCAATTTGGGCTTTACCTTGAGAATTAAATGTGGAACCAAAATTGAAAAACTTCCAGAGGTAAGTCATTTTTTCATTACCAGACAAGGACTCCTGCCTTGCCGGCATCCTCATCCCTAAACCCATAAAAGGGCTAATACTTATTCTGGAATATTCGTTTTGCCCGCAAACCTTCTCATTAAGAAGACTGGCAGAAAGAATAAAAAATAACTTTATGACAACCTCTGACTTCAATCAATCGGCAACTTAGGACTACAAGTTACTAGAATTGAATGACATTCTATTTTACCCTTCGGCAAGAAATCTTCCATGTCGGAAATTGAATGGTCTCCTCACTATTAACCCACTCCCCTATCCATTCAAAACCCTCTTGACTAATTTCAGAAAAAGTTAATCTGTAAAAACCGGGTGCACCATTTGGGGCTACTTGCTTTTTGTTGAGAACAATGTCTTGCCCTTCCACACCGCCACTCCAGACAGATAAAACCGACGGTGTAGCCTTATTGGTATAATAATGAACCCGCCAGGTAAGACTATCGGCATCGTATACACGGATGCTTCCAGAATGCGAACCATCAGGTTTCAGAGTTTCATCCTGTACTGCATTGCCATTCATGATGTATTTCCATTTCCAAATAATTTCTTCTGGCTCTAACCATTCCTGATTTGCGTTTCTGGCTTCAGAAATACATGTATATTCACCGATAAACTGACCAAAATCATCCAGTCTTTCATGAGCATTGGGGTTTCTTTTTCCGAAATGATTTTCTGCTGAAGGCTCGTAACTGTACTGAGCATAAAGTGCATGGGAGAATAGCAAAATTAGTAGTGTAAAGCATTTAATCATTTGTAAAATTTTAATAAAACAAACATAAAGAATGACCGACTAGGGCTCATCCCTCATTAATAGCCAATTGCCCTGAAGAATCAAATTTTCAAAACGAGTCCGTTTTCCTTGATTTAGTCTACCCATTTTTAGTATTGGGCTAACATCAGAATCCTCCCTGATATTTTTACTAAGTTTACCTATAAACCTAATTTTATTATGAAATCAATTATCATAACCTTACTGTTTATTGGCACTATGTTTACTTCCAATGCCACAAAACCAGACACAAGAGTGTACGAACTTCGGGTATATCACTGTCATGATGGCAGAAGACCTGCCCTAATTAAACGTTTTCAGGATCATACTACCCGTATTTTTGAGAACCACGGAATGGAAAACGTAGCCTACTGGCTACCTACCTCTGATGACATGAAAAACGACCTCATTTACATGCTTTCTTATCCTTCAATAGAAGCCCGCAACGCCTCCTGGAAGGCATTTATGGCTGATCCTGAATGGCAAAAAGTATGGGCAGACTCTAAAAAGAATGGGGATATTGTCGCTTCTGTTGATTCCAAATTTTTAAAAATAGAACCAGAGTTGACCAAAAAGCTAAAGCTGAAAGCAGAGGACCCGGAAAGAGTTTTTGAATTACGCTCTTATTACTGCCTACCGGGTCGATATCCAAATATAGTTGCCAGGTTCAGAGATCATACCAGAAAGATTTTTGAAGACAATGGCATTCAGAATATTGCCTATTGGGGCACAATAGATGAAAAGCAGGAACAGCCACATTTAGTATATATTATAGCCCATGAAAGTCTTGACGGTGCATCGCAATCATGGGATGCTTTTAGAAAAGACCCAAAATGGATTGCAGCTAAAACGGCCTCAGAAGCCGACGGAAAAATAGTTGAAAGAGTAGAATCCATTTTTATGGAGCCACTACCTTTTTCAAAATTAAAATAAAGCTAGCTATTAAGTATTAGTTTTGAAAAGGCGGGCAAAGCTACGTCTGGATCTGCCAGTTCCGGATGCCATCTTTTTTCCCATTCAAAACTGACAAAACCTTTATAGTTCATTGTATCAAGAAGCATGAGTATCTCTTTGTATGGCACTTCGCCATCACCCATCAGAGTATAGTCATGCTTCTCTTTATTACTTAGGTGGCCATCTTTTAACTGAACAAAAGACACATAGTTTTTTAATACCTTCATCATTTCTGAAGGGCTTTCTCCTGTTTGGTAGTGCATATTAAAAAAGTCCCAGATTAAACCCGTCACCTTCGGGTTCTGCACTTTTAGAACTTCATCAATATCAGCAGAACGAACCAAAGCTCCATGAGCATCTAACAGCACCTTTACTCCACTTCCTTTGGCGTATTCACCTAATTCCTGTAGTGTCTGTTTCATTAGATTAACAGTAGCTTCTTTAGTGTAGCCTTCTGGAAATTTGTCTGGAAATACTCTAACAAAGGAAGAATCCATCTTCTCTGCTAAATCAATATAGCCCTTAACCTCATCAATATTCTTCTGTCTTTTTACCTTGTCATGTTCATGCAAATGGGCTGAGGTATTCAGGTTCACTACCTCAATGCCCGCATCATCTGCTATTCGTTTTGACTCTTTCCAGGCGGTGCCTTTAAAATAGGGGCTATCTAATATATTTATCTGATCCTGTACTCCTCGAACTTCTACCCCTTTATAATTATACAGAACAGCCTTATCAATAATCTCCTGCCAGCCCCAACTTGGTGTACCCAAGGTGGTGTAACATAGCTTCCATTTTCTTTTATAGGCCGCAGAGCTCAAAAACGGCATAAAAGAACCAGCAAGTGAAGCAAGGATAAAATCACGTCTATTCATTGTATATCAAAAAAGGGTTGCCGAAAATACACATTTCAACAACCCTTTCATACAAGGTAGAAATCTATTTTAAACAGAAGCTCTTTCAGCAGCTTTGTTTTCTTTCCAGTCCCTCCATTTCGCTCCCATCACCTTAGTCATGCCTCTGTCTACAAGCTGATGACGTACCAGATTGTAGCCTCCTTTCACGAAGGTAAATACCGAGTCATTGGCTCTCAAAGCCAAACTAAAACCTCCATCTACATAACGGATATGATGCCACCACAAGGAAGGAATAAACGCTGTTTCTCCATGTCCAAATGTGGCTTCGTATCCTACAAGGTTTTTAGCCGCCGGAAATTTATCAAAATCAGGATTTTCAGGATCAAAATGACTCATGACCGTATACGGGTGATGATATAAATTTTTGCTCTGATCTGGCCCGAAAAGGATTATTTTCTTTCGTGTTTGAAACTGAGTTAAAAACACATTGGAGCAGTCCATGTCATAATGCAGATTGGTCACAGAATCCTTTCCCCCAAAAAAGACAAATTTGTAGCTTTTGATAAACCCATCCATAATGTTAGGATAGATAATATCATTGGCTAATTCAGGCACTTTTTTGAAAATATCAAAAAGGAAAATCCTTAAGTCAATCGGCTCATTAGCCTCTACCAAATCCAGATAATCACCAAAACGCATGGTTTTAGCAATCTTAAAATATTTATCAGGATCGTGATAATGCTTATCAATTAGAGGCACCTCAATATGACCGTGGGTATTTCTTAACCAATCAAAAGTCCACTTGTCTCTGGCTGGCCAGTCCTTAATTAAATCTGTAAATATAACCGGCTTTTTGGGCTTAAGATAGTTCTCAATAAACTCCTCTCTACTTAAATTGCTTCTTCTTTCTATTGGTAATAACTTCATAGCATCAAAATGTTGAACTCACTAAGACACTCTTTTGAGTAATCGTATGTTCTAAAGTCGAGAATTCTCAAAAAAGTTTAATTTTTCCGAAATTTTTGTTTTGACAGTTTACGCAATTCCTTCACAAAGGAAACGTATTTTATAAAGACAAAATAATCTACTTGACAAATTATTTTAAATGACGAAAATCATAAACAGGGTTCTGGCTATAACGGTCTTAGCATTCCTAATATTCTTTGGATGGAATGTACTAAGTGGTAATTTCAAAAACCCATTTGGTATAAAGACAATCGAAAGCACCCATTCCCTCATTCTTGAAAAAACAAAAGCTTTAGGAAATCTTGAGCTCGTAACCTTTCAGTTCAAAGACATAATTGATCAAAAACTCTCAAGAGACTATTTGCCAGACCCAAGAGCATTACTTATTGTTCATGGGGAGGCTGTAGGCTGTATCAATCTTTCTAAAATACAAAAGGAGGACATTCGTTCTGAAGGAGACACTATTACCATTATGCTTCCCCAGCCAGAGCTTTGTCAGTATAAGATTGATCATGCTAAGTCTTCTATTTATGATGCTCAATATGCCTTTATGAATGAAGCTTTACTTTTTGAAGAGGCATATAAATCTGCCGAAAAGAAATTAAAACAGTCTGCATTAGAATCAGGTATCTTAGAAACAACGAAAGAGAATGCTCAAACAATGCTGAAACCACTGCTAGAAAGTATCTCTCAAAAACCGGTTTTACTTAAATTTACAGACAATTAAGCTGGCTGCTAACGAAACAACATATAAAAACAACCATCAAAGTGGCCATTTTGACCGCTTTTCAATTACAGCACTATTCTTGTAACGAAACTGCTTGAATTGAGTAAATTTGCACTCTCAAATTAAGAACGAAAGAATTCATATATAATAATGTTAAATTTTTTAAGCAAAGGGTTTTCAAAGGTATTTGGTACTAAGTCAGACAGAGATGTCAAGGAACTAACGCCTTTTGTAAACGCCACCAATGAGGAGTTTGCCAAGCTGAGTTCACTCAGCAATGATGACTTCAGAGCTAAAACAAAAGAACTTCAGGACTATATTAAGTCTTCATTGAAGTCTATAACTGACGAAATTACCGAATTAAAAGAGAGGGCTGAAACTGATGATAGTCTGAGTATTGACGATAAAGAGGCTATCTTCAAACAAATTGACGACCTGGTTGCCAAAGAAGATGAAGAACTTGAGGTAGTCTTGCTTGAAATCCTTCCAAGAGCATTTGCTATTGTTAAAGAAACTGCCAGAAGATTTAAGGAGAATGACCACCTGACAGTCACAGCTTCTCATTTAGATAGAGAGTTGGCCATGAAAAAGGGCCACATCACTATTGATGGGGATAAAGCCACCTGGAACAGTGAGTGGGAAGCAGCAGGAAATCTTATTAAATGGGATATGCTTCATTATGATGTTCAGATCATTGGTGGTGCAGCTCTTCATTCAGGAAAAATTGCCGAAATGCAAACTGGTGAGGGTAAGACATTAGTAGCTACGCTCCCTGCCTTTTTAAATGCCTTGGCAGGTAAAGGCGTGCATATTGTTACAGTCAATGACTACCTGGCACGACGTGACTCTGAGTGGATGGCTCCAATATTTGAATTTCATGGTATTACCTGTGATTGTATAGACAAATATGCAGCAAACTCTCAAGCCAGAAGAAATGCGTACAACTCAGGCATTGTATATGGAACCAATAATGAATTCGGTTTTGATTATTTGAGAGACAATATGGTGACCAACCCGAAAGAACTTGTTCAGGGTAAACACCACTTTGCGATGATTGATGAGGTTGACTCCGTTCTAATTGATGATGCTCGTACTCCGTTAATTATTAGTGGACCAATGGCAAAAAAGGGCGACGAAGCCCTGTTCAATTCCTTAAAGCCAAGAATAGCTCAGGTGGTTGAAGTGCAAAAAACATTGGTAAATAATTACCTGAACGAAGCAAAAAAACTTGTTAAAGAAGGTGATATGAAGGAAGCTGGTCTTCCCTTATTCCGTGCTTACAGAGGTTTACCAAAAAGTAAGCCTTTGATAAAATTCCTTTCTGAATCTGGTATGAAAAAGCTTTTGCTGGAGACAGAAGCAGTTTATATTGCCGAAAACAATAAGCTCATGCCTCAGGCAGACGAGCCTTTGTACTTTACCATTGATGAAAAAAATAACTCTATAGAGTTGACTGATAAGGGTATTGACTACTTAACAGGTCATGATGAAGATCCAAATTTCTTTGTTATGCCAGATTTGTCAATTGATATTGATAAAATTGACAAAAGTGATTTGAGCGAACAAGATAAGATTCTCAAGAGAGATGAAATTATCAGAGACTACGCTACCAAAGCAGAACGTATCCACGCGATTAACCAATTACTTAAATCTTATTGTCTATTTGAGAAGGATGTAGATTATGTCCTTATGGATGGCAAAGTGAAGATTGTAGATGAACAAACCGGTCGTGTAATGGATGGTAGAAGATGGTCTGATGGTTTGCACCAGGCAGTCGAAGCTAAAGAAAATGTTAAAGTGGAGGATTCTACTCAGACATATGCCACAATTACACTTCAGAATTACTTCAGAATGTATCACAAACTGGCAGGTATGACCGGTACCGCAGAAACTGAAGCAGGTGAATTCTGGAAAATCTACAAGCTGGATGTGATGTCCATTCCAACTAACAGGCCGGTAGTTAGAGAAGATTTGCAAGATAAAGTTTATAAAACGGTAAGAGAAAAATACAATGCTGTAGCAGATGAAATTACCGATTTAGTACAACAAGGCAGACCTGTTCTGGTAGGTACTACTTCTGTAGAAAATTCAGAAATAATGAGTAAAATGCTTAGCATCAGAAAAATACCACATCAGGTACTGAATGCCAAACAGCATGCCAGAGAAGCCGACATTGTGGCAGAAGCCGGAAAACCGGGCACTGTAACCATAGCCACTAACATGGCGGGACGTGGTACAGACATTAAACTTTCTCCAGACAGTAAGTCTGCCGGCGGTTTGGCCATTATTGGTACAGAACGCCATGAATCACGAAGAGTAGACAGACAGCTCCGTGGTCGTGCAGGTCGTCAGGGTGATCCTGGATCTTCCCAGTTTTTTGTGAGCTTAGAGGATAGCCTGATGCGTCTTTTCTTCTCAGATAGAACCGCTAAAATAATGGATAAGCTTGGCATGGAAGAGGGTGAAGTAATTCAACACTCTATGATCACCAACTCCATTGAAAGAGCTCAGAGAAAAGTAGAAGAAAATAACTTTGGAATGCGTAAACGTCTCATAGAATATGATGATGTGATGAACATACAAAGAGACACTATTTATAAGCGTAGAAAAAATGCTCTTTATGGTGACAGACTTTCTCTGGACATTGCCAACGTTCTTTATGACACTTGCCACACCATTCTAATTAATGCCAATGGCAATTACGATGAATTTGAATTAAGGTCACTTCAGAACCTAGGCTTCAAGCCTGACATTAGTCGTGAGGAGTTTGACCGAAGTGGTAATAAAATAGAAGGTAAATTCTTTGAATTAGCTCAAGCTCATTATAACGAAAAGAATCAGGCCATTGCCCAAAAAACCATTCCTGTTCTTAAAAATGTACTGAATGACAGAAATGCTTTAAAAGACGAGCCATTTATGGCTGTAATTGGTGATGGTACAAAGAACATTGCGGTTTTCTGCGATATGCAGAAAACTGTAGACTCTAATGGTAAAGACCTGATAAAAGAAATGGAGAAATCTATTTCTCTTGGGGTGATAGATCAGCAATGGAAAGAGCATCTGAGAGACATGGATGACCTGAAACAATCGGTTCAAAATGCTTCTTACGAGCAAAAAGATCCTTTATTGATTTACAAATTTGAAGCCGTAGAACTTTTCCAGAATTTCCTTTCAAAAGTTAATGCTGAAATGGTTTCCTTCTTAATGAAAGCCGGAGTAGTGGAAATGCGTTTTCAGCAAGTAGCTCCCCCTAAGGAAAACAAACCAAAGCTTTCTACCAACAGAGCTGAAGGCTCAACCGGTGAAAGTGGCTCAGCACCAGTAACGCCTGCCAAATCACAGAAAGTAGCCAGTAGAAACGATAGAGTAAGTGTTCAGTATAAAGACGGCTCTATTAAGAAAGACGTGAAATTTAAGCACGTGGAGCAGGACGTGATCAACGGAAATGCAGTTCTGGTAAACTAAAGCATAATGAAAGGAAAAGTAGTCTGGATAACAGGAGCTTCATCGGGTATTGGTGAAGCTACTGCTTACGAATTTGCTAAACACGGAGCTAAACTTGTTCTCTCTGCACGCAGAGAAGAAGAGCTTGAAAGAGTAAAATTAAAAACTGGACTTAATCCGGACGATGTTTTAGTTCTTCCGATGGACTCTGAAGACTACCATCATTTTGAACCACATGTCAATACAGTACTAAGTCATTTCGGTCAAATAGATATCTTATTCAATAACGCCGGTATTTCTCAAAGAAGTTTTGTCATTGATACAGACATTTCGGTTTATGAGAGGTTACTCAAAATTGACCTATTGAGTGTCATTGCCTTAACTAAAGCCGTGCTTCCACACATGCTTGAAAGGAAGTCTGGCCATATAGCAGCTACTTCAAGTGTAGCAGGTAAAGTCGCAACACCTGGTAGGGCCGGATACGCGGCTGCGAAATTCGGACTCCATGGTTTTTTTGATGCACTCAGAGCCGAAGTTTATGACCATAATATAGGGGTAACCGTTGTGTGCCCGGGTTATATAAAAACTGACATTTCTAAGAATGCCCTTGCTTCCGATGGCTCACAATACGGCAAAATGGACAGCAACCAAATGAAAGGTATGCCACCTGAGATTTGTGCTCAAAAGATCTTTCAAGCCATTTTGAAGAATAAAGCCGAAGAATATATTGGTGGTAAGGAAGTTATAGGGGTTTACTTAAAGAGGTTTTTACCCGGTTTGCTTGCTCGTATTGTGAGAAAACAAGCTCCAAAATAATATTCTGTTTTCTCCTCAAAAGCCCATCTAGATATTTTCACATTTTACCTTAGAAGCATTCAATAATGCTTCTAAAAAGGCATGGAAATTACTCTAAACCAGCCTTTCCTGAACATCAATTAAATTCACTGATTACGAGCATTTTAAGAAAAAAATCTACAAATACACTTAAAAGGTATGCATGCATACTTTTTGACTTTTCCAACAAACCGTTGTACTATTTCTATACATTATGTATTTTTCTTATTAATTCTACATGCTCCTTATTTAACATTTTTTAATTTGGCATCTTCAAATCATAAACAATTAAAAACCTTAAAAACAAACTGTATGAAGAAATTTTTATTAACCATGTATTTGGTTGGTCTAAGTGCTTTTGCATTTGCCCAATCCATGGAAGTTTCTGGAAAGGTTACCTCGTCTGATGACGGCATCGGTCTTCCCGGTGTTTCTGTCACAATTCAAGGAACCACGCGTGGTACTACGACGAATTCTGAGGGATCTTACAAACTTGCAACTGAAAAAGGTGCAACTCTTGTGTATTCATTCGTAGGGATGAACTCTCAGTCAGTAGTAGTTGGCAATGCTAATGTAATTAATGTTGCCCTTACTTCTGATGCAAATCAACTTTCTGAAGTAGTAGTTACTGCACTAGGTGTATCTCGTGAGAAAAAATCACTAGGTTATGCTGTTCAGGAAATTGATGGTGAAGAAGTAACAAAGGTTAAGCAACAAAACTTTGTTAACTCATTATCTGGTAAAGTAGCAGGTCTTCAAATCCGTCAAACAACGACAATGGGTGGTTCTACGAACATTTTGATTCGTGGTAACAACTCACTAACTGGTAACAACCAGCCTCTTTTCGTAGTTGATGGAGTACCTGTATCAAACAACCAAGGTAACTCAACCAGCCAAACTAATGGTGGTTATGGTTATGACTATGGTAATGCTGCTTCAGATATTAACCCTGAAGATATCGCTGACATCTCTGTACTTAAAGGTGCTGCTGCAACGGCTCTTTACGGTTCAAGAGGTGCTAACGGTGTAATCATGGTTACAACGAAGAAAGGAACAAAGAAAAAAGGTATTGGTGTGAGTATATCAAGTACTGTAACTACAGGTAAAATTGATAAGAGCACATTCCTTACATATCAGAAAGAATATGGTGGTGGATACGGCCCTTACTATGGCGACACTAATCCATACTTCCTGGATTATGCGGATATTGATGGTGATGGCGTAAATGATTTAGTAGTTCCTACTACAGAAGATGGTTCTTACGGTGGTAAGTTTGACCCAACTCTAATGGTTTATACTTATGAGTCATTTGTTCCAGAGTCTGCTTTATTCGGTAAGAAGTCTCCATGGGTAGCTGCAGAGAACGATCCATCTACTTTCTTTGAGACTCAAACTACTTATAACAACTCAATTGCTTTTGATGGTGGTAATGAGGCAGGAAATTTCCGTTTAGCTTACACTAACTTAAGCGACAAAGGTATCCTTCCTAATAGCTCTCAAAAGAGACATAACGTGAACTTTAACTCTTCTTACAACTTAGGTGATAGAGTTACTGCTTCAGCGGGTGTTAACTACACAAACCAAGGAACAATTGGACGTTACTCTACAGGTTACAGTGATAACCTTATGACTCAGTTCCGTCAGTGGTGGGCTACTAACGTAGACATCAAGCAGCAAGAGTACCTTTACAACTTAACAGGAAGAAACGTATCATGGAACATGAGCGATCCTATTGGTGGTACTACTTTCCCTATCTACTGGGATAATCCTTACTGGACTCGTTACCAAAACTTCCAGTCTGACGACAGAAACCGTGTATTCGGTAATGCTCAATTGACTTACAAAGTAGCTGATTGGTTCAACTTAGTAGGTAGAGTATCAATGGATAGCTTTACAGAACTTCGTGAAGAAAGAAGAGCTGTTGGTTCATTAGCTGTAAACTTTGGTCTTCAGCAAAACGATGAAAAATCAGGTTACCAAAGATCTGACATCGCTTCGACTGAAATGAACTATGATTTAATGGGTAACTTCAATCACAGATTTAGTGATGATTTCAGTATCTCAGGTATCTTAGGTACAAACATCAGAACTAACAAGTATGAAAGAATCATCCAGTCAACTACAGGTGGTCTTGCGGTACCAGGATTATATGCAGTGTCTAACTCTGTAAATACTCCTCCACTTCCAAGTGAGTTCCTTTCTGAAAAGCAGGTAAACGGTTATTATGCCAGTGCTTCATTAGGATTTAAGGATACTTATTTCTTAGACCTTTCTGATAGAATTGATATTTCTTCTGCACTTCCGATTGGTAACAATACCTACAATTACTACTCAGCTTCAGGTAGCTTTGTATTCTCTAACTTAGTAGATGCTAGCTGGTTAAGATTTGGTAAAGTAAGAGTTGGTTACGCTGAGGTAGGTAATGACCTTGGTGCACTAAATGTGAATGATGTTTATGTAAGAGGTGATAACTTCAGCAGCTCTATTCTTGCTTCTGTACCTTCTACTAAGAACAACCCTAACCTTCTTCCGGAAAGAACTAAGAGCTGGGAAGCTGGTTTAGAAATGAACACTTTAGGTGGTCGTTTAGGCTTAGACATGTCAGTTTATCAGGTAAACACTGTTAATCAGTTAATGCCAGTTACTCAGTCAACTGCTACTGGTTATTCTGCTCGTTGGGTAAATGCTGGTGATCTTGAAAACAAAGGGGTTGAAGTTAGCTTATTCGGTTCTCCAATCAAGACAAACGGATTTGAGTGGAAAATGAATGTTAACTGGTCTAAAAACGTAAACACTGTTCAATCTCTATATGCTGGTGTTGAAAACATTCAGTTAGCTTCTTACCAAGGTGGTGTTACACTTAACGCTACTTTAGGAGAAAGATACGGTACCATCAGAGGAACTGGTTTCCAGTATGATGACAACGGAAATAAAGTAGTGAATAGCAGTGGTTACTATGTATCTGCAGCTGATCAGGTTCTTGGTGTAGCTGCTCCAGATTGGATGGCTGGTATCAATAATACACTATCTTACAAAGGCTTAAACTTAAGCTTCCTTGTAGACATGTCTCAAGGTGGAGAGGTTTACTCTCTTGATATGCACTATGGTCAGGGTACTGGTCTTCCAGATTACACTGCTGGTCTTAACGAATTAGGAAACCAAGTTCGTCTTCCAGTATCTGAAGGTGGTGGAATTCTTAACGAGGGTGTATTAGCAGATGGTTCTGAGAACACTACACGTGCTCGTGCAGATTACTACGGTGGTGCTTACTACTGGGGTAATGCTTCAAGAAATCCAGGTGCTTTAACTACATATGATGCATCTTTCGTGAAACTTAGAGAAGTTGCTCTTTCTTACAAACTTCCTACTTCACTTTACTCAAGCTTCGCAAACAACATCTCTGTTGGAGTTGTTGGTCGTAATGTTTGGATCATTAAGAAAAATGTTCCTTTCGCCGATCCTGAATCAGGTTTAGGTGCCGGTAATGCTCAGGGATACCTTTCAGGTTCATACCCTACTGTACGTAACATTGGTTTCAATGTGAAGATTGATTTTTAATTAAAAAAGACATTATATAATTGATATGAAAAAATTATTAGTAATTCTATTTCTAGGAACGCTAGTATCATGTACGGATCACTTCGCAGAACTAAATACTGACAAGAAGAGTCCTGCCTCTGTACCTGGTGAAGCTCTATTCAATAGTGGTATGGAGCGTTTCTACCACCGTTTGAATAACGCAAACGTAAACACGAATGTGTTCAGATTGTATGCTCAATATTGGGCTCAAACTACTTATCCTGAAGAATCACAATACCAAATGGTAGGTCGTTCTATTCCGGATAGATGGTTCTCTACAATCTATAAAGATGCTCTTAAGGATCTTGACGAAGCGAAGAAAATCATTGCAGCAGAGTCTACAAACTCTGAAACTGCTCCGGTTCAGAAAAACAAACTAGCGATTATCTCAATCAACGAAGTACACATGTACGCTACATTGGTTGACCTGTTTGGTAACGTTCCATTCACTCAAGCACTAGATTTCGAAAATCCGAATCCTGCTTATGATGACGCTAAGACTATTTACTATGCGATCATTGATCAACTTGATCAGGCTATCGCTGACTTAGACGTTACAAAGGCTAGCTTTAGTGCTTCTGATGACTTGTTGAACCAAGGTGATACAGGTATGTGGAAAAAAGCTGCCAACTCTTTGAAGCTTAGATTAGCAATGAGAATTGCTGACACTGATGCTGCTAAAGCGAAATCTATGGCAGAAGCTGCCGTAGCTAGTGGTGTTTTCTCAAGCACTTCTGAAGACTTATCAATGGAATACATTTCTGCTGCACCTTATACTAACCCAGCATATGAGGACTTAGTATTAAGTGGTCGTTCTGACTTCGTAGCTGCAAATACTATCATTGATAAAATGGTAGCTCTAAACGATCCAAGATTACCTCTTTACTTTGACCAAAACTTAGGTGACGGTGTTTACGAAGGTGGTATCTATGGAACAGCTAACTCTTTCCCTAACGCAACTCACATGGGTGCTAGACTATACTCTGCTACTACGCCGGGTGTATCTATCAGCTGCTCTGAAGTTGAGTTCTTGAAAGCTGAAGGTGCTGCTCGTGGATTTAACATGGGAGGTACTGCAGAAGAGCTGTACAATAAAGCTGTTACTGCTGCTATCGTTGAGTGGGGTGGTACTGCTGCTGATGCTGATGCTTACTTAGCTCAGGAGTCTGTGGCTTACTCTACTGCTGCTGGTGACTGGAAAATGAAAATTGGAACTCAGAAATGGATTTCATTATTCAATAACGGTCTTGAAGGATGGACAACTTGGAGACAATTTGATCTAGATTTCTTCAACGTACCAGAAGGTTTAACCTACAGTGATATTCCAAAGAGATTGATTTATCCAATCGCTGAAGCTACACTAAACGGTTCTTCTTTAAGTGCTGCAGCTAGTGCTATTGGTGGAGATACTCCACAAACGAAAATTTTCTGGGATGCCAACTAATTGGATCCTTTAGAATACTAAAAAAGGGAAGTCGAAAGGCTTCCCTTTTTTTATTTGAACTATGCCAATTAGAAAACAGTTTTTCTATTGATAAAAAACTACCATGCTAAGATCAATTCTAATTGCCGTTCTACTCTTTCTTTTTCTATTGGTGGATATGTATATATTCACTGGAGTAAAATCCCTTACAAGAACTTGGAGCCTATCAAATCAAAGAATTCTCGCCTATTCTTACTGGGCCGTTCCAATACTTTGTATTCTTCTGTTTTTTGCCACTTTCTACTGGCTCAATGATAGACTAACCTTTAAGACCAGAAACTTTCTGGCCTCTTTCGTATTCATCATTTATCTCTCAAAACTACTTTCTGCCGTTGTTCTTTTATTCGCAGATACTATTCGGTTAGGTAAATGGTCTTTCCAGGAAATAAGTAATTTCTTTAAACCCGAGAAGAAATTAGTCGACTCCTCCTCAACTCTTCCAAAAATTGAACGTTCCGAATTTATAACGCAAGCGGCATTAGCCCTTGGTGCTACCCACATAGGAGCTATGAGCTGGGGAATAATATCAGGAGCCTATGATTATAGAATAAGAAGGGTGCCATTGAAACTAAGTAACCTCCCAAAGAAATTCCATGGTTTAAAACTCATTCAAATATCTGATATACATAGCGGAAGTTTTTATAATAAAACAGCAGTAGCAGGTGGTGTAGACATGTTGCTGCAAGAAAAGCCGGATCTTGTGTTTTTTACAGGTGACCTTGTCAATAATAAATCTGAAGAGCTGGAAGAATATTTCAATATCTTTAAAAAAATAAAGGCTCCACTGGGAGTATATTCTACATTGGGAAACCATGATTATGGTGATTATGCCAGCTGGGACTCAGAAAAGGCAAAAATTCAGAATCTTAAGACATTAATTGAAGGCCACAAACTAATGGGCTGGAATCTCCTCATGGATGAAAGTCAAACCATTACAGTTAATGGTGAGAGTATAAGTGTCTTAGGAATCCAAAATTGGGGAAAAGGTTTTGCTCAATATGGGAATCTGGAAAAGGCAATGAAAAACACTGATCAAATGCCGGTTAAACTGTTACTTTCACATGACCCAAGCCATTGGAGAGAGCAAGTCCTAAATCAAACGAATATTGATGTTTCCTTTGCAGGCCACACACACGGCATGCAATATGGTGTAGAAATAGGTGATTTTAAATGGAGCCCTGCACAATGGAGATATAAAGAATGGGCTGGGTTATATAAAGAAGGAAACCAACAACTTTATGTTAATCGAGGCTATGGATTTCTAGGC
Source organism: Cytophagales bacterium (assembly GCA_024742395.1). Classification (GTDB taxonomy): domain Bacteria; phylum Bacteroidota; class Bacteroidia; order Cytophagales; family Spirosomataceae; genus Jiulongibacter. The sequence goes on from JANSYO010000004.1 coordinate 45,310, forward strand.
TATCCGGGCAGGTTAGGCATATTACCAGAAATTACCGTCTTTGAATTGCAAGCGACATAAATTTATGTCTGAAAAGTTAACAAGCCACCAATATTTATCAGAGGCTAAAACCACCATCTATCTAGCTATTCCAATTGTCACCGCACAGTTAGGGGTAGTGCTAATGGGTGTTTCAGATAATATAATGATTGGAAGAATGCTAGGCAAGCAAGCTTTAGCAGCTTCCGGACTGGCACATTCTATCAGCTTTCTCATCGCCTCAATTGCCGTTGGTGGATTAGCTGTAATAAGCCCCATTATTGCTAAACATAAAGCCTCTGGCGATAGAGAATCTTTTACAAATACCTACTTTGCCTCATTTAAACTGGCTCTTTGGCTCTCTATCCTACTTTCTGCTGTCGCTTTACTGGTTTATATCATTTTTGAAAAACTCGATCAGCCCGAAGCTGTCTCAGTTTTGGCGAAACCGTTTTTTCTAATCATTTCAATGGCAAAATTTCCTGCTTTTTTCTTTATAGCCTATAAGCAGATACTGGATGGTTTCAGCAAACCAGAACCAGCCATGATATTTACTATTGCCGGACTCTGTCTTAATATTATACTTAATTATATACTGATTAAATGGATGGGGCTTAACGGAGCAGCTCTTTCAACACTCTTGGTGCGTATTTCTATGTTGGTTCTGATGTGGCAGTATTTTAAAAGATCTAAATGGATTATGGCCAACATTCTTCCAACGTATTCAGACTTACTTAAAATTCGAAATGAGGCCATTAGACTCTTTCGTTTGAGTATTCCCGGAGGCCTACAGTTCTTTTTTGAAATTGGTGCATTTTCAATCTCTTTAATTATGATGGGCTGGATTAGTGAAAATGCGTTAGCCGCCCACCAAATAGCCATAAACATTGCTTCTACCACTTATATGATGGCCTCAGGAATAGCCTTTGCCGGAAGTATAAGAGTTGGAGACGCATTAGGGTCAAAAGCCTATCATCGCGTAAGGCTGGCGGGGAATACATCCCTTTTAGTAACCCTCCTCTTTATGTCACTTTCCATGATTATTATTGTGGCTTTTAAACACTCATTGGTTAAACTGTATGTAGATGACCTAAGCATTCTGGCTTTGGCAGAATCACTTCTTGTAATAGCCGCCATCTTTCAGCTTTCAGATGGCATCCAGGTAGTGGGTTTAGGAAATCTTCGAGGACTGTCAGACGTCAAAATACCTGCATATATTACCTTTGTGGCCTATTGGCTTATTTCCATTCCATTAGGTTATTACCTTGCCTTCTTTACCTCATTAGGAGCTAAGGGAGTATGGATTGGTTTGCTGGCTGGTCTAACCGCGGCGGCCATATTCTTAACCTTCAGATTTTATCAGCAGTCTAAACGATCAGTCCTGTTAGCATAGTCTATTAAAAGCGAGGAATTGCAAAAGATTAACGACTGTATGTTTGAATATGCTCATGGATTTTCGAAATCCGGTTGGCCGGACTTGGATGGGAACTCATAAACTCATCTCTGTTCATATCACCCCCCGAAGCCTCAGCTAGAATCTCCATCACTTCAATCATCGATTCTGGTTGATATCCTGATTGGATCATATATCTTACCCCAAACTCATCAGATTGAAGCTCATCATCTCTACCAAACTTCATCATTTTAATCTGTGCTACATAACTGGCTATCTGTGCTCCACTTTGGCTTCCGCTAGCTGCTGTTGCCGCCCCGGCCAACCCTTGATAAAATTCACCCTTCGCCATTTGTTGTGCAGAATGTCTATGTATAACATGTCCAATTTCGTGCCCTAAAACTCCGGCCAATTGATCTTCTGACTTAAGTCTGCTAAGAAGCCCTGCTGTTATGAAAATTTGTCCACCGGGAAGAGCAAAAGCGTTGACTGTTTGAGGATCTCTCAACACATGAAAATCAAAACGGTAAGGATTATTCACTCCTGCAGACTGTAATGTTTCTTCAAAACTGTTCACTAACTTGTTTCCTACCGTTTTTACTTGATTTTGTATAGCATTGTCTGGATACAACCCACCATATTCCTGTGCCATTTGCGGAGCTGACTGTAAACCCATAGCCACTTCTTGTTCCGGGCTCATTCCCACTTGCTGCTTTTCTCCCGTAAGTGGATTGGTCTGTGTTTTACCATAATAACTAATCAGGGCAATCCCGGCCATTATTAAGCCTAGAATAAATCTCATTTTTAAACCGGAGGAGCGTCTCATTGCAGTATGGTTTTAATTAACGAACGTAAAACAAAGCTATTAAAAACAAATTAAATCAGAAGTTCAAATTTTCAAAGTTGAAGAAAGAAATAAAAGATATTTAGAAACTCTCTTTACTCCTTATAGCCTCTTTTTCAACAAGTTAAATTAAAACCCAGACCAATTCTGATTCATTTGTATTTGTACAAGCACATATTATAAACTAACTTTGATTTGTATGTAATTATTAATGAATTACATGCATTTAGTGAATCTAGAATTTTAACAATCCTCCATAAATGACTGACAAAGAATTACGGACTCTAGAACCCTTATTAATTGAAGATCCTCAACGATTCGTGATCTTTCCAATTAAACACCATGACATTTGGCAATTCTACAAAAACTCTGAAGCTTGTTTCTGGACAGCGGAAGAATTAGACCTTTCTCAGGATTTGAATGACTGGGAAAAGTTAAATGATGGCGAAAGACATTTCATCTCTCATGTTCTTGCCTTCTTCGCTGCTTCTGACGGAATTGTAAATGAAAACTTGGCAGTTGATTTCATCTCAGGAGTACAGTACGCTGAAGCCAAATGCTTTTACGGCTTTCAGATTACCATTGAAAATATACATGCCGAAGTATACTCCTTACTTATCGACACCTATATAAAAGATACCAAAGAAAGAGATAAACTACTTAATGCGGTAGAGCTTATTCCATGTGTTCAGAAAAAGGCCGACTGGGCCATGAAATGGATAGAAAACGGCAATTTTATTGAGCGATTAATTGCTTTTGCCGCCGTAGAAGGGATATTCTTCTCTGGTTCGTTTTGCTCCATATTCTGGCTGAAGAAAAGAGGTTTAATGCCTGGACTATCTTTCTCCAATGAATTAATTTCAAGAGATGAAGGCATGCACAGGGATTTTGCCTGCCTGCTTTACACAGACCATATCAAAAATAAATTACCTGCAGAGCAGGTGTACACCATTATAAAGGATGCCGTTGAAATTGAAAAAGAATTTGTCAGCGATGCACTTCCCGTTTCACTGATTGGTATGAACGCCGATTTGATGTGTCAGTACATTGAATTTGTCGCTGATCACCTGTTGGAACAATTAAACCTTGAGAAAGTATACAACTCAAGCAATCCGTTTGATTTTATGGAGTTAATATCTTTAGAAGGTAAAACTAATTTCTTTGAAAAGCGTGTAGGTGACTATCAGAAAGCAGGAGTTAGTTCTGCAGATGCTGATTCACATAGTTTTTCATTAGACGAAGATTTCTAACAACAGTTTATTTAAGGATCGACTTGAAAAAAGGGGTGGTTTTACCGCCTCTTTTTTTTCAGTTTGGACAAAAATAAAACCTCCGCTTTCACGGAGGTTTCTTATTTTATACACGTTAGTCGGAATCCTTAAGAGCCACACATTACACATCCTTCAGGATCGTCTAGCGAGCATTGCATTGCTGCAAACTTCTTTTCTTCCTCAGTCATTTCATCACTAAAGCTATCTGCTGCAGCCTTCTTTTGCAGTTCTTCGTTCTCCTTAGCAAAACCCTTATAGTCTAAAGGCTTCTCTTCTATCTTTTCAGTGCCTTTATTCGTCTCTTCCATGGTCTGCTTATCTACAGTAAACTTCACAGCTCCTACCGCCGCTTTTGTTCTTAGATAATACATTCCGGTCTTAAGACCTGCCTTCCATGCATAAAAGTGCATAGAGGTAAGCTTACCAAAATTAGGATTCTCCATGAAAATATTCATTGACTGGCTTTGGCAAATATAAGCCCCTCTGTCAGCCGCCATGTCAATAATTACTTTTTGCTTAATCTCCCATGAAGTTTTATAAAGATCTTTCAATTCTTGTGGTATTTCGTCAATATTCTGAATTGAGCCGTTGGCTGCAATCAGCTTATTCTTCATCGTACCATTCCACATATTGATTTTAACAAGATCACGTAACAAGTGCTTGTTTACTATGGCAAACTCCCCCGACAATACCCTTCTTGAATAAATGTTTGAAGTATAAGGCTCAAAACACTCATTATTACCAAGAATCTGACTGGTAGAGGCAGTAGGCATTGGAGCTAAAAGTAAAGAGTTTCTAACGCCATGTTCTTTTACCTTTTCTCTCATGGCTTCCCAATCCCATCTTCCAGAATCTGGTGTTACGCCCCACATATCAAACTGGAATATCCCTTCAGAAATAGGAGAACCTTTCCATGTTTCGTAAGGACCTTCCTCAATGGCAAGCTCCATAGATGTTTCTACGGCAGCATAATACATTGTTTCAAAGATCTCTTTATTTAACTGACGGGCTTCATCAGAATCAAATGGCATTCTTAGCTGAATAAAAGTATCAGCCATTCCCTGTATACCAATACCAATAGGTCGGTGGCGTTTGTTGCTGTATTCGGCTTCCTTCACTGGATAATAGTTTACATCTATTATTCTGTTTAGGTTTCTGGTTACCACTTTAGTGATTTGATACAGCTTTTCATGATCAAACCTGATAGAATTTCCATCATTATCTTCCTCTACAAACTTAGGTAGAGCAATTGAAGCAAGATTACAAACCGCTACCTCATCAGGAGAGGTATACTCCATTATCTCTGTACATAGGTTTGAAGACTTAATTGTACCCAAGTTCTTCTGATTTGACTTTTTATTGGCCGCATCTTTATAAAGAATATAAGGTGTACCAGTTTCTATTTGAGATTCTAGAATCTTAAACCAAAGTTGCTGTGCCTTAATTTTTCTTTTCGCCTTACCTTCTGACTCATACTTTTCATATAATTTCTCAAAAGCATCTCCGTAAGCATCTGCCAAACCAGGACATTCATGTGGACAGAAAAGAGACCATTCCGCGTCTGCTTCTACTCTTTTCATAAACAAATCAGAAATCCACATGGCGTAGAAAAGATCTCTGGCTCTCATTTCCTCTTTACCATGGTTTTTCTTTAGATCAAGAAAATCCTCAATATCAGCATGCCATGGCTCAAGATAGATAGCAAATGACCCCTTTCTTTTTCCTCCCCCCTGGTCTACGTATCTGGCTGTGTCATTATATACTCGCAGCATCGGTATGATGCCGTTTGACGTTCCGTTTCTACCCTTAATGTATGACCCTTTAGCTCTTATATCATGAATAGAAAGCCCGATTCCTCCTGCTGACTGAGAAATCTTAGCACATTGCTTTAAAGTATCGTAAATACCATCAATGCTATCATCTTTCATTGTTAGTAAGAAACAAGAAGATAACTGAGGTTTTGGAGTACCGGCGTTAAACAATGTAGGAGTAGCATGAGTAAACCATTTCTCAGATAATAGGCCGTATGTTTCTATTACCTTTTCAATGTTCTCACCATGAATACCAACAGAAACACGCATAAGCATATGCTGCGGACGCTCCACTATCTTACCATTCATTTTCAGAAGGTATGATCTTTCCAGTGTTTTGTACCCAAAATAATCGTAGCTGTAATCTCTATCATAGATGATTGTTGAGTCTAAAAGTGCAGCATTCTGCTGAATCACTTTCCAGGTTTCTTTCGAAATCAGCGAAGCATTCTCATTGGTTTTGGGATCAACATACTGATAGAGCATCTTCATTGTACCTGAAAAAGACTTCAAGGTATTTTTATGAAGATTGCTTATAGCAATTCTTGCTGCAAGCTGGGCGTAATCAGGATGCTTTGTAGTCATCGATGCCGCAGTCTCGGCAGCCAGACTATCTAGCTGCGACGTAGACACTCCGTCATAAATTCCCGAGACGACTTTCATAGCCACTTCCACGGGTTGTACAAAATTGGGGTCTAGCCCATAACAAAGCCTCTCAATTCTCGAGGTAATTTTGTCGAATTTGACGGATTCTCTACGACCATCACGCTTGATTACATACATACAGCAGTTGCGTTAAAAGGGTTATAAATAAAGTATTTCTTTTTGCTCAAGTGAACAAAACCAGGGTCATAATTTTGTTCGCGGACTACAAATCTACCACAGATTTTAGCTTCAAAAAAACCGAAATTTTGTTTGCTTTTTTGGCATTGTGCATTTCTTACAAACCATCTATCTATATACGACCTTATGCTCAACGATTTACAAGTTTACATCCATTAGAATAATACCAAATTGAAAGTTTTCCACATTCCTATTCAGGCCTTTTCCACTTATCCACAAAACATTCGAAAATGTGGCCGGAAAGCATATATACCACGTTTTCTGATGTTTAGCTCTTAAACTTAAACTATTAATTTAAAATTTTCAATAATAATTGAAAATAATTCGACACTTGTCTAAATGTTTTGTGGATAACTTTGACATTAGTCAATACATTCCATTAACAAAAGTTCGCCCACCTCAAAAGAGACATTTATGAGGCCATCTTGAGCTACTTCGTTGCTGTTTCCGAGGCGTGTTCCAAGCTCTAGCCAGCTATTAGTCAGAGGATACTTCAAATTAGCAGTGAGTATACCTTCAACCCTACCCAATGGAAGCAAAGAAATAGCTGTACCCCGTTTATACCACTTTTCAAAATTTGATGGTTTTGGCTTTAGTGGATAAATCTTTGAGTAATCATCCATCATGACAAGTTGTACTTCATTTTTGTACTTCGCAAGATTTAAAACGTTAGCCAAGGTATGGTCCATTCGCCGCCCTGTAGCCCACAGAATATTCACGGCGGGAAAGCCCCGATCTATCAAAAATTCAATTCCCTTTTCTAAGTCCGTTTTATTCTGATCAGGCGTATGCACAATTTCAATAGGGAACTGAGACTGTCGAATTTCTTCAAGATTTGACGTTGAGTTATGGTCAAAATCTCCTAGCAACACATCTACCTTAATGCCCAACTGAAGTACGCGGTCAATGGCTCCATCTAAAACCACCACAAATGGCGACCATTCTAAAAGCTCTTCAAGTAACTCAGAGCTACATGCAGCTCCATTGGCAATTAATAAGGCTGGCTCCTGCTTTTCTTTAACAATATGATGAGAAGACATATCAGTGTATAGTATTTAGTAAAAGAACAAAAAAAGGCCCCTGAACAACAGAGGCCTTAATATAAAAATTCTTATTCCAATTAACGTAAATCCACTACCTCTACCCCCGGGTAATTAGCCGTATTGAATTTAAAGTAACTATCAGAGAGCGTTGGATTAGCCACAAAATTGGACACATCAAAAACAGTTTGCTTTCCACTTGAGTCCCACAGCTTCCATCTCTTCAATATCTTTGAGTTCTTATCCACTACAAGCTCTACTTTAGAGACATTATTCTTCTTTATTGGTACCAGTTCCACTACGTCATATGAAGTACCAGAAATGTTTGTTGAACCATTGTATTTATACTTATAACCCTTTTTATAAATATTATAGATATTCGCCGGAGAAAACTGAGAGTCTGCACTATCATCGTACTCAGTTATATTCACTTCATTTGTTTCCTTTACAAAAGAATATATCTCAGAACCATTATTGTAAATCTCCTGACCTACCATATTCAATTTAAACTTCACCCCTTTTACAGCTATCTGTCCTGTACGCTTTCTTCCCATCTTACCAGCAGAACTAACTGTAGCGTAGGAAAAGTCAGCCTTAAAGGTTTGCATTTTTTTATACTTGGCACTCATAGCTTCCAGTATGGCGTCAGCTTTGGCATCCTGACCAAAGGCCATCATTACTGAACTAAACATCACTATGACTAACACCTTTAATTTCTTCATCTTAATTATACAATTTCTTTGGTTTAAGTGTACCTACTGCTCTGAATTTGAAACAATATTGTAGTAAATTGGACACAAAAGTAGGAGAAAAGTTTAATAAGCAGATGTTAACGAATCTTTAATTGGAATTATGGATGTTTCTTAAGACCTCCTCAAGGTGAGTCATATCTTTTATTAAAACCTCCCTGGCCTTACTTCCTTCAAACTGCCCAACTATTCCTGCAGCCTCTAACTGATCAATAATACGACCGGCTCTATTGTAACCTAGCTTCATTTTCCTTTGGATCAGAGAGGTACTACCTTGTTGAAAAGTAACCAACAAACGAGCAGCATCATCAAACAATGGATCCAGATCAGACATATCTACTTCGAGCGGGTCAGGCTCATCATCTCCATAAAATTCAGGTAAAGCATAAGACGACTCATAGCCCCGCTGCTCTCCTATGAAATCACAGATACCATCCACCTCAGGCGTATCAATAAACGGACACTGCAAACGAACCATATCGGAACCCATACTCAAAAGCATATCTCCGTTACCGACTAATTGCTCTGCCCCACCCGTATCTAGGATCGTTCTTGAATCTACTTTAGCTGTAACTTTGAAAGAAAGTCGTGCGGGAAAGTTGGCCTTTATTAATCCGGTAATTACGTTAACCGATGGCCTCTGGGTAGCTACAATTAAATGAATGCCAATAGCTCTGGCAAGCTGTGCCAAACGTGCAATCGGCTGCTCTACTTCTTTACCCGCAGTCATCATCAAATCGGCTAATTCATCAATCACAAGGACTATGTATGGCAAATACCTATTCCCTTTCTCAGGATTGAGCTTCCGTTTAGTAAACTTGGTATTGTATTCTCTGATATTCCTTACTCCGGCATCTTTTAGCAAGTCATACCGGTTATCCATCTCTATACAGAGAGAGTTCAACGTATAAATCACTTTTTTGGTATCAGTAATAATGGCATCTTCGGCATTTGGAAGTGTGGCCAGAAAGTGCCTTTCAATTTTGTTAAAAAGCGACAATTCCACCTTTTTGGGGTCAACCAAGACAAATTTCACTTCTGCAGGGTGCTTTTTATATAAAAGTGAGGCGAGCAACACATTAATGCCCACAGATTTACCCTGACCTGTAGCACCCGCCATTAGCAAGTGAGGCATTTTTGCTAAATCAGAAACAAACATTTCGTTAGCAATAGTCTTACCTAAAACTATGGGAAGTTCAAATTTTGAGTTCCTGAATTTCTCATTAGAGAAAACGGATTTCACTGATACTAATTCAGGATTTTTGTTTGGCACCTCTATACCAATCGTACCCTTACCTGGCATCGGAGCTATAATCCTTATACCCAGAGCTGCCAGGTTTAGAGCAATATCATCTTCGAGGTTTTTAATTTTAGAAATTCTAACCCCGGCCTCTGGCACTATCTCATAGAGCGTAACGGTAGGACCGATTGTCGCCTTTATGCTGGAAATACCAATGGAAAAATTTCGCATGGTCTCCACAATATTGATCTTATTGGCCTCAAGCTCCTCCTGACTTACTTTAGCCTGATTTCCTACATGCTCCTCTAATAAAGATAATGGTGGATAGATATAAGATCCTAAGTCTAATTTCGGGTCATAAGGACCAAACTCTTCAAGATCATTATTGTTTTCTTCATCTATAGGTAAAAAGCTAGTAGCCTCCTCAGAGACTTCAAGGGTGAGCTCTTCATCAGATTTTGATTCCTTCGGCTTAACTTCTGGTTCAGGCTTTTTTTCTTCGCGTGTATCTTCAATACTAAAGGTTATACCACCTTCAAAAGGTTTTTCTGCAATAGAATCAGATTCTTTCTCTTCCCTCACCGTAGCCTCCTTAATAGTATTAACTTCAATCTCTTCTTGCTCAATGTTCTTTGGCTCTGTGGCATCTCTCTTTAAAAAGTAATTATCAATTTGAGTAAGGCCATGAAAGAAGACAAGGAAAAGAAACAGAAGTAAACCAATGAGCAAGATGCTCCCCCATCCCATTACATGACTAAGCATTTCATTCAAACTATATCCAATTTCGCCGCTAATAGCTCCATGCCCTAAACTAAAATGATAGACAAAATACCCGAGGAAGAGAGAGCTAAAAAAAACATAAAAAAGACTGGCCTTAGCAAATCTATTCAAGTTAATAGAAAACAAGTCTTGCTGAAAAATCAGCCGAAAAGCGGAAAGAAAAATTAATGGAATAATACCAAAAGAAGCATACCCAAACCATTTAAAAATAAAATAATGCGAAATAAAAGCACCGATCACACCTAAAGAATTCTCGGCATTTTTATGGCTCGGATCAATCGCTGTTTTAAAGTTTCTTTGAACCAAATCCTGATCAGCTTCACCCGTAAAAAGATAAGAGATAAAAGATATGGATAGGACAAAAGTGACTACCAAGAAGAATACACCAAAGATTAACTGCCATTGTGCAGAACTTATTTTGACTCCTTGTGATGCCGGCTTCTGAGTAGAAGAACTGCGTCGTTGATTGGCCGCAGTTTTTTTCTTACGAAAAGTTTTCGCCATGTTTTTTTATTAGAAAAGCAGAATGATTCACAAAGCTAAGCAATCTGAATTAAAAACGTAACTCTAATTAGATTAACAAACCTACGTAGGTTCAATCACTCATACACTCAAATTATATAGACCTCTGAAGTCTGAACATAGAATTTAACTTCTTGTCCTAAATAAATCAAGAACTAATCTGGCCGGACACTAACAATTCAAGAACTTTGGCAATCATCGGGAAATAAGCCTTCTGAACTAAGGCATCAAAGCCACCAAGCCGGATAAACGCTCTATAAGGCTTAACGTTCTAAGCATACACTTTATTAAGAACTAATTGTTTGGTTCTACCCATATAAGAGAACCCCAGGTATTTAACCATGAGAATTCAATGTTTCAAACATTAAGTACAAGGCATTAATTAAGAAACAACAATTCAATTATGTTTGCCTCTTTTGCCAACTATACCACTGCCTCTCTTATCCTAACCAAATCTTCCAGTAGCCTTTCCAATTTATCTAAATGTAACATGTTCGCCCCGTCTGACTTAGCATTGGCTGGGTCTGGATGAGTTTCTATGAAAAGTCCGTCTGCTCCCACAGCGATCGCTGCTTTGGCAATGGTGCCAATTAACTCCGGATTCCCACCAGTTACTCCTGAAGTTTGATTAGGCCTTTGTAAAGAGTGAGTACAGTCCATTATAACGGGAGAACCAAAAGTCTTCATGTCAATTATATTTCTGTAATCTACTACCAAGTCTGAATAACCAAAGGAGTTCCCTCTTTCTGTCAGCATAACAACAGCATCCGGGTTTTCCATTTTTACTTTTTCGATAGCAAAACCCATTGAAGCCCCAGACATGAATTGCCCCTTTTTTACATTAACTGCTTTTCCCGTTTTGGCCGCAGCTGCTAAAAGCTCTGTTTGTCGGCACAAAAAAGCAGGTATTTGCAATACATCTACATATTCTGCAGCTAATGTGGCCTCATGTGTCTCATGTATATCTGTCACTGTAGGAACACCAAAAACAGACCCAACTTCTCTAAGAATATTCAAGGCTTTTTCATCTCCAATACCCGTAAAACTATCAGCCTTTGTACGATTAGCCTTTCTATAACTTCCTTTAAAAACATAAGGAATGCCCAGCCTATCCGTAATACCAACCACTTTCTCTGCTACACGCATCGCTAAATCCCGATTTTCAATAGCACAGGGCCCAGCCAAAAGGAAAAAGTTATTATTGTTGTATTTTTTTGAGAAAAGGGCTTCCATAGAGTAATTATTGAATGTTTTTATTGTATTGTGCAAATATCGTGGATGTTAATGATTTCAAAAAACCAATAGGTACTTTGTTGGTTTCATTTAAAAGTTTTTTCTTTGCACTGATTTAAACCAAATACATTTTTATAATGTCAGATATCGCATCGAAAGTAACGAAAATTATTGTAGAAAAGCTTGGTGTTGAAGAGTCAGAAGTGACTACCGAGGCTTCTTTTACAAACGATTTAGGAGCAGATTCATTAGATACAGTAGAACTTATCATGGAGTTCGAAAAAGAATTTAATGTTTCTATCCCTGATGATCAAGCAGAAAATATCCAAACTGTTGGACAGGCAGTAGCATACTTAGAAGAAAATACTAAGTAATATTCCTGACCCTTTTCAAAAGTTCAATATTCAGTTTTTTTGTAAATTGGGTATTGAACTTTTCCATTTAAAACCAAACCAATAAACATGGAACTGAAACGTGTTGTAGTTACTGGCATGGGTGCCCTTACCCCAATTGGTAATACAGTTGAAGAATACTGGGAAGGACTAAAGAATGGTGTGAGCGGTGCAAATCCAATTACTCATTTTGATCCCACGGAATTCAAAACACAGTTTGCCTGCGAACTCAAGAACTTTGATCCCTTGGAATTTATTCCTCGTCAGGAAGCAAGAAAAATGGACTTGTTTTCTCAATATGGTGTTATTGTAGCCGAACAGGCTGTTCTTGATTCAGGCCTTGATTTAGAGAAAGTCAATAAAGATAAGATTGGCGTGATCTGGGGCTCAGGTATTGGTGGTTTAAAGACATTTGAAGAAGAGGTACTTAACTTGGCAGAAAACGATTTGAAGCCTCGTTTCAATCCCTTCTTTATTCCAAAAATGATTGCCGATTCGGCATCAGGTCAGATTTCTATGAAATTTGGTTTCCGTGGCCCAAACTACGTAACCGTATCTGCTTGTGCTTCAGCAAACAATGCCATCATTGACGCCTTTAATTATATCCGTTTAGGAAGAATGGTAGCATGTGTAACAGGCGGATCAGAAGCAGCTGTAACCAGGGCAGGTGTAGGAGGTTTCAATGCTCTAAGAGCACTTTCTACCCGAAACGATGACTATAAAACAGCTTCCAGACCTTATGACCAAGACCGTGATGGTTTTGTACTAGGCGAAGGTGGTGCCGGTTTAATCTTAGAAGATTATGACCATGCAAAAGCCAGAGGAGCCAAAATATATTGTGAGCTCGTTGGTGGAGGTATATCCTCAGATGCGTACCATATCACGGCCCCACATCCTGATGGCCTCGGAGCTTTCCTTTCAATGGAAGATGCTTTGGATGATGCCAAAATGAAGCCGGAAGAAATTGATTATATCAATACACACGGAACCTCAACAGGCCTGGGAGATCCGCAGGAAATAAAGGCAATTCAAGATTTATTCAAAGATCATACATACAAGGTTTCTATCAGCTCTACAAAATCTATGACCGGACACCTACTGGGTGGTGCAGGTGCTGTAGAATCAGTAGCTGCAATATTGGCAATTCAACATCAAATGGTACCTCCTACCATTAATTTGTTTAATATTGACCAAACAATTGACTCAAGAATAGACCTTACACCAAACAAGGCCAAATCAAAAGAGATTAACGCAGTTTTATCAAATTGCTTTGGTTTTGGTGGTCATAACGCAACACTTATCTTTAAAAAAGTTTCTGAATAAGCGATATTTGCTTATTCAGATAGATTAAATGGCAGTAACAGAAGACATACTCAATTACTTTAAGACTGACTCTGAAACCAAAGAGTTCAGAAAGGCCATTGAAAGAATTATTGGAGAAAAGCCAGGGAAAGACACTTTGTATCAGCTGGCTTTTCGCCATACCTCAGCCTCTAAAAAGACGATAGTTGAAGGTTTTAAAGAATCTAATGAACGTCTGGAGTACTTAGGAGATTCTGTACTAGGTATGGTAGTTGCGGAGTATTTATTCAAAAAATATCCATTCAAGGACGAAGGCTTTTTAACTGAAATTCGATCTCGAATTGTCAATCGTGAATCCTTGAATCAAGTTGCTCGTAAAATTGGCCTGGATAAACTTATCACTTTTGATGGCAACCGAGTAACCCATGCCCGAACCTCAATGTACGGTGACGCCATGGAAGCTCTTATAGGTGCTATTTACCTGGACAAAGGCTTTAAGTTTACTAAACAGTTTATCGTTAAAAATCTCATGATCAATTACTTTGATCTGGATGCGGTAATTAAAAATAATGCCAACTACAAGAGTATAATCTTAACCTGGGCACAGAGTCTGTCAAAACAGGTAGAATTCACGATAATTAAAGAAAACGGAAAGCACCACAGTAAAGAATTTGTGGCTCAAGTATCTGTTGATGACGAGATTATCAGTGAAGGCCGAGGATGGAACAAGAAAAAAGCCGAACAAGACGCTGCACGTAAGGCTTGCGAATCTCTAGATATTGAAGGTTAGTCCTTATCCGATTTCGACCCTTTCATCACATTGGTGATCTCATTGAGCTTCTCAACTTTGTATTCAAAATCCCCTTTTAAACGATCTCTGATGGCTCGTAAGTTATCCAGAGTCTCTTGCAAAGAATCAGGCAAAATCTCCTCCAGAACCTCACGAAAACGCTTCGCAAAGGTTGGTGATTTCCCATTGGTAGAAATGGCAATTTTCAAATCTCCTTTAACTACGGTAGAGCCCAAATAAAAATCACATAAAGCTGGCTTATCTGCTACATTGACCAAAATGTTTTGATTTCGACAATCTCTTTGCACGGCCTCGCTTACCTCCATAAGACCTGTACCCACTATTACCAGATTCTTCCCTTTTAAATGCTTAATGTGGTATGGTTCATAGATCAGTGTAATGTTATGTTCCATAGTCAATGCCTCTATTTCCTCTGAAATCTCGGGTGCCACGATTGTAATACTGGTTTTAGGAGAATTCTTCAAAACCGCCTCCAACTTCTCAATACCTACATATCCACCTCCTACTATTAGAAGGTTCATTTGCTCTAATTTTAGAAAAACAGGGAAAAGATTGTTCATACCCAAAGGTCATAAAAAAAGGGGCACTTTTCAGTGTCCCTTCTAAATTCTTATATCTATCTTAGAACATTTTAGCTCTTCTGTCAACAATCTCAGCGGCCTCTCTTACTGCCTGATCAGCTAAGTTAGCTGAGCTGTAAAGACCTCTACGCTGTATAATGTTTTCCTTGTATTGCGTATAATCGGCAACTTCCGGAGCTATATTCTCAGCCGTCTTTTTCATGATAAAGACACCATTTTGCCCTTTAAAAGGCTTAGTAGTTTTGTTTACAGCCAAACCGAATAACTTACCAATCGCTATACCATCAATACCGGCACTATTCAGCATACCTGTTTGGAAAGTAATGTCTTCAACAGATTCTACCAAAGCACCTGCACCATAAGAAGAAGCAATAGCGTTAAAATCGCCAGAGGCTTTAGCTAGTTTACCTAAAATCACATCGGCTTTCTTCTCATTCTTAACTTTTGCAATAATCTGATCTTTAAAGTCAGCAGCCTTAGGATCTTCCTTATCTGAAGCACCCGTTAAGGCAGCAACTATATAAGAATCATCTACTACAAAGACCTGATCAGCAACTTTTCCAACTTCAGCATCATTTCCAAATGCCCAAAGTACTACTTCTCTGGCATTCTGTACTGTATTAAATGAAGTAGCAGCAGGATTTACTCTTTGAGCAGAAAGCATCACCAAACTTTCATCTTCATCCGCTTTCTTCTTTAAATCTTCTGCTGTTTTTACAGTGGCTCTCAGATCTTCTGCAGCCTGATATGATTCATTAAGCGTTGCTTCAGAAGGTTCCAGAATTTTCGTAATGGCAGCCAACTTATACTTAATATTGCTTTTTGCACTAGTTACTTTTACGATGTGATAACCAAAATCAGTTTCTACTAAATTTGGCATAAGACCTTCACCTCTAAAACCAAACAAAGCGTTTTCAAACTCAGGAACCATTTGTCCATTATTAGAGAAATATCCCAGATCACCACCTTGTGAAGCTGTTCCATCAGAACCGTTAATTCTTGCCATAGTAGCAAAATCAGCTCCGCCTTTAATTTGATTTAAAATTCCTACCGCCTTTTCTCTAGCCGCAGCTTTTGCTTCGTCTCCCTCTGCATCAGGACGTATCAATATATGAGAGGCTCTCATTGTGTACAAGGTATCTGTCTCAGTACCCTCATATTTATAAATAGTATAGTTTTGTCCCTCTTTAACCGGGCCAAAAGAACCTCCCTGAACTGTATTTGAAATCAGAGATAATACTTCATCAGATAATTCTCCAGCACTCCATGCGTATGGATTTCTTATATCAGAGTTTGCAGAAGCATAAGCCTCAGCATTTTCTGCAGATGCCATACCTCTGGCCAAAAGATTAATTTCCTGCTGTAATGCAGCACTATCTTCCGGAGAAGGCACCACCTGATAAACTATGTAATCAAATGAACGACTGTTATAAGGAGTAAACTCTGACTTATGAGAACTGTAGTATGAGCTTACTTCATTATCTGTCACAGAAACCAATGTGTCATTTACACTATAAAAAGGCACATATAGGTATTCTCCACTTACTTTATCAGTAGTAGCTTTATATTCTTTCTTTGCCTCTGCAGAAGTTATATAACTTGCTGAAGCCACCAGGTTTTGATACTTCTCACTTTTTCTTATTTGAAGAAGACTGGTCTTGAAACTATCCCAGATATATTGTTGCTCGGCAGGTAATGTCTTATTTGCGGCAGCATTAATAAACTCTCTATGCTGAGCCTCGTTAAACTGACCTGTGTTAGGATCTGTAAACTGCTGACGGATATATGGGTGCAGGTTCTTAGTTCCCTGAATCATTTCGCGTAGTTCATCTGCAGTAACATCAATACCTAACTCATCATATTGTGCCTGGAAGGCATTATCCTGAATTAACTGCTCCCAAACCTGCTCACGAATGTTTCTTAAGTCTGCATCAGTGGCCGACCTGCCTGTAGAAAGCTCCAATTGCTGACGCTGAGCATCTACCAATTTCACAAACTGCTGATAGTCAACGTCTACACCATTAATGGTACCTACTTTGTTCTGATCTCCTCCAAATAAACCGCCTGTAATGGAGTTTCCAGAGAAAATATCGCCACCCACAATGAATAACATAAGGGCTACTGCAAGAAAGCCCACCGCAATTCCTGACTTCTCTCTGATCTTATTAATTAATGCCATGCTGTAATGTATATGATTAAATAACGCACATTGACCTAACCTTGGTCAAAAAAACGAGCCGCAAAAATAGGTAGATTCCAAGTGAATATCAAAGAAATCTAATTTAGTTCTTTACTCTTTCTGAGGACGGGTCAAAATCCTGAGAATGAGCAGACTTAAATGTGGCTAATTTTAAATAAATACGCTTAAAATCCTTTACCTGTAGTTTTAGTTCTGATCCTGCACAAATAACTATCTGCTGTAATATAGAGTGTAGAACCCTTGTCTCCCCAATTACAATTTGAAGTGGCTTCACCTGTTTCAATTCTTCCCAGCAACTTACCGTTTGGCCTAAGTACAAGAATTCCGCCCGGTCCTGTGCTGAAAATATTTCCATTCTTATCTGTCTTTAAACCGTCGGGAAGTCCTGCAAGCCCACTTTTTACCATATCAGTAGCATCAAATAGAACTTTCCCTTCGCCTAAATCACCATTCGACTTAATAGGATAGGAAAGAATAAAGGCGGCATCGGGATCAGACTGAGCCACATACAAGATTGTCTCGTCAGGTGATAGTGCCACGCCGTTTGGTCGACTTAGATTTTCAATAACTAACTCTGCCGGCCCTCCCTTTTGAACTTTATATACCCCAAAAAGGTCTATCTCACGAGTGGTAGCATGTTCTCTGTTGGGAAGCCCGTACGGCGGATCTGTAAAGTAATATGTGCCATTTGAGGCCTGAACCACATCATTCGGGCTGTTAAATCTTTTCCCCTTCCAGTTGTCAGCTAAAGGATATTTACCTTCGCCTCCCTTTAAAGCCATTCTTGTTAATCGCCTGTCGCCATGTTCGCAAGCCACCAGTTCGCCATCGCTGTTAATTATCAATCCATTACTTCCGGGCTCCAGGCTGTAAGGAGGTATGCCGGTAAAACCCGAAGGCTTTAAGAACACGCTAAGTCCCTCTTCCTCTTTCCATTTAAAAATTGTATTCTCAGGCACGTCCGAAAAAAGAAGACAAGCACTCTCTTTATTCCACACAGGTCCTTCTGACCAATTAAAGCCTTCGGCCAAAACCTCAATTTTTGCTTCCTTATCTATCAATTCATAAAAAGCCGGATCATTAACAATTAATTTTCCGATAGTTTTGTTTTGACCAAGCAGATTTGCACTTATTGAAAACATAAGAAGTAAAAGTTTAATAGTGTTCATAGGGTTGAATCTTAAAGATTTAGATTTAAAATTAGAAAAGGATATGGACATTCCGCTTGATGTTTTTTTGTTTTTAAAGTCTGCCCCATAATTTTAAAAGTATAAGTGTCCTGAAAAAGTGGCAGAAGAATGGATTTTAAAGAATTATCAAAACTTGTTTTAAACGGAGAAGGGGATCATCTGGAGTTTAAATTAAAGTCAAATCACCCTGAGAAAATAATTCGTGAAATGGTGGCTTTTGCCAATACCAGTGGAGGAAAACTACTTATCGGTGTAAATGACAATGGAGAGTTAATAGGGCTTTCTTATGCCGACGAAGACGAGTACGTATTGGAAAAAGCCTTGAAAAATGGAATAGAACCTGCCTTAAACTATAAACTGGAGAAGGTCAGGCTACCAGAGGGTAAGGAGGTATTGGTTTTTAATATTCCAAAAGGGACAGAAAGACCTTATTATATTTTAGGTGATAACGGCACAAAAAAAGTATATGTCAGAGTCGCCGATAAATCTATTCAAGCCAGCAAAGAAGCCCGTGAAATACTCAAGGGTTATACAAAAAATAAAAGCCTAAGATTTACGTACGGCGACAAGGAAACCCATTTAATGAAATACCTTTCAGAAAACTTAAAAGTAACGGTTAGCGAATTTGCCAAGCTTGTGAATATTCCAAAGAAAAATGCCTCCAGAACGCTCATTTTATTGGTTCTTACCAATGTTCTCGGCATTAATTACAAGGAAATTGAAGACGAGTTTTATTTACTTTAAATCACCTCTCCTACTATTACCTTAGTCATTTCATCAAAATTTAAATACCTGTTAGCCATCTCCTGAACATCAAGTGTAGTCACAGCCAATACACTTTGAATAAACTTATCGTAATAATCTAAAGGCAGATCATTTAAGACAATACTTTTTTGTCTGTTCATCACTTCAAATGCGGTAGTTACCGAACCTGCGAAACTCCCACACATGTAGTTTTTAACTAGCTCCAGCTCCCCTTCAGTAATCAATGAATTTTGAAGAAGTTTGATTTCTTTCTGTATTTCATGAAGTGTTTCTTTTGTGTTTTCCTTCACTACATCGGTACCAATAGTTAAATATCCAGCTTCCCTTACAGGACTAATGGAGGAGGAAATACCGTATGTAAAGCCCTTTTCCTCCCTGATATTTTTCATCAATCTGCTTCCAAAGTAACCTCCAAAGGCTGTATTACAAACCATAAGTCTAAAGAAATCAGGATGCTTTCTTCCGAGCATATACTTCCCCATACGAATCGTGGATTGCATGCTATCTGTTTTCTTAATAACTGTAGTCTCCGGAACCAGAGTATTAAATTCTAAAGGTAAGGCTTCCGTATCTTGAAGATTCAAAGTCCCAAAAACACTTTCAATTGTTTTTATCTCTATGTCAGAGACTTTCCCTGAAGCAAAAATCGAAAATTGACAGCCCTTTATTCTTGTTTCATAGAACTCCTTAAGATTCGCCTGTGAAATAAGATCAAGATCCTCCATTTCATCGTTTTGACCTAAAAGATGGTCTTTCCCAAAAAGCTTTTCCCTGTAAATTCTGTTAGCCAGGTAAGAAGGTTTTTCAAGGTTTAACTGAAGAGTTTGTTTGGCTATTTTACGTTGAGTTTCAAGTTCCTCTTGATCAAAAGAAGCATTGGTCAGGATATCCACAACAGTTTCTAAATACATCTTCAGGTTTCTGTTTAAACCATGAATAGTAAGATATAATCTATCTACCTGCTGAGAGACTTCAATAAAACCACCATACAAGCTAAACTCTTCTGCCACCTGAGTAGCAGTTTTGCTTGTAGTGCCGCCCAAAAGCATTTTAGAAAACAGGCTTTTGAATCCCTTATGCTCGGCATAACCATAACCAGCATCAAATACAAGCTCTACTCTCAAAACATCCTGTGTACCAAAACCGGCAATATAAAGATCTGACCCATTACTAAACTGAGCTTTTTCAATAGCAGGAAGTATGATAGATTGTATTGTATGAAATTCTGGGGCAATAGACCGGTCGAGCATTCTTCAATTTTTTTGCAAATATAGACAACAAAAAAGCCTTCCCGATTACCGGAAAGGCTTAATCTAAAAAGACTTGCTAAATATTACTCAGCAGTTACTTCTTCAACTTTCTCTTCAACTGCATCACCAGCAGCTTCCATTGTAGCTCCTACAGAGTCAACAGTAGCTTCAGCAGCATCCATTGTAGCGTCAGCAGCATCTTCAACCATAGTAGCAGCTTCTTCAGCAGTTTCAGTAGCAGAAGAACAAGCAGTGAAAGCAGTCATACCTGCTAATAACATTACAGCGATTAATTTTTTCATTTGGAATTTTTTCGATTAAGTAATTAAAGCTTAAAATTTCCTTAATTTTTCCGTATTGGCAAGGGTAATGCGAGTATTTCTTTAAGTTTTTCTTAATTTCTTCCTTTTGTACAATTCTAACGCTCTATATTTATACTACTTGCCAAAGTATTCATACCTAATAGATTATAAAAAAGGAGTTAATATTTAAAACTTGGAGAGACGTTCTATATACCCCCATAAAAAAACAAAAGCCTTCTCTTTTCAGAGAAGGCTTAAGTAGTATTAAATACTAAATATTATTCAGCCGCAGCTTCAACTGTCTCAGTAGCATCTTCCATAGTAGCACCTACAGAGTCAACAACTGCCTCAACAGGAGCCTCTTCTACTACAGTCTCTTCAACAACAGCAGCCTCTTCAGTAGTTTCAGCCTGAGAAGAACAAGCAGTAAAAGCAGTCATACCTGCTACTAACATTACAGCGATTAATTTTTTCATTTGATTTGTTTAATTATGTAATTAAAGCTTAAAATTCTCTTAAATTCTGATCTGCACCAAACAGTAAATCAAAATATTTTTAATTTTTCCTTAAAATATTGCTTTTGTACAATAACCCATATGCAATATTATAATACTTAAACGAAAACTTGTGTTTCGTCACATTTTGAGCACAATCTTCTCTCCGGCCAATTACACCCCATAAACAAAGAAACGCCCCTGATTTCTCAAGGGCGTTTCTTATAGTACTATCTACTAAAATTATTCAGCAACTTCTTCAACTGCTTCTTCTGTAACTTCTACAGAATCAACAGCTACCTCAGCCGGAGCCTCTTCTTCTACAGTTTCTTCAACAACTGCAGCTTCTTCAGTAGTTTCAGCTTCAGAAGAACAAGCAGTAAAAGCAGTCATACCTGCTACTAACATTACAGCGATTAATTTTTTCATTTCGATTTGTTTAATTATGTAACTAAATCTTAAATTTTTCTTAATTAATTTTTTAGTTCCAAATTTCAACTTCTGAATTATTTAAAATATTCTTAAAAACATTTAAATATCCAATTATTCCTAGATTACGTAGAATTAGTTGCTCTCAGGTTTGATAATTTTGTACAAACCAGTGGTTCTGAAAGTGAAGAAGCGGTGGCCAATAAAATTGGCAATAAAGCTACAAGCCATACCCGCCAGGTGTGATCCTTTATTTTTTAGAAGTTCGCTGTACTCGCTGAAATACACATTAGCAATTTCATTTCTTACTAAAATCGAAATGATTTCCTGTACCCCTAGAGCCAGAGAAGCAATAATGAAAAATTTAAGCCATTCCCTTCTTGTATTACCCGTGCCCTTAGCAGAAAAGGCCCATAACTTGGCAGGGATAAAGCTAACAGCCGTTGAGATCATGTAAGCCCAAAAGACACTCCAGGCAAAAGCCTTATTATCGTGCCAGCCCAGTTTGAGAAAAATATCCATTAAAGGTATCTGGGAAAGGAAATTAACTGCCGCACCGAAAGTCCCAGTTAGAAAGAACTTCAAAAAACCGCCGATTTCCTTTTTGTTTATATGCTTTGCTACTTTACCCAAACTGACTTTTTAAAATATTGAACGAATAAGGTCTGGAAATATTCCTAAAACAATCGTTCCAAGAGTAGTAATCCCAAAGATAATTTTAAATATTGAATTAATCTTAATGGTACTCAATTCACCACTTCTATCAAAAGCCTCTTTAATTGGCTTGAAGTAATAATAAATTGCGACAGCCGACATCAGTACGGCAACAATGATTAACCAGAAGAAATCTGATCCTGAAGCATTGCTGAAAACGAAAAACTTACCCCAGAACCCCGCAGTTAGTGGAATACCAGATAAAGAAAGCATAGAAATTGTCAATACAGCCGTGAGGAATCCATTCTCCTTGATCAGGCCTCTAAATAAATCAATCTTTTCATAGGCTCTGCCGTTCTCCGTTCTTTCTTTAGATACAACAAGCAGCACCCCAAAAGCTGAAATAGTAGCCAGTGTATACGCTAATGAATAAAACAAGATAGTGCTTAGTGCATTGTTATGATCTCCCAATAGAGCCAGCAACATAAAACCGGCATGTGAGATACTTGAATAGGCCATTAAACGCTTAAAACTACTTTGCGACAAGGCTCCCAGATTACCTATGACGAGCGAGAGTAATACGACAACCGCAAACATAATGGCCCATACCTCACCCAGCCCGTTAAACGCCGAGCTAAGAATTTTAAAAAGAGCCACAAAACCTGCCGTCTTTACTATTGTAGACATAAAGGCGGTAAAGATAGTAGGTGCTCCTTCGTAAACATCGGGAGTCCACAAATGGAAAGGTGCTGCCGAAACTTTGAACAACATACCTATCAACATAAAGGTGCAGCCAATCCAAAGAAATAAGGCGTCTGCAGAGCCTTCTTGCATCAGATCTGAAACACTATCTAAATTAAAACTACCAGTAGCTCCATAAAACATGGCGATACCAAATAATAAAATCCCTGTAGCAAAGGCCCCCATCAGGAAATACTTGATTGCAGCCTCGTTTCCTCTCAGATTTCTCTTATCTGCCCCCGTAAGAACATACATGGCTACAGAAAGGATTTCAATTCCTAAGAACAGCATGATTAGATTATTGTACGAAACCATCATGATGGCTCCTACCAAAGAGAACTGAGCAATAGCCAAATATTCTGCAGGTTGTGAAAATTCTATTCTATCAAAGCCCTCTGAAAGACTTAAAACTAAAATAGCGGTAACGATAACGATTGCCCAAAAGGCTATAGATTCATTGTTTACAGCCAGCATACCATTGAAATAATATCCTGGTGCATTCCAATCAACAAAGGATAATCCCAGTGCAAGCAAAAGAAATAAAATGCTTAAAGGAAAAACCAACTTCTTATTGTCTGCAAAACCCAAAAAGAGTGTCAGAAGACCGGTAATAGAAAGTGAGATAATTGGATACATATTGTTTCCGATACAATCGGTTAAAAAACTTTATATAGATGACAGATAATCCAGAAGCGTAACAGCGGCTGGTTCTGAAACTTTTAAAATGACATTTGGGAAAACTCCCATGATTAATACAATTCCTGAAATAATGACCAAAACAAGTCTTTCCAGGCCAGTAACATCCGCAATGATCAGTTGGCTGTCTTTGACCTCCCCAAACATGGTATTCTGGAAAAGGCGAAGCATATAAACTGCCCCTAAAATAATACTCAAACCAGCAATGACTCCAATGAGTTTGTCAAATTCAAAAACAGCCTTTAACATCAGAAACTCACCCACGAAACCATTAGTCAAAGGTAAAGCCACACTTCCCAAAAGGATGATCATAAAGAGAACACTCAATACCGGTGCTTGCTGACTAATACCACCAAGTTGAGACAAACTTCTGGTACCTGTTCTATCAAAAATTATTTTTGCCACATAAAACAAACCAACGGCATTGACTCCGTGAGCCAGCATTTGAAATACCGCACCCTGAATACCTTCCACAGATCCACTTAAAACCCCAGCTGCCATTAAACCCATGTGGGCAAAAGAAGAGTAGGCAATAAGTCTCTTTATGTCGTCTTGCTTAATTGCAATAACAGAACCATAAATAAGACCGACAATTGCCAGTAGGGTGACAATCATAGCATATTCATTCGCAGCTAATGGAGCCATAGGCAAAGCAATACGTATTAAACCAAATACCCCCATTTTAGAAAGAAGTCCTGAAAGCAACATTGTTGCTGTAGCAGGAGAATCTGTGTAAGCATTAGGCTGCCACGTGTGAAATGGAAATAGAGGCATTTTAATCGCAAAGGCAATTATGAAAGCCCCAAAAAGAAGCATTTGGACTTTAGCCGGCATTAAGGCTGCTGTTGATTTCAAAGCTTCAAGATCAGCGGTTTGCCCTTTGGTGTAAAGAAATACCATAGCCGCCAGCATAAGCAATGATCCGAAGATGGTATAAATAAACATCTTAAAGGCAGACTTTGGGGCATTCTCTCCTCCCCAATTGATGATCAAAAAATACACCGGAACTAATGCTGCCTCGAAAAAGAAATAAAACAAGAACAGATCACCGGCGGTAAATACTCCTACCAGTGTAAACTGAGTAAAGAGTACTAAAGAATAAAAGACATTTGACTTTTCTCTGCCTTTATCTGCAGCACTTAATACAATAAGCGGCACTAAAACCGAAGTGAGGGCAAGCAACAAAACACTTATTCCATCGGCTGAAAACTTAAAATTCAATCCGGCAGAAGCAATCCAAGGTTTTGCAAAAGAGAATATCTCTGTACTACCCGAAGTAAATTGAGCAGCAGCATATATAAAAACACCTAGAGAAAGTAAAGAGGAGGCAATTGCTACACTTTTAGCTGAGGCCTCATTTCTACCAATTACAAATGAGAGCAAAGCACCAACCAAAGGAATCAATAACAACAATAATAAAAACATCTATTTATTTGATTTGAGCTTTGAACATTGAGAAAAATCCATCGACCAATTCATTGCCAATATTGAGTAGTAAAATAGCTGCTATAGCCATACCCATCACCAATAAATAAAACCTGGTAGAACCCGTTTGAAGCTTATTGCTGGCTTTGCCAAGTATGGCAGTAAACGAGCCAAGAGAATTTACAGCACCATCCAGCACTTTGGTATCAAAAACATTCCCAAAGAAAGTGGACGCCTTTTCTACAGGGTTCACAAAGGTCTTATTGTATGCTTCATCTAAATAATATTTATCAGCCAACACCTTTTTCAAACCACTTAATTCACCATCTGCTACAGGTAAAGACTTATTCTTCACATAAACCATATAAGCGGCAGCAAAGGCAATCAGTGCCAGCAGAACTGACCCACCCATTAGCAGCCACTCCATGGAATGACTTAGGTGTACTTGGCCAAATTCAGGATTGACTGATCTGGATCCCTCGTATATTGGACTTAAGAATTCACTCAGAGCATGCGGCAAGTGAAATATTTCAGGAAAACCAATAAAACCACCTACCACAGATAATACAGCAAGAACAATCAAAGGTATGGTCATTGACGAAGGAGATTCATGAAGATGATCTTCTTGTTCTTTGGTTCCTCTAAAAGTACCGGTGAAGGTTAAAAAGAACAACCTGAACATATAAAAAGCCGTCATAAACGAGCCTAGCATAGCCAGTGCCCACATGAGTTTATTGTGCTCAAATACGTGAGCCAGAATCTCATCTTTAGAAAAGAAACCAGCAAAAGGCGGTAACCCTGATATGGCTATGGTACCGATCAGGAAGGTAATGGATGTGATTTTTATTTTTGACCAAAGCCCACCCATTTTTCTAATATCCTGTTCATCACTCATAGCATGAATTACAGAGCCAGCACCTAAGAAAAGAAGGGCCTTGAAGAATGCATGAGTTATCACATGAAAAAAGCCTGAAGTATACGCCATAACCCCTAAGCCTATAAACATGTAACCCAGTTGGCTTACCGTAGAATAGGCCAAAACTTTCTTGATGTCATTTTGAAAGAGAGCTATTGACGCCGCCACTAAAGCAGTTAAAGTTCCTATCCAGGCTATAAACTCCAGTGTATCTGGCGAAAGCGTATAAAGAACATTGCTACGTACCACCATATAAATACCCGATGTTACCATTGTTGCTGCATGAATCAAGGCCGAAACCGGAGTTGGCCCCGCCATGGCATCTGGCAACCAGGTAAATAAAGGTATCTGGGCCGACTTACCCATGGCTCCGATAAAAAGACAAAATGTGATAAACATTAAGCCAATATCACCAACAGGAAGTGCTTTTGCCTGCTCAAATACCGAAAGGTACTCTAATGTTCCAAATTGATTGATGAGTAGGAAAATCCCAATAAGGAAACCAAGATCTCCAACTCTGTTCATTACGAAAGCCTTACGGGCCGCATCTCCAAAATCTTCTCTCTTGTTCCAGAAACCAATCAGAAGGTAAGAGCATAATCCTACGCCTTCCCATCCGATAAACATGATCAGATAATTAGCACCCATTACAAGCAGCAACATAGAGAACAAGAAGAGGTTCAGATAAGCGAAAAACTTACCGTAGCCTTCATCATGACTCATATAACCTTTAGAATACAGATGAATCAATGTACCCACACCGGTTATAATAAAAAGCATCAAAATGCTTAGCTGATCTATCTGAAAGGCAAATGAGATGTTTAAACCACCCACTGTTATCCAGTCAAAAAGCGGCTGAATGATGGTCTCTTCTGACTGTTTAAATTCAAGGTAGACCAGAACGGTGCTTATGAAAGAAAGCAAAGAGGCTCCTATTCCAATTGGAGCCACCAGAGATTTTGGAATTTTCTTATATCCAAAACCATTAATCAAAAAGCCTATTAATGGAAAAAGAGGTATAAGTGATATTAATGACATATTCTATATTCTTTTAACCTCGAAGTTTGTCTAAAAAACTAATGTCAATGGTGCGAATGTTTCTGTAGATCATAACGATAATCGCCAAACCTACAGCCACTTCTGCGGCAGCAACGGCCATAATAAAGAAAACAAAAACCTGACCGTTAGGATCAGACTTATACGACGAAAATGCTACCAAAAGAAGGTTAACGGCATTGAGCATAAGCTCAATAGACATAAACATGATTATGGCATTTTTTCTAACAAACACACCCACCACTCCTATGATAAAGAGAATACTGGCTAACAAAATGTAATTTGTCAGAGGTACTTGTGCTATTATATCCGGAATTGCCGGTAATTGAGTCTCCATTAATATGTGTTAAGGAGTTTAAAAATCGCCGCAAAATTAGCCATTTAATATTTTATAGAGAAAACTTTCTAGCACCTTTAATAAGGAACAAATTGAACTATTTTAAGAAATTGGCCGATTTCAATGGCAAAAATGAGATTTAACCGAACAATGAACCCGCCATACTAAGTTTTATCTGAGTCAATTTCTGCTTAGTATCCAAAGGAAAATCATTATTCATGATCCAGTCATAGTAGGCAGGTTCTCTTTTCAGCACGTCAGTTACCAAACGCCCCCTATGCTTTCCAAAATTGAAGACAATTTCATCTTTATCGTTATAAGCCATCCTGGCAGCAAAATCCACTATTTTGCCTGAAGTAAATTCATGGAGAGCCTCCACATCATTCTTAACAGGCTCTATTTCTTCACCTTTTTTAGTTTCAATTTTCACACCCTCATACCTTTCTACCTGGGCACATAAAACCTCCATTGTAGCTATAGTATCAGCTTCTGCACTGTGGGCATTCACAAGGCTTTTATCACAGTAAAATTTATACGCAGCACCTAAAGTCCTTGGTTCCATTTGATGGAAAATTCTCTGCACATCTACCAGTTTCCTGTTTTTAATATCAAACATGCCGGAGTCTACCCGCAAGAACTCCTCTACCAGCATAGGTATGTCAAAACGATTACTATTAAAACCTGCCAGATCGCAACCCTGAAGAAACTGAGCCATTGACTTCGCCAACTGCTTAAACGTAGGACAGTCTTTTACATCTTCATCATAAATGCCATGAATAAGACTTGACTCAACAGGAATGGGCATTTCCGGATTAATTCTTTTGGTTTTGATATCCACAGAACCATCAGGCATAGCCTTGGCAATAGAAATCTCCACTATTCTGTCTTTTGAAATATTTGTACCTGTAGTTTCCAGGTCAAAAAAGGCAAGTGGTTTTTTAAGTTTTAATGAATGCGTCATGAAATATGTTTATGCCAATAGATGTAGCAAAGGTAGCAAAATCGAAATGCCCTTAGGTATACCCAGTAATTTTAAAGCTCAGAATCTAATTTTTCAATGAATGGGGTCAATTCCAAAAATCAAAGGAAGAGGAGCACAGGTAAATACTAACAATAAGTTTTTAGAGCATAGCATTGAATACGATGACGCCTTCAGCTATCTGGAAAAAGATAATTTCAGAGACCAAAAGACAAAATACCTGATAGAACATCCTAAAAAAATCGTGAATGAGATAAAAAGTCCCGATTTAAGAATGGGTAAGTCTGCGAATCCTTATCAAGGCTGTGAGCATGGTTGTATCTACTGTTACGCCAGAAACACACATGAGTACTTTGGGTTTTCAGCCGGCTTGGAGTTTGAACAAAAAATTATTGTAAAGAAAAACGCTGCAGAACTTCTTGAGAAGGAACTTAACAAAAAATCATGGATTCCTAAGCCCATTATGTTTTCCGGTAATACAGATTGCTATCAGCCAGCAGAAAAGGAATTTAAACTTACCAGAGCCATGCTCGAAATATGCCTCAAATATGGAAATCCCGTCACTATCATAACAAAAAACGCACTTATCAAGCGAGATATTGACATCCTAAAAAAACTTTCTGAAGAGAGGCTAATCAGTGTTATTATTTCACTTACCACTCTCAATGAAGAATTAAGAAGAGCCCTTGAACCCAGAACGGTTTCGGGACTTAAACGACTGGAGATTGTTAAGTTTCTTAAC
Source organism: Cytophagales bacterium (assembly GCA_024742395.1). Classification (GTDB taxonomy): domain Bacteria; phylum Bacteroidota; class Bacteroidia; order Cytophagales; family Spirosomataceae; genus Jiulongibacter. The sequence continues at coordinate 74,316 of JANSYO010000004.1, forward strand.
GAAAATGGCATACCTACCGGAGTAAACACTGCACCAATTATTCCTGGATTAAATGATCATGAAATCCCGGAATTAATCAAACAAGCTGCATCAAATGGAGCTTGCTGGGCAGGTTACACTACCGTACGACTGAATGGCTCTGTAGGCCAGATTTTTGAAGACTGGATTTATAAAACCTTTCCGAATAAAGCCGATAAGGTACTTAAACAAATTAAGGAAATGCATGGCGGCACACTTAACGACAGCACTTTTGGTCGAAGAATAACAGGCGAAGGCCATTACGCCGAGCATATTAAGCAGCTTCACCGATTAGCCAGAAAAAAATATATGCCAGATAGGCAATTCCCCGAATTGGAAATCAGCAAGTTTAAACGCCATGGCCAGATTAACCTATTTTAATCTCTCTCCAGTATTTCAAAATCTCTGTTTCACTAAACTCAGCATCATGAAATTGTGTATCTCCTGAACAAACCGTAGCGATCAGGGCTTTAGGCCAAATGAGCTTACTCCCCAAAATGTAGGCTTCGGAGAATATTTCCGACTCCAGAATTCTTCGGTATGGACTCTGCTTATCAGGCACTGTATAATTCAGAAAGTCTATCACATTCAGATTAAGTATGGTACCTCCCACAGATATTAATTCAATTGATGGATAGTTTATACTTTTTATTTCCATAAGGAAACAACAACATCTACCAGGCTTTGATTCCTATTCTTCCCAGTCAAGACTTCTTTCAATAGCTTTTTTCCATCCATTAAAATTTTTTGCTCTTAACTCTTCAGACATTTTAGATTCCCAGGTTTTATCAATGCCCCAATTAGATTTCAAATCTTCGAAACTTTTCCAATAGCCAACTGCCATTCCCGCGGCATAGGCTGCTCCTAAAGCGGTGGTTTCTATCATTTTTGGCCTAATCACCTCCACATCCATTATGTCAGACTGAAACTGCATTAAAAGCTCATTGACCGTCATTCCTCCATCCACTCTTAAAGACTTAATTTCAATATCGCTGTCTTTTTCCATCGCCTCTAAAACATCACGCGTCTGATAGGCTGTTGCTTCTAAAACCGCCCTGGCAATATGACTCTTGTTCACGTATCGGGTCAATCCAGCTATAATTCCACGTGCATTATTGTTCCAATGCGGTGCATATAAACCCGAGAATGCCGGCACAAAATAAGCTCCGCCGTTATCTTCAACCTCGGCTGCCAAATTTTGTACGTCTGCACTGTTCTTAATGATTCCTAAGTTGTCTCTCAACCATTGTACCAAGGCACCTGCTATGGCAATGGAACCTTCTAACGCATAATGCACAGGCTCACCGTCAAACTGATATGCCACGGTGGTAAGAAGTCCGTACTTTGAGGCTACAGCTTCTGTACCTGTATTCATTAACATAAAGCAGCCTGTTCCGTAAGTATTTTTTGCCTCACCGGGAGCGTAACAGGTCTGTCCAACTAAGGCTGCCTGCTGGTCACCCAGAATACCTGCCAGTGGCACACCCCTCATGGCTTCGGACTTTATCTTTCCGTACACTTTTGAACTGGGCATTATGGCCGGAAGCATCGCTTTTGGGATATTCAACTTTTCCAGGATTTCATCGTCCCATTCAATAGACTTTATATTCATCAGCTGTGTTCTTGAGGCATTGGTTACATCTGTTAAATGCAAACCTCCGTCTATCCCACCGGTAAGGTGCCATACGGTGTAGGTGTCCATATTACCAAAAACAGCTTCCCCTTTTTCTGCAGCTTCTCTTACCCCCTCCACATTATCAAGAATCCACTGTATTTTCAGTCCACTGAAATAGGTAGCCAAAGGCAATCCTGTCTTTTCTTTAAACCATTCTGAGCCAATGGACTTTTCCAATTCATCAACCTTTTTTCCAACACGTGTATCTTGCCATACTATAGCGTTATAATAAGGCTTCCCAGTTTTTTTATTCCAAACCATTGTAGTTTCCCGCTGATTGGTAATGCCACAGGCCGCAATATCGGCGGATGATAAATTTGCCTTGATTCTGGCATTGGCAACTACTTCAAGGGTGTTTTGTCTGATTTCTTCCGGATTATGCTCTACCCATCCTGCTTTGGGAAAGATTTGCTCATGTTCTTTCTGACCTACAGAAACAATTTCTCCCTTTTTATTAAAAATTATACAGCGGGTGCTGGTGGTGCCCTGATCTATGGCAGCTACGTAATTCATAGGTTTAGTTTAATAGGATTGAAGCTTCAAGTTAATTGGAAAATTCTTGTCTTAAAACTTTGGATGTAAAAGATAAAAAAAGGGCTCCGATGATTTTTCATCGAAGCCCTTCCTGCAAAACTCTGTGTTATTATGCTTCTGCCCCTCTCAAATACTCTCTCTCAATGGCCTCTTCACCTCTGATTTTTTTCTGAATTCTGTCAGAAATGTAGTACATACAAGGTACAATTATCAATGTCAAAATAGTGGAGAATGCTAATCCAAAAATAATGGTCCAAGCCAAAATATTCCAGAATACCGCGGAGTCACCTCCGATATGCACCACCCAGTCAAGATCAACAAATAAGGCACCAAAGTCAAAGGCCAATCCAATAGCCAGAGGAATCATACCTAAGATAGTGGATGAGGCAGTTAACAATACCGGCGTCAATCGCGTACTCCCCCCTTCAATAATGGCTTCTTTAACCGTAAAGCCTCTTTTCCGCATCTCATCTATAAATTCAATAAGCAGAATTCCGTTTTTAACCACAATACCTGCCAGAGCGATAATCCCTACTCCAGACATGATTACTGAGAAAGTCTTATCGAAAATAAGGAAACCAAGCAATACGCCTATTAAACTAAGGATGATTGTAAAAAATATGATGAATGGCTTAATTATACTGTTAAACTGAGCTGCCAAAATCAAATAAATGATAGCAATAGCCACTAGAAATGCTGAACTAAGGAAAGCCATAGCCTCCGCTTGTTCTTTCTGCTCACCACCCTGAGAAATGCTATAACCTGATGGAAGTTCTAAATCAGATATTTCATCCAATATCATTTTATTAATCTGCGTGGCTTGCTCTTTATAGGCAGCCGTCACATCAGAGCTCAGCGTAATAGTACGCATGGCATCCGTTCTGTTAATTTGACTGAAAGTAGTAGAGTACGAAATGTCTGCTACCGTAGATAAAGGAACAGATCTTAAAATACCGCCCATATTCATATCTCTATAGGTGATATTCATGCTTAGCAATTGCTCTATTTGACTTCTGTCAGATTCTTTCAATCGCAACTGAATTGGATATTCATCATCCGTATCTCTGAATTTTGAAATCTCATTTCCAAACAAGGCTGTTCTTAAGGCCATGGCGATGGTAGCCGTGCTAATACCCTCACGAGATGCCTTTTCACGATCTACATCAACCACAATTTCCGGCTTGTTAGTCACCAGGTCAGACTTTAACTCATCTATTCCCGGAATACCACTGGCTTCAATTTTTGCAAAGACCTGCTCTTCAATGCTTCTTAATACCTCAAAATCTTCACCTTTTATTTCTAATGTAATTGGCTTTCCTGTAGGAGGTCCATTGCTTTCTCTTTCAATTGAAATAGAAGTACCTGGAATGTTTTGCACGGCATCTCTAATTTTGCCAAGCAATTCCTGTGAAGAGACTGTTCCACGATGTTCTTTCCCTACAAAGGCTACAGTTACTTTAGATTTATGAGGTGTAGCAGACCTATCCGGGTTCATTGGGTCACCAGCATTCTTACCCACATTAGAAATCACAGAGTTTACCGCAGACATGGCATTGTTTTCTGCCAGCACTTTAAATACTCTTCCTTCTATCTCCTTGGTTACCTGATCTGTTTTAACGGCATCAGTACCAATCGGCATTACATTATACACGTAGATATAATCTGGCTCTGCTGACGGGAAGAATACCACATTAGGTTTCTTAATCCCCATAAAAACGAAGGTCAGTATCAGCAATACGAAAGAGGCAAGAACTGCAAAAACAGGTCTCCAACCTTCCAGAATCCATCTAATGGCACTGGCATAAGAACTCTTCAGCTTCGGTAGAAGATTCTCCTGAAAAGGAATAATCAACTTTGGTGTTAACACAAAGTGATTAAATATGATCAAAACAGCCAAAAGAACAAGCACATTGGCAATACCAAACATTGTTCCTGAACCAGCTAAGGCAGATAATAGATAAAATACCAAAGCCAGTATGCCTAGAACCATCAAAGATCTCTTTAAAGGAGCAAAACCCGTTTCAATTTCTTTGTCTTCATCTTCTCTTTTCATGAAGGTCATGGCAAACACAGGGTTCATCACGTAAGACACAACAAGTGAAGCGAACAAAGTAAATATTAAGGTGTATGGTAGGTACTTCATAAATTCACCAACTATTCCCGGCCAGAAAAGCAAAGGAAAAAACGGTGCAATGGTAGTCAAAGTACCAGCCAATACTGGAATAAACACCTCAGAAGCCGCCAGTTTTACAGCTTCCATAATGCTTAAGTTCTTGTGCTTATTGAAAATACGGTGGGAGTTCTCTATCACCACAATGGCATCATCTACCACTATACCCAAACCTAATAGAAATGCAAAAAGCACAATCGTATTTAAGGTAAAGCCCATGGCCATTAAAGGATAGAAAGCCAATAGTGCCGAAAGAGGTACCGATAATCCCACGAAAATGGCATCTCTAACTCCCATGAAGAACATCAAAACCAACACCACAAAGATGAAGCCCATCACAACAGTATTGATCAAATCATTGATATCTGCCTTTGTACGGTCACTTTGATCTGCCGTAATAGTGACATCAAGCCCAGCAGGTGCCTTCTCTTTAAAGTCGGCCAGGATTTCTTCGATAGCCTCTGAAGCAATAATCAGGTTTTCGCCACTCCTTTTTATTACGTTAAGCGTAATAACCGGCTTGTTATCAAGTCTCGCAAAGTCCTGTCTTTCTGCATTAGAATCTACTACGTCTGCAATTTCATACAAATGTGCTGAAGCACCGGTACCTGAAGTAACGATCACGTTTCTCAGCTGCTCAACAGACTGAAATTCGCCCTTAATTCTTAAAGTTCTTCGTACATTATCTACATTAAGTTCGCCTGCAGAGATATTGATGTTCTCATTTTGCACGGCAGACTGTATATCGTAAAAAGCAAGGCCATAGGACTGCATTTTTTGCAAATCCAGATTAATCTGAATTTCCCTTTCCAGTGCACCCACAATATCCACTCGGGTTATCTCAGGAAGTTCTTCAATTCTGTCCTGAATATCCTCGCCATACCTTTTAATTTTTTCCAGAGGAAAATCTCCTGAAAGGTTAATGTTCATGATCGGAAACTCAGAGAAGTTAACCTCCATGGCCGTAGGATCCTGCGTCAAGTCAGTTGGCAAATCTTTTCTTGCCTTATCTATGGCGTTTTTGATTCTGTCTTTAGCCACCTGAACATCTACGTCTGTTTCAAACTCCACCAGAATTACTGAGACGTCCTGAAGTGCGTTAGATTTGATACTCTTGATACCTTGCTCAGACTTGATTTGCTTTTCAAGTGGCTTATTAATCAGGTTTTCAATATCGGCCGGAGCGGTTCCTGCATAAACTGTATTCACATAAATTTGTGGTATTACAATATCCGGAAATTGCTCTTTAGGCAGATTATTGAAAATAGAATAACCTGCAATGGTTAGAAGTATAGTTACCAAATAAACGGTAGTTCTATTACTCCCAAGGAAACCGATCATGTTATAGATCAGACCCTTTCCTTTTGGCTGGTCTTCTGTTTCGAAATTTTTATTTGATTCTGTCATTTTAATTTCTTTTCAATGGCTATTAAAAGCTAACTTTCTCTCCGTCTACCAACTCTTGATATCCTTCTGTAATCAAGATGTCGCCTGCTTGAAGTCCTGTAAGAATTTCTATGTCTCCACCATAGCTGAGTCCGGTGGTTACCTGACGGCTTGTTGCTACCTGTTCTCCGTTTCTTTCTTCAGCTACGTACACAATATTCCCCTTTTCTGTACTTTGAATTAAATTCCTGGGAACTACTATAGCACCTGAACGAGCCTGATCCTTAATCTTAACATTGGCATTAAGGTTTGGCTTAAGCTGCTTATCAAACGGCACTTTTGCCTCTGCAGTAAAAGTCCTGGTTACAGGATCTACCGTTTGGCTTACAAAAGAAACACGAGCAGTAATATTCTTTTGAAGATCTGGGAAAGACACTTCTATCATATCTCCATTTTGAATGGTACCGGCATAGGTATCCGGAATTCTGGCCACAACTTTAAGATTATTTAAGTTCACTACCCTTACAATGCCTAATCCCGGAGATGCCATTTCACCTGCTTTCATTCTAACCTCATCTATGTATCCGCTTATTGGCGACTTAACTATATTTTGGGCATCCTGAGCATTCAATGTAGCCAACCTTTTCATTAAAGATTCTACCTGAGCTTTTGCCTGAATGTATTGTATTTCAGTTCCAATTTTTTGGTCCCAAAGAGCCTTTTGACGGTCAAAAATAGTTTGAGCAGTCTCTAATTGTATTTTGACTTCATTCATACTGTTACGTAGAATGGAATTATCAATGGTAGCAATTGTTTGACCTTCTTTTACATAATCACCTTCTTTAACATACACTTTTGTCAATGCACCACCCATTTGCGGACTAACAAAAACATTGTTTACGGCTTCTAGTCTTCCATTGGCTTCCACAAAGTGAGCCAGCTCAGTGGCCACAAGAGGCATAGCCTTTACATACGTTACCCTTACAGTCGTATCTGGTTCAGCCTGGTCAATAAACGCTTTTAATTCACCAATTTGAGCATTAATTTCAGCTGCTTCTGTTTGTAATTTCTGCAATTGAGCCTTCTTTCCTTCAAGGCTATCGTCTTGTTTTTCGCCACAAGAAACATTCACAAACCCGATCAGGGCTATTGCAGCGGTTAAAATCGCGTATTTTTTCATTTTATATTATTAATGAGATTATTCTGAGATTAATTTTCCGTGAGCTTTATCTAAGTCCACTTTAGCTACCAGCACATCATACAAGGCAGCGAAATAATTAGTTTGAGATTGTCTTAAGTCGTTTTCGGCGTTAACTACTTCAATGTTTGAACCCACGCCTTCTTCATACTTAATTTTAGAAACTCTGACAATTTCCTCTGCCAGAGCCATATTCCTTTTTTGTACCTCCAGGTTTTCTAAGCCGTTTGTTAAACTGATAGTAGCCTGATCATTTTGAAGAGCAAAGGTATTTTTCAGCATTTCCGCCGTGTTGTCTATTTGAATCAAATTCAGACGCTGACGCTCTACCTGAATTTTTCGTAGACCACTATCATAAATAGGGATATTTAAACCTATGGTCAATGCCGAAGAACCAAACCACCTTTGAAAAGGATTAAAGGTAGTATTGCTATGACCCGCTCCTAAACTTCCACTGAAATAGACATTAGGAAGAGCACTTTTCTGATATCTCTCTACATTGAGCTCAATTAAGTCACGATTTGTTTTTAATAACTGATACTCAATTCGCTCTTCAGGATTTACTTCAGTGTAAGCCACCTGCATAATTGCCTTATTCTCCTGCTCTTTCAGATTGTCTTTTAAAACAATCGGCTCCATTACATTGTAGCCCATTTGAAACTTCAATAATTGATAAGAAAGGCTGGTAAGGTTTTCTACTTTGGTTAATTCTGTCTTTAGATTATTTTTCTGAACAGACAGTCTGTCCAAGTCAATTTTTTCAACAAAACCTTGCTTAAACATCTCTGCGGTGTTTCTTTCCAAGCTATCAATCCTGCTAATATTTAATTTTAAAATTTCAGCCCTTTCCTCGGCCACTAAAACAGAATAATAGGCTTTGATTACATTCTCAGCTATGGTTTGCTTAGATTGACTAATCTCTTGATCGGCCAATCTTCGGTAGGTATCTGCCGCTCTTAAACCTACTAGCCAAGTAGCGTCATAAATCAGTTGATTTACTCCTATACCCGTCTGACCACTCCAAGGCACACCAAATTTGAATTTCACTACTTCTCCTTCCGGAGCTGTCGGGTCAAAATTTTGTGCGTCTATCAGCTGTGTGGGAACAATGGCATTATAAGTATACTGAAACGACCCATTTATTTTGGGAAGTCCGGTAGCCTTAATCTCCTTTATTTCCATCTCTGTGTCTTGTCTTTTGACAAGGGCATTCTTCACATCCGTGTGATGTGTTATTCCGTAATTCACAGCTTCCTGAATAGAGAAGGATTGCTGTGCCACAGAACTTAAGGAGGTTATTAACCCCAATACAAGTAAAACTGCTTTTCTCATATATTTTATTTTATTTCTTCGTAGGCTGCCAGCCCTTTTTCTGTAACTATACCTCTTATAAAATGATCTATTAACATTAATTGAATCTCAACCAGCGGAAGCTCACTTGTAGGAAACACAGAGGGGTCAAAAGCCATATCTACCGATACCGCTCGTAATCTGGCCATCGTTAATGGATCAATCTCTTTGCGGTAATAGCCTTGCTTTATTCCTTCTGTAATATTCTCTACAAGTACCTCCTTGTATTTCTCTTTATGATTTAGATAATGCTGTAATGCTTTGGGATAATATTTCTGCAAATCATGAAAAATAGCAGGATTCAGATTAGTCAATAACTCTCGCATCCTTCGGGTAGTGGCTATCATCTCCTCTAACGGATTCCCTCCTGCTCTACAACAATCCGTTTGTCTGTTTTCATGTCTTTTAAGGAAGTGTATCGATACGGCCTCTACTAACTCATTTTTATCACTAAAGTGTTGGTATATGGTTTTTTTCGAAATCCCTAAATCAGCTGCAATATCATCCATGGTTACACTTCTGAAACCCAGTGTAAAATAGAGCTCACCCGCTCTTTCCAAGATTCTTTCTTTGATTTCCACGGTTGCAAAACTCAGGAAACTTTTAAAAGGTTCAAAGTTTCTATCATTATTTTTAGATCATCTTTTTTGATTGGTTATATAGATTTATGAGCGGTAATTGAACACAATAAACAACTGCCTTCAATACCTCAATAGAACCAAACCTTTGATCTCCTTATAATCAAATAATTAACCTAAACCATTAATAGCTATTTGCTGAGGACCTTTAAAAAATTTGCAAGAAGAAAATAATATAATCAAGTACATATATTATTGCATTTTATCGTGAAGCCTATTTCGGAAAAATATGTTCAGTTTCTTAATTTATCCTCTTGTATTTGATTTCAACTTCATTAAGGCTAATTTTGAATTCACATTTACAAGTTCAAACTTACCCCAAGCCACATCCTGATGGGTTTATACAAAAGCCTGATTTTTCCGTTTCTGAAACGCATTGATCCTGAGAGCATTCATTACAAAGCTATGGACGCTTTAAGTCTGGCTTGCAAAATCCCTTTCATGGGTTCCTTCCTAAGAAGGCTCTATGTTATTGACGACAAGAGACTAGAGAAAAAGGTGTTTGGACTTACTTTCAAAAACCCTGTTGGTCTGGCAGCGGGATTTGACAAAAATGCTCTTTGGATTGACCAACTTTCAAATCTCGGTTTTGGTTTCATAGAAATTGGTACCGTCACGCCCAAAGCTCAGCCGGGGAACGATAAACCACGCTTATTCCGATTAGTCAAAGATGAAGCTATAATAAACAGAATGGGCTTCAATAATGAAGGATCTGTTAAAGCTGCAGAACTTTTGAAAGTCAGAGAATCGAATGTTATTGTAGGCGGAAACATAGGTAAGAATAAAGTCACACCAAACGAAAATGCTTTGGATGATTACTTGTTATCTTTTGACCACTTACACCCTTATGTTGACTATTTTGTTGTCAATGTCAGCTCTCCAAACACCCCGGGCTTGCGTGAGCTACAGGACAAAGAACCGCTTAGCAGAATCCTTAACTCTTTAAAAGAAAGGAACAAGACAAAAACGGCTGAAAAACCCATCTTGCTTAAAATTGCCCCTGATTTAACTGATAGCCAGCTGGATGACATTATTGATATAGTTAAAGAAACGAAAATTGATGGCCTTATTGCTACCAATACTACGATTGCCCGTGAGCCTTTGACTTCTTCTAAGGAGGAAATTGAGGCGATAGGAGCTGGAGGTTTGAGTGGTAAGCCTTTAACGAAACGATCTACCGAGGTAATTCGTTATCTACATGAAAAATCAGGCGGAAGCTTCCCAATCATTGGCGTTGGCGGCATTTACACGGCCAATGACGCTCTGGAAAAGCTGGAAGCTGGTGCCTCATTAGTTCAGGTCTATTCCGGATTCATTTATGAAGGCCCAGGAATTGTAAAAAGTATTTGTAAAGGTCTATTGACTCAAAAAAACTAAATTATGGCGGTAGTACCGTATAAAGAAAAGGAGGCTGGTAAAAAAGAGCAAGTGTCAGAGATGTTTGACAACATCTCAGCTAAATACGATCTTCTTAACAGGCTTCTAAGTGGTGGCATTGATATCTATTGGAGAAAAAAGGCCATCTCTCTCCTCAAAAAAGAACAGCCGAAGCTTATTCTGGATATCGCCACAGGCACGGGCGATTTAGCCATAGAGGCCAATAAGCAACTCAATCCGGATAAAATTATCGGTGTTGATATTTCAGAAGGCATGCTTTCTCACGGCAGAGAAAAAATGAAGAAACTTGGGCTTGATCATAAGATTGAGATGAGGATGGGCGATTCTGAGAAACTACTTTTTGACAACAATACATTCGACGCCGTCATCGTTTCCTTTGGCGTGCGGAACTTCGAAGACCTTTTAAAAGGCCTAACAGATATGTTTAGGGTAACTAAACCCGGCGGAACTTGCGTGGTGGTAGAGTTTTCTAAACCAAAAAGTTTCCCGATGAAACAACTGTATTGGTTTTATTCTACGAAAATTCTGCCCATTATTGGCAAGCTGATCTCAAAAGACAATGCCGCCTACTCTTACCTGCCCGAATCAGTGAAAGCTTTTCCGGATGGCAAAGAATTTGTAGCTATTTTTGAGAAAGCAGGTTTTAAAGACACCTATTTCAAAACGCTTACATTTGGCATATGCTCCGTATACGTGGGGAAAAAGTAATTGGTTTTCAAATTTTCAGGGACTTCTGGTCTTCAGAAAATTTATCAAATTCGTTTCATACCAAACTGGTTTTACCGGTTTTGATGCCGCTTCTATTCTCTACTGTGGTTTTTGCTCAAAAAAACTCCACAATACATCAGCCTGAATATGATGCCAAACAAGTGCATTTTGGTTACTTCATGGGTGTAACTGCCACAAACTATAGAATCAGACATGGAGAAGAATATCTGGACGCTTCAAATACCACCATCCATTCTATAACCTCACCTGTTGATTTTGGACTTAAAATGGGTGGTTTGATGAATTTTTATGTCAATTCACATTTTGATGTGCGTTTGATTCCCACTGTAGCTATTTATTCAAGAAAACTTCTCGTAAATGACGACCCGGAGGCAGTACCTTCAAGAGAACAGGCCTGGTTTGAAATTCCCTTCTTCTTAAAGTATAAATCTTTGAGAAGAGGCAATATGCGAATGAATGTCTTTTTAGGCTTGCGGCAAGGTTTCGAAACAAATGCCATTAATCTGGCCAATAAGAAAGCCATAGGCAGAACGCCAGGCTTGAGAAGGGCTGACCTGAGTGTTGAATACGGGGCAGGCATGGAGCTATTCAAATCCTTTTTTAAACTAGCTCCGGAAGTCCATTTTTCTCATGGAATAAGAAATATGCTGGAGCCCAGCAATGGCACTTCTACCAGTACTACTCCCCTATCTGTTTTGGGCAGATTAAACACCCATACAGTTACTTTTTACCTATTTTTTGAATAAGAACATCCAGCTTACTTTTTGAAGTTTCATAATGACCCTGGCCATCTGGCAGGTTTTCTGTTCCCATTGGTATTCCCCTTTCAGTTTTAAACAAGCTTGGCTGCCATTCTTTAAGTGTAAAGTGTATTGCCGGTATTCCAGCCCGAATAAATTCAATTGCATTTGACTCATTGACTCCAGCTCCAGCCATTATTTGGATTCTTCCCTCTGCTCTTTCAGTAAGCCCTTGGAGTTGCTGTATTCCGGCTAATGCACTCGTTTGTTGACCAGAGGTCAGAATACGCTCAAACCCCAAGTCAATTATTTGCTCAAGGGCCATGAACGGATCTATACAATAATCAAATGCCCGATGAAACGTAACAGGAAATGGAGAAGCCCATTCTATCACGTTTTTACAGAGTTCTAAATCTACTTCTCCACTCCTGGTTAATGCCCCGAAAACAAATCCTGAAGGATTTAGTTTTTTTATTTCTTCTATTTCACTATATATGGTAAGAATTTCAGATTCCGAATAAACGAAATCACCTCCTCTGGGTCTGATCATGGTGTATACATTGGGGCTGACGCTTTCAAGAACACATTTGATTAAACCATTAGAAGGAGTGGTACCGCCTTCAGCAAAACCACCACAGAGCTCTATACGTGTGACAGAAGCCTGGTGAGCAAGAAGAGCAGAGTGGTAAGAAAAGCAACAAATTTCGGTTTCTGTATTCATTTTTTTAAACTGTATTTTTCTGATTTTCAGCGAATTAAGAAATATTTATTACGAACGGACACTTTTTATACAAAAATACGTTGTTGAATAAAAGATTTTGATACTTTTGCAGCCAAATTCGGGAATTACACAAAATAAACGAGTGAAATTATGTACTGGACTTTAGAATTAGTTTCTTATTTAGAAGACGCCCCATGGCCGGCGAGTAAAGATGAATTAATCGACTTCTCGATTCGTTCTGGTGCTCCTAACGAGGTAATGGAAAATCTTTCTGAATTAGAGGATGATGGTCAGCCTTTTGAGAATATTGAAGAAATATGGCCTGACTATCCGACAAAAGACGACTTCTTCTTTAATGAAGATGAATATTAAATAGAGAACATCTGTTATAAACGAAGCCATTTCTTTAACGAAATGGCTTTTTTATTGTTTTACACAGACCATTATGCCTGTTGACCAATCCATTTTAGTCAAAACCAGATCACCTCTATTCTCAAGCTTCGCCAATAGATTTTCAGCCTTCGCAGCATGTCCTTCAGGCCAATTTTCCTGCTCAATCATGTCATCAATAATATAAAATCCTCCCGGTTTTATAAAAGCCAAAACCTCATCAAGTTCACTATACTTACCTGGCCAGGCATCTGCAAAAACCAAATCAAATAGCTCTCCCTTATAATTTCTTATAAACTCGGCTCCATCCTGACACAGTATTTCCACTCTCCCGTCTTCATTAAAAAATGATTTGACAATTTCTGAAAGTTTTGGATCATTATCAATGGTAATTAGGCGAGCGTCGGCAGACATTCCGTCTACCATCCAGCTTAGCGACAATCCTATCCCGGAACCCAACTCAAGAAATCTACCACCGGGTTTTGAAGAAACCAGTGTTTTCAATAAGCTACCGATATATAAATCAGAAGGCATATCAAAACCAATTTCTTTAGATTTCGCCAATATACTTTTGTACTGCTTAGGCCAGGCAGCTTCTTTAATTTCATCCATTTGTCAAGACATTGGAATCCCTTCGCAAAGAATTTTGCGTATTCAAAAACAATATAAATCTGATTGTCTACGCTTCTATTTCAGCGTCTTTCATAAGAACTACCAGATGTCCATCGTTAACCTCTTTGATCTTATCAGCCAAATCCAGGAACCTGATATAAGTAAGATCAACCTCCTCTTTAGTCAGATCAAAACCAAGTAGCGATAATCTGTGTCTAAGTGCATGTCTACCACTTCTGGCTGTTAAAACAATATCAGATTTATCTACACCTACAGATTGTGGTGTCATAATCTCATAGTTCTCTGCATGCTTTAAGAAGCCATCCTGATGAATTCCGGAAGAGTGAGCAAATGCATTCCTTCCTACAATTGCCTTATTCGCCTGAACAGGCATACGCATAGTTTTAGAAACCAGCTGACTTAGCGGATAAAGCAACTCACTCTTAATATTGGTAAATGCGTCCAATTCTTTATGTACCTGTAGAGTCATAGCTACTTCTTCAAGAGAAGTGTTACCTGCCCTTTCGCCTATACCATTTATAGTAACTTCCACCTGACGGGCACCTGCTTGTACTCCGGCAATAGTATTGGCCGTAGCCATTCCTAAGTCATTATGATTATGCATTGACAAAATAGCTTTGTCAACATTTGGCACATTATTCATCAAATAGGAAACACGCTCATGCATCACTGTAGGTAATAAATAACCCGTAGTATCCGGAAGGTTTACCACCGTAGCACCTGCTTTAATTACTGCCTCGGTTAATCTGGCAAGAAATTCCAAATCAGCCCTTCCGGCATCTTCAGCATAAAACTCTACATCTTCCACAAAGTTCTTGGCATATTTTACTGCTGCCACGCCCCTTTCCAGAATTTCGTCTCTGGTACTGCTAAACTTATGTTTAATATGAATATCTGATGCACCAATACCTGTATGTATACGTCCTCTTTTTGCCGACTTTAAGGCCGCCGCAGCTATTTCAATATCTTTTTGAACCGCACGGGTTAAACCACATACAGTTGCATTTTTAACAACCTGACTTACCGCCTCTACTGCTCTGAAATCACCAGGACTGGAAACCGGAAAGCCAGCTTCAATAATATCTACACCAAGCTCATCGAGTTTTTGAGCAATCATCACCTTCTCATCAATATTCAACTGACAGCCGGGAACCTGCTCACCATCTCTCAGTGTAGTGTCAAAAACATAAATACGATTGCTCATCTCTTAAACTTTAAATATTAAATTGTTAACAAATGTATCCTAAACATGGTCCTAATAAAAGCCTAAATGCCATCTGATCATGAAAAAGGAATAATATGCCAAGATTAGGCTCAGATACTAAAATTTTATTCTAGCAGAATGAGCTAATATTTCTATTTTTACGCCAGTATACAAAATAGGGTAAAGAAATAAATAACAGTTTATGTATAAGAAGACCAAGATTGTTGCGACAGTTGGGCCTGTTTCGGAAAGTGAAGAGATGCTTTTGAAACTTGCCTTGGCAGGTGTGAATGTTTTTAGATTAAATTTCTCTCATGGTGACCATGCTGAGCATTTGGCCAGACTGGAGCGTATCCGTAAAATTAATAAAGAACACAATCTTAAATGTGCTATCCTTCAGGATTTGCAGGGGCCAAAAATCAGAGTGGGCCAGATGGAAGGTGGTAATGACGGCGTAGAACTGATAGCAGGAAATAAATTCATCTTCACAAACCAAGATGTAGTAGGTAATGCAGAAAGAGTAAGCACCCCGTACAAAGGTATGTTTCAGGATGTGAAAATTGGTGAGCGTATACTGATGGATGACGGTAAGCTAGAGGTGAAGGTGGTAGATATAGATATTGAAAAAGAAGAAGTAATTACTGAAGTAGTATACGGTGGTCTGTTAAAACAGAAAAAAGGCGTAAACTTACCTAACACAAATATATCTCAGCCCTCTGTTACCGAGAAAGACTGGAAAGATTTGGAATTTGGGCTTAAGCATGATGTAGATTGGATAGCCCTTTCTTTTGTGCGTACGGCCAAAGAAATTCTTGAAATTAAAGAATACATAAAAAGTAAAGGAAGCTCAGCGAAGGTAATTGCCAAAATTGAAAAGCCAGAAGCCATTAAAAACATGGACTCAATTATTGAGGCCGTTGATGCCATCATGGTAGCCAGAGGAGATTTGGGTGTAGAAATGCCAGGCGAAGAGGTACCAATTATTCAGAAGGAATTAGTAAGAAAATGCAATTTGGCTGCTAAACCGGTGATTGTAGCTACTCAAATGCTGGAGAGTATGGTAGATAACCCTAGAGCAACAAGAGCAGAAATAGGTGATGTTGCCAATGCTGTTTGGGATGGTGCAGATGCCGTTATGCTAAGTGGTGAATCTGCCGCGGGCAAATACCCTCTACTTGCTGTAGAGACCATGGCCAAGACTGTTCGTCAGGTAGAGCTACATGCAGAGAAAGAAGACCTATATTTCAAGCATCATACCCGTGTTACTCTTCCTGATTATGTATCGGCTGACAGGGACAATGACAATGTAATTATGATGGGCTGCAGGCTGGCCAGAGATCTTGATGTTAAGGCCATCATTGGGTACACTTCTTCTGGTTATACAGCAGTTAGGTTATCTCATCACAGACCCAAAGCCAATATTTACATATTTACTTCTAATCCGAAGCTATTAACGCAGCTTAGTCTTTATTCGGGGATTGAAGTGTTCTCCTCTGAAAAAATGCCTGAAAACCATGAGGGTAACCTTGTAGATGCAGCAAAAGAATTCCTGATAGCAGAGGGAAAACTAGAAAAAGGAGACAAATTCATCAATACGCTAAGTGTGCCTTTGCAGGCAGATAACAGAACAAATACTGTTCGATTGAGTGTAGTTGAATAATGTAATAACATTCGATTAGTAAAAGCCTCGAATTGAAAGATTCGGGGCTTTTTTTGTGGCAAAACCAATAAAATGGGGCTATTTGCCCTGAATCCTGTTCTAAACTGAGATCCCATCCCTATTTTAGAGATAAATCAAACATCAACATGCTCAAAAAAATATTCAACCCACCTTTCCTGATCATATCGGCACTTATAGTATCCATTTCTTTGGATGTACAAGCAAATGATTTACCCAAAATTGCCATTGCTGGATTAGCTATTGAATCCAGTACCTTTTCACCTGCCCTTTCAGATGAGGATGCTTTTCATGCCAAATATGACAAAGAAATAATGTCCTATTATCCTTTCTTCAAAGATCCTAAGGGCTTAAAAAGTCAGGCAAAATGGATTCCTACGGTAATTGGAAAGTCAATACCGGGTGGAGCCGTAACCAGAGAGGCCTATGAGTCATTAGTAGGTAAAACCTTAGAACGGCTAAAAGAGAATTTGCCATATGACGGCCTTTTCTTTGACATTCACGGAGCCATGAGCGTTGGGGGCCTCGACGACCCTGAAGGTGATTTTATCAAAAGAATAAGGAATGTTGTAGGTACAGAAACCCTCATTTCAACCTCCATGGATTTACATGGAAATGTATCCATTGATCTGGCAAAAAACACTGATTTAATCACTTGCTACAGGATGGCTCCGCATGAAGATGCCATGGAAACCAAAGAAAGAGCTGTGGTTAATCTCCTGGACAGATTAAAGTCAGGTAAAGGAAAACCTGCTTTTAAAGCTTGGATTCCTGTCCCAATACTGCTACCAGGCGAAAAAACAAGCACCAGAGTAGAACCTGCCAAATCAATTTACGCTAAAGTAAACCCTGCTACTAAGCAAAAGGGAATCATAGATGCGGCCATATGGGTAGGCTATGCCTGGGCTGATGAACCCAGAAACCATGCCGTGGTAATGGTTACAGGTGACATCGAGGAAACTGTAAAGAAAACCGCAGAAGATTTGGCAAAAGCTTTCTGGGAGGCAAGGTTTAAGTTCGAGTTTGTAGCTCCGACAGCTACGCTTCACGAAAGTCTTGATGCTGCTTTGAAGAGTACTAAAGTTCCATTTATTATCAGTGATTCAGGAGATAATCCTACTGCTGGTGGGGCGGGTGACGTCACCTGGACACTTCGCGAGATTCTTCACAGAACAGAATTTAAAAAGGAAGACGGCCCTGCACTTATTTACGCCTCAATTCCGGGGCCTGAATTTGTAGAAGCTGCCATTAAAGCCGGTGTTGGAAATAAAGTAGATGCCTATGCAGGAGCCGCTGTAGACAATCGTTTTGCTCCACCGGTTAGATTAAACGGTACTGTAAAAATGATCAGACATGGCGATAAAAATGCAGAAACCGAGGTAGTGGTAAAACTTGGCTCTGTCAATGTAATTGTCACAAAGAAGAGAAAACCATATCATTACGAAAAAGACTTTACCGACTTGGGCCTAAACCCACGAATGACAGAAATTGTTGTCGTAAAAATAGGTTATTTAGTGCCTGAGCTTTACAATATGCGGGCAGACTGGATCATGGCTCTTACCCCCGGAGGCGTTGATCAAGACTTAGAAAGACTTGAATATAAAAGAATAAACAGACCCATGTTCCCATTTGATAAAGATATGCCAGAACCAGACCTTTCAGCCAGACTTATACCTGCCTCTGATCAATAAAGACTTATTTACCTCTTAATAAGGTTTTTACAAAGGTACTGACCACCCACAGTCCGTTCTCAAAATCATCGTTATTATTGATGACAATGTGGGCGGACTTTTTTGTGGGTTTTATGAATTTCTTATAAGTAGGCTTTACGTGATTTTTCCACTGATATATGATATCATTCATAGGAATACCACGCTCTTTGCTATCTCTGTTTAGACGACGCTTAATTTTTACTTTCTCTTTCGCGTCTACAAATATTTTTAGGTTTAGCTGGTCGGCAATGGCCTCCTCATAAAATACAAAAAGACCCTCTACCACTATGACTGGTGAGGGTTTATGTATAATTTCCTTGGCTACTGCATTCGGATTATTGAACGTGTATTCCTGATGTTTGACTATCCTGCCTTCTACTAAATCCCTGATATGAGAAGAATAGAGATCAAAGTCTATACACTCCGGTAAATCATAATTTTCTACACCATTAGCATCCAGTGGAATTTCATCTTTTCTCTTATAGTAATTATCCTGAGAGATTAGACAGACTTCGTCTTTGGTAAAATGCTTAAGAAGACTTTGAAGAAAAAGGGTTTTCCCTGATGCACTACCACCTGTAATTCCTATTACAAAAGGCTTGGCATGATGAATGTGAGCCGGCGTTTCGCTCATAATAAAGACTTATTCAAACTAAATCCTTTCGAATTGCATTCGAAATAGCCCTAGCTTAGATGTTTGTTTTTGAGATTTGCCCGCAAAATTAATAAATACCCGTGGATCAGCTACTAATCCTCAGAGTAAATGGCTATTTTCATTTCACCCGTAGACTTTTTGTAGCCTCTGTACATTCCTTTGGTGTTAAATGGCATATGAATATTGCCTTCACTGTCAATAGAAATCACTCCGCCATCGCCTCCACGTTCCACAAGCTTTTTCATCACCACTTCTTCTCCTGCCTGTCTTAGGCTAAGTCCTTTGTATTCCATTAAAGCTGAAATATCATAGGCCACCACAGATCGGATAAAGTACTCACCATGCCCTGTGGCAGAAACTGCACAGGTGGCGTTGTTGGCATACGTACCTGCCCCAATCACAGGAGAATCCCCTATTCTTTTCCATCTTTTGTTTGTCATACCACCGGTAGAAGTTCCTGCCGCCAGATTACCCTCGGCATCCAATGCTACGCAACCTACTGTCCCAAATTTGTAATCTTCCGGCACACTGTAAATAAAAGATGACTTTTTCTCTGTGCTTTTCTCGTCATGATCAAGTTCTACTTTTTCCTTCTTCAAAGCGTTCTGCAAAGATTTCCAGCGGCGATCAGTGTAGAAATAACTGGTATCTACCATTTCTAATCCAATAGTTTCGGCAAACTCTTCTGCCCCGTCGCCAGCCAGCATCACATGATCAGATTTCTCCATCACCGCCCGTGCGGCATCTATTGGACTCTTAATATGTCGTACTCCTGCCACGGCTCCGGCATTTAGATCTTTCCCATTCATGATGGAGGCATCCATTTCATTTCTTCCCTCATGAGTAAATACAGCCCCTTTCGCTGCATTAAACAACGGTGATTCTTCCATCACATGAATAGCCGCACCAACCGCATCTAAAGCCGAGCCTCCTTTTTCAAGTACAGCGTAACCTGCGTTTAAGGACTCTTCTAACTTATCTTTATATTCCTTCTCTTGCTCGGCAGTCATTCTATCTCGCGTTATTGTTCCTGCTCCGCCATGAATAGCTAAAGCAAATTTTTGCTGAGCCATCAGAGAACCGCTTAGAAGTAAAAAGAAGAAAACTACTAACTTTTTCATGTTTGATGATGTTAAGATGAAAAGCGGAATCGCTTGCTATGCAAAATAATCAGAAATGCCTGAATCTAAAGAAACGATCGCCATTTTGGGATGTGGCTGGCTAGGATTACCTCTGGCCCAACATTTTATATCAAAAAAATACAAAGTCAATGGAAGCACAACGACTGAATCCAAACTAGAGTTGTTAAAATCTTCTGGAATTCATCCATTTCTAATTGACCTGACCAATAGAAAAAACATCCCAAAAGACTTCTTTGAAATGGAAAGTTTAGTGATAAACATTCCGCCAGGTCTTCGACGTGGAAACCTGGATCAACACCTTAAAGAGTTAGGAAATGCCTTTGAAGTCATCAATCAATCTGAACCACTTAAAAATATACTACTTGTAAGCTCCACGTCAGTATATCCGGATTCGAATCAAACCCTGACGGAGGAAAATCCAGACGAAAATAGCCAGATTTTTATCATTGAAGAGGAAGTCAAAAAACTCTGGAGAAAAAATCTAACAATACTCAGATGTGGTGGATTAATGGGCTACGGCCGCATTCCTTGCAAATACTACTCGGGTAAAAAGAACCTTGAACTAGCGGACACTCCTGTGAATTACATATTCAGGGATGATGTGATTGGAATCATTGATCAGGTTCTTCAGAAAAAAGCCTGGAATAAGACTTTTAATGCCGTAGCTCCTCAGCACCCAAAAAGAATAGAAATTATAAGAGATTGTACCGACAGAACGGATTACCTGATGCCAGAATTTGCAAAAAACCCGACGGTTAAACCTTTTAAGATCATAAGTTCTGAGAAAGTTTTGAGAGTGCTAGAGTACAAATTCCTCTACCCAAATCCTTTGAGTTTCCCTTACTAAAGTACAGAATTATGGCATACTTTGCGATGCAGCCTCCAGTTTAATAAATATGCCGAAGCCATAGCTACAGAGCCCAAAATAGAGAGAGCGTGATTGTGATAAAACACATTTAGCAGTAAAAAAGCTGTAGATACCGAAAGCAACACTACAGGTCCTTTATGAAAATGCATTTTGTAGTCTCTGCCAATAAAGAAATAAGCAATCAATAAACTTCCAATGATTAGACCATTCTCAATTTTTGACGATAAGTAATGTACACCAATTGCCGGTAACAAGACCAAGACAAACGGCGTAGCCAGGCAATGCACCGCACACAGGAATGACATACCTATACCTAACTTGTGAAATATGTGAGTAAAGTTTCTTTTCAATTCTTTTAATGCAACAGAGTTGCAAATATACTAATAAATGCAACAGTATTGCAAAGAGAAAAATTCCCTAATCGCCAATCTAAAAATAATCCAAATAACCATCGGAAAAATCTTTTAACAGTATGCTTGCATAATTTCAGGAAACACAATAGATTTGTAATGGTATGCTTGCATACTATTATTCCTTTCCCCAACAGGTAAAGGAATATTGATAACAGCCTGTCGCTGTTTCACTTCAGAACAAACGAGAATCAAAAATAGAATTCAAAACCTGCCGGAATTTTTTATTAGAAGGCGGGTTTTGTTTTGGTTCAAAAACTTCTTGAATTAATTGATTATCTTAAACCATAAGCAGAGAAGTTTCGAAAATTAGAGTAAAACTTAAAGAACTACATATCACATGCAAAGAAGAATTAATAAGGTAGCCGTTCTAGGTGCAGGTATTATGGGGAGCAGAATCGCCCTTCATTTTGCCAATATTGGTTGCCGTGTATTATTACTAGACATGGTTCCGCGTGAGCCTAATGAGGCAGAAAAAGCCAAGGGTTTAGACACAAGTTCACCCCTTGTCAGGAACAGAATTGTTCAGGAATTGTTTGCCGCAGCAGCTAAAGGTAGCCCATCGCCGGTGTACAGCAAAGAATCTGTTAGCAGGGTAGAGCTGGGTAATTTTGATGACGACATGCACAAAATTAAAGGCGTAGACTGGGTTATAGAGGTGGTAGTAGAGCGTCTTGACATCAAGAAGTTGATCTATGAAAAAGTAGAAGCTCATAGAAAAGAAGGCACTCTAGTAACGTCTAACACTTCAGGCATTCCCATTCACTTAATGTCTGAAGGCAGAAGTGAGGATTTCCAGAAAAATTTCTGTGGAACGCACTTCTTTAACCCTCCTCGCTACCTCCGCTTACTTGAAATCATACCAGGACCAAAAACGAATCCTAAAATCATTGATTTCTTAATGCACTACGGTGATTTGTATCTGGGTAAGCAAACCGTTCTTTGTAAAGATACCCCTGCGTTTATTGCTAACAGATTAGGAATCTACGCTATGGTGCAGACCATCAGAGCCGCTGAAGAAATGGGGCTTACTGTAGAAGAAGTGGATAAACTAACCGGGCCGGTGGTAGGCAGACCTAAATCTGGTACGTTCAGGCTTTCTGATGTGGTAGGGCTTGACACCACCGTAAATGTTTGCAATAATCTGAAAGGTATTCTGAAAACAGATGAATCTGTGGAGGCCTTTGACCTTCCTCCTATCATGGCGAAGCTCATGGAGAAGAAATGGCTGGGTGATAAAACAGGACAAGGCTTTTATAAGAAGATCAAAGAAAAAGGCCAATCGGTCATTCTGGCTCTTGACTTTGACAGCATGGAATACCGTCCTTCTGAAAAAGCACAGTTTGCCACCTTAAATACCACAAAAGGAATAGATGTGCTTGCCGACCGATTCGCACCGCTAATGGCGGGCAAAGACAAAGCCGGAGCCTTCTATCGTAAAACACTAACTGATAGTTTTAAATACGCCAGCAATAGAATTCCTGAGATAGCCGATGAACTTTTCAGAGTAGATGACGCCATCAAAGCCGGTTTTGGCTGGGAACTGGGCTTGTTTGAAACCGCAGATGCTGTGGGTGTAAAAGAATTTGTGAAGATTGCCGAAGAGGAAGGAAACAAACCGGCACAGTGGGTATATGATATGCTGGCGGCAGGTAATGCCTCTTTCTACAAACTGGAAGACGGCAAGAAACTTTATTATGATATTCCAAATGGAGCATACAAGGTAATACCGGGAAGAGAGTCCTTCATTGTACTGGACAATATCCGAAAGACCAATGTGGTTTGGAAAAACGCTGGCTCATCCATTTTTGATCTGGGCGATGGAATCTTAGGCATTGAGTTCCAGTCAAAAATGAATACGCTGGGAGCCGAGGTTATTGAAGGACTTAATAAGTCGTATGATCTGGCCGAAAAAGACTTCCGCGGTTTAGTCATTGGTAACGACAGCCCCCAGGCTTTCTCTGCCGGAGCCAATCTGGCGATGCTCTTCATGTTTGCTATAGAGCAGGAATGGGACGAAATCAGCATGATGATTGAGCAGTTCCAAAAAACCATGATGAGAGCCAGATATTCCAGCATTCCGGTGGTATCAGCCCCGCACTCTTTAGCTTTAGGAGGAGGATGCGAAATCAATCTTCACGCCGATAAAATTGTAGCTGCTGCAGAAACCTATATGGGTCTGGTAGAAGTAGGCGTAGGGGTGATTCCGGGTGGTGGTGGCACCAAAGAAATGGCTCTGAGATGCTCTGATATGTATCAGCCGGGCGACTCTGAATTGAATATTCTACAAAATGCATTCATGAACATTGCCCAGGCAAAAGTGTCAACTTCTGCACAGGAAGCTATGGACATGAACTACCTCATTAAGGGCAGAGACCAAATTGTACTCAACAGATCAAGATTATTGGCCGAGGCCAAACAATCGGCTATTGAGTTATCAGAGAATGGCTACACTATGCCGGTCAAAAGAACCGACATAAAAGTACAGGGTAAAGCAGGAATAGCCCTTTTCAAGGCCGGTATTAAGGCAATGAGACTAGGAAATTATATTTCTGACCACGACTCATTAATCGCCGAAAAGCTGGCTTACGTTATTTCAGGGGGTGACCTAAGTTATGCCCAAAACGTATCTGAAGATTATCTGCTTGAGCTTGAAAGAGAAGCTTTTGTAAGTCTCTGCGGAGAACGCAAAACCATGGAAAGAATGCAAGGATTGCTCAGTGGTGGTAAGCCGCCTCGTAATTGATTTTTTTTTTTTGGGAGGTTGGATTTGACCGGAGATTTAAGACACTAGACGTAAGACAAGAGATTTGAGACACTAGACGTAAGACAAGAGACATAAGACTAAAGACTTTGGACTCGTGATTTTAGATAGAAGACATTGTAATTTTATTATACTTTTTCAGATATGGCTACACATAATTTTCGTGAATTAATTATTTGGCAGAGAGCTAAAAGTTTAACAATTGATGTATATAAATTGACCTCAAAACTACCTGAGAGCGAAAGGTTCGGCCTTATTTCTCAGATGAGGAGGTCAGCCATTTCTATTCCATCCAATATTGCAGAAGGCTCAGGAAGAGGTACAAACAAAGATTTTTCAAGATTTCTAAAAATCGCACTCTCTTCTGCCTATGAATTAGAGACTCAATTGATCATCTCCTTTGAGTTATTTGAGGGAAACATTGAAAAGGAAGCTTTTACTAATTTAACAGGCGAAATGGCTGAATTACAGAAAATGATTTTCGCCTTCGAGAAAAAGTTAAGCGTAACCAGATTCAGTCTTTTGTCTCTTGTCTCATTTCTCTAGTCTAAACATAAAATTTTTAAAACAATGAACGCATATATAGTAAAAGGATTTAGAACTGCCGTAGGTAAAGCTGGCAGAGGGGGATTTAGATTTACCAGACCAGATGATCTGGCGGCAGAAAATATCAAATATCTACTTTCGCAGGTACCTGAACTTGATCCGGCCAGAGTAGATGACCTGATTGTAGGTAATGCCGTACCAGAGGCCGAACAAGGTATGCAAATGGCCCGGTATATCGCCTTACTTTCTATGGGAAAAGTAGTGCCTGGTGTAACAGTGAACAGGTATTGCGGCTCGGGCATTGAAACCATAGCCATGGCTGCTGCCAAAATTAATGCAGGGATGGCAGAGTGTATCATTGCAGGCGGTACGGAGTCCATGTCTTTAGTGCCTACCATGGGTTATAAGACGGCCTTAAATTATGACATTGCCCAGAATAACCCCGATTACTATTTGGGAATGGGTTTAACCGCAGAACAGGTAGCTCAAGATTTTAAAATATCCAGAGAAGATCAGGATGAGTTTTCATATCAATCTCACATGAAAGCTTTAAAAGCTCAGGCAGATGGCTTATTTGATGAGGAAATTGTCCCCGTTTCTGTGAAAGAAACCTATTTTGACGAAAACAGTGGCAAAAAGAAAACCAGAGAATACGTGGTTAAGAAAGACGAAGGACCCAGAGCCGGAACTTCCGTTGAGGCTCTGGCTAAATTACGACCGGTTTTTGCGGCAGGTGGCTCTGTTACTGCGGGAAACTCTTCCCAAACTTCAGATGGAGCAGGTTTTGTAATTGTTATGTCTGAAAAAATGGTGAAAGAATTAAACCTTGAACCCGTGGCTCAAATGCTCTCCTACGCTGTGGCAGGGTGCGACCCTAGAATCATGGGAATAGGACCCGTTTATGCAGTTCCTAAAGCCTTAGAACAGGCCAACCTGAAACTTAAAGATATAGAGCAGATAGAGCTTAACGAAGCCTTTGCGGCACAGGCATTGGCGGTAGTGAATGAACTTGGTATAGATAAAAGCATTTTAAACCCAAACGGTGGGGCTATTGCACTGGGTCATGCCTTAGGCTCTACCGGAGCCAGATTGTCTATTCAGCTTTTCAATGAAATGAGAAGAAGAAAACAGAAATACGGCATGGTTACGGCCTGTGTAGGCGGTGGCCAGGGTGTGGCAGGCATTTATGAATTGCTGAAATAAGCATTGAAACTGTTTTTTAGAAAAAGAAGCCATACCCAAATGAGTGTGGCTTTTTTCATGATCTGAACCTGCTTAAAGTACCTGTACTTATATTCAAGTAAGAAGCCACAAATTTATCCGGAATTCGCCCGGCTATGAGCCCAAAATGCTTCCTAAATAGTTTGTAAGCATCCTCGGCAGTTCTGGCTTGCCCAATACGCATACGGGTTTCGCATCTGATCAGACGCTGCTCATAAAGTACATTTAGCCATAAAGAAACTGAATGGTGCTTTGCCACAAAACTTTTTATGCTTTGATAACTAATCGTATAAACTATGGTAGGCTCTATGGTTTGGATATACCGTCTGGAGGGCTCACCGCTTAGAAAAGGTATGGTGGTAAAAGTAAACTGCCCTTCATGACTAAAGCCGGCAGTAACCTCCCGCTCATTCGTGCTTTCGTCTTCGCCATCAAAGACATAATACTCCCTTAAGAGCCCCGTTTCTAAGAAAAAAAGTTTTTGATTCAGCATACCTGGCTGCACTATAAGTGCACGTTTCGGATATTCGCTTTTTGTAAAAAATGAACTGAATTCATTTGCCAGTGAAGCATTCATGGGAAACACCTCCTGAATACCTGTTATTAATTTTTGAAGCATGGATGAGTAAACGTCTGATATACAAATATATACTGAAGTTTCTCGATATAGATAGACCGCAAAATAATATTTCCACTATTTTTTCAATTCTTGCGTTTTCGCAACTTTTTTGTCAAATCCAGTTTGGAACTTTGTAAAATCTTCATCCAATACAACTCCCCTCTCCCTTGGGGAGGGGCCGGGGGTGAGGTCGGGTTTCTCCACGCTTCTCCCTTTCACAAAAAGCAATGGAACCTTTCTGTTTTCATTGTATAACCTTAATTCATTTCAGCATGGGAAAATTTACTTCCATTTCAGCACTGGTCATATCCTATGGCCTGTGCGTTACCCAGTCCCTTGCTCAAAACAGCAAGGTGGACCTGGGGCAGCTCTCTGAAAATAACGGAAACTTCCGTTATGTAGCCATTGGCTCTTCGCTCTCTGCCGGTGTGCGTGATGGCGGCGTATATGCCGCTGCACAGCAAACATCGTTCCCTGCTCTGCTGGCCCAGCAAATGGGCATCAAAGATTTCAAGCAGCCGCTGCTACCCGGTAATGGTACCGGAAGAAAAACCGTGACCAAAGACAAAAACGGAAACCTGAAATTTACGGAAATCAAAGGGCTGGATGACACCTCCCCAAATGCTCAATTACCTAAAGTTACGGGTGATATGGATAATCTGGCGGTACCATATCAAAAGGTTCTGGGGTTGGATCTAAGTGAAGAACAAACAAGTAATTGGCCAAATAGTTTTAGTAAAAGAGCCTTTACACATGGTGATAGATTTGTTGAGTCTGGAAAAGAGAAAAACCTAAGCTACAAATCTATTCTTGAAACGGAACTACACGATTTTCAATTTTATAGTTACGAAGTTGGTATAGAAGATTTTATTGAACTTTTTATTAATGGGGCATATCAGCAAGATGTGAGCTTTTTAACTTTTGACCGTGAGGGTTATTTCCCAGAAGATGAAATTTTCAAAAGCTTAGAACTCAAAGGGGGAAAAGGAATTGTACTCAATTTGCCAGAAGTTTATTCACTGCCATATTTCAATCAGTATTCATTTAAAACGCTAAAAAATAATTTACCTCAAGATATTTTTATAGAAAGATATTCCAAAAACGATGTTCGTCTGGCAGACGATGAAGACCTGTTTTTGCCAGATAAAGAAGGTACAAATGGTTTGCTTGATGGTAGTTTCCCTTTGGGTTTAAGTCGTGACAAACCTTTGCTTGATGAGCAGGTTATCGGAACAGAGGAAAAATGGTCTGTACGGTTTTATAATGCTACATTGGCAAAACTTGCTGAGTCAAACAAAATGCCGATAGTAGATTTATATACCGTTTACGCACAAGTAGTTAATGGCGAGTATATTACTGATGATGGTGTTATTGCCGACCCTTCTTATCCAGGAGGCAATTTCTTTTCAAACGACGGATTGTCTCCTACTCCTTTTGGTAATGCAATAATTGCCAATGAATGCATAAAAGTCATCAATTCGTTTTACCATTCTAAAATAGAATTGATACAAACATCACTATACCTTAATAAATAATACTGTAATGAAAAAATATATAGTTTTAGTATTTCTGCTTATCACAGGCATGCAATCCATAGCCCAGTTTTCCATTTCTTGGCCAATAAATGGAAGCGTTTTTCAAAGATCTAATTCAGGTAATGCAACAGTCTATTTTGCTGGTCAGGCCAATTTATCTTCTGCTTCCATTCTTGAATATCGTATTGCAACCTTAAACAAATATGGTGGTCAGGTTTCAGTTGGCGGATTTATCAACGTAGGAACGGTTAGTGCCTCGAACAGTAAAATATTCAGATTTCAAACTACATTATCTACTGGCTGGTATAGAGCTGACATTCAGGTAAGATCAAGTACAGGGTCTTTTGTCGGTAGTAGTAGTGTAAAATTCGGGATTGGTGAAGTTTTTGTAATTGCCGGTCAATCAAATGCTCAGGGTTATGGTGCAGAAACTTTCGGCGTTTTAACTACCACCACAAATAATAATACCTCGAATGAAAACCTTGATTGCGTTAGAGCTTTTAAGAATGTACAAGCCTTTGGTAATTATGATGGAAATGTTGGTGAAGTTAATGATATTGTAAATTTAGAAATCCCAGTTTTTGGAAGCCTGACCTATGATAATTCTACGGGTTCGGCAAGTACTACGAATAATAACTCCTGGATAGGGCCAAC
The DNA here is from genome assembly GCA_024742395.1 of Cytophagales bacterium. GTDB lineage: Bacteria > Bacteroidota > Bacteroidia > Cytophagales > Spirosomataceae > Jiulongibacter. Next base: position 102,904 of record JANSYO010000004.1, read on the forward strand.
TTCTTTGCGTACATGGTATTATCAATATCTGGGAAATAAAATCGCAAAGAATTTAACGCCAGGAGCTATTACACCAGTTATGTTTTTCAACGTAGCTTTTGCGGGGACTAGTCTAAATAACTGGGAGCGTTCTATGAAGAGGGTACAGGAAATGTTTAAAGTTGGTGGAGTTAAAAATTATGCAAATAATATGAATACTTCTGCTAATGCCCCATTAACAACAGCAGCTTATCCCTTGCAAAATCCCTGGGGATATCCGTCATCTGCCAGTGAAAGCACTATGGATCCCTTGTTTGCAAGCTTAAAAAATGTTATTAGTTTTTACGGAAATGCTTTTGGTATTAGAGCAGTATTATGGCATCAAGGGGAAGCCGAGACGAAAACTATGTTAAACAAGGTTGAAAATGGCATTTATAAGAATCAAAATATAAATCCTCAAACATATAATGATAATTATATTATAACCGATTATAACACAAAATTAAAAAGTATTATCGATGAAACCCGAACCATTTTACCAGGTTTAAATTGGGCCATTTCACTTGCTTCTTTAACTACAGAGACTACAAATTCTAGTTCAGTTAAACATTATAATATAGTCAATAATTATACGAAACCAGGGTATTCTAATTTAAGTTGGGTATATTCTTCCCCTTCCTTAACTGGAAATAGCCTTTCTCCAGGCGTTCAAATAAGTGCTGATGCTTTAGCAAATGTTATTAAACAACAAGAATTGCTGAAAACTAATAACTCTACTTATATCACCTATTTCAATACCAATAGCGACTCTTGTGCTAATTATTCTATCCCAGGTTCTGGCGGAATGGGTTTACGGCAAGTGGATGGAACACATTTTGGAACCTTGGGATTAGAGAAAATGGCTACCAATTCTTATAATACTATGAAAGCGACAAACGGTATTTTTTCTAAAACCCCTGTATCAGCCACTGCTCCACCAATTTTAAATTTGGCAATTTCCGGTTCTCAATATGTAGCAAGCTTAACGCCACCAATTGGTGTAACTTATTCCAAATATCAGTGGGAGACTCACTATACCTTTGCCTATAATAAATTTAATCAGGCTAACAGTAGCACAACTAATAGTTATTCATCACCAGTAGCGGTTAACGGATATGTGAAAGATACTTATGGAAGAATCCATATTATTCCTTACGCAAATTTTGCAAACACAGGTGCTAGAATGGCAAGTGAGTTATCTTCTGTGGCTTATCCTAACCCTCAGGTGGGCAAAGAATTTATCAAAGTAAAATTTGAGATCTCTAAAAGGGAAGATGTAGCATTAGCACTTATAACCAAAGAAGGTAAAGTGATTTATCAAAAACCAGCGGAAAATTATCAGGAAGGAACTTATATTTTGGAAATCCCTAACTCAGAAATTCAAAATTTTGAAAACAACCAAGGAAAGATAGTTTTCCTTCACTTGAGTAAAGGTAACAAAGTGGATAAAATGAAAATTATTTTAAATTAATTCATCATGAAAAAGATAATAATATTAATGTTCACAGTTTTTGGAATCTTTGCTTGCAAAGATTCCAAAAACACGCTTATACCAGTGCCTGAGGTGGAGCAATCCATTTATCCATTTGATACAACCCGCTACCAAACCAAAGAACCTTTTATTATACTGGAAGACAAAGGGTTAGAGGCATTTCTAGTGATAAACGGCCAGGATACCGATAATCAAGTAAATGGGAAAATTTCCGAAGCAGATGCTAAACAAATTAAAGAGTTAAACCTTAGAACTCCCTTTTATGAACTAGAACAGAATAAGTACCTGTACTTTGGAAATCTTTATTCTTTACTTGACATGGATAATAAAGAAATTTTTGATTCACATTTACCTAAATTACCTATTAAATCAATAAGCGATTTAAAGAAATTTCCCAATTTGACAAATTTATATGCCACCTGTTTTGAAAACATTGGCACATTTGATTTTAGCGATAACGACAAGTTGAATTCAATCGATATTAATTATATCGGGAATACTAAAATTGTTGGAATAGACTCCCTTGAAAGTGTATTCTGGCAAGCGTTTAGGCAATTTTCAAAAGATGATAGCTTATTTCAGTCAAGAATAGATTTATCCCAAATTAATTATGTTGGCTCATTATGGGTTAGATATACTTCAGATATTGAGTTTCCAAAAAATACTGCAGAAGATACTTATATTTATATAAACAGGTCAGACGTAGAAGGCACTAAATTGACCACATTTTTAGCCAAAAGAAAATTGCGAGATTTACATTTGGGTGAGTTACCAAATTTAACTTCACTGGTGTTGGCTAGTAATAATAATGCTCGAATATCTGTATCTAGTTGTATGAATCTGGAGGAAATTAATTTTGAAAAAGTAGAGAATATATCAGAAATTCAAGTGGTTAATTGTCCTCTATTAAAAACGATAGATATCTCGAAATATAAAGATATATATTTAATAGACTCTCGGGCTAATACTAAATTAGATACTATTTTTATAAATAAAGATTTAGATTTAAAACGTAGTGGCATTAATTGTTGTACAATCCAAAAAGACCCATGGACATCATGGAAAATCAAAGAATAAGGAAGGATGGAAAGGTCTCCGAAAATTTCCCTAAATCTTGCGGTTTCGCAACTTTTTTGTCAGAACAGGTATGGAACTTTGTGAAGAAACCAGAGTGAAAAATTGTGCAGGTTCAGAGTGCCTGACGGACACTCTGAAAGAAGGAGAAAGAAGAAAAGGTGACCATCATTTTACTGAGAGAAAATGGAGTGCAACTAGACAAAATAGAAGAGCATAGTATTGGAGAGGGTAATTGGAATTACAATATCTCCATTCCCAAACACATAGGTGCTGGTGAAAAAGTTTATGCCAAAGTTATTATGGGAGACAAAGAAGAAACTCAGAGAATCTTAAGTAAATAAAGATCATGAAATATAGTATAACATTAATCTTACTTACCCTTACCCTCTTCTCCTGCAAAGAAGAAGCGATAGATAGTGAATTGCCTTTGGGATGTGTAGAAAAGTTTACTTCTTCTACCCTTGATTATTCAGCGAAATATGTTGTCATACCCGACCCTTCATTTGAATTTAGCTTGGTTGATCAAAAGCTAGATAGCGATGGGGAAGTAAACGGAAAAATTCTTATGGCAGATGTTCTTAAAGTTAAAGAGTTAGGAGTTAATTCAGTAAGTGCTTCTAAGGAATACATTATCAGAGACTTAACAGGCATTGAATATTTCAAAAATCTAGAAAACCTTACTATTCTGAATTGTCTTGAGGATAGCTTAGATTTAACGCACAATCCAAAGCTTACCGGTTTAACCTTTTTTGCGTTCTGGGGTGGAGGTGGCTCTTTCGACAGAGACCAAGCTTTAAAACACCTAAAAATAAACCCAAGTACTGCCTTGAAAAAGTTGGAATTAGTAATGGTATGGATGAATGAAATTGACATCTCTGGCTTTCCAAATTTAGAGGAGATTTTGATAGGTAGCGTACCACTTAACACAGCCTATGTGAGAAGTAAGGACCAAAAAGAACGACTAGTTAATACAAATACGGTCCTGATAGGAAATAATCAAGTAGTGAGATACAAAATCTGTAAAAAATAAAACTCGCCCTTCACGCATCACGTGAAGGGTGAAATTTCAATGAAACACTTACACATTTTTTCCTTAATGGCTCTTTCCCTCTTCTCCTGCAAAGAAACAGTGGTAGAAAGTGACTTACCTCTTGGATGTGCAGAAGTATTTACTTCTTCACCCCTTGATTATTCAGCGAAATATGTTTCTATACCAGACCCTTCATTTGAATTCAGCTTATAGATTGGAAATTTGATTCTGAGAGCGAATTTAACGGCAAAATACTAATGAGTGATGCTTTTAAAATTACGGAGCTTGGTGTTAATTCTTGTACTCTGGCTAAGAATTATATCACCAAAGACTTGACAGGTATTGAGTATTTCAAAAATCTAAAAAAACTATCTGTCGTAAACTGTCTAGAAGATAGCCTCGACTTACCCACATAGAGAACTTGAGGAATTTTCATATTCCGCTTTTTCTGGAGGAAAGAAACCAGAGTGAAAAACTGTCCAGGTTCAGAGTGCCTTACAGACACTCTGAAAGAAGGAGAAGCCAAGAAGTAATACAATGAAGAAGTTTGCCGGAAACTCCCAGCAGACTTCTTCATTACCTTACCAAATCAAACCAACCTTTATAAGTATTGATTTCGGAGTTTTCTTCCAGTCTGTTAAACTGGACATTGATAAGATAATAATAAGTACCTACTGAGACCTCATTTCCATTTAAAGCTTTGCCATCCCAGCTAAGCTTTTCGCCTTCGCCTTCTGCTACCAAAAGTCCTTGCCTGTTGTAAATTTGATAATCAATAGACTTAATAAAAGCCGGACAATCCATCGGCCCAAATGTGTTTACTCCGTCTCCATTGGGAGAAAACACATTTGGGAAAGAAATTTTATCACAGTTATCGGCACAAATAATATTGCTTGGCTCACTTTCTACTTCCAGAATACTCACCGCTGTCACATAATAACAACCGGCAAAACCCTCTTTAGTGTTTTTCTTGTGAGCAAAACTCGTAGCCTTTCCATCAGCAAAACCCACCTGTTCAAAATTCCCCTCAGGCCGGCGGGTATAATAAATATTGTATCGAATAATGTCTGTTCGGCATGTTTGAGAAGGATTACTCCAAGAAAGTGTATTGGTAAAGGCATCTTGCCCACAGAAATCAGACTGCTGAGCAGACTCACAGCCAATATTTGACAGATTCATTTGCAAAGCACATGGCGGTGTTCTATCTGCCGGAGTTAAACAAAACTCTTGAGAGAAATTTCGTAAGAGCCCAAACATTATAGCTTCATTGGCATAACTACCCACCGTTTCTACTTTGTAACAATATTCCACATTATTCTCTAAGGTGATGGATTGATCGCCATCAGCCAGATAGGTGTCTGCTCCATTATCAATAAACTCATAGGTATTTGGCCCCACCACCCCTATTTCAGCGATGATATTAAAAACGCCCGGATTATTCTTATCTTCTCTGTACACCACATGTGTCTGATTGTCATTGGTCCAAGGAGTATTGGCCTCCCAAAACAAATGAATTTCTCTATCGTCTGGTGTACCGGTAAGTCTCACAGATGAAGCTGCAGGTGCCTCGCCCATTAGTTTGTTTCCTTCATAGTAGAAAGCTACCTTATATTTATACACCTGATCTGCAGTATTCAGTCCCTTGTCTATGTACAAAGTGTCTGCAGAGCCATCCAGAAGGGTAGTCACGCTGTAGATTTCCTCAAAGCTATCTCCACCAATCCCCGTAGTTCTTAACAATTTATACGAATAAGGGCCTGCATATACCGAGGTGTCAAGATCTATAGGAGTAGACCACTTCACTAATATTTCTCCTGCTGCCTTATCTGTATTTTCAATGGTTACATTCGTAATTACAGGCACACGCTTGGGCAGCTCTGAGCCTATACAAAATTCTGTAGACGGAGCACTTAGCATGGTATTAAAGTCTGATACTTCCACATCAGAGACCAATCTGTAAGAGTAAATCTGACCATTAGAAGCTCCGGTATCCACAAAAGAAGTATCCGTTAGGCCCACTTCTCCAATTTTTTGATATTTCCATGACTCAGGTATACCTTGCTGACATTGACCGGGGTTTAAACCACTGCAGCCTTCTTTTCTATAAATATAGATTTTCCCTCCTCTAACGCAATTGGCATAAGGTGCCCACGAAAGCCGTACTCCATTTTCGATTTCTACACCGGTCAGCCCTTTGGGTCTGGGTGGGTTCACATTAATTTTGACGGTTTGTATATCTACCAGCTGGGTCACAAACCTGCCGGGGGCATCTTCTACTTTAAATAAAACATCGTATGATTGTTCTCGTACATGGTCGCAATTGGTTAACCAACTAAAAGTACCAACCACAGGCGATGGACGAGAGGCTGCAGGTGCACTGAAACTAGCCGCTTCATTAGCTACAAACTGCTGAAAAGCTCCACTAGGGTCTCTGTTATAAACACCGCCAGAACTAGTCAGTTTTATGCCTTGATCTGTATCTTCATCGGTTCCGGTAACTTTAAATTCCAGAAGTTCTCCTGCCTCAATACAGAGGTCTGCCGGTACGGCAATCTCCGGCCGGTTATTATCGGTTTCTACCACAATAATCTGCATATCTCTGACTATTTCGCCTATCCGCACAAAATTACCATCAGGGGCCTTTCGCCATTCTTCTATAATAAAAGCCACGTTATACTGACCCGCCTTTTGCGGTGCATCCCAAATCAGGTCCCCCGTTCGGGGATTAATCCTGAAAGTAGCCGGTCCCGTATCATCTTCATTTCTTATGGGTGCCGTACCTACCGTGCTTGGGTCTCTGTAACCCTCAATAGGAGCACCAATACCATTCGCTTCCTGGCGGTCTTCTCTGGGAATAGTCAGTTTATAGGAAAGGCTATCGCCATCAATATCAAAAGCACCGGGGTTATGTATAAACTTTACCCCTACTGCGGCAGAGTCTACAGGTATATTAAGCAGCACAGGAGTACTGTTTAAACCAAAAGCTGCATTAATAACCAAGGTGGTTTGCACAAAGAAGGTAATGTTGTCAGAAGGCTGCGGTAAATTTATGGTGGCTTCGTTTCTGTTCGGAATCCCACAGCTTACTTTGTAAATACCGGGCCCTGGAAAAGTAACTATCGTTTCGTAGGTATTTCTTACGGTAGAAGGGCTGATCAGAATCTTTTCCTTTCGCTTGACTTTATAACTTACCACACCATTATTCACAAAACCCGGAAAGAAATCAACGTCCTCCTGGGCTTCATTGGCACTTCGGCCATTTATTTCATCTGTGTATGTGGTAAGAACCACCCGATATGCCAGAGAGGTGTTAGAAATTCTGACAGCTGTTATTTCACCCGCCCTTAAGTGGGTCGCATAAGCTTTATTGACCTGAAACAGGAAAGTGAAAGTAATAATTGCAAATAAAATCTTCTTCATCCGGCGTATTTATGCAAAGGAAAATCGAACTCCTAATTAACGAAAATAAAGGAAACAATATTCTTTGTTTAAGTTTAGATTGATTTGAAAACTAAAATAAGTTCATTTTAGTTTATTATATGTAACTACATACATCACAAGAAAAACAATGAATGCAACCGATATTACAGATATTCTCTTTTTTATTGGTTCTAAATTGTTTGGTAACTAATTTTGGCAGCGACTTTTGGACTTTTCCAATGCAAGAGTCTTTAATAATTGATTAAATCAAATACATTGTATGTCTTGGCTCACTAAAACATTAAGTAGTTCGATAGGCAAGAAAGTTCTAATGGCCATTACCGGCCTTTTTCTTTGTTCATTCCTAATTATTCACCTTGTGGGTAATCTTCAATTGTTCAAAGATGACGGAGGGTATGCGTTTAATACGTATACCGTTTTTATGACCACTAACCCGCTTATCAAAACCGTTTCTTACGTTCTTTATTTTTCCATTCTGTTCCACGCTTTCTGGGGTATCTATCTTGAATACCAAAATAAGAAAGCGAGACCTGTAGGTTATGCCGTTTCTAATAATCAAGGCTCTTTTGCCTCAAAGAACATGGCTATCCTTGGAACCATCATTTTCGTTTACATTGCAGTACACTTAAGCGATTTCTGGTACGAATACAAATGGGGACATTTGCCGTATGTAACTTACACTGAAGAGTTAGCCACCGGAGAAATCACATCCATTGAGTCGTTGCCTGAAGGTTACACTCAGGAAGTTAAAATGCTGGAAACCTTTGATGAAGCAGCCGGCACCAAAAGTACTACCGTTAAAGATCTTTATCTGGAAGCTGAACTGGCTTTCTCAAAACCCCTTTTGGTTATCTTTTACGTACTATCTATGTTGGTTTTAGGTTTTCACCTGGTACACGGGTTCCAAAGTGGCTTTCAGACTTTGGGTCTGAACCACCCTAAATACAATCCTGTAATTAAGAAAATAGGCGTTTGGATATTTGCGATCCTTATTCCTTTTGCCTTTGCGGTAATTCCAGTTTATTTTCTGATTAAATAATTCTCAAAAACAAAGAAATCATGGCCATATCAAGCGTTAAGTTAGATGCCAAAGTTCCTGAAGGCCCAATAGCCGACAAATGGACTTCCTATAAAAATCATATAGACTTGGTTAACCCTGCCAACAAGAGACTTATTGACGTCATTGTGGTAGGTACAGGATTAGCAGGAGGGTCTGCCGCAGCTACTCTGGCAGAATTAGGGTACAATGTTAAAGCATTCTGTTATCAGGATTCCCCTAGAAGAGCCCACTCTATTGCCGCTCAAGGGGGTATTAATGCCGCCAAAAATTATCAGGGCGATGGAGACTCCACCTACCGTCTGTTTTACGATACAGTAAAAGGAGGAGATTACAGATCTCGTGAAGCCAACGTGCATCGTCTGGCAGAGGTTTCAGCCAATATTATTGATCAGTGCGTAGCCCAAGGGGTACCTTTTGCCCGTGATTACGGCGGATTATTAGACAACAGGTCTTTTGGTGGGGTATTGGTTTCAAGAACTTTTTACGCCAAAGGTCAGACAGGTCAACAGCTTCTTTTAGGAGCCTATTCGGCCATGAACCGTCAGATTGCCCGTGGAAAGATCAAAATGTTTAACCGTCATGAGATGTTAGACATCGTCATTGTAGATGGTAAAGCGAGGGGGATCATTGCAAGAAACCTGGTAACCGGTGAGATAGAAAGACATTCGGCACACGCGGTAGTTATTGCCAGTGGAGGATATGGTAATGTTTATTACTTATCTACTAACGCAATGGGCTCAAACGTAACAGCCGGATGGAAAATACATAAAAAAGGAGCTCTTTTTGCTAACCCTTGTTTCACACAAATTCACCCAACATGTATTCCAAGATCAGGTGATTATCAGTCAAAACTGACTTTGATGTCTGAATCTTTAAGAAACGATGGTCGTATTTGGGTTCCAAAGAAAATTGAAGATGCTGTAGCCATCAGAGAAGGTAAAAAGAAACCGACAGATTTATCTGAAGAAGAAAGAGATTATTACTTAGAAAGAAGATATCCTGCTTTTGGTAATTTGGTACCACGTGACGTAGCCTCAAGAGCCGCGAAAGAAAGATGTGATGCGGGTTTTGGAGTTAATAAGACTGGTGAAGCGGTTTATCTGGACTTCAAAGCTGCCATAGAAAGATACGGAGCTGAAAAAGCTACCGTAATGGGTCTGAAAGATCCTTCTCATGAAAAAATCGTAGAACTAGGAGAAGAAGTAGTACGTGCCAAGTACGGTAACCTTTTCCAGATGTATGAGAAAATCGTAGATGAAGATCCATACAAAACTCCGATGATGATTTATCCGGCCACACACTATACTATGGGGGGTATCTGGGTAGATTACAATTTAATGACCACTATTCCAGGCTGCTATGCAATAGGAGAAGCAAACTTCTCAGATCATGGTGCCAACCGACTTGGAGCTTCGGCATTAATGCAAGGATTAGCAGATGGCTATTTTGTTCTTCCTTACACCATTGGAGACTACCTTTCTAAAGATATCAGAACGGGTAGAATTTCTACTGACCTACCTGAATTTGTAGAAGCTGAAAACAAAGTAAAAGAGCAAATTGACTTCTTTATCAATAATAAAGGCACTCACTCTGTAGATTATTACCATAAGAAACTGGGTAAAATCATGTGGGATAAGGTAGGGATGTCAAGAAATGCTCAAGGCCTTAAGGAGGCAATGGCTGAGATTAAGGAAATAAGAGAAGATTTCTGGAAAAATGTAAGTGTGCCGGGTAAAGCAGATGAAATGAACCCTGAATTGGAAAAAGCTACGCGTGTAGCGGACTTCCTCGAGTTGGGTGAATTATTTGCCAAAGATGCACTGGAAAGAAACGAATCTTGTGGTGGTCATTTCAGAGAGGAATATCAAACAGAGGAAGGTGAAGCCTTGAGAGATGACGTTAATTATGCATATGTATCTGCCTGGGAATATAAAGGTGAGCCAGCCGATGCAGTGCTTCATAAAGAACAATTAGAATTTAAGGACATCGAGCTGAAAACACGCTCATATAAATAAGCATACATCATGGACTTAACATTAAAAATCTGGAGACAAAAAAACGCTGAAGAAAAAGGCGGAATTGTAGAATACAAGGTGAACGAAATCTCAGATCACATGTCATTCCTTGAAATGATGGATGTGCTGAATGAGCAATTAATAAATGAAGGTGAAGAGCCAGTAGCCTTTGATCACGATTGCCGTGAAGGTATTTGTGGCTCTTGTTCATTGCATATCAATGGCGAACCTCATGGGCCAGATGCCGGCACCACTACCTGCCAGCTACACATGCGTAAATTTAAAGATGGAGATACCATTTTTATTGAGCCCTTCAGAGCCAAGGCCTTCCCTGTAGTTAAAGATTTAGTCATTGACAGATCTGCTTTTGACAGAATTCAGCATGCCGGGGGGTATATCTCAGTAAATACTTCCGGAAATACGCAGGACGCTAATGCAATTCCTATTCCTAAAGTAGACGCCGACAAAGCTTTTGATGCCGCTACTTGTATTGGTTGCGGAGCTTGTGTTGCAGCCTGCAAGAACGCTTCGGCCATGCTATTTGTCTCGGCTAAGGTTTCTCAATTTGCACTCTTACCTCAAGGTAAAGTTGAAGCTGAAGAGAGAGCCTTAAATATGGTAAAACAAATGGATGAAGAAGGTTTTGGTAATTGCACAAATACCGGAGCATGCGAAGCTGAATGTCCTAAGGGAATATCGTTAGAGAACATTGCCAGAATGAACAGAGAGTATTTGAGTGCAGCATTCTCCGCTGATCCTCAGTAAATCATACATTAAATTCATAGAAAGGGTCTTAGCAATTGCTAAGACCCTTTTTATTTTCCTTCCACTTCTTAGTTCCTTTTGTCAAACGACAAAGCTTACATTCTCTTAAGTATTTCTTTAAACCAAACCGTGTAACTCTGCGGGTCTGACAGAACGTCCTTTTTTAATTCTTCTACATCTACCCATTTATAATCTGCTACCTCTTCCGGATTTGCATTAAACTCTTGATTGTATTCTCCAAAGAAAACATGATCAATTTCATTCTCAGTCAATCCATTGGAGAAATCAGCTTTATAATGAAAGGTAAACTGATAATTCAGGTCACTGTTAAATCCCATTTCTTCTTTTAGTCGCCTGTAAGCTGCTGCGGCATTATCTTCTCCTTTGTTCGGATGGCCACAACAGGCATTGGTCCATAAACCTGGTGAATGATATTTATGCAGAGCTCTTTGATGTATCAGCATCTCACCTTCCTTGTTAAAAATTAAAACTGAGAATGCCCGATGCAATAAACCCTCTCTATGAACTTTTATTTTTTCATCGTAACCGATTATCTCATCTTTTTCATTCACGAGGGTGATGATGATGTCAGTTGTATCAATAGTATTGCCTATAGTCATCTACTTTTTTTTATACTTCAAGGAAGACACAAAATGAATTCGAATCAAAATACCTAAATTTCGGTTCAAATACGTTCAACCCAAGACTCTAATGAAACTATTCAAAACTTCGAAAGGTTTCGTCATTGAAGACGAAAACCAATTTTACCTCTCTAATGCTACCGACTGGGATGCTTTTATTAACAGAGAAAATCTATTCGCCGCAGTAAAGAATGACCTGAAAAGCCTAAGTGCAGACAATGACTACAAAAAAATAATTGAAGCACATATTCAAGCTCCTATTAAAGGCCAAGAAGTTTGGGCATCAGGTGTCACTTATCAGAGAAGTAAAAAAGCGAGAATGGACGAGTCTAAGGACTCAGGCGGTGGCGACTTTTATGATAGGGTATATGACGCCCCCCGTCCAGAACTATTCTTTAAAGCTACAGCAGGAAGGGTAGTTGGCCCAAATGAAAACATACGAATTAGAAGAGACTCCAAGTGGAATGTACCAGAACCTGAATTGACATTATTTATCAATACTTCAGGACAAATTTCCGGATATACCGTAGGAAACGACGTTAGTTCCAGGGATATTGAAGGAGAAAATCCATTGTATTTGCCACAGGCAAAATCGTATGACAAAAGTGCGGCACTAGGACCTTGCATTTTTGTTTCTGATAAGCCAATTGACACCAATGGAACAATAGGCCTGGAAATTTTCAGGGATGGTAAAACTGTTTTTAGTCAAACCATTGAAATAAATCAAATTAAGAGAAGTCTGGAAGAATTGGTAGAATACCTTTATGCTGAGTGTAGTTTTGAAAATGGAGCATTTCTAATGACTGGCACGGGCATTATCCCGGAAGATAGCTTTAGTTTGGCAGTAGGCGATGTAGTAGAAATTACTATTGAAAATATAGGAACACTTAGAAATACAGTTGAAAAAAAATAACATGGAAATTCAAGGACACAACATTATAGGATTTGGCACATCATCTGAAGGAACAGTAGCTATTCAGGCTATAAACCCTGCAAATGGAAACCCAATAGGGCCATTGTTCTACAATGCCACAAAAGAAGAATTGGCTTCAGCCATAGACTTAGCTGATACAGCTTTTGATATATACAGAAAGAAAAGCGGAAAAGAGAAAGCCTCATTTCTAAGAAATATCGCTTCTGAAATTGAAAATTTGGGCGATGCCTTAATTGATAGATACACCTCCGAAACCGGTTTACCTGCAGGAAGAGCCAATGGCGAACGAGGACGAACTTGTGGTCAGTTAAGATTATTTGCAAGCTTACTTGAAGACGGATCATGGGTGAATGCTAAGATTGATCCGGCCCTTCCGGACAGATCGCCTTTGCCGAGGGTAGATCTCCGATCTATGGAAAGGCCAATTGGACCAGTGGCTGTATTTGGTGCCAGTAATTTTCCTTTGGCCTTCTCAGTTGCTGGTGGCGATACTGCCTCAGCTTTGGCTGCGGGCTGTCCGGTTATTTTTAAGGCACACCCTGCACACCTGGGAACATCCGAGTTGGTAGGGAAAGCCATTCAAAAAGCGGCTAAAGAATCTGGCATGCCTGAGGGCGTTTTCTCCATGATTTATGCAGACCCTGCAATAAGTCAGGCCTTAGTAACTGACCCTTCAATTAAAGCGGTCGGATTTACAGGCTCCTATAAAGTAGGAAAACTACTTTTTGATTTAGCTGCTCAGAGACCCGAACCTATCCCCGTTTATTCAGAAATGGGCAGTACCAACCCGGTTTTTGTTTTACCAAAAACACTTTCTGAAAAAGGTGAAGTCATTGCTGAGAATTATATCAATTCAGTAACCATGGGTGTAGGGCAATTTTGTACAAATCCGGGAATCATGCTTATTCAAAAAAATGAGAAGTTTATTGATATTTTGAGCAGAAAAGCCAAAGAAGCGACCGGTGGAGATATGCTTACGCCTGGAATAAAAGATGCTTATTTGAGCGGTGTAGAAAACGCTAAGAAATATACCAAAGTAATTGCCATTGGAAAGAAATCTGAAGGTATTACAGGTGTAGAGCCTACCATTTTACACGCTGACTATCAAACGTTCAAAGACAACCCGCATCTTGATGAAGAGGTATTTGGTCCAACAAGTTTAGTGGTAGAAGGTAATTCAAAAGAAGAATATCTTGAAATCGCCAGAAACCTGTCTGGTCATTTAACAGCCACAGTACATGGTTCTGAAGAAGAACTGTTAGAGTACTCCGAACTACTCGAGATTTTGGAGAAAAAAGTAGGTAGATTGGTAATTAACGGCTTTCCAACAGGAGTGGAGGTCTGTCATGCGATGGTGCACGGAGGGCCTTTCCCGGCCACTACAGATAGTAGAAGTACCTCAGTAGGTACCGGAGCAATTACCAGATTTACAAGACCTGTATGTTATCAGAGCTATCCACAATCTTTGCTTCCGGACGAACTGAAAGATAGCAACCCATTAGGACTTATGAGATTAGTAGACGGGAAATATACAGACCAATGAATTTAAACCTGAGTGAAAAGGTCATCATAGTTACCGGAGGAGCCAAAGGAATAGGTGAAGGTATTGTATCTCAGCTTGCCCTTGAAGGAGCTTTTCCGGTGATTATTGGTAGAAAGAAAGAAGATAATGAACTGGCTCTTGAGAAAATTCAGGCTGCCGGTGGTTTTGGCTATGCGGTAGAAGCAGAACTTTCCAGACCGGAAGAATGCGAAAAGGCCGTCAAAGCAGTCATGGATCGTTTTGGCAGAATTCATGGATTGGTAAACAATGCAGGCCTTAATGATGGTGTTGGCTTAGAAAGCGGCAATTATGAAGGCTTTATGCAATCGCTTCATAATAATTTAGTTCATTACTACCTCCTGGCTCACTATGCTCTGCCTGCTTTGAAAGAATCAAAAGGCAGCATAGTAAATATTACGTCAAAAGTAGCGGAAACCGGTCAGGGAGGTACCTCAGGATATGCTGCAGCCAATGGCGGGCGAAATGCACTCACCAGAGAATGGGCGGTAGAACTTTTGCCGTATGGAATTCGTGTAAATGCTGTGGTGGTAGCAGAGAGTTACACCCCTATGTACGAAAGATGGATTAGCTCTTTACCCGATGGCGAAAAGCAGTTAATAGAAATCAATAGTAGAATTCCGCTTGGAAACAGAATGACTACCACAGAAGAGTTAGCCAATATGGTGGTTTTCCTTCTCTCTAAGAGGTCAAGTCATACAACAGGCCAAATTATACACGTAGATGGAGGATATGTCCACCTGGACCGTTCTTTGATCAAAAAGTAAATTATTTTAAGGAATAGATTAATAAAGTCTATTCCTGTTTTTTTAATTCATACCATTCTATAGCTTCCAGGTTTTTTCTTCTGGTGGCCTGAGACTCTGGAGCATAATATTTTTCCAGATAATCAAGAACTAAAGGCTCTGACTCACCTAAGTCCCAGAGGTTCTGTTTTTCCTGCATCCAGCGTATTGTTTCTTTCCATCGTTCTCTGCTCATTCTATTCATTGTAATGAGTTTAGAAGAGTGGCAAGCGGTGCAATTAGCCTTGACCAACATAAGATTCGGGTCGATCCTTAATCCACTATCAGGATCTAAACTATTCTCGGTTAGCTGTCCCTCTACCTCTTCATTCTTCTCTGATATTTGAGAAGTTTTACACGCAATCACATAAATGGATAAAAAATAAAAAAATACAATCCTCAATCTCATGATTCTACTTTGACGGCAATGCGGTGACAAGAATTGTTTAAATATCCTTTGGGGTTCCAGCCTGGAATAACCATTGGTTGTGAAACACCATTAGAATCAGTGGCTTTTGCCCACACTTCATAGTAACCCGACTGTGGGAAATCTATTGTACATGACCAATGCTGCCATGCCAATCTATTCACAGGTGATTTCAACTCACACTCTAACCAAGTAGCACCAAAATCTATTGAAACCTGAACTTTTGATACTTCTAAATCACCTGCCCAGGCATGACCATTTACCTTAAGTTTATTTGTGCCTTTCAAGATGGCTCCTGACTTTGGGTAAGTAACTATAGACTTCACGGGCATACTCTCTATGATCATAAAATCTTCCTCCGGTACTTTTTGACCTGGCTGAACAGGATATTTGGGCACACGATAACTGGTTCCGGTCATCTTTTCACCGTCATGAACGACATTCCTTATTGAAATACTTCTCAACCATTTCCCTGAAGTAGAAGCCGGCCACCCACCGATCACCAACCGTAAGGGAAAACCATTCATCAATGGAATATCTTCATCATTTAAAGACCAGGCTATAAGACTTTCATCTTCCAGTGCTTTTGAAATAGGTACACCCCGGGAGATGGGAACTTTGGATATATCACCACTTAAATGGGTATCTGCTCCTTTGTAGCCGATATAAACAGCATCTTGTTTTACACCTGCATCATTTAGTACATCTTTCAATCTTACACCCGTCCATTTGCCGCAACTAACTGCACCTTCAGTCCATTGATTACCAGAAGCAGGAGGATAAAAACCTGCCCTACCATTGCCGCCACACTCAAGCGTCAATTGATAACTATAATGTTTAAACCTGGATTTTAAGTCTGCGATAGTGTATTCTTTAGTTTGCAAAGCAGACTCCCCATCGATCTTCAAAGTCCAATTTGACATATTGATTTCTTCAGGCGGATTCCCATTGTTTCTGATAAACATTTTATCAGCAGGAGTTACACTATCATTTAGCAAATGTGCCGGAGTTTCAACATTCCATGGTTTGTTATTCAAGATCACCAAATCGGGATGTTTTCCGGGCAATAAATCATCCGGGCTCACTTCCATCATAACGGGTAAGACCTTTTTAGGAAGATGGCGGGCAAAAACAATTTCAGCCCCAATTAGAGAGGTTATAGTTGTTAATGCCGATTTCTTTAAAAATCCTCTTCTGTTCCAGATATCTCCCATACTAATTTTGAATTATAACGCTAATTTAACTGGTCTTAGCAAGAATCAGCATTCCAAATGCGGGTATATAGAATGAATCATCAATATTTATTTCAGTGCCAATAGAATAAACTAAATGTGTATACGAGCTAAGAGACTCAGTCAAAATAAGTTTACTCCGTTCGTTATTTAAATTATGAATAATTAAAAATGATTCATTTTCTGAATAGCGAATAAAGCTAAAAATACCCTTTTGCTCTAATGGCGACTTCTGCAAATTATTAAAAACAGTACCTAATGGTTCCGTATTTTTTCTTAGTGCTATTAAAGATTTATAATGATTAAATAAGTTTAATTGATATTCTTGATCAGGCACTTTGTTTCGTCTAGCTATCCAATGCGTTTCAGAAGCACTTCCCCAAGGATAAGGCTCTCTAATATACTCATCGGGCTTATCTCCCAGAAGTCCTATCTCTTCTCCATAATATAGAAATGGCTGACCAGGCAATGTCATCAGAATATTAGCTGCCTGCTTAAGTTTTGAGAGATCTCCTTTCAAGAGTGTGCCAATTCTGGTTTGATCATGATTAGAAAGTAAAGTGGCGTCAATGAAGCTTGAATTGGCTTCACCAAAAATTTTATAGGAATGTAAAAGTTTATCAATCAGCCTCTTTTCATCAAGTCCATTTTTAAGCAAATCTTTGAGGTCATAACTCAGATCAATATTAAAGTTAGCTTGAAGAGATTCAAAATAAGGGGCAACAGTTTGTGGTGTATCCCAAACCTCTCCTACTAAATACACTTCCGGGTACTCTTCTTCCAGTCTGCTTCGAAATTCTTTCCAGAAATGATGATTTTTTTCTGCAGGTTCCCATGATGGAAAAATGTGTTTAGCTGCATCAAGCCTAAACCCTGCAATGCCCAAACTAAGCCAGTATTTGGCTATGGAAATGATTTCGTCTTTGAGTTTTACATTAGCCAAATTCAGATCTGGCATTTCACTCCAAAACATACCAAAATATTTTTCCTTTGCCCTGTATTTTGGCCAATGCCATGGATACTCTAATCCACTATCATCTGTAGGCTTTCTTTTTTCAATACCCCGCTTTCTAATCTCTTCTTTTGTAAGCCAATGGTAATAATCTCTGTATTGAGAATTAGGGTTTTGTGCTACCCGAAACCACTTATGATCTGAACTAGTATGATTTATGACCAGATCAAGAATTAAGACTATGCCTTTTTCTTTTGCTTCATTGATAAGTTGAATTAGGTCTTCTTTTGTGCCGTATTCAGGATCTACACTGAAATAATCAGAAACATCATATTTATGGTAAGACGGTGACTTAAAAATAGGACTTAGCCAAATTCCCTCTATTCCCAAATCGACGAGATAATCTAATTTAGACCTTATGCCATTTAAATCACCAATACCATCACCATTGGAATCTGCGAAGGAACGAACAAATATTTCATAGAAAACTGCAGGTTGTTTGGTCATGCAGCAAAGTAAAAAAATTACTTTTCTCTAAGCGACTGTACCACCGTAATTATCAACCAAACCCATGGTGTGCCATGCATAATTAAATCAAACCAATCCATTAACTGCATACCTTCAGCCCCACCCAAAACCCACTTTAGTTTCCCCCATATGTGAGGTTCCGGGGTAAAAGGAGCCAAGCCTAATGATAGCGAAGCCAAAAGGGGCATTAACCATTTCCTCTCCTGCATCATTTTAACCCTTTTGATACCAATTGGCCGTGCCCGGCATTGGTTAAATTATAAACCTTGAAACCTTCTTTAGATAAAACTTGAGCGGCTCTTGCACTTCTGCCACCTACTGCACAATAAACAAAGACCGGTTTGGACTTATCCAGTTTTCCAATGTTCTTTGCAAAGGACGGATCATTGAAATTAATAAGATTGGCAGATGCTAGTTTACCTTGAGACCACTCTCCAGGTGTTCTTACATCTAGAAGCTGGGCATTGGGTGTAGATTTATAGGTCTTTACAAACTCATCAACAGTTAAATTATTGACCTGTGAACTAGCCTGCTGAGAGCAGGCAGAGAGTATTACAATCGCAATTAGTACAGAATAGTATTTTACATGTTTCATTATTTCTTCTTTTTGATTTCTTCAAATAATATTTCCTCTGAATCTTCCTTTATCTTGTTCGTAGGGCTTACAGAACAAGCCATACAACCCACATTTAAAACCGCTTGATAAATAAAGAACAAGCCAAAAGCCAGAAACAAGTACTGGCCTTCCATAAAACTCGTAACAGATATATATAACCCAAAAGCCATACGTAATATCCGCATCAGATTCCAGGGTTGTTTTAGACTTGTGACTATACTTTCCATTAAATTCTTTTTAATAACACAATGATACTAAATCTCCTGAAGTACTTATTGAACATTTGTCACATGGAAATCTATTAAACCTTGACTTGGGTCTGCGACAAAGAAGGGTTCATTCTCAAGATAAACTGCCAAACATTTTTTAATCCTATCCTGAAAGTGATAACCAACTGAACCTATAAATCCAATCTTAACTTGTTGATCAATTTTATATTTAACTAAATTTTTTAACACAAAAGTATCTAAGGCATCATCGAGGATTTGTTTTATTTCTAAATGCTCTTCGAATTTCTTCAGAAAAGGTGCAAAAGACGCGAAAAACCGGTTTGGAGTGGAGCTGGAATTTATTTTGTCGAAGATATAATACCTATCAAACTCCCCGAATTCCTTTTCAAAGTGCTTTTCTAGTTCTATTCCCAAATCCTTTCGTAAATACGCCTTAACTAATCTTCTTCCTAAATCAGCTCCACTTCCTTCATCTCCAAGCCAGAAGCCCAAAGATGGCACCTGGTCAATGATTATCCCACCTTTAAAGTGAGCACTTGCAGCTCCGGTGCCCAGAATGCAAGCAATACCCTCATTTGTACCAAGTAAAGCCCTTCCGGCACCTACTACGTCTGAAAAGGTTCTAACAATCCTTGCCTCTGGAAAGGTAAATTGTAAATGAGTCCTTACTTCGACCTCCTTTTCGGAGTTTGCAACACCTGTACCATAAAAATATATTTCCTGTACTACAGGATATTTGAAATGGATTTTTACAGATTCAAGCTCTTTAATGAATTCCGATTTTGATAAATAAAAGGGGTTTAGTCCAAAACCAATATGAATATCTATTTTTTCACCATCTATTAAGGACCATTTGGTCTTTGTAGAGCCGCTATCTGCAATAAGGATCATTTAAAGCAATTGTGTTATTTCAGTGCAATATTCCGTAATTTTGCGGACTCTTTTGAGTAGAATATGGCTGAATATCAAGTTTATACCTTTAGTAATGGAATCAGGCTGGCTCACCGTCAGGTAATGCACACCAAAATTGTCCATTGTGGAATTATGCTGGATATCGGTAGCCGAGATGAATCCTCTTCGCAAACAGGTCTTGCACATTTCTGGGAGCATATGGCATTTAAAGGCACCAAAAAGAGGAAGGCCTATCATATTATTAATAAACTAGAGGCTGTTGGAGGTGAATTAAATGCATACACTACCAAGGAAAAGATATGCTTTTACGCCTCTGTTCTTGATCTTCATTTTGAAAAAGCAGTAGATATCCTTAGCGATATAACCTTTCATTCTGTCTTTCCTACAAAACAACTGGAAATGGAAAGAAGTGTTATTCTTGAAGAAATGGCCATGTATCTTGATAGCCCTGAAGATGCTATTCAAGATGAGTTTGATGAACTTGTCTTTCCAAATCATCCGCTTGGTTCAAATATTTTAGGCACCAAAGAAACCGTTCAAAACTTCAGCCAGAAAGATTTGGAAGAGTTTATCCATGACAATCTTGACACTGAAAACATTGTCATTTCTATAGTGGGAAATATTAGTTTTAAAAAGGCAAAACGGGTGGTTTCTAAATACATTTCAGAAATCCCCTCTTTTAAACGAAGTTCAAAAAGGTTAGTCGCACCGGTACAACCAGTTATTACAAAAAAAGTAGAGAAACCAATTTCGCAGTCTCATATGACTATTGGCTTCCCTGC
Source organism: Cytophagales bacterium (assembly GCA_024742395.1). Lineage (GTDB taxonomy): Bacteria > Bacteroidota > Bacteroidia > Cytophagales > Spirosomataceae > Jiulongibacter. The sequence continues at coordinate 123,402 of JANSYO010000004.1, forward strand.
ATTTTCACTTCATCATGAATCAAGATTAAAGTATTTTACACTAATTCATCTTTTAGGAGGATCAGGTATGAACTCCCGTCTTAATTTGGCACTCCGAGAAAAGAATGGATTAGTCTATGGCATAGATGCCAACTTCACTGCTTTTAGCGATACAGGTTATACTACTATTAATTTTGCAACAGATAAAAAGAACCTTAAGAAAGCGGAAAACCTCATATATAAAGAAATAACAAACCTACAAAAAAAACCATTGGGGGATCTTCAATTAAAAAGGCTTCAAGATCAATTAATGGGTCAGTTAGCCATGTCTGATGAAAGCAATCAGTCGTATATGTTAATGATGGCCAAAAGCATATTAGATAAAAATAAGGTTGATTCATTAGAAGATATATTTAATGAAATTCAATCGGTTACTACATCCGACATTCTAGAACTTGCTCAAACTACCTTACGCTTAGAAGAAATGAGTTCATTGACTTATTTATCCTCCAACTAAATTCCATTTTAAAAAAGTATAAACACACAGTCTGGTTACCCAATACTCCAGTTGTACACCTTCCCTTTCGTTATGAAGCAAAAAAAGGTCTCAACATTACTGTCAAGGCCCTTTATAATTTAATGGTGGGGGACGCCTAGTCCGGTTGCCGTATCTTTCAGGGATTTTCTTTTCACTTTGAAGCAAAAAAAAGGCCTCAACATTTCTGTCAAGCCCTTTATAATTTAATGGTGGGGGGACGCCTAGTCCGGTTGCCGTATCTTTCAGGGATTTTCTTTTCTCTTTCGCTTTGAGGCAAAAAAAAGCCTCAACATTGCTGTTAAGGTTCTTTATAATTTAATGGTGGGGGGACGCCCAGTCCGGTTGCCGTATCTTTCAGTGATTTTCTTTTCTCTTTCGCTTTGAGGCAAAAAAAAGGCCTCAAC
>JANSYO010000352.1 GCA_024742395.1 Cytophagales bacterium
ACGAGCATATACCTTCCAATCGATATGTTTTGTGCTTTCTCCAAAGTTGTAGAGCCTGTGCTCAGCAAACTCCACAGAAAAGCCATGGTAGGGTGATTTGTGCAGGCCTGTTATAAATCCTTCTACCATTTGCCTGGCCAGCATTTCCAGGTTTCCAAACTCCTTAATCTTATTGAGGTCTAACTGCATATTTTAGGTCAACTGTGTCAAATGTGGCTTTATGCGCTTATAAAACCATTATTCTCTTGGCATTTTATTATGATTACGTAATTTAGGGTAGATAAAACAAGATACCATTTGCTTTTTTTAAAAAGAAAAAATTAATTAGAGGCTCAATTGTGAAACCAACAACTGTATAGTGGAAGAGAATAAGGCGAAAGACAGAGACGAAATATACTCTGAAAGGGTGAGGGCTGGTAAGAGAACCTATTTTTTTGATGTTAAAGCTACCCGATCTAATGATTACTATCTGACCATCACGGAAAGTAAGCGCAAGTACAAGGATGACGGATATTTTTATGAGAAGCATAAGATTTTCTTATACAAAGAAGATTTTGATAAGTTCATCGCTGCACTCAATGATTCTGTCAATCATGTGAAAAACGAATTATTGCCTGATGTAGATTTCAGTAAATTTGAAGAGGATGGGGATCACTCCGAAGTTTCGGATAGCGAAGATGGAGATACTGAATTGAAATGGGATTGATCCAAATAGATATTGAAGGAAGAACTCATGCCTCGCATGGGTTTTTTTTTGCTTAATATTATAGCAGGTTCAGGTAAATATGATTAACAAGGCACTCATATATATATTTCTAATAATCCTGCTCATCATAGTTGTGAGCTGGTATTTCTCTGAAATATTTCTGTATCTGGTTATTTCGCTTATCATAGCCACCATCTTACGGCCACTTGTCAATAACCTCAATCAAATAACGATCTACAATATCAGTATGCCAAGGGCTTTGGCTATTCTGCTTTCATTTGGCATCCTGATCATGGTTTTATCTCTGTTTACCTTGCTTTTTGTGCCCTTGATTTCTGACCAGATTGAGGTGTTGTCTGCCATTCGCCTGGAGAATGTATATACCAACCTATCAGCACCTATTGTCACTTTGG
>JANSYO010000420.1 GCA_024742395.1 Cytophagales bacterium
AAGCCCTAGTCTGGAACCGTAATCTTTCTTGTTCGACTTCAGGTGCTGAGTAAGGTGATTGATACGGAAGGTGAACAAAGCAATTTGAGATTCAGGAGATCCTGTATCTTGCTGTGCCTTTCCAAATTGAGTGAAAAGTTCTTCCTTTTTTTCTTTCGTTAAATACATTATTTAGATTCTCGTTCTTCTATTCTTCTAAATCAAAGCGCAAATTTAGAATTATCCTTTATCAAAACCAAAGGTTTATTGCGCTCTCTTTTTCTGGAATTTTGTCTTGAATTTATCAATCACCACATTGTAGAAGTCAGTTTCGAACAATCTGGCATCAATTCTTGCCTGTCTCAGGAAAAATAAACCGATCGGAAGGAGTGTAAAATCAGCAATCCAAACTGAGAAGAATGGATCCGTAACTCCAGCCTTCGCCCACTTCTCGGTAGTAATGGTCAGCACATAGTAAATAATGAAAAAGAAGATAGATACGATCACTGGTACTCCTAACCCTCCCTTTTTGATGATGGCTCCCAGAGGTGCACCAATCAGGAACATCACCACACAGGCGAATGCCATGCTATACTTCTTGTATTTCTCTACCGAAAACTTGTTGTGGTTCAACCACAATCCATTTAGGTTGGAATTAACACTCCCCAATTGTGATTTGATCGAGCGGGCCTGACTCAAGGCATAATCGATCACTCCTTGTTTCTTATAGGTCTGCTTAAATTCTCTATCCAATATCTCATTCGTCAATTCAGGAATAGGAATCATCGCAATGGACTTGACTTTAGGCTTGACTTTAGTTCGTGTACGATTCTTCCGTTGATGCGGCGGCAAACTTTGCAATGCCGCGTTTCGAATCGAATCAATATTCTCCTGCGAAAGATCAAATTCATTTCTCAAGGTGGCTTCATCAAATTCGACATCATCCGCTCTTAGCTCTTCCTGCAATTCCTTCCGATCAAATTTTTTCAGGGTATCCTGCTTCCAAAACCAATCAATGAAAGCCAGGGAAAGTATAGATGCTTGC
>JANSYO010000193.1 GCA_024742395.1 Cytophagales bacterium
CCATATTATAAAAAGTTAGAGGCATTTTTATCCTATAATTACTGTGAACATTGCTCTATAATAGTTTTTATGTATCTCTTTTATAACTATATAAGTTTTATAATGAGATATGAAATAATAAACACATCTTAACTCTAATACTCACGTGTTACCGAAATTGCATTGTCAGGTTGGAACTGTTAGATTCTTGGTTCTAACAGTTATAAAGATCATATTGGTTCTATTTGTTATATATACGTTATGTTATACGGTATCTATGAATATTATACCTATATAATAGGTAATTAGTTAGCTTTGGAGTTTGTGAAATTTCAGCCATTATTCACTTTTCTCACTGTTTAATCATGCTATATCACTCTAGATTGAATGTTTATGTTGTGTTTGTAGTATATAAGATGTATGTGCAATAAATTTTGGATTTAAAGGACCCAAATTTTTTACAGTTTCAAGTTCAATTTTCCACTTTTCTCGCTGTTTATCTATGCTATTTCACTCTAGATTGAATGATTATGTTATATTTGTATATTACAACACTTTTGTTGAAGAAATTTTGAGATAGGAAGGTAAAAGTTTATTTCGCTGTTCTGTGTTCCCAGGAACCTCTAACTTGAACATATCAATAACTTTTAATGGTTTATTAACTTTGTATGTGGTTAGGATAAGTAATGGAAGGTGTTTAGCATGGAAAGTTGCTTCAATCCAAGGATCTTGTTTCCTTTTGTTACTGACTCATCAAAATTAAATTTAATTGATACGAGGTTATTTAATATATTATAGCGAACAATTATATATAAATTTTATTCGTTCTTATTAAAAATCAGTTTATTGATTGGGGGCGCCACGTGTTCTTTGCGTTTTTGTTTTGTTTGCAAGATGGCTGAGTGGTGCTACCGATAATGCACTTGATACTTCCGTGGTGGGAGCGTTCCAGGCTGAAAAAATTGACGAAGTAGCTCCAGAGAAGGTCAAAAAGATGATACCCTTTGTGTTGGAATTTTCTCTCGTGGTTATTCGCTTCCAGAGCAAGGTATATTCTTATTCTACTAGTACGTTGCTATTAGGAACCTGGCACTTTGAAAGAAAACGTGCTGTACTTAAAGCTCATCCAGAAGTGCAAACAATTAAATGGACAAAATCCTCTAACTGCTGTTTTGTTGGTTGCTATGTTTACGTATATCTCCTAATTGGCCATCCATTTCTCTAAATATTCATGGTATGTAGTGCATAACGGAGTACCGGAAGAGTTAATAACATTTTAAGGTTTGCTGTTATTTTGGGTGCCTACACCGTTGGTGCTTGGATTTCCTTTTGATGTTGATAAGTCTCTTCGTTATGGACTTCAAAGCAATCCCTTCTTGAAGAAATCCGTGATGACTTTGCTTTTCTTTGGCCTGATCAACATATTCTTTTCGCTCTTTCAGCATCTGTACTTGCTATGGTAATGTGTTTTACTGTTGTATGTGGTGTTCTTGGACTCCGCCCATCAAATCTTTTACGGAGCGAATTCTTCGTTTGCAAAATGGGTCTATTGTTTGCTCCTATTTATTCGCACGGAATGGTGATGCAAGATCCTCACCGGAGTACAACGAAGAAGCCAACAGGAATATCCAAACCTACCAGGTAACTCCAAAGGTGGTGCTATGCAAACTCCTCCTGTTAGCCCTGGAACATCAAAGATCAGCCTCTGTTGATACATACACAAGAGAGTGAATTGTTTTGGATCACAAGGTATAAAAGGAATTACAGCCAGTGATCACATTCTTCCTTGATGACAAAGCTCGTGCTGTGAATCCTCAGGCACGTGGTCAACGTGGCCGTGTACCTGTTGCTATTGTAAATGATGATAAAAGCGTAGAAAGTCGATACCAATCCTTGTATCAAGTGGTTAGGGCAAGTTTATTCGAATGTGTAAGGCTGAAATCAGCAATGGCTGCAGTTTTCTTTGCAAAAAGAAACTAGAAGAGAAGGACAACAACTATGAAGCTGTGAATTTGGTTTTCGCATGAAGAAGTGTATGACTACATGGTCGAGTTAATGACATATCCGTTTTTAGGAATTATTTATGTCAGAAGAAGCTTATTGAACACTGTGATAAGCAACACAGCAATTGGTGATTGTACAAAAGGTGGCACTGAAGTTAGTCGAGATTTCCAAGAATATGCACGGCACACGAGCCGTTCAGAAGATGATCATCGAGTGTTTATGTATGTTTATGTACTCCTGCTCAGATCCAGCTTGTTGTAAATGCTCTTAAATCAAGTGTCGTTGAACTTATTCAAAATTTAAATGGAAACCATGTCATCCACAGCGGTGGTGTTTGAACACACAAGACAAACAATTCATCTACGATGCTGTTGCTGCTAACACTGTGTTGAAGTTTCTACTCATCGCCATGGTTGTTGTGTAATGCAAACGTTGCATCGATTCCGCATCAAACGAACAGAAGGTAAACAAAATTTGCATTTTTTTTGCAGCTTACTCCATACAATGGTGCTAACTATTAATAACTTGTTATAAATAAATTGAAAGTGTTTGACATATTTTATCGAATGATATAAAGTACATTTGAATTAAAGTATATTATTTTCAGTTACCGTTATTACG
>JANSYO010000002.1 GCA_024742395.1 Cytophagales bacterium
AAAAGGAGAATCATCAACTGAAGGCTCAAATTCAATTGATGCCGTCTGTGGTATATAGGGTCCTATTAAGCAATAATCGTCTCCCCACTTTTCTACCATGGCCGGTACTTTTGACCGGATAACTGTATAGATGCCCCCTACCTGGTTACAGACCTCCCAAGCCAGTTCAAATAATACTTCTTTGGATTCCTTTCTTGGTTCAATTTTTATAGTTTCTGAAGCGGCTTTGTTGAATTTTGTCATCACTTATCTCTTCTCGAGTGTTAAAATAATTCTCCCATTCTGTTCTTTGGGACAATATTCAAATGTTTGTATGCTTTTTCTGTAGCTTCTCTTCCTCTAGAGGTTCTTTTAAGAAATCCCTCCTGAATCAAAAAAGGCTCGTAAACTTCCTCAATGGTTTCGGCTTCTTCGCTGCATGCGGTTGCTATGGTTGAAAGTCCTACCGGCCCCCCTTTGAACTTATCAATAATAGTAAAAAGAATTCGATTATCCATTTCATCGAGACCATGTTCATCTACCTCCAAAGCACTCAATGCCATTTTTGCTATGGCAAGGTCAATCTTCCCGTTTCCTTTTACCTGGGCAAAATCTCTCGTTCTTCTGAGGAGGTTATTGGCAATACGCGGGGTGCCCCTGCTTCTTCTTGCAATTTCAAACGCTCCGTTTTTGTCAATGGGCGTTTTTAGAATATATGCCGACCTTTCCACAATTGAACTCAGAAGCTTTGCATCGTAATATTCTAATCTGGAATTAATGCCAAATCTGGCCCTAAGAGGAGAGGTTAAAAGACCCGCTCTGGTGGTGGCACCTACCAAAGTAAAAGGGTTTAAGGAAATCTGAACACTCCTTGCGTTTGGACCAGAATCTAAAAGAATGTCTATTTTGTAGTCTTCCATTGCTGAGTATAAATACTCTTCCACTATCGGGTTTAACCGGTGAATTTCATCAATAAAAAGTACATCATTTTCCTCCAGATTTGTTAATAAGCCAGCCAGATCACTGGGCTTGTCCAATACCGGTCCTGAAGTTATTTTAATTCCTGAGCCCAGCTCATTCGCAATGATATAAGAGAGTGTAGTTTTTCCCAAACCAGGAGGGCCATGTAGTAATACATGATCCAGTGCTTCTTCTCTTTGCTTAGCAGCGAGAACAAACACCTTGAGGTTCTCAAGAACTTTATCTTGCCCAGAAAAATCATCAAAAGTAACAGGACGCAATGCTCTCTCAATATCCTTTTCTATAGGACTTAGGCTGTCTGAATCGGCATTTAAATAATCTTCTCGCATGCGTTCGGCAAAGTATAATTTGTCAAAAGTACAAATTGTGGTTATCCCTGCTAATATATATTCCAAATAAACTGGAACTAACGCAATATCCAAACAGAACCGACTACTTTTTGCCTTCCCCACTCAGGGAAATCCTGAACATCATAAGTAAGAACATAGGGGTATATGCCTGTGGGAACAAGTTTGTTCCTTTTTGTCCCATTCCAGGTAGAATCAAGTTCGTTAGTTTCAAAGATTAATTCTCCCCATCTGGTGTAAATTTTCAGATTGGGATTATAAGTATACTTATAGTAAAATGTAAAATTAGGATTGGCACCATTTGGCGTAAAAGCCGTAGGAAACTGGACTTCAGGAATACACCCAGGTTCTACCAAAATATCCTTTTCAGATAAGCATTGAAAATCATTCTCTACTTGTAAAACATAGGTCTCAGGAATTTTTACATAAATAGCAGAATCCCCGTTGGTTCCGCTAATAGGAACCCCCGAACGAGTAAACCAGCTGTATATAAATTCATTCCCACCCGTTACTGTTGGATCTATAGCCACAGCTTCTATCGGAGTATCTCTGAGACAAACATAGATTGAATCATTAATACTGATTTCTGGAGAAGGCTTTATGTAAATAGAATCTTCTAAAATTACCTCTGTACATTCCGTTTCAGTCAAGTTTACGATCTGATTCAAAATAGGGTTATCTATTACCTGTTTAATAGGTGAAGTATTATATACCTTTATTACCGCCTTTATTTTGTTCCAACCCACCCTGGGAAAAGTGTAATTAACATTTTTACCTTTTAAGCTGGTACCATCTTCAAATTCCCAGGTTACTTCATTTCTTAATGGATCACATATTCCTTGAGTTTCAAGCCCGGTAGCGGAATTAAAACAGTTTCCGAAATAATTGGCAGAAACTCCACTTCCGTCCTGACTTTGTGCAGCATAGGCTATGGTAGGAAGTCCCAATCCACTTTGACCAGAAATCTCAATCCCATTATTTGAATCAATATAACCTACAAATGCTGGCCCTCCTTGGATATCGGGATCTTGAATGTAAGCAAGTTTATTGCTTCCTTGAATCGCCATATAAATACTTTTACCAGGTGGTGCGTTAACATCGACGGGACCCAGCTGAAGGGCACCGAATTGCTCTGTAACTGAAGTAGCAATAACTTCAATTGCACCTGAAATCGCATTATTATCTGCTAAGAACAGCGGAATCTGCAGCAGAGAGGAGCTTTGACCTAAAGAAACTTCACCGCTTACTGTGGCATAAAGAAACCTGTTGTCTTCATTAAAAGATAATCCGTAAACTGAAGGAGGTGCCGCAATACCCAGATTTACCGTATTAATCAGCGTGAGAACTCCTGTAGTATCTCTATTATAAATTTCTACATAGTTTTGCCCCCCAATAACTACTGCCTGAGCCATTTTCTCCCCATTGGGGCTAAATACTATATAACCCGTCTCTGAACCTTCTTCAATATAAGGAATTCCCACTTCTTGCGTGCTAACATTTACACCAAGAGAATCAACCTGAATTACCTGAAAAGTATTATTTCCTTCTTCATGTGTGTACAGATCAAAGCTCCCTCCTTCATTTTGCGAGAGCACCGTTAGTTTGTCTGAGACCCCATAAGCCACGGGAACATTTCTTTCAACTATTCTACCAAGGCCATCATCATAACGGAGATCTATGACCGAATAGCTTAGCAATCCGGAATCAACATCTTTTGTAAATACGTAGTATTGATGATGTGGACATTCGCTGCAATCATTTTTAGGTATCACTGCTACAGCCTGAGATGCAGTATTATTTCCATTCAATTGAGAAACACCAAACTCATCCGTAATTAACTCATCATTTCCGTTATAGATATTTATACCATCTGTGTAAAAGGCGATATCTCCAGATGGCCCATATACCATTGCCGAAGCTGTGTTCGTTACCAAAGGATTTGAACCACCAGGTACAGGTGTGTATGTTACGCTATCCTGTGGAGGGTCACCGAAGACGGTTCCTTCTTCTGCCAGTGAATCTCTGACGGCTTCTTGTGCGTCTGCCTGAAATTCGAGGGTGGCTCCTTGTCCAAAATACCACTTCTCACTTCCACCGCCGCCTGATGACTCCTCGTAGCAAAATTTTACGTTAATCTTTGCTTTTCTTGAGCAACCAGATGTTTCATCAAAGACTTCAACAGAATAACAGCCCGAAGAATCTACAGTAATGGTTTTAGTTGTATCTCCACCGGGGTACCATAAGTAAGAATAGTTTCCAATTGGCAGATTAAGCTTGAAGGGGTTTAACTCAAGTGTATTATTAGAGCAAACAGTCGTGTCTGCCACTGTTTTACCATTAAATTTGGGCTGTTGAGGTAAATTTCCAACTTTAACTATTTGACTTACTGTTTGAGAACCTGTAGGTGTATTCTTGATTAAGGTAACGCTGTAGTCACCGGGAGTAGAAAAATAATGCTGAGCACTCCTTGTGGTTACAGTTCCCGCTGCTGTAGGGTCATTGAAATTCCAGGTTCTGGTAATACTACTGGTATCGGTATCAAAAAAGTAGGTAGGGTTTGGACAGCCCGAAACAGAACCATCCTGATTTGACTGAACGTCAACTATACATGCTTTTCCTACAAAAAACTGTGCATGCGTGTTTAGACTACTCAAAATCAATGAGCAGAAAAAAAGTAAAAGGATATGCTTTCCTTCCGTTTTCTTCATTGTATAAACTCTATGAAACCTACGCAAAAATTAATCCATCCGATGACTGAATAGAGATTTGGTCTCATTTTATGCTTTAAGAAAACGATATTTGGCCATATTTATTCAATAATCTAAGCTTAAAATCAATGCAAATTGAAATTAAACCTGGCTCGTGTGAAGATTGTTTTGCTATTGCCTCTGTGATACCTGAGTTCTCCTCCGGTGCATACCCTCTACAGGAATATAAGCAGAGAATACTCAACAGACAGCACCTGATTCTGGTGGCTTTCGAAAATGATATGCCAGTTGGTTTTAAAATGGGGTATCAGAAAGACGGGGAAAATACATTCTATAGCTGGCTAGGAGGTGTTCTGCCACAATTCAGAAAAAATGGAATAGCTAGCAAGTTGGCAATAGAGCAGGAAAAAATATTGAAAGAAAATGGCTTTCAAACTTTAGAGTTTAAAACCCGTAACTATTTAAAACCTATGCTCATTTTTGGCCTCAAAAATGGTTTTAACATTGTAGAAGTAATTAAAAAAGAAACTGAAAGTAATCACAGAATTGTTTTAAGAAAAACACTCATCTGAAATAAGAGCAATGGGTAAACTGGATTTCTTATTTTTGCACAAAATTTAACAATTGACGAATGATATACCCGATTGTGGCATACGGCGATCCTGTATTAAGAAAAGAATGCAGAGACATTAAAAAGGGGGAAATAGATGTGAAACAACTGGCAGCAGATATGTATGAAACAATGTATTCTGCTTCGGGTGTAGGCTTGGCTGCTCCGCAAATTGGAAAAGACATTAGAATGTTCATCGTGGATGGTGAGCAAATTAATAATAATCTGGACGAAGGTGAGGAACCAAATAAGTCACTTATAGGCTTCAAAAAAGTGTTTATCAATGCAGAAATTCTTGAAGAAGATGGAGACGACTGGGCTTATGAAGAGGGCTGCCTAAGCATTCCTGATATAAGAGCCGATGTTTACAGACCAGAAAAACTTACGATTAGGTATTATGATACCGACTGGAATCTTCATGAAGAAGAATATGATGATATGGCCGCCAGAATTATCCAACATGAATATGATCATATTGATGGGATCCTGTTTACCGACCTAATCAGCCCTCTTAAAAAGCAAATGTTAAAAAGAAAGCTCGGTAATATTGCCAAAGGCATTGTACATGCCGATTATAAAATGCGTTTTTACAAAAAGTAGAATGGAAAATCTCCTCCGATTAACTATTGTTCAGCCGGATACCTATTGGGAAAAATCCGATGCAAACAGAGCTGAGTTAGAGGAGATAATCATGGCACTAAAGGAAGAAACTGACTTAATTGTTCTTCCCGAAACATTTAGTACTGGTTTTAGCTCTAAAGCTATTGAGCTGGCCGAGCCAATGAATTTTACTACACATAAATGGATGAAACAGATAGCCGCCCAAACACAAGCTGCTATCTGTGGTAGTTTTCTAGTTAAAGTTGGTTCCTCAATATTCAACAGATTCTTGTTTGTTAAACCGGATGGAGAAACAGTGTTTTACGACAAAAAACATCTGTTCAGTATTGGTAGCGAAAAGGAGCAGTTTTCAGCTGGTAACTCTCAGATCATAGTTAGTTGGAAATGCTGGAACATAAAACCACTCATTTGTTACGACCTCCGTTTTCCGGTATGGGCCAGAAACATAAATCTTGAATATGATTTACTGATTTATTCTGCTAATTGGCCTGCTGCAAGACAAGACGTATGGAATACACTCTTAAAGGCAAGAGCTATCGAAAATCAAAGTTTTGTAGTTGGTGTAAACCGGGTAGGTATTGATGGAAATAATATCCAGTATCAAGGTGGCTCTCAAATAATTCATCCTAAAGGCTATCAAATAGATTCGCTTCAAAGCAACCAAGGCTACATGCAGGTGCATCTATCAAAAAGTGAATTGGATACGTTTCGGAATAAGTTTCCGGTACATTTAGATGCCGATAAGTTTTCGTTGCTTTAATCGATTCTTTGGTTTTAATTAGGAATATATTTGAATGCCTATATTTTTGCAGATCATTTAATACCCTGAAAAGAAGACTATTGTAAATAACTTTACCCTTGAGCCTGAAAACTAAAATAATTCTTGCTGCTGTTGCAATGGTCAGTTGGCTTAAGGTCAATTCCCAGAAATTAAACATTGAAGTAATTCAGCAGGGTCATTCTTATAGTGATTCTCCTTACTACGATATTCTGGAAGTCAACAATGAATTCTGGATTTGCGGCAAATACGGCACACTTAAAAAGTATAATATCTCTGGTGCTCTCACAAATGTAAGTTACCCAAATCAAAATTTGGATATTTACAAAATGGATATGCTGGATGAACAAACCATCATAGCCAGCGGAGATAAAGGAACTATTTACAAACACAATATAATCAGTAATCAATGGGAGGTAATAAAGGTAAAAGGATATGAAAATGCCTGCTTTTATAATTTGGCGGTTCTCACTCCTGAAAAAATCTATGTTAGCGGTGGCAATTCCAAAATAGCTCATTCTAAAAAAACGGTACCGGAAGGGTTTATCCTGGAGTCAACAGACGGTGGTATTACCTGGAAAAAGATTTATTCTAATCCTTTTAAGATGGTATGGTGCGTAAAGAAAAACCAATATAATAACCAGCTGTATGCTTTAATGTACACTCTGAATAAAACGCACTTATTCAATCTCAATGAGGGAAAATGGGAAAAACAGGAAAAAATAGGAAATAGTATTTTCCATGAAATACAGTTCACTAGTAAAACAGATTATATTGCCACAGGTGGGTGGATTGGGAAAAAAGGTAGAGTTCATTTTAATGATAACAAGTTAGTAATTGACCATTCCGGCCTTATTTGGGGAAGAGTTGCTAATGAAAAATATGAGCTTTATCCCGCGTGTAATGGTCAAATAATCTTATCCGATAAAAATGGCAACCATCAGCTTTTTGGAAAAAAGCTAAACAAATCCTTTAGTATTTATGAAGCCGTTTTCACCTCTGAAAATACTGCTATTGCCATAGGTTCTGCCCGTACACTTCTTAAACTAACCATTGAAGAAAGTTAGAATTCAGCATCTAAATATTTCTGAATACTTTGTGCTACCAGACTGGTAGTAAATGCGTCAGATTTAAAAAAGAGAACGTTTCTTACAACCGTTCCTCCTGAAAAAAAGACCCCTCCTTTCCAATGTGACCCGTACTCATCTTTGATTTCCTGAGATAAGATATATTGCATAGCCCTCTCAATTCTTTCTTTAGGAAAAGTGACTCCTTCCTGATGTAAATTTAGCATTGCCTGCAGAGCATAAACAGTAGATTGTAATGGATCCCTTTTGTTAGCTTTTCTTCTGCTATGAAAAGAACCATCCTCTTTTTGCGAAAGCAATAGATGATTCTTCAGTGCTATCGCTTCTTCTTCTAATTCTTGCTTAAAGTGAGGGTATAGTTTTGAAACTGAAAAATGTATATAGTATCTATTCGGATAATAAATTCCTGCCCTGCTCCATCTTTCCTTTTTAATTACATGTTTAATTAGTGCCAGGGCCCCTTCTTTTCCTTTTGAATTTTTTACCTGGCCTGTTTTTGAAAGATAGTTTAACACATTACAGTTTACTACGGCATCTACGTCATTGGCTCCCCAGGGTACATATCGCTCATAAGGGTGTGGGAAGCAGCTACTGCCCGGTAAGTAGAAAACTAAGTTGTGAGCAACCTGCCAAGGAAAATTCCAATGTTTAAACTGATATTCCTCCGCCAGCCAGGTCATGTATGCGTAACCTGGGCGAGGTATTTTATGAATGAAATTATACCAATGGTAGTTTTGACGGTTTCCGTCAATAAATGAATCAAACGTATATTGCGAAACAATTTCTGTATTTTCTCCAAAAATTTCCGAGTAATAATAACTCGCCAGATTGCCTGTGGAAGTATCATCAGCATCATTGGCAATGTCTGCTGCATTATTGATAAATCTGGTTTTTAAATTAAAGTTAGTAGGTCTGTGTGCCAAATATCCCTCAGGATGAGGGCCCTTTTTACTTAATGGAATGTTTGGTTTCAGCTTTTTCCAGAAATTAAAGGTTTGACCATCAGCATAACTTTGTAATTCAGGATAAGCCTTTTTTAACATCGGCCTTATTTCTTTCAATGACGTATCAGCCAAATACACTTCAGATAAAGTATTGAAAACGTTTGCCTGTGTAAAGCAGTTGGAGTCCCGAAAAGGAAAAGAGCTGCCTAGGTATAAATAGGCGTTTTTCAGCTCCATAGTAGCAGGCCATTCACCTGCAAAAATACTGTCATTTACCGTTTGAGTTTCCTGGTTTTCTGCGAGCCATTTTAATGAATTATCAAAAGTCTGCTTGAGCAATCTTTGGTTAGGTTGTGCAGTCAACGATCCGGAAGACAATATAAAAAAGCTACATAGCTTTATTGCGTCAAAGAGATATTTGAAGATTGCCTTCAAAATTAGACTAATTTTTCAGCAATTTGACGATCGTTTGACAATCTCGGAACTTTGTTTTGACCTCCTAGTTTGCCAATAGATCGCATATAATTAACAAAAGAATCTTTTCTGAGTTTGGTTATGACCAAGGGTCTGAGGATATTTCCTACAATTAAATCTTCATAGTAAACATTTAACTCCACTAGCTTTTTGTTTAAATCTTTTGAAAACAATTCCAGGCTATTGGGTTCTTTTGCAAATTCCACTAACCATTCATGATACGGTAATCCTTCGGAAGGGTTAACCATTGGAGCTACCGTAAACTCTATTAATTCTACCTCAGGGTGTAATTCACAGGCATATTTCATTGCCTTCTCTACTTCCTCTCCAATTACATGTTCCCCAAAAGCCGAAATAAAATGTTTAATCCTTCCAGACACAATTATTCGATATGGATCAAGCGAAACAAACTTTACAGTGTCTCCTATAGAATAGCCCCAAAGTCCAGCATTGCTGTTTATGACCAGTGCATAGTTCTTGTTAAGTTCTACTTCGCCAATACTTAATCTTGTAGGGTTTTCATTAAAGTATTCTTCGGCAGGTATAAACTCATAATAAATTCCGGTATCCAAAAGTAAAAGAAGCCCCTCTGATTCAAATTTGTCCTGATAAGCTATAAACCCTTCAGATGCAGGATAGAGCTCAATAGAGTTTACTTTTCTGCCTATTGACTCAAATAATTTAGCCCTGTATGGTTCAAAATTAACGCCTCCGTAGACAAAGAGGTCAAAATCAGGAAAAACGTCTTTGATCTGCTTACCGGTCCGCTCTTGAATTCTGTCAAAGTACATTTGAACCCATGGTGGAATTCCTGAGATAAGACTCATCGATTCATTGAGAGTCTCATCAATTATTTTTTCAAGTTTTTCTTCCCAATCCTCTATACAGTTGGTTTCATAAGATGGCAATTGATTTGTCCTTAGATATCCCGGAACATGGTGATTAGAAATCCCGGATAATCTACCCGTATGAATACCAGCTTTTTTTGACATTACCGGGCTTCCGGAAAGAAAGATTAACTTATGGTCCAGGAATTGAGAATTACCCGTCTCATGAATATAATTCAAGAGGGCGTTCTTAGCCGAACCTATATGATTATGAATTGAATCATTGGTTATCGGAATGTACTTTACTCCAGAAGTTGTACCAGATGTTTTGGCGAAATAAAGAGGTTTCCCTTTCCAAAGTACATCAGTTTTTCCATCAAGAATAAGTTCGACATATGCCCTTATTCCCTCATAATCTTTTACTGGGATGGCCTGCTTAAAATCTTCATAGGTTTCTATATCCTTAAAATGATGATCAGTGCCAAAAGTGGTATGTTTCGCAGACAGAACAATCTTTTCACGCCACTTGTTTTGAACTGCCACAGCGTCATTCATCCATTTCTTTTGCCTTGCTGCGGTATATGCAGCTAAAGGTTTGCTTAAAGAAGATTTAAAACCCATCAGATATCATTGATTTAACACAAACTTAGTATTTAGAACAGTACAAAGACCACTTTATAACGATTTTGTCCACCTCTATTCATGAAAAAAGCCCTCCAGGAGGTTCCTGAAGGGCTTTTAAATAATCATATTGTATTCTGATTATGCTTCTGCAATAACTGCCTCAGCAAGTACCAGTACTTTATTGTTAGCAACTTCAATCACGCCACCATCTACTACCATAGATTCACTTTTTCCATTCTGCTCATAGGTAAGGTTACCTTTTGCCAATGTACTCACAAGTGGAGCGTGATCTTTCAAAATCTGAAACTCACCATTTTTACCAGGTAGAGTAACAATACTTACCTCGCCGCTAAAAACGTTTTTATCTGGTGTTATAATTTCAAGAATCATACTCATTTATTTTCAAGAGATCAATCAAAGATTGAAACTCCTATTTTTCTTAAATTCTAGTTATTTGCTTCAGCCAGAAGTTTTTCACCCTTAGCTACGGCATCTTCAATTGTACCAACCAGGTTAAAGGCTGCTTCCGGAAGGTGATCATGCTTACCATCCAAAATTTCATTGAAGCCTTTGATTGTATCGTTGATATCTACCAATACTCCTTTAAGACCAGTGAATTGCTCTGCAACGAAGAATGGCTGAGATAAGAAACGCTGCACACGACGTGCTCTTGATACTGCCAGTTTATCTTCATCAGAAAGTTCTTCCATACCAAGAATAGCGATGATATCCTGAAGTTCTTTGTAACGCTGAAGAATATTCTTAACACGCTGAGCGGTATCGTAATGAGCTGCACCCAAAGACTCAGCAGATAGAATTCTGGAAGATGAGTCAAGAGGATCCACTGCAGGATAAATTCCTAGCTCAGCAATCTTACGGCTCAATACCGTTGTGGCATCCAAGTGAGCAAATGTTGTAGCCGGAGCCGGGTCAGTCAAGTCATCAGCAGGTACATAAACGGCTTGTACGGATGTAATTGAACCGTTCTTTGTTGAAGCAATACGCTCTTGCATCGCACCCATTTCTGTAGCAAGTGTTGGTTGGTAACCTACCGCAGATGGCATACGACCTAAAAGAGCCGAAACCTCAGATCCTGCCTGAGTAAAACGGAAAATATTATCAATAAAGAAAAGGATATCACGACCTTTACCTTCACCGTCACCATCACGGAAATGCTCAGCAACTGTAAGACCAGAAAGAGCTACTCTTGCACGTGCTCCCGGAGGCTCATTCATTTGACCGAAAATAAATGTTGCTTGAGAATCTTTAAGAGCTTCTCTATCTACTTTACTTAGGTCCCATCCACCTTCTTCCATTGAGTGTTTGAAAGCGTCTCCGTACTTCACAATACCAGACTCAATCATTTCACGAAGAAGGTCATTACCCTCACGAGTACGCTCACCTACACCGGCAAATACGGAAAGTCCGGCATATGCCTTGGCGATATTGTTAATAAGCTCTTGAATCAATACTGTCTTACCTACACCAGCACCACCGAATAAACCAATTTTTCCACCTTTTACATATGGAGCAATTAGGTCAATTACTTTAATTCCTGTGAAAAGTACTTCTGTTGCCGTAGCAAGATCCTCAAATTTAGGAGCATTACGGTGTATTGACATTCCTTTGGTGTTTACCTCACCAAGACCATCAATTGCCTCTCCAACAACGTTGAAAAGACGGCCTTTGATTTCTTCACCTGTAGGCATTGTGATAGGTGAACCCAAGTGTTCTACCTGCATTCCTCTTTGAAGACCATCTGTAGAGTCCATGGCGATTGTTCTTACTCTGTCTTCACCTAAGTGACGCTGACATTCAAGAACAACTCTCTGACCATTTGCTTTAACTACAGAGAGTGCATCTAAGATTGGAGGAATCTGAGAGCCTTCGCCTTCAAAACTAACGTCCACAACGGGTCCGATTATCTGAGAAATCTTACCAAAGTTTGCCATTTATTAAATTTTTATATTCGTCTATCTTGATTTTCGGAGTGCAAAATTATAAAGTCCTTAAAAGAAAACAAATTTAAGGGTTTAAGATTTTGCATTTTTTAAAGAGAAAGTTCTCAATTTGAGCCTAAAAATTGTAGGATTATCAGAAATGAAGCCCTCTGAGATGTTTTGGCCTACAATTATCAATATTTGCAATTTCTACAAGAGCTAATCCCAAAACAGGAAGATAAGCCAAAAGAGTGATCCATAAATTTTCCTGAACAGGTAAATTGCTGTAAGCATAGTACGAAAGACCGATAGACATACTCCATAAATATGGAAATCTATATGGAGTTAAAGCCGCTACACCAATCAAAGGTATAATGTACCACGGATGAACAGTGGTACTAAAAATCAAATGGACAAACAACGTTAAAACAACAGTTAAGCTGAAATATTTTCCTGTATAAGCCAACCAAAGAATTGAAATAAAACTGATGATGCCTAAGAATGTTCCAGCATAGTTTATGATATTAAATCCAGTGAATAGATAACCTAATTCTCGGATCAAGTAGTAGAGGCTTGCATTAAATTCAAATGAATGAAAATACAAATCTAAAGACTGGCTAAAGTTTAAAATAGTGGCCATGTCAAGAAAAGGAAGAAGCAGTACTATATTTAATAAGAAGGCTATAATCACAAACAAGACTCCCTTTCTAAACCCAAGCTTCATTACTATCAAAGGCAAAAGCATTAAGGGAATCAGTTTAACAGAAACCGCCAGACCAAAAAGTACCGATGGCAAAAAGATTTTCTTCCATTTCAAATACCCGTAATAGGAAGCGAGTAAGAAGGTAAGCATCAATATTTCAAAATGCATATTGCCAACAGACTCCAACAATATTAAGGGATTATACAAAAGCCACAAGTGCTTGTTTCTTGTGCCCACTTCGTTAAAATTGCTCAATCTAATGGTTTCCCGAATAAGGTGGCCGCTAAAAACAACTGCCAGAAGCAATAGAGCACGAAATACGAAAATATTTGTTGCTATAGAAGTACCAGAGAGAAAGGCGGCAGTAGCAAAAATTACCTGTTTTAATGGCGGGTAGACACTGTAATAATCAGGCGAGTTTAATTTTGAAAAAAGCTGTGTTAATTCAGGATTTGTAATTTCAGAGGGTAAATACTTATAGGGGTTAATCCCTGAAATAATTAATCTTCCATCCCAAATGAATCTATATACATCATCAGATAAAACCGGATTCACCCAAAAAAGTGGAAAAGACATTAAGACTAACCAGAGACTATTGACTAATAAGCTTTCATTATTCTTACGAATTACTTGTGTGTAGAAGAAAAACAGAACAGCATATATGGTAATAAATAGCAAAAAACTTGACCTCTCCTTTAGTAAAAAAGCAAATGCCATATAAGCAACTAATAAGCCTATTCTGAAAAGATTTTGCATAAAAAAACCGCTATTAAGTTAATAGCGGCTATTTAGTGTTTTATTGAGTGAGGTTCCAATACTTAATTCTGAGACAATTTAGCTTCAATCGTTTGCTGTGTATGTGGTACAGCTCTTAATCTTTCAGCAGGAATAAGTTTACCAGTATCCTTACAAATGCCATACGTACCGTTCTTAATCCTAATTAAAGCCATTTCAAGCTGAGAGGCAAACTTAGAAAGTCGACCGGCAGACTGATTAAGTCTTTCTTTCTCCCGCATATCTGCCCCGTCTTCAAGCGTTTTACTTCCAACAGCCGTATTGTCTGTGCCATTGTCATCCTTTCGGCTAAGTGTCCTTTTGATAAACTCAATTTCACTGTTAGTAGCCTTTAGCTTTCTTAGAATTATTTCTTCAAATTCTGCTAATTCGCTCTCGGTATAAAATGTTTTTTCGTCAACGCTGTTCATCTTCTGAGCCATTTTAGAGTTAAATTCTCTTAATATGGCCGCAAATATAAAATTTCGTAAATGAAATTACAAGACTCTAGTTCATTCTTCTAACCAAAGCCAAAATTAAATATTCCAATTTATCCTCTATTTTAACAACAAATAAGGTGCGAAATTCATCTTTGCAGAATTTTATACTGCACTTTATGACACAAAGCAGACTATTTCTTACCTGTACTTATCTGAGATAAAATGTAACTTTCGGTAGCTCAATTATCCAAAGACACTATTTCCAACTCAAATCCAATTGGTGAATTTGGTGGAATAGCTCCATCAGAAGAGCCCCGTGTTCCGTAAGCGTGTAAGGATGGAATAAGTGCTGTAGCTTTTTCTCCTACCCTCATATTGTCAAGAGCATTATCAAAACCAGTAATCACTCCTCCAGACCCTATTGTATATTGAAATTCTCCCTGATCAAATACTGTTTTAGCAGCATCTAATAAGAAACCTTTGTATTTCAATGTTACCAGGTCGCCGTGCTCCAGGTCTTTCGTATCTGGTCTTGGACTTACACGAAACATCCTAACTCCGATATCTGTATTAAAAGAAGACCCTAAATTTTGTTTTTCTACGAAAAGATCTATCAAACCCTCTTCGTCATAAATTTTGATGATTTCCATTTCAATCACTATGACCTCCCAAGGTTTAAGATTTAAATTGGATGGCGGATTACCACCAAAAGCATATCCTGAAGGGATATAAAACAATCCTTTTTCACCTTCCTTCAAGGAGCTAATTGCAATGGCAAAACCTTGAAAAACGACACTGCTAGAATAAGAGAAAAAAGAAGAATCTTCAGCAGTGATATTAAATAACTCCGCTCCACTGAGCGAAGTTATTTTGTATGCCACATGTATAGTTAAGTCTAATCCAGGAGCCTTACCATCAGGATTTTCTACCGTTTTTCCGTAGAATATTCCAGAGTCATCCTCCGTTAAAGTGATGTTATTTTGGGCAAGGTAGTTTCTAATTTGTTGTATGTTTTCTTCAAGATATTTTTCATCTTCATTTTCAACAAACTTCTCACCACATGATGATAAAAAAATGGACAATACGCTGAATACAACAAATAACCTTCTCATTACTTTTTACTTTCTACCTATTTCTAATAATTCAATTTCAAATACTAATGGAGTGAATGGTGGAATGGTACCTCCAGCACCTCTCGCTCCATATCCTAATTCAGATGGGATCACAAAGGTTGCTTTCTGGCCTTTTTTCATTGTTAATAATGCTTCATCCCAACCTTTAATTACGTAACCTAAACCAACAGGAAATGTAAAAGGAGAATTCTGATCGAAAACATTTCCATCCATAAACTTCCCTACATAACTAACACTTACGGTATCACCTTTTGCCACCGTTGCCCCGTTACCTTCTTTTTCATTCAAAAAGTAAATTCCATTGTCAAGTTTTTGAGCACCTTCCAGACTTTCCTGAACAAATTCGGCAATGACATCAGCTTCAGCATTTCGCTTGTCTTCAAGCGACGCATCATACTCAGCTTTCGTTAAAACGCTTTTCACTTTTACAGTAAAACGCAAATCTGAACCAATTG
Source organism: Cytophagales bacterium (assembly GCA_024742395.1). Classification (GTDB taxonomy): domain Bacteria; phylum Bacteroidota; class Bacteroidia; order Cytophagales; family Spirosomataceae; genus Jiulongibacter. The sequence goes on from JANSYO010000002.1 coordinate 15,427, forward strand.
GTACACCAGGAGGAAGTGGCTGTCCAATTCGACCAAAAAGTGAATCTGCTGATACAAATACAGTGGCACTATCTCCTTCATGTAAATGAAACAAGGCACTTTCAAAAGAACCTTTAAATTCCGGCTCTTGAACAGGAATTTCTATTGGAGAGCCATTCTTCCATGTATCAGTAAATACAGAATCTAATTCAGAGCTTATTTTAAGATCAAGGGTAATCATATCTCCTAAAGCCGGAGTTTTGTCAGACTCGCCTTTTGTATGGAATTGTATTTTATCTCCGTCTTTTGTTTCAGTTACTTTAAACTGATTACATGAAAAAGTAAACGCTGCAAGCGTCAAAAGTAGAAAAGTGTTTTTTAAGTTCATTTTGATAATAAATGTGAAAAATGTCTAAACTGATTGTTCTAATAAAGATTTTTGATAGTCGGGTAAAAGTTTCAAGAACTTATCTACCGTTTCTTTCAATGTAAGATTTGATTTTCCGCCTGAAGCATTCTTATGCCCTCCTCCATCAAAATGATTTCTTGCCATCTCGGCCACAGAAAAATTTTCAATCGAGCGGAAAGATATTTTAATTAAGTCCTCGTTTTCAATAAAAATAACTGACATTACCACACCAGCTATAGATAAACCATAATTTACCAAGCCTTCGGTATCACCTTTTTCTACATTAAACTTTTCCTGGTCTTCTAATGAGATCGTAAAGTATGCCACGTTCATTTCTTCCAGATAGGTCAACCTCTCGGCTAAGGCAAATCCCCTGAATCGCAGACTATCGACTTTATATTGATCAAAAAGCTTTCTGTTAATTCTATTCGGATTAATTCCTTTCGCTATTAACTGGCCGGCTATTTCATGAACCTGAGGTGTGGTACTGTCAAATCGGAAAGAGCCTGTATCTGTTAAAATACCTGTGTATAAACACGTAGCAACTTCAAAGTTTATTAAATGCGAAAGATTTAATCTATTTATTAATAGAAAAATGAGCTCACATGTGGCGGCTGCAGACTCATCCCAAAATACGAAATCAGCAAAATCTTCGGGTTCCTGATGATGGTCTATTAATACAATATCTGCCTTTGAGCTCTCTATTATCGAACCCATATCTCTAATTCTGCTTAGAGCCGAGAAATCCAGACAAAAAATCAAATTTGCTTCAGAAATTAATCTTTCTGCCCTTCCTCTTTCTAAATCATCTTGAAAGTTTATTACATTGCTGACACCTGGCATCCAACTTATATAATCTGCATGACCGGTTGGGCTAATAGCATAAACCTCATGACCCATTTGGTTTAATAGGGCATATAAACTAAAAATTGAACCATATGCGTCTCCATCAGGATTTTGATGAGCAGTGAGTACAATTTTCTTTGGACTGGCCAATAATTGACCAAATTTTTCCAGATCTTGCTTATTATCAGTAAAAAACTTTCTCATTTTTTGAAAATAGGTCGCAAAGGTACAAAGCTTATCTCATACTAAGATGTTTATCGCATTGTAAAGAAAAGGATTAAGTGAAAAGTGCTACTTTTGCATGTAACCAAAAGCTTTAACCCCTAATCTTAATGGCAGGAAACAGAACTTTCACAATGATTAAGCCACGTGCAGTGGCTGAGAATCACACCGGTGCTATCATCAAAATGATTGAAGAAGCAGGCTATAAAATTGTGTCTATAAAAAAGACTCAACTAACCGCCAGTACTGCCGGAAAGTTTTATGAAGTTCATAAGGAAAGACCATTTTACGAAGAGCTCGTGAAATTTATGTCATCAGGGCCAATTGTCCCAATGATTCTTGAAAAGGAAAATGCGGTACTTGACTACAGAAAGTTAATTGGATCCACAGATCCTGCAGAGGCCGCTGAAGGAACTATCAGAAAACTTTATGCTACATCCAAAGGAGAAAACGCCGTTCATGGCTCTGACTCTGATGAAAATGCAGAAATAGAATCATCCTTTTTCTTTTCTGAGATAGAACGCTTTTAGGAATATGGCCAGAATATTGGGTATAGACTACGGCGGTAAAAGAACCGGACTCGCAGTAACAGATCCCTTACAGATTATTGCTTCTGCATTGGATACCGTTCCAACAATTGATCTACTGGATTACCTGAAAAGTTATTGTTCAAAGGAAGAAGTTACCGACTTTGTGATAGGTCAGCCATTGAGTCTTGATGGCTCCGATACGGACGCCACACCTTTAGTTAAGGCTTTTGTAGAAAGCCTAAAGATGGCATTTCCAGACAAAAATATCCACTTTGTAGATGAAAGCTATACATCTAAAGTAGCTATGAGGAGCTTGATAGAAAGTGGAGTAAAAAAGAAAGATCGGCGAAAAAAGGGTAGTTTAGACAAAATTGCCGCAACAATCATTCTTCAGGATTTTATGAACGAGCGGCGTTAAGTCCACCTTCGAGGTTAATCAGGTTTCCAATCCCATATTTCTCTTTTAGTAATTGAATTGCTCTTTTACTTCTCATTCCAGATTGACAATGTACTACTACAACTCCATCTTGTTTGATTCGCGGCAAATATTGTTCAATTTCAGAGAGAGGCATTAACTCACCCCCTAAGTTATTTAATACATATTCATCAGGCTCCCTTACATCAATTAGTTGTTTAATCTGAGGCTTCAACTTTAAAAACTCATCAAAAGTTATAGATTCTAAAGTGTTCGCATTGGGATTACAAAAAAGCTCATAATCAATCAATTCTGTAATTTCCTTTCTTTTTGGATTGACTTGAATACGGATTTTCCGAAAATTCATACTGAGTGCATCAATAAGCAAAAGCTTACCCGATAAAACCTCCCCAACTCCAGTCAAAACTTTTATTGCTTCTGTGGCTTGAATTGAACCTACTATTCCGGCCATCATCCCCAAAACTCCAGCAGTAGCACAGTTTGGTGCCATTTCTTGAGAAGGCGGCTTCTCAAATAAGTCACGATATGTGGGGCCGCCCGAATAATTAAAAACTGACACTTGTCCTTCGAAACGATAGATAGCACCAGAAATAAAAGGTTTATTCAATATTTCACAAGCGTCATTAACCAGATAGCGAGTGGGAAAGTTATCTGATCCATCCAAAACTATATCATATTTCTTAAGAATTTCTAAAGCATTGATTCTGGTTAATCGAGTGGAATGAATCTCGATATCTACATTTCCATTTATAGTATTTAACCTTTTTTTTGCTTGAGTTATTTTTTCTTTTCCAACTTCCCCCTCTGAAAAAAGAACCTGCCTCTGCAGGTTTGATACATCTATTATGTCATTCTCCACAATACCAATCTTCCCTACTCCTGCCGCCGTAAGATACATAAGAACAGGACTCCCTAAACCACCAGCACCAATCACCAATACAGAAGCAGCTTTTAGCTTTTCCTGTGCAGCTAAGCCAAATTCAGGAATCCTTATCTGTCTGTTATAACGCAATAATTCCTCTTTGCTCAATCCCATCTTTTAAAAGCCCTCCGTGGCCAAACCTATCGTTAAACTCTGCTACTCCTTTCATAATTTTCACACCGTCTACCGGATCATTAGAAATCATACATGCCCCATCCATGTCTACAAAATCCACCAGAGGAGACAAGTGGGCTAAAGCCGAAATGCCTGCACTGCTTTCTGTCATGCACCCGAGCATAATTTTCAAATTAAGCTCTCTGGCCTCCTTAATCATTTTTAATGCGGGGGTAATTCCCCCACATTTACTCAATTTAATGTTTATTCCATCGAAGTAAGGAGCACACCTCTTTACATCCTCTTTCCACATACAGGTTTCATCTGCAAAAAGCAGAAGTTCTGTGCTGTCTTTTATTTTACCATTTGACTCCAATATCCCTTTCCCTAGTGGCTGCTCCAAGAATTCAATACCACCTACCTCTTCAAGCTTCTTAGCCATTTTTAAAGAATATTCCAGTGTCCAGCCACCGTTTACATCAATTCTGAAGGGCTTTTTTGAATGCTCCCTTAGTTTATCAATCAGATTATTATCATCCTCTGAGCCTAGTTTTATTTTTAAATAAGGGAAATCTGTCTCAGTAATTGATTTTTGCATTTCTTCAAAAGTATCCATGCCAATAGTATAGCTTGAAACAGGTACATCTTTCAAATTTATTCCCAAATTACTACTTAAAGACATCTGATTCCTTTTACTTAACCAATCATGATGTGCAATATCCAGAGCACATAGTGCAAAATGATTCTTTCCCAGTTTAGATTTCGCCAGTTCCCAAAATTGATCAGCACTTTCGCCTATTACGGGATACATTTCTCCCCAAATATTACTTATTAACTCAAGTGAACTTTCAATACTTATGCCATAGTAGGGCACATGTGCTGCTTCGCCCAGACCGGTAATGCCGTCCTTTTCTATTTGAATTAGTAATGTCTGTGTTTCCGTCCTTTGCCCATGGGCAATTCTGAAGGCCTTTTTGTTTTTTAGGGAATAAGGTAGAAGAAAACTACTCATATAATTTCATTTCAAACAAGTCAAGAAGCTTCTCTTTAAGTACCTCCGAAACTTCATCGATTGATATTTCTTTATTAAGTTCTGCCTGCATAGAAGTTACGGGCTTATCCTCGATACCGCAAGCGATAATATTGCTAAAATAATTTAAATCCGCATTGACATTAAGGGCCAGTCCATGCATAGTCACCCATCGACTTGCCTTCACCCCCATTGCACAAATTTTCCTCTCCAATTTCCCAGTTTGGTTATTTTCTGGAAGCCAAACTCCTGTGAAACCATCAACCCTGCCAGCTACAATCCCAAATTCTGCCAAGGTTTGAATTACCGCTTCTTCCAGAAATCTCATATACTTATGAATATCGGTAAAAAAGTTTTCTAGATCCAAAATAGGATACACCACTAACTGACCCGGGCCGTGATAGGTAATATCTCCACCTCTGTTAATTTTATAAAACTTGGCTTCTTTTTCTTTCAGGCCTTCCTCATCTAAAAGAAGATTGTCTATTTTCCCACTCTTCCCAAGAGTATATACATGTGGATGTTGACAAAAAAGAAGGTGATTAGGTGTTGCTACCGGTTTGTCTAAGTTTCTATTTCCAAGTTTTATTTTTACAGTTTCTGCAAAAACTTTTTCCTGGTAATCCCAGGCTTCCTGATAATCTATCAATCCCAGATTTTCAATATTGACTGTTCTATTTTGCATTTTGATTATCACGTCACCCTAAATGAAAACGTTGCTATTTTGACAACAAAACAAGTGTAAAATTAATTTATTCATTGTGAAAGTAATCTGAGACCTTACTTTTATTCACGAAATGAAAAATAAAAGGAAAGTTGGCGAAAAGGGTGAACAATGGGCTGTGAACCATCTTGTAGCCAAGGGATACGAAATAGTACATCGCAACTATCAGGCGAGTCGATACGAAATTGACATAATTGCACGTGATGGAGATTGGTTAGTTTTTGTTGAAGTAAAACTAAGGGGAGATCAGGAACATGGATTGCCTGAAGATAATGCCGGAAAGTCGAAACAAAACTTTCTTATTAAAGGGGCAGACATATATCTTAACCAGCACGATTGGCAGGGAAAAGTTCGCTTTGACCTTATTGCTATAACCGTTAAGCCTTTTGAAATAGTCCATTTTGAAGACGCTTTTTACTAATTAAGAAGTAACGACCATATTTTTTTAATCATTAACACTAAAACCTACATACATTCGTAAGCTATAATACTTATAAACCAATCCAATGAAAAAACTAGTTGCTCTCCTTACTTTGACATTCGCATTGAGTTCATGCTCAGATAATTCAGAATCAGCGTCTGAAAAGCCCGCTGCACTTAAACCTATTCACACATTGATTTTTATGGACAAAACAAGCAGTGTGGATGTGACCGATCCCTTCGTGGCTCAAAAATATCAGAGCCTATTAAAAGAAATTATAGATCAGAATATACGTCAGTCAGGTGATAGATTAGACATCTATTTCGTTCATGAGAATACTGCCAAAGGTAAAAGCCTCAGCTTGATTTCGAGAACAGAAAAAGACAACCTGGAAGGTATGAATGCCACTGACCTTGAAGCCGCTCAGACGAATTACGAGTTTTCTTTGAAAAAGGAACAAGGCATTTTTTTAAGACAATCAATAGCCAGGTTACAACAAAAAAACAATGGAGGCTCAAATAAGGAAACGAATCTTTCTGCCGCAATCCCAATAATAAGCGATGCTGCCGAAAATCAAAGCGAAATTAAAGCCTATTTTCTAAGTGATATGGTAGAGAGCCTTAATAAGGGAAGAGATTTTCACAAATCTTCTCCAAGTTCATCCAGTATTTCTGAATCATGGGCAAATGAAGATCTTTCGAAATTTTCAGATTCAAACCTCACAGGAACTGAAGTATTACTTGCCTTGCCTTTTGAGCCAACCTCTTCATCAAAAGTAAACAACCCATATGTTACCGAATATTGGAGAATTTTACTGGAAGGGCTTGGTGCTTCTGTTCAAGAAATTTGAATAGACCAAGCTGTTTCAAAATAAATGTCGCTTTGAATTGATTTCAACTACATTTTGATCGATCAGCACAAAGATTGTCTATATTTGAGCATCCCTTTTTAACTTATGCTTTACTACCTCTTCAATTATTTAGACCAGGTATTTGATTTTCCAGGTGCCGGTGTTTTTCGTTATATATCCTTTCGTGCTTTTGCAGCCACGATAGTCTCTCTTTTAATTGCGGCCATTTTTGGTAAAAGGATCATAGATATTTTGAGAGGCTTACAGATTGGCGAAAGCATCAGAGATCTTGGCCTGAAAGGTCAGTTAGAAAAAAAGGGTACCCCTACTATGGGAGGTTTCATTATTCTTGCCTCGCTACTTGTACCTGTTTTACTTTTCGCCAGACTCGATAATGTATATATAGTTTTATTAATCATTACAACAATATGGACCTGCATGATTGGGTTTGCAGATGATTATATAAAGGTTTTCAAAAAAGATAAAGAAGGACTTAAAGGCCGCTTTAAAGTAATAGGTCAGGTAGGATTAGGGTTGATTGTTGGCCTTACGCTTTATTATAATGATGCGGTTGTAGTTAGAGAATACGTAGGAGCAGCCGGAGAGTACCTGGATATTGCCAAACTCACCACTACAGTTCCTTTTATGAAAGGAAATGAAATTAATTACGGAGCCTTAGGAGAAATAATGCCCTCCTGGCTGCAGTGGCTTCCATACGTTTTTGTCTGTACTTTCATTATTACTGCCGTCTCAAATGGTGCTAACATAACAGACGGCATTGACGGTTTAGCCGCCGGCACTTCGGCCATCATCATTTTGACTTTGGCTATTTTTGCTTACCTCTCTGGTAACAAAATTTTTGCTGAGTACTTAAATATTATGCTCATCCCTAATTCAGGCGAAATTGTAATTTTTTGTGCCGCCTTTTTGGGTGCCTGCATTGGCTTTTTGTGGTATAATGCCTATCCGGCACAAGTTTTCATGGGAGATACCGGAAGCCTAATGCTTGGCGGGGTAATCGCTACCCTTTCTCTTGCTCTGAGAAAAGAACTGCTTATTCCCTTATTATGCGGCATCTTTTTGATCGAAAACCTTTCAGTAATGCTTCAGGTAGCGTATTTTAAATATCAAAAGAGAAAGCATGGCATAGAATACGCACGTGCTAATCGCCTGTTTCTAATGTCACCACTGCATCATCATTATCAGAAAAAAGGTTACCACGAGGCCAAAATTGTTGCAAGATTTTGGATTGTTGGGATTATTCTGGCAGTTCTTTGCCTGGTAACTTTGAAGCTGAGATAAGTTTATACGGACGACCTTTAGAGATTGCCGTCCTTACTAATTGATGTTCAAAACATTCCCTACTATTTAATTTTCTATTCCTTATTGTATTTCACAAAGCATATTTCTATCTTTGCAGCCCCAAATACCGCCCTCTGGAAGCTGCCCGTGCTTCGAGGGACATGCCAAGTTGGAGAAAATGATAATTCCGAATCGTTTTTTGTGTTGGTTTTCAACACCTTACAACTTTTAAATTAGTTGGTATTTTTTGAGACCGAATTTGGGATAGGCTCAGAGAAGAAACAACGAATGTTTTTATTACAAAACGTTAAAACGTATTAAAAGTGGATACATTAAGTTACAAGACCATTTCCGCAAACAAGGGAACGGTCAACAAAGAATGGGTGGTAGTAGATGCCAAAGACAAAGTATTAGGACGTCTTTGTAGCCAGATCGCTAGCATTTTAAAAGGTAAGAACAAAACTAATTATACTCCAAACGTAGATTGTGGTGACAACGTCATTGTAATTAACGCTGAGAAAATTAAGCTTACCGGAAAGAAAATGACAGACAAGCAATATGTTCGTCACACGGGTCACCCAGGTGGTCAGCGTTTCGCTACACCGCGTGAATTGATGGAGAAAGACGGTAGAAGAGTGGTAGAATATGCTGTAAAGGGCATGCTTCCTAAGACTCGTCTTGGTCGTAAGCAATTTACCAATCTATTTGTTTATGTAGGTTCAGAGCATCCTCATGAAGCTCAGCAACCAAAGTCAATCGAAATCTAATTCTGAATTAAAATTTTAAATTATATGCAAGTTATCAATACCGTAGGTAGAAGAAAAACAGCCGTAGCCCGTATCTATATGAAGCAGGGTAAAGGTGATATTACCGTGAATGGTCAGGAACTGCAAAAATATTTCCCTACTGAAGTTCTTCAAATTATTCTTAATCAGCCTTTTCATCTTGTAGAGCAAGGTGGACAGTTTGATGTGAAGGTTAATGTGAAGGGTGGTGGAATTGCAGGACAAGCTGAAGCTGTTCGTTTAGCAATTTCCCGTGCTTTAGTAGAAGTAGATGCAGAGCACAGACCTCCACTTAAGAAGGAAGGTTTCCTTACTCGTGACTCTCGTATGGTAGAACGTAAGAAGTACGGTCGTAGAAAAGCCCGTAGAAGATTCCAGTTCTCAAAACGTTAATCAAACCAAGACTTGGGATTCTGTTTTACAAACCCTATGGTTGGTATCTGAATCCCGATTCTTTCATAAAAAATTGTCCAGTCAGCACTTATCGTGTCCGATGTGTTGGGCTGCTAATCCTTTAAAAAAATAGAAATGGCACAGATTGAATACAAAGATTTATTAGATGCAGGTGTACACTTTGGTCACCTTACCCGTAAGTGGGATCCACGTATGGCTTCTTACATTTTCATGGAGAAGAACGGGATTCATATCATTGACCTTAATAAAACACTTGCCTCTTTAGAGCAAGCTCAAGGTTTCATTAAAAGCATTGTACGTTCTGGAAAGAAGGTAATGTTTGTGGCTACTAAAAAGCAGGCACAAGAAATTGTTTCTGAAGAAGCAAAGAGATTAAAGATGCCTTTCGTAACAGAAAGATGGCTAGGTGGAATGTTGACTAACTTCTCTACTATCCGTAAATCTTTAAAGAAGCTACAGAATATTGAGCGAATGCTAGCTGACGAACAAACTGCCAGCAATATGGCAAAGCGTGAGCGTTTAATGCTGGATAGAGACCGTATCAAATTAACCAGACTACTAGGTGGTGTGGCCGATATGTCAAGAATTCCTGCCGCTCTTTTTGTAGTAGATATTAAGCGTGAGCATTTGGCTATTTCTGAAGCTAAAAGACTTGGTATTCCAGTTGTAGCAATGGTAGATACAAACTCTAACCCAGAGCAAGTTGATATCGCAATTCCTGCAAATGATGATGCTTACAAGTCTGTTTCTTTAATAACTCTTGCTATTGGTAAGGCTATTGAAGAAGGTATTCTTGAAAGAAAGCAAGACAAAGAGGCTGAAGCACTTAAAGAAGCTGAAGAAGCGAAAAAAGCAGCTGATATGAAAGCAGAAGCCGCTGCTCAAAAAGAAGCTGCAAAAGCTGAAGCTGCGAAGCCAGAAGCTGTAGCGGAAACACCTGCTACTGAAGCCGCTTCTGCAGAAGAAGAGGCTCCTAAAGTTAAGCGAGCTAGAAAAACAACTCCTGCTTCAGAAAAGGTAGAAGTAGAAGCTCCTTCAGCTGATAAAGCTGGCGAAAAAGAAGCTTAATAATATAATGAACTAAGTTTTTTGATTAGCCCGAAGGAAAACCTAAACTTTCGGGCTATCATATTTTTAAACTAAAAATTTATAAAAATGAAAATAACAGCTGCAGACGTAAACAAACTTCGTCAAGCTACCGGTGCAGGTATGATGGACTGTAAAAAGGCATTAACTGAAGCCGAAGGTGATTTTGAAAAAGCAGTAGAAATTCTTCGTAAAGCAGGTCAAAAAGTAGCTGCAAAAAGAGCAGACAACGAAACCTCTGAAGGAGTAATATTAGTAGATGTAAGTGATAGCGGTAAAAGTGCTAAAGTATTGGCATTTGCTTGTGAAACTGAGCCAGTATCTAAAGTAGAAGACTTCTCTACATTAGCCAATTCAATCTTACAAGCTGGTGTTAAGCATCATGCTAAAGATTCTGAAACTCTATTGTCTCTTGCTTTAGAAGATGGTAGAGTTGCTAGCGAAGCTATTACTGAATTAGTAGGTAAAATCGGAGAGAAGCTTGTAGTTGCTGATTACAAAAACGTAGAAGGCGAGCAGGTAGTAGCGTATATTCACTCAAATAACAAAGCGGCAGCATTGGTATCTTTTGAAAACGTTCAAGGAGCAGACGTTGCTGAATTAGGAAGAGATGTCGCGATGCAAATCGTGGCAATGAAGCCTGTAGGTTTAGATAAAGAAGATGTTGATCCTGCAGTAGTTCAAAAAGAAATTGAGATTGGAAAAGATCAGGCTCGTCAGGAAGGAAAGCCTGAAGCTATGCTTGAGAAAATTGCAATGGGTAAGCTGAACAAGTTTTACAAAGAAAACACTTTGCTAAACCAACAGTTTGTAAAAGATCCATCTCTTACAATCTCTCAACTACTTGATAAAACTCAAAAGGGGCTTAAGATATCTTCTTTCGTGCGTATTGCGATAGGATAATACAAACTGTATAAAGTTCTAAAAACACCTAAGCTTTCACTTAGGTGTTTTTTTTGTCCGTAACCTTAATTTGTAAAAAAGGGTATTGAAATGACTCAATACCCTTTTTATATATACTTTAATGAACTTCTTTCATTTAGAGCGTTAAACCGTAGCAGAAATTTCTCGACATATTCTCATATACTCCACATATCAATACTCCGTCTTCCTTAGATTTTACAGCAGCAGCTATCGCTTCTTCAAAGTCTTCTTTGGAATCTACCCTTGTATTTCCAACTCTGGTAATAATAAACCCTTCTTTTATATCAGTATCACGTGCAAAAGAGCCTGATGAGAATATCTTTTCTACTCTCACACCGTTTCTAATACCTAATTGCTCTTTATCCTTTTTGTCTATATCACTAATCTTAACTCCCAAATTAGAAACTACACTCTTTTCCTCTGTCTTTTTAAGGATAGAACTTCCACCTTCTCTATTTCTTAGAGTAACCGAATAGTCTTTTAATTTGCCATCACGGTTCACTGTAACCTCAATTTTCTCTCCAGGACGCTTTCTACCTATCATCTCACGGAACTTAGGCTCAGACTTAGTCTCTATTCCATCAATCTTCACGATCACGTCTCCTGGCTTAATTCCAGCAGCATTAGCCGCTCCATCCTCTGTTGCATCCTGCACATAAATACCCTCAGTAACTTTTACACTGAACTCTTTAGCATTTTTGTTATTCAACTGCACCGGAACTACTCCAAGATATCCCCTTTGAACATTACCAAATTTAATTAAGTCTGTTGTTACTTTTTTAACTATTCCAGAAGGTACAGCAAACGCATAACCGGCATATGCTCCGTTAGGCGATGCAATAGCCGTATTTATACCGATCAACTCACCTCTAAGATTAACAAGGGCACCACCACTGTTTCCCGGGTTTACAGCAGCATCTGTTTGAATAAAAGATTCAATAGGTGTATCACCCTGCACTCCGCTACTTTGATAACGTTGCTGATAGCTTCTGGCCAATATACTGATATCTCTACCAATTGCACTAACTATACCGGCAGTTACTGTAGACTCTAAGTTAAAAGGGTTACCTACCGCAAGAACCCACTCTCCTACTTTCACGTCGTCAGAATTTGCAAAAGTTAAATGAGGGAGATTCTTTTCTTTGATTTTAATTACGGCAATGTCTGTAGAAGGGTCCACACCTACCACTTCAGCGGTATAACTACGCTTATCATAGGTTACCACTTCCAAGGCATCTGCACCTTCTACTACATGATTATTTGTGGCAATATAACCGTCTGAAGATATAATTACTCCAGATCCGGACGATTGCTGCTCCTGATTCCTTGGAGCACCAAAAAAGTCGTCATCAAAACCAAAGAAGTCATCAAAAATGGATGGCATTCTTTGTTGCCTTACAGTCCTAATAGAAGTGGCCTTAATATGAACTACACCTGGTGCGGAGACCCCAGCTGCATAAGTAAAGTCACCAGGAGCAGAAGATGGCATTCCCGCAAAATTTATAAGCTTGTTTGCACTATCTGAACTGCCTGTAAAAGCAGATTCAGTCAAAACCACTGCCCGTTCTTCAAAACCCAACACTTTATAACCCACTATTGTGGCTATACTACTAAACACTGCAATTAGAGCAATTTTAATATTATTCTTCATTTTCAATAAGCTTAAGATTTAAGACTGTTGATCAGATCAACAAATTTATTTTTTTGTACTTGATAAACGAACATCAGTCCACTAAAATTCGCAGCATCAATGTACACTTAACATTATTTAACACCTCAATATTAAAAAAACAGCACCCAAAAGGGTGCTGTCACTACTAATTCTAAAGAATTATCCAACGGTAATTAATCGTGGTTCTTTAGGCTTAGCTTCTTCCTTTTTAGGGAGTGTGATGTGTAACACGCCATTCTCATGACTAGCTTCAATCTTTTCAATATCCACTGTCTTAGGCAATGTGAATGAACGTGTAAAGGAGCTATAATTAAATTCTTTTCGAGTATAATTATCCTTCTCTTCTGTTTCTTCTTTCTTCACCTCAGAAGAAATCGTTAATAATTTCTCGTCTACATTGATCTTAAAATCCTCCTTTTTTACGCCTGGTGCGGCAAGTTCAATGTTAAAGGACTCGCCATCTTCCTTAACATTAACGGCCGGTACAGATAAATTACTTCTGCTATCAGCAAAGAAATCGACATCACTAAACAGATTGTCTAGTAGTGAAGGAAATGAATTAATTGGTCTGAATGATTTAACTACTGTATTCATGATTGTATAAAATTATTATTTGTTAAAAATCTATTTGAAACAATCACTCTTAGATCAATTCTTATTCCATTTGAACAAACATGCCATTTTGTCTCACTTATTCCCTCAAACAGAATGAAAGCATGCCATATTGGCAACTTGACAATAAAAAAAGCCTTCACTTTGACATGAAGGCCTTTCCAAAATCTTTGTATCTTACTTTCTACTTACGCGTTTTAGTCTTCTCTAAAACATATTGCCCGATCCTGATACCTGCTGCCTGGCCTTGCTCACAACCCGATCGATAATGTATTCCTCCATACATTCTACTATAGGAACAAGCCGTAGCTGCCTCCCTGAAAGAAGGAAAGGTTTTTACACCATGGCCATATTCATATTCAGTTGAATCAGTGAATGCCACATTATCTCCCAGCAATCCTGTCAAAGCCTCTGCAGAAGCAGCAGAAATAGTACTATGGCCACTTGTATATTCCGGAAATGGAGGTGTTTGTAAAAAAGGAACCCAATCCGGGTCAAATTCAGCATTTATAACCGTTTCCGGGCGTATCTTCTCACTTCTGTATTTCTCTTCCCAGCTACAAATAAACGCCTCATGTAACGCCGTAGAAACCATTAAATAGGCCTCTGCACTTTCTATCATAGATTTCTCTTGATTTTTCAGAACCGTTTTGGCAATAGCCAACCAATGTCCACCAGGAGTCATTTTCTTGTTTGCAAACATGACATGTCCCTGTACATTCATCACGAAAGCATTGTCATCCCAGAACCAAGCCATACTTTCCTGCTCCTCTGTACGTGATTTTGAAATATCATATACCTCCATTAGCTCTTTCCAAAAAGGACTGCTTTTATCTAAACTGTAGCGAGGTGGTGGAGGCGGAGTAAACTGATTGGCAGAATCTAATAAAAGTGGTCTTATGGTCATCCAATAAGGTTCCATTGCATCACCATATTGAGGGGGGGTAGGCACCCAAAAACCAGGTTCATTTTTAACTGTATATCTAAGTCCCCTTGTCTGAGCATAATTGTCGCCCTTTGCAAACTCCATAACTTTGGCAGCAATGGCCTGTCCATATTCTATTGATCTTTCATATACATCAGACGGTACTCCTGCATTTTTAAAATCTTCATAAACACCATTTTCAAAGTCATCGTATTTATCAACGGTAAATGTTTGACTTCTTGCCACTGTTAAGAGGGCATTAATACTCGCCAACGGATAACAATACTCCTTTCCTTCTTCTGGCTGAGGAACACCTGAGAAATCTTTAAATTGACCATCCAGGCTCTGAAAACGCTCATCTGAGTGAACCAAAGCTTCATATCCAGCCAATGTAGCATAAGAATAAATTCTACTCGCTACCGGAGGAGAAAAAATATCATGAATTATTACTTCTGTAACTTTATCTATGGCATCATGATAATAAGTGGGATTATTCGTAACCTGCCCATACTCTTCGGCAGTTTTTCTGCTGCAAGACCAAATCAATAGTACAAGCAAGCTTAGACCTAAAGTTTTTTTCATATATAGTTTATTCAGAAAGGATTACAAAAGTATAAAAACTAGACTATTCATCTAAAATATTCTCTTCCACTGTGGTCCCCTTGTGTTCTCCATGTAAAATATCGACTATATCCTTTATATGATATACGTCTCTATTATACTTATTACTTAACAAAATAACCACAAAATCTTCCCTGAGATCAAAAAACATAATGGTATTATAACCTTTCCACCAGCCAGTGTGGTATACATAATCTGTCTGTTCTTTGTCATTTAACCACAACCTGAAACCATAACCATAGTTTCTCAAACCAGGATACTCGAAGCTCCTCGGCGTATAAGCCTCCCTTAAAGACTCTTTACTTACTATCCTTCCATCTCTTAGTGATTCGTACCATTTGAGTAAGTCCTTTGCGGTAGAAAATACACCTTTATCTCCTAAAACATTATCATATGTATCAAATGGAATCCTCCGTCCGTTTTGATATCCATAAGTTCGATTTAATGTTGGAATAGAGTCATTCATCCCTCTTGATACATAGGAATGGTTCATACCCAAAGGTTCAAAGATTTCCATTTTTAAAAAATGACCAAAATCTTGTATCGTAACTTTTTCAACTAGGGCTGCCAGAATTGCAAAATTTACATTATTGTAAGAGAAATAATGATCTGGCAGGTTGAATGCTTTTGGAGTTGGATTTGCCTCAGCAAACCACCTAATAATGTCTTGGTTATCAGGATAAAGATGCTGACTCCTCGCCATTTGATCAAAAGTATACTCGTAATACGGCAAGCCCGATCTGTGACTCAAAAGGCTTCTTATCGTAACCCCCTCATAGGGGAATTCAGGATAATAATCTTTAACCGTAAGATTTAAGCTCAATTTACCCTGCTCTACTAATTTTAAAACTGCAATAGACGTAAATGTTTTAGACAAAGAAGCCAACTGAAAAGAGGAAGAATCATTTAATGGAATCCTTTTTTCAAAATTTGAAAAACCCACCAGCGTATCATAAAGTACAATTCCCCTTTGAGCTATCAGTATACTTCCGTTGAAACCTCGTGATAATTTAGCCTCAACTTTTTCTTTAATTTTTTCGCGTTTTAGATCGGCTTTAATTGCCACTCGAATTGAATCTATTCTGATTTTTTCAAGCCGTCTCAACTCCTTTTTCGACAACCCATCCGACTTTTCAGAATCAGAACAAGCAAACACACCTAGAACTAAGGCGAAAAACCACAACTTCCTCATTTTAACTACTACTTTTTCTCTCTTCCCAGGTTATATGAAAATACACTAATCAGATAAATCACCAATACCGTAAAAATTAAGCTTGTTATGATTTTTGTAAGAGTATTTAAAAACAAATTAAAACCTCCGGCCTCAATAAAAAATAAGACAGTCAGATGAATAAAAGATATGATACTTATATAAACCAAATAACGCTGATGCCCCAATTCAACTAAACTTGTATGAATTTCATTCTCGAGTCCTCTGGAGGGGAAGAAACTTCTAAGAATAGGTTTTCTTATATAACCTATTAGAGTACATGAAGCCGCATGAACACCTGCAGTATTATAGAACATGTCGAGAAAAATACCAACACCAAAACTTATTAAGATCACCCATAGGGTATCCATTTCTCCGGGTAACCATAAAATAATGATTAGATAAATAAAGCAGAATGCTACATCATAAAGAACCAGGTTTCTCACAAAAAGTACCTGAAGCATTAAAAAGAGAATGGAAACCAAGGCCGTTTTTATTACATCCTGACTACTCATTAGCTAGAACCTCCTCTTCTAATTCGTTCTGTTCTTTATACAATTTATTCTTTACCACATACACATAAGTAAGACTGCCGAAATCAGTAGATAGCTTAAGTTTTATATCATGAAAAGCTCCGTTTGAAGGCGTGTTAACTTCACTAACTCTTCCCACTAAAATACCGCTCGGAAAAACTAAATTCTGTGAAGAAGTAACCACACTATCTCCTACATGTACAGGTTTGAATTTATCTACTGTACTCAAAGCCACAATGCTCCTTGAAGTACCCGGCCATGTACTAAGACCTAAAGCTGTTTCCTGCATCTTTGTCAACTCTTCATTGACAACTTCTGAGGAAACCCTGAACTCATCATGTAAAATTGAAAACACCACTGAAAAATGATCGCTGCAAGATCTTACCTGCCCCACCACACCTCTGGGCCCTATAACTGCCATTCCCGGTTCAATACCATCAAGACTACCTTTATCTATTGTAATGTAATTTTTAGTTCTGGCCGTTGTACTGTTGACTACCTTCGTTACCGTATATTCAAAACGGCTTGCAAAAACCGAATCTGCCACATAAAAGTGAGCTGGACGGGTATCTTGTGATTGTCTATACTTTGATAGTTCTTCTCTTAATAAGGTATTTTCAAGAGCTAAAGCTCCGTTTTCATCTCTAAGCTTAAGATACTCTTTAGCATCATAAGTCCATGCCATCATTTTTGAGGTAATAGCATTACTTGAATTAAAGAAAGTGACATCCCAATGCACGTTGTTCTTTCGAATCAAATAAAAGGATACCAATTCTAACAAGACAAAGAGTATGAAATACTTGGCTCTGTTTAAAAGACCAAATAATTGAGACATAGTCTAGCAGTTTAGTGAACCAATACCGCCTGAAACTTCTCGATATTCTTTAGAACCTCACCTGTTCCTCGAACTACCGCCTTTAATGGGTCTTCAGCCACATGAATAGGCAGCTTTGTTTTAATTTCCAGACGCTTATCTAAGCCATGAAGCAAAGCACCACCGCCTGTTAGATAAATTCCGTTTTCATATATATCTGAAGAAAGCTCTGGTGGAGACATTTCCAAGGCTCTCATAATGGCCTCTTCTATCTTGGATATTGACTTATCAAGAGCGTAAGCAATCTCACTATAAGTAACCTTAATTTCTTTAGGGATACCAGTCATTAAATCTCTACCTCTGATTTCAATATCAGCCGGGGCATCATCAAGATCAGGAAGGGCAGCCCCAACCTGTATTTTAATCGATTCGGCAGATCTTTCACCAATTAACAGGTTATGCTCTCTTCTCATGTAATCTACAATATCACGAGTAAACAAGTCCCCCGCAATTCTTACAGAAGCTTCACACACTATACCAGAAAGGGCTATTACTGCAATCTCTGTAGTACCACCTCCAATATCAACTATCATTGAGCCATTTGGCTGCTCAATGTCAATGCCAATACCGATAGCTGCCGCAATAGGCTCATGAACCATGTAGACTTCTTTTGCACCTGCATGTTCACAAGAGTCTTTTACCGCACGTTTTTCTACCTCCGTTATGCCAGAAGGAATACAAACCACCATTCTGTGAGAAGGAGAGAAAAACCAGCTTCTTCCTGTATTGATCATTTTGATCATTCCTCTGATCATCAATTCAGCGGCTGTAAAATCTGCAATCACCCCATCTTTAAGAGGTCTGATTGTTTTAATATTTTCATTGGTCTTTTCATGCATTTGCATGGCTTTATGACCAATAGCCAAAACTTTTCCTGAAACCTTGTCTAAGGCAATAATTGAAGGTTCGTCTACTACAATTTTGTCGTTGTGTATAATTAGTGTGTTCGCTGTACCAAGGTCAATTGCAATATCGCTTGTAAGAAAGCTGAAGAGTCCTGCCATTAGAAGTGTAAGGTCTTTAAATTGAGATAATGGCTGCAAATTTACGATTATTCTTCGCAAAATTTTCTTAGGTTGTCAATTTTTATTGACAAGTTTTAATTCCTATTCAGAATTAGCCCAGAATACGCTTTTATTTCATTTTCAGCTAGTTATAAGCTTAAACCCCTCACCATGAAGGTTTAGAATTTGTAATCGCTCGTCAGCCTTAAGATGTTTTCTCAGTTTGGTAATATAAACATCCATAGATCGGGCATTAAAATAGGAATCATCACCCCAAATGAGCTTCAAAGCAAGACTTCTGCTCACAGGCTTATTCAGGTTTTGACAAAACAGTTTTAACAACTCTGATTCCTTCGTGGTCAACTTCTGAGTCTCGCCATTTAAAACAAGTTTATGAGAAGTAGTATCAAAGACATATTCTCCTATTTGATATTCACCTGGCAGACTGTCTTCCTGCTGCTTATTCATCCGCCTGAAAATAGCCGCAATCCTCATTAACAGCTCTTCCATACTGAATGGTTTAGTCATATAATCGTCTGCACCACTTTTAAATCCCTGAATAGTGTCTTCTTTCATTGACTTAGCAGTCAGAAAAATTATGGGCACCTGCGGATCTTTCAAACGAATCTCCTTGGCCAATGAAAAGCCATCTTTTTTTGGCATCATGACATCCAAAATGCACATATCAAAATCTCCATTGGCAAGAAAAAAATCCAAACCCTCATTTCCATCACGTGCCAGCTCCACTTCGTAGTCTTTTGCCTTTAGGTATTCTTGCAATAACATACCCAAATTGGGATCATCTTCTGCCAATAAAATTTTGAGCTTTTGTTCCATGTGAATAATTAAATAGTAGTTATTGCTTTATTAAATGTGAGTATAAATGTTGTTCCCTCACCCGGGCGGCTTTCTACTTCAATACTACCATGGTGGAGATTTACCATTTTCTGTACATAGCTCAGACCCAAACCAAATCCTTTTACATCGTGTACATTGCCGGTAGAAACCCTGTAGAATTTTTCAAATATTCTATTCAGCTGGTCTTTAGACATTCCTATTCCGTTATCAGAAATAGTAAGTTTTATTGAAGACCCTATATCTTCTGTGCCAATGTTAATCTGTGGCTTTTCTGGCGAGTATTTATTGGCATTATCAATAAGATTAAAGAGAATATTGGTCATATGCACCTCATCTGCCAAAAGTAGCGGATTTGAAGCTTTCAAATCTAAATTTATCCTACCCTCCTTTTTCTCAACCTGTACTCCCAAATTCTGAGCTACTTGTTCAATCGCTTCATGAAGGTTCAGTTCTATCAGGTTTAGTTTAACCTCCCCCTTTTCTAAAAGAGCCATCTGAAGCACCTTTTCGACCTGATCAGCCAAGCGAGCATTTTCGTTCTTGATTATCCCCAGATATTTGTCTGGATCAGCTTTTATAGACTTATCTTTCATAACATCTACGGCCAAAGAAATAGTAGAAATTGGCGTTTTGAATTCATGAGTCATGTTATTGATAAAGTCATTCTTTATCATTGAAAGCTTCTTTTGCTTAAGCATAGTACTCACAGATGAATAGAATATGCCACCAATCATCAGGATAAGGAAAGCCGAACTTCCAAAAACCGACCACATATTTGACATAATAAAACTACCCTTTTCCGGAAAATAAACATATAAATGTTGATTCTTCTGAAGTGCGTCGTTCGGGAATAATTTGACACTATATGACTCCTCGGCAAGAGAAGGATTATTACTCATGGCATAAGAAGCAAACATAAGATTTTGCTGATCCTTTACACCATATTCGAACTCCAGATCTATACCTCTGTTTGCCAGCTCTTGTTTAAGAAGTGTATCCAGCATCTCTCTGTTCAATCGCTCATGAATATCCCTGTCACCTTGTAAGAAGTCTGCAAATACGTCTTTCACCAGCTTGGCTTTATTCTTTGATTTCTGCTCCGGCGACTCCTCTACATACTCTTCTACTTCCACCCATTCATATTCTGGCTCTTTCTCCTTTCTATTCTCTTGTTTAGCCACCGGTTTATTGGCACCAAAGGCATTATGTTTTCTTATAGTATCGGCAAAGTGCTTTTGCGTCTGAGGTATATTGGGTATCAAAACCGGCAAACCATCAGAAGTGATTACATACTGGTATTGCACATTTTCCTGCGGTATCCTACTTCTGGTCTGTTGATTGCTGAAGACTCTTTGACCAGGTCCGGTTTGTATTACAATTGACAGCTCGTTGTCAACGATAGACATTATTTCGTTAATGCCTTGATCAATTCTTATGAACTCATCAGCTCTTTGACCAAGCTGCTGCCAAATCATGTTTTGCTCTCTAACCAAGTCTTTAATAAATCGCATCCTGTTTTCCGGAACAAGATTTCTCTCGTCTGACAGGAAATCCCTAAGATTAGCTCCCAAAATGTATTCATCGATATTGGGAACCGCACCATTTGGCTGATAAGCAAAAACAATAGAATCTGAAGGTTGTTTAACCTGTGTTTTTAAATGTGGCTTTCTTGGCTCTATTGGCTTGGTATGAGCCAATGCAGTATTTTGTGGCCCTTGTTTCGTCGTAGATTTCGGAACTCTTTTTTTTACCTTTTTCAGAACCCTCTTTGGCTTTGGCTCCTCAGATAAAGAGGCAAGAGTTAGGTTTTCCTGTTCCTTTAACTTTTGTTGAGCTAAAAAAACCACTTCCTGCTTTTCAATTTTCTCTGCTGTCTGATTCAGGGATTCTATAACCTTTCTGTCAAACTGCTCTTTCTTAACAGCAATAGCGTTTTCAATCCAATACCATTGAAAAACAATTAAGGCCAGCAAGCTGACCAGCATAAGAATTATGATGTTTCTAAAATTTCTCATTCTCTACCCGAATACTTCTCCAAAAACGAAAATACGGTACTCAAAATCCAATAAAGAGTATTTAACACTTTTTAACCAATTTGCGTAAAATTGAATCCATGATCTATATTTTATTCCTCTTACTATTAATAGCCTACGGATATTACCGATATCTTGTTGATTTTAAACTGAAAAGAAAGCCGATAAATTATCCGTCTGCGGAAAACATTAAAAAGGCTTCAGCCAATAAGAAAAGATTGGTCTGTTTTGGCGACAGTAATACACAAGGCAATATGAGTTATGATTGGGTAAAAGAAATTGCCACAATCAACCAGAATATTGATGTATTTAATGCCGGTATAAACGCAGATTTAACGTTTAGTTTACTCAGACGACTTGATGATGTCATTGACAGCCGTCCTGACTTTATCAGTATTCTGATTGGGACCAATGATATCAATGCCACATTATCGCCCACCAATTTAAACCGGTATAGAGAAAGGGGCAAGATTACCAACGAGGAGAAGCCTAGTCCTCAATCGTTTAAGGTAAACTATTTACATTTAATCAGAAGACTTAAGAAGAGTACGAACGCCGAAATAGCCTTAGTAACAATTCCTTTGATAACTGAAGATTTAAATTCTACATACAATCAGCAGGTTGCGGACTATTGTCAGGCAATTAAAGAATTAGGCAAATCAGAAAATCTAGAGGTCATTGATTTTAATGATGAGCAAAAAAAACTCCTCCACTTACCCGGCAATTCAAAGCTTCATTATAAAAACAGCAGACAGATGATGACAGCTACAACGATACTCAAAAATATTTTCGGCTTACGTTATAATCAGGTTAGCCGATTATTTGGTACAAAGACAAGTCCTGATTTTATCCATTTAAATGAGACGGCCGGTAAGAAACTGACCGAACAGATTCAGCAGTGGATTTTAAAAAATATGGCTTAAACCTGTCTAAATAAGGCGGTAACTTGTAATATTACATTTTAAAAAACCAGTTTAAGAATGTTAATTTCGGAGTCAACCCACCCAAGAGAAAACAAATTTCCAGAAAAAGTATTGCAATTTGGCACAGGAGTATTACTTCGTGGCCTTTGCGACTATTTAATTGATAAAGCCAATAAGAAAGGAATGTTCAGAGGGAGCATTGTAGTGGTGAAATCAATGGGCACAAATACGTCTGATTTCGATTCTCAAGACAATTTATACACATGCTGCGTTAGAGGTTATATCAAAGGTGAAATGACTTCTGAAAACGCTGTAATTTCTTCAATTAGCCGGGTTCTAACTGCTCAAAATCATTGGAAAGAAATTTTGGCTACCGCCACAAGCCCTGACATGAGCGTAGTAATTAGTAATACCACTGAGGTGGGCTTACAATATGTCAGCGAAAATCTGAATTCAGAAGATGTTCCGGAGTCATACCCGGGTAAGCTTACTAAATGGTTAAAAACAAGATTTGATGCCGGCCTGAATGGCGTTGTAATAGTTCCTACTGAACTAATTGTTGACAACGGAGATTTCCTGAAAAATTTAGTTTTAAGACATATTGATGAACAAAAATTAGGCAAAGATTTCAAAGCTTGGATTGAAAACGAAAATAGCTTCTGCAATTCTCTTGTTGATAGAATTGTACCAGGAAAGCCAAACGGTGAAGAGCTAGAATTGCTTACTAAGGAACTTGGATATGAAGACAATTTGCTAATCAAGTCTGAGGCATATAAATTATGGGCTATTCAAGGAGATGAAAAAGTAAGTGAGGTTCTTACCTTCGCTGATGCAGATGATGGAGTAGTCATTGAAAAGAGTATAACTCAATACAGGGAACTAAAGCTTAGAATGCTAAATGCACCTCACACTATGATGTGTGCTTTATGCTTTCTGGCAGGTTTTGATACTGTAAAAGATGCTATGAATGATCCATTGATGGAGAAATTCATTACCATTTTAATGTTAACAGAACTAGCCCCTGCTGTACCTTCAAGCATAGATCCCAAAATTGTTCAACGTTATGGGCGTGAAATTATGGATAGGTTCAGAAACCCTCATCTGGATCATAATTGGCACAGCATTACCTTTCAATATACAATGAAGCTAAAAATGAGGGCCATACCTCTGTTAATGCATTATTATGAGGTATTCGGTACTGTTCCACACTATTTCTCCAGAGGCTTTGCCGCCTATATCCTATTCATGAAAGCTGTAGAAAAGCGTGATGACAAGTTCTACGGTATGAACGCGGGTAAAGAATATGTGATCAATGACGACCAGGCTGCCTGGTTTTATGAAGTATGGCAAAGTAATGATACTGAAGAGGTAGTTCAAAGAACCTTGAGTAATGAAGATTTCTGGGAACTAGACCTTAGACATCTTCCTGGTTTCGAAGAAAGCGTTTCACTTCACTTATCCAATATGCAAAGCATAGGTGTTAAAGAAGTTGCTTCTGCTTTAAATGTATTTGCATAAGCAAAATCAACTTAATTTTAAGAAAGGAAAAGGAGGCTTTAGGGTCTCCTTTTTTCGTTTTCAAAACCTTTTTGAGTCTCTTTACCAAAGAGAGAAAAAATTGATCTTAGGCTATTAAAAATAGATGAGGCCCTGAAAAGAAAAAAAGTATTGGGCAGATCAAGTTTTGCGATGATCACCCAATACTTTATGTATAGGAAGGGTTGAATAAATGATTACACAAATCTAGTGCAAAGAAGTCTTCTAGCTCTACTATTTTTTCATCCATTTCTGATACAATTTCAACTAAAACACAAATTATTGCTTGATAAATACAAATCTCAAACGTTTGCACAGCTCATCACCAAAAAGGCGAAAAATATTTTAAAATTTTTCTTGCCTAACTCTTGCAAGAAAAAAAACAAGCCACCATCTTTGCAGTCCCAAAACAAGGGAGTTTAGCTCAGTTGGTTCAGAGCATCTGCCTTACAAGCAGAGGGTCGGGGGTTCGAATCCCTCAACTCCCACTTAAAAAGCCTTGCAGAAATGTGAGGCTTTTTTCGTTTTTAATCGTGGATTATATCAGTGTCGGGCCTTCTCTGCGAGACGTCGCACCGCCCTCAACTCCCAATCAAAAGCCTTACAGAAATGTTAGGCCTTTTTGGTTTTTAATCGTGGATTATATCAGTATCAGGCGTTCTCAGTGAGACGTCGCACCGCCCTCAACTACCAATGATAAGCCTTCCGAAAATCTGACCATTTTGTCTTTAGTCCTTCCAGGTGTAAGAATCAGTGGCACACAACAAACAGAGATCGTGATGAAATTGGCTCGAGAACTATACATTGGGTTCCGTTTGGCCTGTCCCCTTAATTTCAGACAAGGCTCTCCCCAATTTAGCCCAGCCTATCCATTTTTGCTTATATTTATTTCGACAAGCACAGCCTATGAAAAAATTCCTTTTGCTGCTTTTTAGCTTTTCTGTTTACGGACAAGTCAATACTCAAAACATTGAGATTGTCCGAGATGATTTCGGGGTCCCTCATATATTTGGCAAAACAGATGCTGAGGTTGCATATGGCCTTGCTTGGGCACATGCAGAAGATGACTTTAAAACAATTCAGCAAACTATGCTGGCCGGAAAGGGTATGCTAGGTAAGTACCTGGGAAAAGATGGTGCACCTATCGATTATGTCGTTGGCCTTTTACGCTGTAGAGAATTAGCAAAAGAAAAAATCAATACCCTATCTCCTGAATTTACAAAGGTGGCTCAAGGTTATTTAAATGGCCTGAATAGCTACGCAAGACAACATCCGGAGGAGGTACTGGTGAAAAAGAGCTTCCCGGCTTCTATGGAAGACTATTTGTCTTCCGTTGCACTTTCCCTATCTGTTATATCCGGCGTTGATTCTGAAATAAAAAAAATACTAAGTAGAAACATTGAAACATCAGAAGACATTAAAGGATCTAATGCCTTTGCTATCGCCACATGGAAAACCACCACTGGCGAATCCTTCCTGAACATTAATTCGCATCAACCATTGGAAGGCCCTGTGGCTTGGTATGAAGCTCATTTGCACAGTGAAGAAGGCTGGAATATTATAGGAGGTCTTTTCCCGGGTGGTTGTGTTATATTTCATGGAACCAATGAAAATCTAGGCTGGGCACATACTGTGAATCATCAGGATAAAATTGATGTGTACAGGCTCAGTATGAAAGGGAAAAAATCAAATAAGTATATCTTTGATGGTCAATGGCTAAAGCTGGAAAAAAAGAATGTGCCTTTAAAAGTCAAACTAGGATGGATCACCCTACCTCTCTCTAAAAAAGCTTACTGGAGTAAATATGGAGCTACGCTAAAAACAAAACTAGGCGTCTATTCTATTCGTTTTGGTGCAAATCAGGAACTCAGAGGCTTGGAGGAATGGTATCGAATGAACAAAGCCAAGAACTTCACAGAATTCTATTCTGCAATGAAAATGGTCGCAATACCTGGATTTAATACCGTATATGCCGATAATATGGATACCATTTTCTATGTGTCAAATGGCATGATTCCAATCAGGAATCCAGAATTTAATTGGAAGGGAGTATTGCCAGGAAATACTTCTAAAACTCTATGGACCCAATTTCACGGACTGGAGGATCTGCCGCAATACCTAAATCCAAGTTCCGGATATTTATATAATACTAATAATAGCGTTTTTCATGCCTCTGCTCCGGAAAATAATTTAGACCCTAAGAGTATTGACTCTACCATGGGTTATCCACTTACTGTAAACAACCGAAGTGCCCGTTTTGAAGAATTAATCAATGGTTACGACAAATTAAGTTTTGAAGATTTTAAACAGATTAAATACGATAATCAATATCCTTCCTCCTACCATTTCTCTATTGATCTTAACATCATTCAAGATGTTGACCCAAAACGTTACCCTGAAATTGCTCAAGAGCTCATCAAGATTCAAACCTGGAACAGAAAAGCCGATATTGACAGCGAGGGAGCAGCATTATTCAGTGCCTTTATTTATGAAGTTTCATCACAATTTGAAGGACATTTAAAAGGGAAAGTATTATCCGAATCTGAAGCTGTTAAAATTCTAAAAAAGGTAAAGTCATCAATTCATCAACACTATGGTTCTTCACGAATAACTTTGGGGCAGGTACAAAAGCTTGCAAGGGGAAATAAGATCCTGCCCATTTGGGGGCTCCCGGATGTACTTACTGCTATGTACACTGCACCATACGAAAATGGAACGAGAAAAGGAATAGCTGGCGAGTCCTACATTCAGCTTGTTCGCTTTAAGCGAGGCCAACTACCACGGATAAGCTCTATCATTAACTACGGAGCTTCTAATCACCCTGAAAGCCCGCATTATTCAGATCAGATGGAACCATTCATCCATCAGAAATTGAAGCCAATGAGCCTTTTGAAGGCAGACGTAATGAAAAATGCAACTCGGGTTTATCATCCTAAGTAGAAACTTCGAAAAGTTAATGAAGTATATTTGTTTTTTAAAACATACCTTATTCAAGAATGAAAAAAGCTGTTTTCCTTTTAGGTCTCTTAATCCCCGCCTTTCTAAGCTCCTGTGAGAAAGATGAATTTAGTGGCACCGAAGCAGAAAAAATTGATCAATACATTGCATCTAAAAACTTAATTGTAACAGAATCTACCTCGACGGGATTACAATACATCAGAACTAAAGATGGTACGGGATCGTCTCTGAAGACAACTCAATTTGTTACATTGAAATACACAGGAAAGCTTCTCAGCGAGAAGGTTTTCGATTCAGGCTCTTTTGGTTTCATTCTAGGTATAGGTCAGGTAGTAAGAGGATTTGATGAAGGTGTTGCCAAAATGAAAGTAGGTGAGCAGGCAACCATTATCTTTCCATCAAATCTTGGATATGGCAATACTAAACAGGGCTCCATACCTAAGAACTCCCCATTGATTTTTGAAATTGAGATTCTAGCAGCAGAATAATTAGCTAAAGTACGGCTACCTTTATTTTATTATCGTGAACTAAAAATTTAGCATTATCAGCCAAGTTAGCCCTCTACTATCGACCATCATAGTCAACTACAGAAGTTGGGACTTTCTGGAGAAGTGCCTTGATTCCCTTTTGGCTGATTCTCAAGCTGAGTTTAGCCATGAAATTATAGTGGTTGATAATAATTCTGACGATGGTCAATTTGATGACTTTACCAAGAGGTACCCTCAAGTTATTTTTATTGCAAATCCGATAAATTCCGGTTTTGCCTCTGCCTGTAATCTTGGTGCTCTTAACGCTGAAGCTCAAACTTTACTCTTTCTAAACCCAGATACTTTAGCCAGTCTTGAAACAATTAAGAAAGTAAATGCTTTCTGCCAGACCCACACTGAGTATGGAATTGTATCCTGTTTACAATCTGCAAAACTTAGTCACCATATCAAGGCTTTGCCAAGGATTTATACACTTTTTGGCCCATTAAGAAGCTTATACTTTCTTATTAATCAAAAATTAAAAAGGACAAAATCTATAGACTCTCATTCTGTGTTAGAACCACAATGGGTCTCAGGGTCTATGGTCATGATTCGCAAAAACTGGTTTGACAAAGTAGGAGGCTGGTGTGAAGATTATTGGATGTATTCTGAAGACATTGATTTATCAAAACAAGTAAGCTCTCATGGTGGTAAAATTGCTATTCTTACTGATCTCTCGATAGAACATAGTCATGGAGGAGCCAGTAGAAAAAACTTAAAGACAGCTGCAATAACCAAAACCGAAGTTTTGATATCTCAGCATGTTTATATTTCAAGAAACTTATGTGGCCTTGAATGTATCCTTTGCCACGGTGCCTTAGTCATCAATAACTTATTATTTAAAGGGCTTTTCGCAATTCTTGGAATCCCTTTCTTTTTTATTCCTAAGCTTAAATTACAGCAACATATATTCCTGAATCTGCTCAAGTATTATTCCAACTCGCTAAAAACCAGGCAATGGCGGAGCAAAAGATCTATCAGGTATATCGGAAAATAAAAAGCGGAAGGTATCCCTTCCGCTTTTTATTCATCTATAAATTTGATACTTGCTCTTATCCAATTAGAAGACTCTCTCTTCTTCTCATCTTACCAGCAGGTATACCAAACATCATTTTAAATCTACGGCAGAAATAAGCTGTATCCTTATAACCTACTTCAGAGCCAATAGCCCTGATACTTTTCTTTGTGGTTCTCAATAACGTTACAGCCGCTTCCATTCTCTGATACTCAATGTAATCCTGAGGATTGATACCTGTTAGCATTTTGAAGTACTGACCTACATAATCTTCAGAAACATTGGCCACATTTGCCAATTGCTTGTTAGACAAATCTCCCTCTAAATTATCTTTAATATAGGCAAAAATGTCAATCAAACGAGGATCCTTAAAGTAGGTACTGTTTGTAGCCAATTGCTCTACAAACATTTCATTGCGTAAAATAAAACGGATGATCTCAATAACGATCTCTTCAGTTTTATTCATAATTACTCTTCCTCTACCAGCTTCTTCTGTGAAATCTTCTATCAAAATATCTTTGATTAAAAGAGCCAGTCTAGAGTTATTCTTGATAAAGAATGGTGGTATATCAAGTGAAGTAAAGAAATTGACAGAGTCAAAAACCTTTGCTTCAAAAGCTATCAAACCAAAGGAGTTTCTTACTTTTCCAATTTCCTCCGGAATGGTCATCGCGTCAAAATAATGCTCACGGCGAGTCATGAACTCTTCGTAAGTAATCATTTTCGGCTCACCTGTTCCATATGTGATAGTGGAAGATTTCCCTCCCGGGATGAAAAGCATATCACCGGGCTCTACCTTCTCATCAATACCTTGGAGTTTGACATCCCCATCATAAAGGATTAGTAATGTGTTTTCTACATCATACACATTTTTAATAGTGACCGGCTGGAGAATATTGATGTGCCTTGCTTTGGCAAACTTCACTCCTAGCGACTCAATGATTTTGTTGTATTCCTTCATGTTGCTCATAACTCTCGCAAATATTCAATTTCAAATTTGTAGAATTCGTCTCATCTTCTACTTTACAAAAACCTTGCTACTTGTACAAAACTAATAATAATCCTTCAAGCACCAAACGGTATCCCTGACAAGAATGTTCGTTTATTTATACGAAATAAACTAAATAAGGTCACTTTTCTAAAAAAAGTATAAAATATTACCATCTGCGTCGACCAAATAAACTTCTGTAAACTGGTAAAAAACCTAGAAATGGGGCTCAGGGCACAAAAAAAGGCCTCTTCCGAGGCCTAAAATAAATACAATCGTATATTAGATTACTTTAATACTTCTCTTGCAATTACTAATCGTTGAATTTCAGAAGTACCCTCATAAATTTCAGTAATTTTTGCATCTCGCATCATTCTTTCTACATGGTATTCTTTCACATAACCATAACCACCATGAATCTGAACTGCCTGAGTAGTAACCCACATGGCAACTTCTGAGGCATATACTTTTGCCATGGCAGCCGCCTCTGAATAGGGCCTTCCCTGATCTTTTTCAAAAGCCGCTTTGTAAATTAACAGTCTGGCTGCTTCAATTCTGGTTCTCATATCGGCCAGTTTAAACTGAATGGCTTGATGCTGACTTATTTCTTTACCAAAAGCCTTTCTTTCTTTTGAATAACTAACTGCACGCTCAAAAGCTCCTGAAGCAATTCCCAATGCCTGAGCAGCGATACCAATTCTTCCACCATCAAGTGTACCCATGGCAAACTTGAAACCAAATCCTTCCTCACCTAATCTATTTTCTTTCGAAACCCGACAATCAGATAACATAAGAGAATGTGTATCTGAAGACCGAATGCCCATTTTATCTTCCTTCTTTCCTACTACAAAACCTTCAGTCTCTTTCTCAATTATTAAAGCATTGATACCTCGATGACCTTTTTCAATATCGGTTTGTGCTATTACCAAAGCAATATCTGAACTGCCACCGTTAGTTATCCAATTTTTAGTGCCATTGACTAAATAATGGTCTCCATTATCAATGGCTGTCGTGCGTTGTGATGTAGCATCAGAACCGGCCTCAGGCTCTGAGAGGCAAAAGCAACCCAATTTCTCGCCACTTGCCAAAGGTTTTAAATATTTCTCTTTCTGAGCTTGTGTTCCGTATTTTTCAATTCCCCAGCAAACCAGTGAATTATTCACCGACATAATTACAGCCGCAGAGGCGTCTACCTTCGCAATTTCTTCTAAAGCAAGTACATACGAAATGGTGTCCATTCCACCTCCGCCAAATTCCTCAGGCACCATCATGCCCATAAAACCAAGCTCCCCCATCATTTTAACTTGCTTTTCGGGAAAAACGGAATGGGTATCACGCTCAATTGCGTCATGAAGAAGTTCTTTTTCAGCAAAATCTCTGGCAGCCTCCTGGACAGCCCGGTGCTCTTCGGTAAGATCAAAATTTAATCCTTGCATTTGGTTATGGTTAATGAATGAACCAAAGTTACACGAAGACACAATAGTATGCAAGCATACTATTGATTGGCGTAATCTTTTTTTTAAACCCCCGGCTTTACAAAAGGAGGTTTAACTACTTTAGCTTTAAGACTTCTGTTTCTTACTTTGATAAAAATCTCAGAACCAATTTTAGAAAAATTCTTTGCCACATATCCCATTGCAATACCCTGCTTTAGTAAAGGCGACATGGTGCCGGAAGTGATTTCACCAATAATTTCCCCTGTTATATTGCAGATTTCATAATGTGAACGCGGAATACCTTTATCTACCATCTCAATAGCTACAAGTTTTCTTTTTATTCCTTCCGCCTTTTCCTTTTTCAGGGCTTCACTATTGACAAAGTCTTTGGTAAATTTTGTAACCCAACCTAAACCAGCCTCTAAAGGAGAGGTTTCATCTGTGATGTCATTGCCATAAAGACAATAGCCCATTTCCAATCTGAGTGTATCTCTGGCCCCTAAACCAATGGGTTTGATATCAAATTCGGCCCCGGCTTCCATAATTTTATTCCATACCTCCTCTGCGGTTTCTTTGGGTACATAGAGCTCAAAACCACCTGCTCCTGTATAGCCTGTGGCAGATAATATCACGTTAGGCACCCCAGCAAAAGTCCCTTTTGTGAAGCTATAATATTCAACATTATCCAGAGGGATATGAGTCAATTTCTGAAGTGTTGCGTTTGCTTTGGGACCCTGTACAGCAAAAAGACAAAGGTCATCTGACCAGTTGACCATCTCTACTCCCTGAGTATTGTACTGCGAAATGTGTTTCCAATCCTTTTCAATGTTTGAGGCATTTACCACAAGCATATATTCATCTTCATCTATTCTGTAAACCAACATGTCATCTACTACTCCACCCGTCTCATTAGGAAGGTAGCTATACTGGGCCTTACCATTATATAATACAGAGGCATCGTTTGCAGAAACTTTCTGAATAAGATCAAGAGCATTTGGTCCTTTTAAATAAAACTCACCCATGTGACTTACATCAAAAATCCCAACGGAATCTCTTACAGCCATATGCTCCTCGATGTCTGATGTATACCTAACAGGCATATTAAAACCGGCAAAAGGGATCATTTTGGCTCCCAGATCTTCATGAACTTTCTGTAAGGGTACGTTTTTGATATCAGTCATTAAAAAAGGTTTTTTTGCAAAGATACCTTCTTTCAAATGACTCTGCCCTGATCGAGTCGCAGAAATTTGTCAATACAGTCTGGCAATTCTTCTTGATTGTGAGTGACATAAATCAGTGTTTTGTCGAGTTTTGTTACCAGTTGATTAATTAGTTCTCGGAAATAAACCAAATGCTGGTAGTCCAAGCCTTGACAAGCCTCATCCAGTATCAAAAGGGGTGGGTTCTTAATTAGAGCTCTGGCAAGTAAAACTAAACGCTGCTCTCCTGAGGATATCTCATTGAGCCTTCTGTCAGACAAATGAGTTAGTTTAAAAGCCTCAATTAATTCATGTACTCTTCCTTCCAGTTCTTCTGTTAACTTTTTAAAAAGCCCAATGGTATCAAATAAGCCGCTACCCACTACTTTGAAAACTGTACTATTTTTGGGAAAATAAATGTGAAGCTCAGGCGAAACAAAGCCAATTTTCTTTTTAATATCCCAAATGCTTTCACCAGAACCTCGTTTTTTATCAAAAAGCCAGAGGTCGTTTTGGTAAGCTTGCGGGTTATCAGCAGAAATCAAACTGAGTAAAGAGGTCTTTCCTGAACCATTAGGCCCCAGAAGAGCCCATTTTTCACCACGCTTTACCTCCCAATTAACAGAATCCAGGACTTTTTTATCTCCATATTTAACCCAGCCATTTGTTATTTTGACCACTGACTCAAAAGTATCTTCAACATTGCCTTTCCATTTCTCAAGAAAGCTTTTACTCAAGTCCAACACTTTGTTTGTTACTTCTAAAGCGGGAAAAGGGTGTTTATATATATTCTCTATCTTTCCGTTTTGAAGAACTAAAAGCCTGTGAAGGCTATCGGGCCATTCGTTCAAAGCCGAAACCAAGACAAATTGATTCTTCAAAGAGCTAAGAATGCTTTTTAACATTTCTTTGCTGGCAGTATCCAAACCCGTCGTCGGATTATCAAGCAATAAGAGCTTTGGGTTTTGCAAAAGCGAATACGCTATTAAAGAGCGTCTTGTTTCTCCATTCGAAAGGCTGGTCACTTTTCGATCAAGAAGATGACTAATATTCATCAATTCTGCCACTTCATTGATCCTCTCTTCCGGGTAACTTAGCTCAGGCAATTCCACTGAGGCTTCATCAACAGTACCTACTGGCTTTACCTGGTTCTGAAAAACCTCCCAAACATTAGGCCCAACTTCACTATCATATGCCTGGTACCGTTGCTGGTAGTATTGAAAAGCCGATCCCAAAATTCTATGAAAACTATAGTCTCTGGGTACCAAAACAATTTCCCTGTATGAAGGCTTGCTAATCTTACCCTTATGTGGAAATATTTTTCCTGCAATTGCATCTAAAAGTGTGCTCTTCCCGGACCCGTTGTCACCTGTAATACATAAATTCTGATCTTCTTTAAGTTCAAAATCGATATCCTCTAAAACCACATTTTCACCCTTTTTTATGGTGACCTTTTCAAATAGAATCATAGCTTAAAGTAAAACAGAAAATATCAATGGACTGGTAATTAAAACCAAATATCAAACGATATGGCTTATCGCTTTTATAATTGATGAATATTTTTTTGATAAATTAGAGAGTAGAAGCCTTTATCTCTCAAAGAGTACATAACCCATAACAAAGAAATGACCTTAAGTACCATTTTGTGGATTTTAGCAGGGTATATAGCTCTAAGCTTTCTGGCTTATTTTATTCAGGATTTCTTCATTTTCAAACCTGAAAAACTCTCCGATGATTTCCAATTCAAATATGACTATCCATTTGAAGAATTAAATTTTACCATCTCTGACAAGGAAAGAATAAATGGTTTGAGATTCTTCACTGAAGAAAAGGAAAAAAGAGGTTTAGTCATTTATTTCCATGGCAATACCCGAAGTATTAAAGGCTGGGCAAAATACTCCAGAGACTTCACTGTACATGGTTACGATGTCCTAATGATAGACTATCGTGGTTTCGGAAAGAGTCGTGGCAAAAGAAGTGAAAAGGCCATGAAAGAAGACGCCCAGCATGTATATAATCGGCTTGTTTATGATTTTGGTATCCCACAAAATCAGATCGTTATTTATGGCCGATCTTTAGGTTCTGGTTTTGCTGCTAAGCTTGCCTCAAGCAATAAACCCAAAATGCTAATTTTAGACGCTCCATATTATAGCTTTTCAAGCCTCACCAGCCGTTTTCTTCCTTTTTTACCCATTTCTATGATCCTTAGATTCAAAATAAGAACAGACGAATGGTTAAAGTACTGCCGATGTAGTATCTATATTATCCATGGAACAAAAGACCTGCTCATACCACTAAGTAGTAGCGTCAGACTTTCTAAAGTGGCTCCCTTGAATACACATCTGGCTCCTATTTACGGTGGCGGACATAACAACCTACCTTCCTTTCCTGAGTATCATCGCATTTTAAGAGATATTCTTTTGGGCCAATATGATGAGTTTGACAAGCAAATCCTCGGAGACATAGGGTATAATACATAAAAAACACTTTGCAAGTCAATTATGCTTAAGTTCTTAAAGTCCATTCTCCTTGCCTACCTCCTACTTCTGGGAGGTTTATACCTTGTGCAAGATTGGGTTATTTTCAGGGCCAGCCCATTGCCAAATAATTACGAATTTTCATTTGACCAGCCTTTTCAAGAGGAGTTTAAAAAGACTCCTGATGGGACACAAATAAACACGCTATTCTTTCCGGCACAAGGAGTTTCGAAAGGTCTGGTATTTAATAACCACGGAAACAGAAGAAACTTGTCTAGATGGGGCAGAACAGCGAAAGAATTTACAAAACACGGATACGATGTGTTCTTTTACGATTACCGTGGTTTTGGCAAAACCGAAGGAAAACCTTCTGAAGAAAATATTCATAAAGATGCTGCCTTTCTATATGAACACATGAAAAACCAATATTCAGAGGATAGTATTATCATTTATGGCCGCTCTTTGGGCACCGGAGTCGCTTCAAAATTAGCCTCTGAAAACGATCCAAAAATGCTTATACTAGAAACGCCCTATTTTAACATGGCAGATGTGGGCTACATGCATTTGCCTGTTTTTCCTTATAATTGGCTCATAAAACACTCTTTCAGAACAGATGAATGGATAGGGCAAGTAAACGCCCCCATTTATATTTTTCACGGCACAGAAGATCAGTTGGTGCCGTACGAATCCAGTGAAAAGTTAGTAAAACTGCTTAAGAGCAGTAATTCGGAATTAATAACTTTAGAAGGCGGGGGTCATCGCGGACTGAACCGTTTTGAGGAATATCAGCAAAAAATGAAAGAACTACTGGGAGACTAATGAATTCTATGTCGTTCGGCCAGATAATAGGCCTCGCCGCAATGAGGACACACTATTTTCCCTTGGCTATTCCTTGTTCCTCTTATTTGCTCAGCAAAACCTGAAGCCATGATACCGGTAGGTAAAGCAAAAATAGAAACCCCTAAAATGGCCATGACTCCACCTAAGATTTTGCCCAATGGCGTAATTGGGTAAATATCACCATAACCCACAGTAGTCATGGCATTTACCCCCCACCACAATGAATCCGGGATGCTGGAAAAGGCCTCTGGCTGTGCTGGATGTTCTATATAGAAAACTAAACTGGAAGTAATAAGAAGTAAAAAAACAATGAAGGACATTGTCAGAATCAATTCTTCTTTTTTTGCCAAAATAACGTTTTGTATTACTCGTAAAGCATGGAAATAACGACTTACCCTGAAAAGTCTGAATATTCTTAATACTCTTAGAATTTTTACAAAACCCAAATCTGTAGTGAAATAGGAATAAAAAAATGGAAAAATAGCCAGGAAATCAATTAAGCCCCAAGCTGAGAACATATATTTAAGTCGTCCTTTAATTGGGTGCTTATATTCTGGCCTTTCCACACAAGACCACACCCTCAGCAGATATTCTACGGTAAAAACAGATACGGAAAAAGACTCAAACTCCACAAAGAAGAGGTTGTACTTTGTTCCTATAGAAGGTACCGTATGCAAAATAATTGCCACCGTATTTAAGAAAATCAGGATGGATAAAGAGATATTGACGAAAAAACTTAAACCCAGTTTCCTCTTAAATTTGATTTCTAAAATCTCATTAACTTCCTTTCTTAATCTTCTCATTTATTAACTCTTAACAGGCAAATCTATTGAAATTGATACCAAATAATATTGATTATCATCACATTCTTGAATTATGTCTATTAAAGCCTTTGTCTGATAAGTATATCTCTCTAATTTATACTTTGATTAACCACTATTAAAGAATTCTGACAAAAAAGTAAATAACCCTTGTATCGGGTTATTCTTGTGTTTTTATCAGAACTCATATTATCATTACCTTAAACCACTCTTGAAGGCCACTATACGTACTATTTGCCTTATTGGGCCGATGCTCCTCTCTTTTTGTTTGAGAGCACAAACACCCTATACAGTAAGATATGACAGTAGTCCCATCGATCTTGACGGCCAATTATCTGAGCCCCGTTGGATGCATTCCAAATCAATGCCTGAATTTTACCAGCACTTTCCTTCTGATTCTGTACCGGCAAAATATCAAACAAAAATCTTCCTTACCTACGACGAAAATAATATTTACCTAGGTGCACTCATGTATGCAGCCGGGAATGACTTTATTGTACCAACCCTAAAAAGAGATTATCGAGGCGGAGGAAATGACAACATAAGTTTTCTCTTTGATACCTTTCAAGACAATACAAATGCTTTTCTTTTTGGTACTAACCCTGAAGGTG
Source organism: Cytophagales bacterium (assembly GCA_024742395.1). Lineage (GTDB taxonomy): Bacteria > Bacteroidota > Bacteroidia > Cytophagales > Spirosomataceae > Jiulongibacter. Next base: position 52,094 of record JANSYO010000002.1, read on the forward strand.
TACAGAGAGAGGCTCTAATTTCAAACGGTGGTACTTCAAATAGTTTTTTTAATGGCTATTGGGATAATAAATGGCAGAGCGAAGCTTTTATTGGATCAGATTACTGGAGCTGTGAAATGATTATCCCTTTATCTACTCTACGTTACAAAAAAGGCAGTCAGCAATGGAACTTCAAATCCTACAGGTTTGATACTCAGGGTAGCGAAAATTCTGTCCTTGACAAGCAGCCGCAAAATCAGATAATCATGTCTTTGGGCTTTACAATTCCGATTTCTTTTGAAAACCCTTTGCCCAAACCCGGCCGAAACATCTCAATTATTCCGTACGCTACGGCTGCCTTTTCTAAAGATTTTGAAGGAGGTACCGCCACTGCTACCTCTGGTGGAATTGGCGGTGATGCCAAAATTGGAGTTACCAGTGGTCTTAATCTTGACCTGACAATAAATCCAGATTTTTCTACCGTTGAGGTAGATCAACAAGTAGTAAATTTGACACGCTTTGATATCACTTTTCCAGAACAAAGACAGTTTTTCCTGGAAAATAGTGATCTCTTTACCTCTTATGGTAGCTTTAATCTGAACCCTTTTGTACCGCCAGGGGCTAGCAACGTATCCTCGGGGAATGATCAAATCTTTAGCCCATTTTTTAGTAGAAAAATAGGCATCGCTTTTGACTCAACTACTGGCACCAATGTACAAAGCAGAATTCTTTATGGTGCAAGATTAAGTGGCAAACTAGATGATAATTGGAGGGTTGGGCTACTGAATACACAAACCGCCGGTGATGAAGATTTAGGGATAAATGCCGCCAATTATACCGTTGCCTCTTTACAAAGGCAAGTATTTAAAAGATCACGTATAGCTGGTATTTTTGTTAACAATCAACTGGGCACAGGACTGGAAGGAAAAGAAGTTTTCAATAGAATTGCAGGGGCAGAATTTATCTTACAATCATTAGATAACCGATGGCAAGGGAAAGCATTTTATCATCAATCATTTGGAAGTGAACAAAAAGATCAGGCTTATGCTCATGGAATTACTCTTAATTTTACCAGCAGAAGAATTACGGCCAAGTGGCAGCATGATGTATTAGGAAATGGATTTGAGGCTGTTTCGGGTTTTGTACCCAGAACAGATTTTACCCACATTAATCCTACCATAGGCTTTAGCCAATATCCACGAGGCGGCCTACTGAATCAGTGGAGTTACGGTTTTGCCTGGGATCAATACTTTAAACCCTCGATCGGCTCTACAGATTTGAAAGCTGGCCCTTTTCTTTCTTTATCATTCAGGAATACCGCCAGTGCTCTTTTCTCGGTAAACCAAAATTATACTTACCTATTCAGTGATTTTGATGTTTTGCGTTCTAATAAGACTCTGCCGGGTCTTTTTGAAGGTAGTAGTTACCGATACTATAATTTCGAAGGAACCATAGTAACTGATCGACGAAAAAAACTAACAGCGGCTTTCAGGCCATTGATCGGAGAGTACTTTAATGGCAATATTTACAGTTTAACCTCCTCCTTAACTTACCGCTTTCAGCCTTTTGTGCTCACAACTTTTAATTTCGCTTATAACAAAATAAACCTCAAAGAAGGCAGCAATAGTGTGGTGGTAGTAGGGCCCAGAATTGAAGCAACATTTAACAGAAGCCTGTTCTGGACCACGTACATTCAATACAACTCTCAATATGACAATCTAAATGTGAACTCTCGTTTACAATGGCGTTTTGCACCTGTTTCAGACTTTTTCCTGGTTTATTCTGATAATTATGACACCTATTTAGGCGGAATAAAAAGCCGAGCCATTGTGGCCAAACTTACTTATTGGCTAAATTTATAAGCCCCGATATACAATGCTGAGCTTCGCATATCGGGATTTCATTTATTTTATACTTGGTGGTAAAAGTTTGTACATCACCGGAGTGACAATCCTTGTAAGGATTAAGGACGAAATCAGACCTCCAATAATTACTAAAGCCAAAGGTGAATACAAAGGCGAATGCTCCAAAACGAGCGGAATTAAGCCCCCTATAGCAGTCATTGTGGTTAAAACAATGGGAATAAACCTAGTTTCTCCGGCTTTTTCAATGGCTTCATCGATACTCATTCCTTCTTCTTTTCTAAGGTAATTTGTGTAATCAACCAAAAGAATGGAGTTTTTCACTTCTATTCCTGCCAGAGCAATGATACCGATAGTGGCCGTAAATGAAAGAGAATTTCCAGTCAAATAAAGAATCGCCACTGCCCCGATAACTCCGAGCGGAATTACAGACAATACAATGAGCGAACTTTTGAAGGTTTTAAATTCTAAAACCAGAATAGCCAAAATACCGAAAATAGTGATTGCAATGATATTCCCAAGCCCACCAAAGGTCTCTGCCTGCCTTTCTAAATCTCCTGAAATCTTGTAGTAGTAGCCTTCAGGCATGTTAATCTTTTCTAGCTTCTCTAAAAATTCTTCATGTACAGCCGGTGTTAAGTATCCATCTTTTACAAAAGCCGAGACACTCACAAACCTTTCTGTATCATAATGCAAAATGGTATTGGAGGAACTTTCAAAAGAGACTTTAGCCAGCTGTTTTAACGGAACTTGTGCTCCATTAGCCGCAGGTACAAATATTTCGTCAAAAACTGAATTGTCAATTTTACCTTGGTGCTCAATACCAACATTTATTTCAAATTCATCGCCTGCTTCATCTCTGAAAGAACCTACATTTAAACCTGCTATTGCCATCCGTACCGACTTATCTATCTCTGAGGTTGGTATCCCCAACATACCTGCTTTATCTCTGTTTACTTTGATTCGTAAATCCGTATTAATTTGGGTAGAAGGATTACGCACGTAAATGGTTCCTTCGGTATTTAAATAGGCTTGCTCTACTTCTCTGGAGATACTTCTTAATGTTTCAATTTCTTCTCCAAAGATTCTGATTGCTAAAGGTGCTGCCACAGGTGGTCCCTGTTCAAATTCAACTACCGTTATTTGAGCTCCCGGGTATTCGCCAAACTTGTCTCTTAGCTCATTAACCAGCACTGTTCTTTCCGGCACTTCGGTGTCTTCCTGAAGCTGAACAAAAAGCTGAGAGTAATTAGAGCTTGCTCCGCCTCTGGGCAATATGTTGTAGTAAATCCTTGGATTGTCTTTCCCTACATTGGTTGCATAATTCCGAACCAAAGGCTCTTTACTTAAAACACTCTCAACAAAACGGGCTGCTTCATCCGTGGTTTCCAGGTTGGTTCCTAATGGGGTATCAATATTGACCAGAATCTGAGGTTTCTCTGACTTTGGAAACACGCTAATCCCAATAACCGGTATTAAAGCAACACTACCTATGAAAATCAAAATAGCCAGGAGGAGTGTGATAACAGGATTTCTGAGCGACCAATGAAGAATCTTCCTGTAAGACGCTTCAATTCCCCTTTTCATGTATTGTAAAACAATATTGCCTTCCTCACTACTGTTTTTCGGCATTAATAAGCTTGCCAGAAAAGGAACAATGGTTATGGACACAAATAAAGAGGCAAGTACCGTAGTAATTACTGCCATAGGTAAACTCCGGATAAAATCTCCGGATGACTCGGGCAAAAAAGTCAAAGGAAGAAAAGCAAAAATCAACGTGGCGGTGCAACCTACTACGGCCAGTCCAATCTGCTTCGTAGCCAATACGGCCGCCTCCTTTCTACTGTAACCTTCCCGTAAAAAACGGGCAATATTCTCCACCACTACTATGGAGTCATCTACCAATAAACCCAAAGCAATTACAAGACCTACTACAGATAGTTGGTTGATTCCAAATCCTAATAAATCGAGGCCAGTAAGGCCTATGGCTAAAGAAAGCGGAATGGAAATCATGACAATTAATGCCGCTCTAAAACCAAGTGGAATCAGAGTAATCAAGACCAGTAGAATGGCAATTCCGAAATCTCTTGCCAATCCAAGAAGGCGTTTTGATACACTTTTCGCCTGATCGAAGCTCTTTTCAAATTGAAAACTGGCCGGAAGCGATTCTGCAAAATTTTCTATGATCGGATTTATCTCTTCGTTGACATCAAAAATGTTGGTATTGCTCTTTTGAGCAGCCGTCACAAAAACAGCCCTTTTTCCATTCAATCGAGCCAAATACGTACTTTCTTCATAATCAAACTCAACTTTGGCAATATCTCTAAGATAGGTGACTTGCGTGCCTGAAGTGCTTACCACCGTATTTCTTATCTCATCCAAAGAACCATATGAACCAGAAGTTTTCACATTTAACTTTCTGGCCCCAACCTCAATTGAACCCGCAGGAATGTCATTGTTTTCAGCCTGAATTAAACCAATGACTCTATTTAATGGGATTTTATATTGAGCCATACGTTGAGTATTCAGCTCTATGTTGATTCGCTGATTTGGAAAGGCATGAATTTCGACAACTTTCAGGTCTTTAACTCTATCTAATCCGTCCTTGAGCCTTTCTGCCTGCTTTTTCATTTCGGCATAAGTAGCCGTTTCTGACATGATAGCACATTGAATAATATTGACTGTTTCAGGTGTATATTTAAAAACATCAATACTGAAAATATCTTTTGGCAGTTTGCTTTGCAAAGCGTTTATCTCTCTCAAGGTTTCGCCATACTTTTTTTCTTCATCAATATGATGTTCAAACTCTACCGTAATTACTGCCACCCCATCTGCTGCTCTTGAAAAGATATTCTTTATATCATCCAGGCTATTAACCCTTTCTTCAATGGGGTCAATAACCAACTTTTCAATATCCTCGGGACTTGTACCCGGGTAAACAACTACAATCGAATTAAAAGTAGCTTTAAGAACCGGATCTTCCGCTTTAGGCATGGTGAGCAAAGAGCTAATTCCAAGAACCACTATCATCAGAAACACGATGATGGTAAACTGATAATTTTTGACCGAAAATTCTGCTATTTTCATTTTTTAATCTTCTTTGAAAACCTACTTATAATCAGTCAATAACTTTAACTTTCTGACCATCACTTAAGAAATTGGCACCTTTGGAAACAATTTTTTCATTCACACTCAGGCCTTTAAATATTTGTACCTGCTCACCCATAATACTTCCTGTTTCTACCGTTCTTTTTTCAACTTGAAGACCGTTTAAAACAAAGACTGAAGCCGAATTTCCATCAGCTTCCACTATTGACTCAATAGGCACCACCAGTGCACTTTGTGATGAGGAAGTGTGTATTTCTGCGTTAGCTACGAAACCCGAGATTAACCTTTTGCCTTTAGAATTCAGTGTTAATTCAGCCTCATATGTACCCGTAGCCGGATTAACAGTTTGGGCTATTTGAGAAACAGTAGCAGAAAATATTTCACCGGGATAGGCATCTAAAGTAACTTCAGCTTTGTTGCCGTTTTTTACCTTTACTATGTCTTTATCTGACAAGCCAATATTGACATTGAATGAACTAGAACCTGTTCCCAGAATTAGTGCTGGAGCAAAAGGCGTTATTAATTCTCCTTGCTCTGCAATTTTTAATAGTATTGTACCTGATTCTGGAGCATAAATACTGGAAAGTCTCTGATTGTAAATCGCTGACTCTACTGTTTCTTTGGCCACATTATATGCTGTAGTAGCATCCTCAACTGAGGATTTGGTGGCTACTTCGTCTGCAAAGAGCTTTTTCACTTTTTCCAGGTCTCGCTCGGCCTTTTGAAGCCCAAGTTTTGCCTGATTCACTCCTGCGTCTATCTCAGCCATGTCTAATTGGGCTAAAAGCTGCCCTTTTTTAACAAACTGACCTTCTTTAACATACATTCTTTTGATAAGCCCTCCTGTTTTGAATGCCAGTTTCAACTCTGATTTTGAACTTAACACTCCGCTTCCCTTAATACTTGAGTAGGCCTTAATTTCTGAAGGTGTTATTACAGAAACAGCTTGTGCTTCTTCAACGGTGGCTTCGTCTTTCTTTTTTTCCTTACTACCACATGCTGTCAGCATTAGGCCTGAGAATACAATAAGTAATGCTTTTTTCATTTTATTTATTTTAAGGCTTTACAGGCCTGATGCTTTATCTAATTCGGCTTTTTTTAACCACAATTCATAAGCAGAGATACTGGCACTTAGTTGAGCCAACTTCCGATCGTTTTGTGCCTTTATTACTTCTATGTAGAGGGCATTGTTATTTTTATACTTCTTCTCTACAAGCTGCAGAAGCTGATCTGTACTCTTTATCCCCTTGTTTACACTTTCCATTTTTTGCAGAGCTCCCTGAATTTCATAATATGCCCTGGCTACCTGAAGTTTTATTTGTGAAACAACTTCTTCTTCCTTTGTGTCAAGAATATGCTGTTGAATCCTGGTTTGCTGAATTTTGATTTTCTTCTCCTTACCATGGTATAAGTCCCAGTTTAATCCAAATTGCCCCAAAGCATAGCCCTGGTTTTTAAAAGTGTAACCAAAGCCTTGGAATCCTACGTTACCTCCTACAAAAAGAGAAGGTAACACAGCACTTTTTTCCTGCATTTTTAGCAAAGTGTTTGTTACCTCCTGACCTGCTTGAAGCTGATCAAACTCAGGTCTGTTTTTTAAAGCTTCATTCTGATAGTAATCGAGTTCCGAGAGTAATGGCTTTTGAGTAAAAATGGCCGGATCACCTTCTACAGGGGCATTAGACTCCCTGTTTATTAAGAAATTAAAATACGCCTTAGCCACGTTGACATTCTTTTTTGCCACGGCTATCTCAGCTTCAAGTTTGCTCAGTTCATATTCGGCAGAGTATACTACATCTTTTAAAGCCACGTCATTGTCCACAAGCCTTTGGTTAAAGGCTAAATAATCATGAAGGAAAGAAGAAGATTGCTCATAAATTTTTACGGCTTCAAGGCTTTGCAAATACTGATAATAAGCCGCCTCTATTTGATATTTCAGTTCGTAGGTCAAAAGTTTCTTTTTAGCAGACTCTGTCTTGACCATCTCTTTTTTTAGCTCAATGTTGTATTTAATATCAGAGTTAAAAAGTGGTAACTGAAAATTGACCTTGGTTTCCTGAAAGTTATTGGGAAGAAACTGTATTTGCTCATTCTGTATTTCAGGAAAACTATTGCTGGCCGTTAACTGATTCAAAGTTCCGTAAACCGGGTTTAGTAGATCTCCAATCGGAAAATCAATTTTACGTCCTCCTGCTGCCAACGTGTACGTTGGAGCAAATGCCACTTTAGGAAAAAGATTAGAACGGGCTTCTTCAATTGCCTTGAAAGCTTTTTCAATTTCAAGATTCTGCTGCTTTAAGGCTAAATTTCCTTCAATTCCTTGCTGTATATACTGCTGTAAAATGGCAGACTGCGTAAGGCCTGATTGAGGAAATAAAAATAATAGTAGTAATAGCTTTTTCATTTTTTATTTAAACCCAAAAGAGGTTTTCGTGAGGTTTGAGGTGGCTTTAGCTTTTAGCTTACCATCAGAACCAAAAATTTGACAGTCTACATGAGCCAGCGTTTTTCCAGCTCTAACTACTTGTGATTTAACTGTCAAAACCTCCCCAACTGTGGAAGGTCTAAGAAAATCAACATTGAGATTTACTGCAGCGTAAAAAGAATCCTGCCCCAATGTGTAAACGGCCATTCCAATAACCTCATCCATGATTCCGGCATAAATGCCACCATGAATCATTCCTGATGGATTCGTAAATTCTTGCCTTACCTTATATTCTAAGGTGATATTTCCCTCACCAACCTCTATTAGTTTACCATTTAGCCACATGCCAAAGGGAGAAATACCAGCGTCTTTAGCTTCTTTGCCTATGGCTTTCTTAAATATTTCAAGTGCCTTATTCATCTATTTTTGTTTTAATCCTAGTTTGTAAATTTTGTGTAACCACTTTTCTCTAAATTTTTCTGTAGAGAGCCTTATAGGGCCAATACTTGTGGTGTGTACTGGCTTTAAACCGCTGAATTGAAAGGTCATTCTTTTGACAGCAAAATGACTTGGGGCAAAATTGCCCAGCCAATAAAACCAGGCAGGCTGATCCATAGTAGCTATCACTCTGCCTGATTTATTAGTCAATAGCTTATCCCACCATAAAGAGCCTTCTCTTTTTTGAAAAGCAAAGCCAGGGAGAAATAAACGATCAAAAAAGCCTTTGGTAAGTGCAGGTAAACCTCCCCACCAAACGGGGTGGATTAAGACTATATGATCTGCCCATTGAATCTTTTTCCAAGATGCCAGCAGGTCTGGTTCTAATTCAGTCCTTTTTCTGTATCCTTTACCCAGATTAGGAGAAAAGTTCAAATCACCGATTTGAATCAATTCTGCACCGGCACCGGCTTCGTTAAGACCTTTTAAATACGACATGGCCAGAGCATTGCAGTAACTTTCTTTATCCGGGCTTCCTTGAATGATTAATACCTTTTTCATTATTTTTTTAATTTTGAGTGGTGCGTTGCCTGGCAGTCTGATATTTTCCGGTAGCTTGTTCAGTACCAATAAATTTACCCAAGCCAAACGTTGGCATGTTACCATACACGGTCTCATACTGACCGGCTTTAACTAGATAGGTTTCATGCCAAATTCCCACGGCATTTTTACTCTTCTTAGCCATCTTATAAAATTCTATCCATGCCGGGTAATGTGTTTTTTGGCGGTCATTAGCAAAACTTTCCAGCTTATCAAAAGACTCCCAATACTGAACCATAATCGAGGTTCTACCTCCCCAACTTTCCGCACCAAGGAAACCACTTTCCGGGTTTGCATACAATTCTTTAAGCATTCTGGGCATGGCAAAGGCGGCCTGAAAAATGGCTGGCAAGTGCCACCATTTATTCACTCGCATCCCTATAAGAAAAACGACAAATTCTTTATCTTTTATTGCTGAAACACGTCCGTGATGTATCATAAGGATAGATAGATTAACATAACTGAAAGCAAAAGACAGAGTGGAGAATAAAATCGAGTATCCAATCTCCCAAAATCTGTATTTCTAACTCTCTTAAAAAAGCCTACATATTTAAAGTCTCCAATGGCTCTAAGGCCAAAAATTGTAGCTACACTCATGCCTGCATATGTCAACCATTCGTGGTCAAAGCCAATAATTCCGCCAAGACATAAAGAGATAAGCCCGAAGAAAAGTAAACCTAGAGCCACAATTGCTGTTGCCGTGAGCCCCGGAGAAAAAAGTGGTGCCCCGCTGCTTTCTAGTTTAGGTATGGCGGAGGATGCCGCCCATTTACCCCCAAAAAACCAATAAATATGAATGATGGAGAGAACAATAAATACCAGAAAGGTAATGACAGAAAAAATGGGCTTTAATTCCATGATCATCAGATTTTACCACATTGAATTTGATTAATAAATACATCAAAAGACCTCATCATTCGGTCAAACGACATTTCCTCTGACTCGTCAAACATCTGTAACCTTCTTCTGGATTTAAGCGTCACTAATCCGTGAACATAACTCCATATCATTAGTGAGGCGTCATCTACTTCGTATTGACTTAAATAACCATCCTTCTGGCATTCACCTACCATAAAACGAAGCATATTAAAGGCCTGCATACCGTCATCCCAAAACTCGTCTTTACACTCCAAACTTTCCATTGGAGCTTGCATGACGAACATCAAATCATATAGTTCAGGATTTTCAAAGGCAAAAAGTATGTATTGTCTTCCCATATCGCCAAGCCTGTGAATGGCTGATTCAGCTGTCATTGATTTAGACAATGCCGCTGTTAAACCTTTAAAAGCCTCAACGTGCAAATGAAATAAAATTTCGTTTTTATCCTTGAAGTACAGATATATAGTTCCCGGGCTGTATTCAATTAAGTCAGCAATATTCCTGATACTCGTCTTCTCAAATCCCTTTTCTAAAAAAAGCACTCTTGCTGCATCAAGAATTCTCTTTTGCATTTCTGTCTTCTCCCTTTCCTTTCTGTCTGCTACTCCCATTTATTTACACCGTATTTAAAATTAACAGTGCAAATTAAATGAACAGTGTTCATAATATCCAAACTTTTCAGTCAAAAAAACGAGTCCTCTTTTTAACAGAACTTTCTATAATGCTGACTATTAGACACTTTATAAGCTTCGTAGGGGTGTTTATTCAACAGAGTTTTTTAGGCCGTTTATAAAAAGAAAGGTTAAATAGCCTTACATTCGTTAAACATGTAAAGCGAGAATAATGGCCAATTTGAAGCGTTTTTTATCCATTGACACCTTTGTTACTTATGGGGGTAATTTTCTTAAGGTACATCACCGATTTCCACTGACTTTACTTTCGTCATTTCTAGCCACAGCGTTCATCATTTATTCAATTTACAATGACGACGATCGTGTTTTCCAAAAGCTTCAGCCTTCCATCTTTAACTTTTACCTGGGGATTCCCCTATTTTTAGCCGTAGAAATCTCTAAAAAGAGAAAGTGGATAAACCCTATATTTAGCTATTCCTTAGCTTTCGTAATTCTGATCGCCTATTTTTTCTTTGCAGAGCCCCAAACTGTTTTTGGCGAGAATAAGTCTTTCTATTTCAGAACCATAACTCTTGGCCTGATTTTTCATTTAGCGGTATCTGTTATCCCATTTCTGAAAACCAAAGGTTCAAATGGCTTCTGGCAATTCAATAAAAGCCTGTTTATAGCTATACTAACCGCATTCTTATATTCCATGACCCTTTTTGGTGGTTTGAGCTTAGCTTTATTGGCCATAGAAAACCTTTTTGAGGTCTCTATACCTGACAAATCATACGGTTACCTCTTTGTTTTAATTAATCTTTATATAAATACGACTCTCTTTCTATCCCATCTACCCTCATTAGAAGAAATTGACCAAGACAGCTCTTATCCAAAAGGATTAAAACTTTTCACTCAATACGTATTACTTCCTTTAGTTGGTATTTATTTACTTATTCTTTTAGGTTATGAAACCAAAATAATTCTTCATTGGAATTTACCTAAAGGCTGGGTAAGCTATTTGGTTTTGGCGAGTGCTATATTTGGCATTCTTGCCTTCCTTCTACTCTATCCCCTCAAAAATAGCAGCAGCTGGATTAGACGATATAATACCCTTTACTACTGGATTCTTCTGCCATTGATTTTGCTCATGTTCGTAGCTATTTACGTTCGTATTAATCAATACGGCGTCACCGAACCACGCTATTATGTGGCTATTCTTTCCGTATTGCTCCTTTTTATCTCTTTATACTTTATTTTAAGTTCAAAGGATGACATCAGAATTATCCCTCTTAGCCTGGTAATTATTGGGCTTATTTCTGCCTATGGTCCTTTTAGCAGTTTCGAAGTCGCTAAACGCAATCAGACAAAAAGATTCATGGAGCTTTTAACAAAACATAATCTTATACAGCATGGAAAACTAACTTCCTCAGGAGGCATAAGTTTAAATGCCAGAGAATCTGAGGTGTTCTCCTCAAGTCTTGAACACCTTTCGGAATCAGAACCTGAAATAATGATTGACTTATTGGAAGGAGAATTAGCCGATAAATTCAGGACGAGCGACTTACATACAAGAAAATTTTTAGTCCGGACACACCTTGATTTTAAAGAGACCAAAATCAATCAATCCCAATCTATAAGTATCAACCGGAAGAGGTCTCTCATAGAAAATGCTTATTCCGCTCATTATATTATTGAAGTTAACACTTTCGGGAAAATATGGAAAGAAGAAACAAATCTCGATGAAATGAAAGTTACTTTAAAACAATCGAAATCTATGAACCTTATAGTCAGCATTGAAAAAGAAGAACTTCTTTTTGACTATTCAAGCATTCAAGAACAAGGAAGTAGTCCCGAAACCAATGAAGTCTCCTACAGAGCTACCAGCAAAAGTTGGAAGGCCGTCTTGGTCATTGATTCCTTTTATAGGTCTTCTGAACAAGATGAAGGTTCTATGAGTGGTAAAATTTATCTTATAAAGAAGATTTAGGAACAAACGTTTTAAACAGACTCCAGATCTTCATTGCCACGACCCCAAAGATTGCCTCCTTAAAGATCCCGGAAGACATTTTGGAATTTCCTTTGGTTCGATCAGTAAAAATGATTGGTACCTCTTTAATATTGAATTTATGCAAATAGGCGTTAAACTTCATTTCTATCTGAAAAGCATAGCCCACAAAAGTGATCTTATCCAGATTAATGGTACTAAGCACCTGATTAGTGTAGCAAATAAAACCTCCTGTTGGGTCCATGATAGGCATTCTTGTAATTAGCCTTACATATACCCCGGCAAAGTATGACATTAAAACCCTGCCCATTGGCCAGTTAACAACATTTACTCCGGTAATATATCTGGAGCCAATGGCCACATCATAGCCTCCTATTTTACATGTATGATATAGCCTTACCAAGTCATTGGGGTTATGAGAGAAATCAGCGTCCATCTCAAAAATGTACTGATACTCTCTTTCTAATGCCCATTTAAAACCAGTAATATAGGCTGTCCCTAAACCAAGCTTTCCTTGTCTTTCAATTAAATGAAGAGAGTCCTTAAATTCATCCTGAAGATTTTTTACTATCTCCGCTGTACCGTCAGGTGATCCATCATCTACAATCAATACATGAAAAGGGTCAGCTAAACTAAACACCTTTCGAATAATATCAGCGACATTTTCCTTTTCATTGTAAGTAGGTATAATGACAAGGTTTTCTCTCATGGATTCGGTTTAGTTTGTTGCTCCTTTTTCTCCAGAGCTTCTTGTTCTTTACGTTCTTCTTCTTTTAAGAAGGCTTCTACACCGGCCCAGATTTTTGCAAATTCCTTTGGGTGCGTACCGTAGTAATCATAATTATTGACGTATTGTGCAGAATCTATGCCATAGTGGTTTAAAACACTGTCTTTAAGAAACTCAAATGCCACAATGGAGGAATCGTATGACCTCAAACTCAGTCGGCTAACTTCAGATTCCACCAATTGAATTCCCGCTAAAACATCAATCATTTTATCTTCCGGAATAAAATCATCTGGCCGGTCTTGCAAACCACAAGACACACAAAGAAAAAGAATAAGTATAGATTTGGTATTCATTTCTGATTAAGACCCGGCTAGATTACCTTTACAGAAACAAAAGTACGGAAAGCCACGTTAGAAGCATGATTGTGTTTCTATAAAAAAGCTTAATAATTAAGTGAGAAATATCTTTTCCAAATTAAACAAATTTGAAATTAAGATCAGAAAAGCTGTGAATTCTCAAATGCATGGCAATTTCAGTTCTATTTTCAAAGGCACGGGCCTTGAGTTCTCAGACTTAAGGACATATCAATATGGAGATGATGTTCGCACCATAGACTGGATTACCACGGCCAAAGGACACGGTGCATATGTTAAGATATTCAAGGAAGAAAAGGAGCAAACGGTATTTTTTCTTCTCGATGTCAGTGCTTCACAAGGTATTGGAAGACAAGGGGAAAAGAAAATTGACCGAGCAAAAGAAGTCTGTGGTACTCTGGCATTATCGGCCTTAAAAGAATCAAGTCATGTGGGACTCTACTGTTTTTCTGATCAAAAAGAATTATATCTAAAACCGGAATCGGGGATAAAGTTTGCCTATAAATTCATTCTTAAACTTTTCCAACTAGAGCCCGTTTCTAACAGAACTGATATAAAAGAGGCAATCAGGTTTACACTAAACATGCTGAAACGGAAAAGTGTGCTAATTATGATTTCTGATTTTCAGGATAAAGGATATGAAGACAATTTAAAAGCTCTAGCAAAAAATCATGACTTGGTCATAATTCATTTATACGATGACAGAGAAGTAAATGTACCGAGTTTAGGCCTGGTACACATTGAGGACGCTGAGGCCAATAAAGTCTCCTGGATAAATACCTCTTCAAAATCCTTTAAAAGAAGAATGAAACAAGATTTTGAATCAAAAAAAGACAAACTAAAAACACTCTCTAAGCAATACAATGCCAATTACTTAGAAATATCTTCTACTGAAGACTTTGTTCCCCGCCTAGTCAAACTATTCCAGGTAAGAAGATGATGAAGACATTGCAAATACTCTTCCTTTGGATAATGGTTTTATCTCATGGGTTTGCTCAAAGTCCAAGAATAAAGTTTTTGAAAGATAGTGTGGTGATTGGGGATCCTTTTAAAGTAAGCTTGGTTTTTGACCATTCACCTGATGATGAAGTTATTTTCCCAAAAAAAATAAAGTATTTTACCCCTTTTGAACTCCATAACATTGCTTCCTTTCAAACTGTCACTGTAGACACTGTCAGCAAAGACAGTCTGGTCTATACTTTAGAGCTTTACAAAACTGATCCTTTCCAAATTCTCAGTCTTCCAGTTTGGATATTAAATGGGAGAGATAGTATTGAATACCAGTCTAATCAAGACACTATTCACCTGAAATCATTAGTTTCATATCAAGATATTGAAGGTTCTGGTTTAAAAAGTACTGTGGACTACTTCGTGGAAAAGTCCAGACAGCCTATGAGGAAATGGCAAAAAATATTGATTGGGATTGTGGCTTTAATAGGCTTTATCGCTCTTATTTTCAGGAAAAAAATTGAGAATCTTATTCTACGTTTCAGATTTCAAAAAAGACATCAGGTATTTAGATTTGAATTCAAGAAAATCATGTTTTACGAAACAGATAAAACAAGCCTTCAACAAGCCAACTCTCTTTGGCGTAGCCACATGGAGTGGCTAGAAAAGAAACCTTTTACTTCTTATTCTGCTTCTGAAATAGCCGACTTAATAGAAGAAGATAATGTGGGGCAAGCATTAAGAGAGGTGGAGTCCTCTTTATTTGGTAATCAAAAAACAGAGAGAATACCAGTAGCTTTGCAAATTCTATTCTCATACGCGAACGATCGGTTTAAAAGTCAATTCAGGAACTATAAAAAACAATTGAAAAATGGATAATCCGGTAATAATTTTTGGAGCAGGTAGCCTGGGCAAGGTGGCACTTGATATCTTCAATGAAAACAATGTACTTATATACGGCCTACTTGATGACAATAAAGATTTGCATGGCAAAGAATACGGTAGTGTAACGGTTTTAGGGGATACAGATGATGATGGCTTCCTCAAACTTATTGGGAAGAAAACTCAGGCTTTCGTTGCCCTTCAAAACAAAGAAGAAAGAAAACAGGTCGCTGAAATGCTTGCAAAGAAAAGAAAAGTAATGCCGATTAATGGTATTCATAAATCAGCAGTGGTTTCTGAAGAAGCTGAGATAGGCCATGGTAACTTGATTTCTGCCAATTGTACTGTCGGTCCTTTTTCAATACTAGGTAATCTTAACATAGTAGGCTCCGGAGTTATCATTGATGCTGAGGCGGAAATAGGCAATCTGGTAGAAATAGGAAGTGGCAGTGTGATAAACAGTGAAGCGAAAATTGAAAATGAGGTCTTTATTGGTAGCAACGTCACCATTGTATCAGGAATTAAAATAGGAAAAGGGGCCCGAATCGGGGCGGGTTCTGTCGTGATAGAGAATGTTAAAGCTGGTCAGACAGTCTTTGGTAATCCTGCTAAAAGTGTCGGCTAAAAAGCCTTCCAAAATTTAACAGAACATAGAACTATTCTAAGGATTATTGGAGATATTCGAAGCAAAAATTGATTGGCCAGCACTTCGATACTAACTTGTCCCAATTTTGTAGGATTCGCAACAATCCTTCTCTAAAATACACCATAGGAAATCACAGAAAAAATAGATGAAAGAGTACGTAAAGCCGATAAAGAGACTTTTAATTGCCAACAGGGGAGAAATAGCCATTCGAATAATGAGGGCTGCTTCAGAACTTGGCATAACCACCGTAGCACTCTACACTTTTGAAGACCGGTATTCACTTCATAGGTACAAGGCTGATGAGGCCTACCAAATAGGAAGTGATGATGACGCCTTAAAACCTTACCTGGATATTGAAGGCATAATAAAACTGGCCAAAAGCAAAAAAATAGATGGTATTCACCCTGGTTATGGTTTCCTTTCAGAGAATGTTACTCTGGTAAGAAGATGCCAGGATGAAGGAATCATTTTTGTAGGACCTACTCCTGAGGCCATGGATGCTTTAGGTGATAAAAAAGCGGCCAAGAATTTGGCTGTAAAGGCCGGCGTACCTCTGATTCCTGACTACCGAGGAGAATTACCCGATGTTGATTTTGCCTTAGAAAAAGCCAGAGAAATTGGTTTTCCCATGATGGTTAAGGCCGTTGCCGGTGGTGGTGGTCGCGGTATGAGAGTTGTTCATACTGAGGAAGATTTTCCAAAGGCCTTTAATGAGGCTAAAAACGAAGCCAAAACTGCTTTTGGAAACGATGAAATTTTCCTTGAGAAATTTGTGATTGAGCCCAAGCACTTAGAGGTTCAGTTACTGGGAGATACTCACGGCAATCTGATTCATTTATATGAAAGAGACTGTTCAGTTCAAAGACGTTTTCAAAAAGTAGTGGAGGTAGCACCTTCCTTTGGTTTAAAAAAGGAGACTCGTCAAAAGCTTTATGATTATGCTATCCAAATAGGAAAGGCTGTTAATTATTCAAATGCCGGTACGGTTGAGTTCTTAGTAGATAAGCAGGAGAACGTCTACTTTATTGAGGTAAACCCAAGAATTCAGGTAGAACATACCATTACTGAAGAAGTAACTGGTGTAGACATTGTAAGAACTCAGCTTTTAATAGCGATGGGTTATAAGTTGTCTGATAATGGAATCTACATTCATAACCAAGATGAGGTACCTCTTAAAGGTTATGCTATACAGTGTAGAATTACCACAGAAGATCCTGCCAACGGTTTCAAGCCTGATTTTGGTACCATTATAGCTTATAGAAATGCTGCGGGTTTTGGGATAAGACTAGACGAAGGTTCCGCTTATCCGGGAATGAAGATTTCTCCTTATTTCGACTCAATGATCGTAAAGTTAACGGCCAGAGGTAGAACTTTAAAAGGAGCAGCACAAAGGCTTTCAAGAGCACTTGTAGAATTCAGAATTCGAGGAGTTAAGACCAATATTTCTTTCCTGAGAAATGTTATTAATCATAAAGAGTTTCAACAAGGTAAAGCTCGTGTAACTTTTATTGAAAGCCACCCTGAGTTGCTGAACCTGTTTAAGCCACAAGACAGATCTACAAAGGCCATGAGTCTTATTGCCGATGTCATTGTAAACGGGAACAAAACCTTGGGGCAAATTGGCAAACCGGAATTTCCAATGCCGAAAGTACCTTCTGTAGATCCATTTATGGAATATCCTCAGGGTAACAAGCAGAGGCTTGAATCCATGGGGGCAGACAAGTTTGCTCAGTGGGTCAAAGAACAAAAACCAGTCTTATTTACAGATACGACTTTCAGAGATGGGCATCAGTCACTTCTTGCTACAAGAGTAAGAACTACTGATATGCTGGCGGTGGCCGAGAATTTTGCTAAAGACTTTCCTCAACTCTTCTCTATGGAAGTGTGGGGCGGAGCCACTTTTGATGTAGCTATGCGTTTTCTATATGAAAGCCCATGGAGGCGTTTGCAAGAGTTTAGAGAAGCTATGCCTAACATGCTTCTGCAAATGCTACTTAGAGGCTCCAACGCTGTTGGTTATACTGCTTATCCTGATAATTTGGTAGAAAGTTTTATCGAAAAGTCAGCAGAGAACGGTATTGATGTCTTCAGAATTTTTGATTCACTTAACTGGATTGAGTCAATGAAATTGAGTATCAAAACGGTGAGGGAAAGAACGAACTCAATTGCTGAAGCGGCTATTTGCTATACAGGAGAAATGCTTGATCCTAACCAGAAAAAGTATACCCTTCAGTATTATCTTGACATGGCACGTCAGCTTGAAGATGAAGGGGCACATATAATTGCCATCAAAGATATGGCAGGACTTCTTAAGCCATACACCGCTGAAGTATTAGTAAAAGAACTTAAAAAGGCTGTAGACCTACCGGTTCATTTACATACTCACGATACTTCATCTATACAGTCTTCTACTTATTTAAAAGCCGTAGAAAGTGGTATTGATGTTATTGACTGTGCTTTAGGCGGTCTATCAGGCCTAACTTCTCAGCCAAACTTCAATTCTGTTGTGGCCATGCTAAAAGGACATGAAAGAGAGTGTGAGATTAACTTACCAAAGTTAAATCAGTATAGTACTTACTGGGAAGACGTTAGAACGATGTATGCTCCTTTTGAGTCTGGATTAAAATCCGGCTCAGCTGAAGTATATGAACATGAAATGCCAGGAGGTCAGTATTCAAACTTAAAGTCGCAGTCTATCTCTTTGGGTCTGGCAGACAAGTTTGACACGCTTAAGCACAATTATCATGTGGTTAATAATCTCTTTGGAGACATTGTGAAAGTAACGCCTTCTTCCAAAGTTGTAGGAGATATGGCTCTCTTTATGACATCTAACGATCTGGATGAAGAAGATATCTTCAAAAGAGGTGACACACTGAGCTTTCCAGAATCAGTGAAGGGCTTCTTCCGTGGTGACCTAGGTCAGCCACCGGGAGGTTTTCCTAAAGAATTACAGTCCATTATTTTAGGAGATATTAAGCCTTATACAGAGAGACCGAATGCTCACATGGCACCTATAGATTTAGAAAGTGAGTTTGAGCAATTCAAGAAGGATTTCCCTGGCAGCGATGGTTATTTAGACTATTTGGCCTATAAGCTATACGATAAGGTTTACGAAGAATTTCACGAGAACCGTGACAAATTTGGTGATGTGAGTATCATTCCTTCTCATGCTTTCTGGTATGGTTTGAATCAGAACGAGGAGATTATGATAAAGATAGAAGAAGGAAAGACTATCTTGGTTAGATATCTTTACACCTCTGAGCCAGATGAAGAAGGAAAGCGAACTGTTAGCTTTGAACTTAATGGCCAAACTAGAAAGATCAAGATTAGAGACAGATCTCTTAAAGTAGTAAAACCTTCGAATAAGAAAATAGAGAAAGAAGGCGACATTGGAGCCCCTCTTCAGGGTCGTATCTCCCGAATCTTGGTTAAAAAAGGTGAAGAAGTAATGAAAAACACCCCTCTTTTTGTTATTGAAGCTATGAAAATGGAATCAATTGTTGCTTCTCCTTTTGAAGGAACAGTCGCTTCTATTCAATTGGCAGAAGGCTCAGTAGTAGAACAAAATGACTGGGTAGTAGAGATAGAGAAGGCTTAAATTATACATTCTTTATATAGAAAAGCAGAGGCCCCGGGTCTCTGCTTTTATTTTTACAACTAATTAGTCGTCAAAGTTTAAGCTCGATGAATTAAATAGTATTATTTTAATCTCTTAGATCTAGCAAAGCCAAATTAAGGCTACCTTCGGACGATTTTTGAAAGCAATTATATGACACAAATAAGTACTCAAGATATTGAAAACATAGAGCTTAAATACCTCACAATGGAGGATTATGATGAGCTCAAAGAGGCCATGATTCAGGCGTACTCTGCAATGCCGGATGCCTTTTGGAAAAAGAATCATATTAAATCACTGATCACCAAATTCCCGGAAGGACAGGTAGTTATAAAAATTAACGGAAAACTAGCCGGCTGTGCATTATCAATTGTCGTAGACTATGATTCATTTGACGATAAGCACACTTATAAGGAGATTACAGGGAATTATAGTTTTAATACTCACAGTTCAAAAGGAGATGTTTTATATGGAATTGATATTTTTATCAAACCCGATTACCGTGGTTTAAGACTAGGGCGAAGACTGTATGATTACCGTAAAGAATTGTGCGAAAAGTTAAATCTAAAAAGTATAGCTTTTGGAGGCCGGATACCGAATTATCATAAGTACGCCGATGAACTTTCGCCAAAAGAATATTTGGAGAAAGTTAAGAACAAGGAAATTCATGATCCTGTTCTGAACTTTCAAATGTCAAACGACTTTCACCCCTCAAAAGTCATTAAGGGTTATTTAGATGGTGATGAGGAGTCAGGTGAGTATGCGGTTCTGTTGGAGTGGGATAATATCTACTATGAAAAACCTCAGATCAAAGCCGCTACCAAGAAGAAGGTGGTTCGCCTGGGTCTTATACAATGGCAAATGAGACCGTATAAAGACCTGGATGAACTCTTACAGCAGGTGGAGTACTTCGTAGACGCCGTATCTGGTTACAGGTCTGATTTTGCCCTTTTCCCGGAGTTTTTTAATGCTCCTTTAATGGCCGAAAACAACCATCTTTCTGAATCTGCTGCTATCAGGGAGCTCGCAAAACATACGGAAGCCATAGTTCAACGATTCTCTGAATTAAGTATCTCTTACAACATCAATATTATTACGGGTAGTATGCCTGAAATAAAAAATGAGATGCTTTACAATGTCGGTTATTTATGCCGTAGAGATGGCTCCATAGAACGTTACGAAAAGCTCCATGTTACACCAGACGAAGCCAAAGTCTGGGGAATGCAAGGTGGCTCAGAGCTAAAAACTTTTGATACCGATTGTGGTAAAATTGGTGTACTTATTTGCTACGATTCAGAATTCCCTGAGCTTGCCAGAATACTTTCTGATGATGGCATGGATATTCTTTTTGTGCCGTTTCTAACAGATACCCAAAACGGTTATTCAAGGGTAAGAAACTGTTCGCAAGCCCGGGCGATTGAAAACGAGTGTTACGTGGCTATTGCAGGCAGTGTGGGTAACCTGCCCAATGTTCACAATATGGACATTCAATACGCTCAATCAATGGTCTTTACACCTTGTGATTTCTCGTTTCCATCAACAGGAATTAAAGCCGAAGCCACTCCCAATACTGAAATGATTCTAATTGCCGATGTAGACATCGATTTACTGACTGAATTAAACCAGTTTGGTGCGGTAAGAAACCTGAAAGACAGACGAAAAGATTTGTTTGAATTGAAGAGAAAATAAACGCTATAATTCTTCTAAAATCTTTTTCAAAGCAGCCTGAACAGACCAAACTCTGTTTCCGGCTTGCTGGATGACTACCGAATTATCCGAATCAATTACTGCATCTTCTACAATTAGACCTCTACGAACGGGCAGGCAATGCATGAATTTGGCATTGTCTGTCAGTTTCATTTTCTCTGCAGAAATTATCCAGTCTTCATTGCCTGGCAATACCTGACCATAATGCTCTAAAGAACTCCAGTTCTTTGCATAGATAAAGTCTGCTCCTTCAAAAGCCTCTGCTTGGTTATGAGTTACCTTGGCCTTACCTACAAACTCCGGAGCCAGATCATATCCTTCAGGATTTGCTATGACAAAATCATACTCAGTAAGGTTTAACCATTCCGCAAAGGAGTTTCCCACAGCTTGTGGTAAGGGTTTTATATGTGGTGCCCAGGTTAAAACTACTTTTGGGCGTGTCTTAAGCTTCAATTCTTCTATGGTGATAAGATCTGCCAAAGATTGGCAAGGATGACGGGTAGCCGACTCTAAATTAACCACAGGCACGCCTGAAAGTTTTCTGAAGCTTTCTAAAACCAACTCCTGATAATCTTCTTCCCTATTTGTCAGACCTGCAAATGCTCGTACTCCAATAATATCAGCATATTGACCTATAACGGCTGCAGCTTCTTTTATATGTTCTGCCTTATTTCCGTTCATTGTTACTCCGTCTTCAAACTCAAGCTGCCAGCTATCAGCACCTACGTTCATAACGATAACATTCATGCCCAGATTAATGCCTGCCTTTTGCGTGCTCAATCGCGTTCTTAAACTTGAGTTAAAGAATAATAAACAAAGCGTCTTGTCCTTCCCTAGTTTATTATCTGCTGTAGGGTTTGCCTTTTGTCTAAGTCCTTCTTCTATTAATTCCTTTACACTTGGAACGTCTGCCGGGGTAATAAAATGTTTCATTCTCTCTTTCTGGATTCCTTAATGAGCCGCAAGTTATTAAATGATTTTTGCTGCCATTTAATTTTTATCTTTATTCATATCAAAACCCATCTAAAATGAGTAAATACCTTCTTCATGGTACTTTAAAAGCAAGGGAAGACAAACAAACAGAACTTGCCGGTATTTTACTGAAAGCTTCTGAATTAATCTCTTCTGCAAAAGGTTGTCAACTGTATATTGTAAGCCTTCATAAAGGTGATTCTTCGTCAGTTTACATTACTGAAATCTGGGATAGTAAAGAGGATCATGATAATTCATTGCAAATTGATGGTGTCAGAGAATTAATTATGAAAGCCATGCCGATACTAGATAGTACTCCTCAAAAAGGCCAGGAGCTTGAGATACTGGGAGGAGTAGGAATCTCTTAAATTAATTTTTCACTGGTTTCCCGTTGACAATTACATTCTTCATACTTAAGCCCTGAATTATTGACGGGTCAAAAGAATTATTCTCCGATTGAATCTTTAAGTTTTCGAAACGAAAATTTGACAGTCTGTCATTCTCTGTAATTTTCATGTCATACCATGTATTACACTTTACCTTCATATTTCTCAAAGTAATATGATCTGAAAAGGAGATTGGCACATCTTCTCTGCCTTTCAAATCAAAGAACTGAGTCCAAGGTTTAATATAAAGTAAGCTATGAGCATACCCTTTCACATTTTCAACGGTAATGTATTCATATTGCTGAGGGGTATCGGGCCGCATTTTGAGCCACAATATTCTCTTAGCATCCTGGATCTTAATATTTCTGAAGAGGATATTCTTATTATGAATAGATTCGCTGCCGCAGGTTAGAGCGGAATGACAAAAACCAAACTCACAGTCTTCAATAATAATATTGGTGTTCTCACCATTGTTTTCATCCTTATCTGCCCATGGACCTTTGCCACCCTTTAAGGCTATGGCATCATCATTAACTGCCATGTAGCAGCCTTTTATCAAGACATCTGAACAGACATCCAGGTCAATGGCGTCTGTGCTGGGAGCTTTGACAGGTTCATGAGGAGAGGTAATTCTTAAGTCTAAAATTTTAAGTCGTTTACATTTGTAATAATGTGAACTCCAGAAACCGGCATTTTGAAGGGTCACATCCTGAAGCTGAACATCATCTGAGTCACGAATAAAAACAAGACGTGGTCTCGAAACCTCCAAATTGGTACATTGAGGATTCTCCTCCCTTCTTTGCCAAAAAGCCTTCCAAAAGCTTAATCCATTTCCATCTATAATTCCGCTACCCGTTATTGTGAAGCCGTTAACACCATAGGCATTTACAAGTGCAGGATAATAATCCAAAGTCTGCCCCTCCATTCTTGAAGGGCCTATAGGATAGTCTGAAATTTTATCTGATCCCTTAAGTACTGCTCCCTCAAGAAGATGTAAATGAGTTTTGGGCTTAAAAAATAAAGCTCCTGACTGATAAACGCCAGGCGGAATAATAATTACTCCTCCACCGTTCTCAGCTGCCATGTCTATGACCTTCTGAATTGCTTTAGTCTGTATTAATAGACTATCTGACTTAACACCAAAATCTGTTATATTGAATGATGCTCCTAACTCTTCAATCTCTATTTTTTTATACTCAGTAAACCAGGGAGATATCGGGCTGCCATCTGGAAAAGTACCTTGGGCAAAGCTGCCAGAAATAGAAAACATGGTACAAAAGGAAAGGAAAATTCTAGACACTAATTTTTTCATTCAAATGGGTTTTAAAGAGTCGCGATGTTATACTCCAGGCGAATGCATCAAATTAAGTAAGAATAATTTCGAAAACTGTACAGTACTCTCATGATACACACGAAGAAAAACTAAAAATATCTTGCAGATAAAAATAATATATCGCAATATTGCAATGTAATTATGGGCGTAACAAAAACAAATCTATTCACTGAAGCACAAAACGAACTCGCAAGAGTCGCAAAAGCTTTAGCACATCCTGCAAGGATTGCGATATTAGAACATCTAATATCAGCTAACGCCTGTATTAACAGCGACTTAGTTCAAGAGTTGGGTTTAGCCCAGGCTACAATTAGCCAACACCTCCGCGAACTTAAAGAACAAGGAATCATACATGGAAATATTGAAGGGGTAAGCGTTAGCTATTGTATAAATCCCGAAAAATGGACTCAAATACAAAAGCATTTGAGTCAGTTTTTTGAGGCTTATAAAGGCGGTAATTGCTGTTAAAAAATTTAACCATATCCATCGCAATATTGCAATGTGAAAACCTGATTAACGAACGACACAAATTTTTATCATATCTGGATTTTAAACATATTACGAAAGAAAAATGAAAATATCTGAAATCAAAAATCATCTAAAAAACTTAGAAACTATTGCGTTTGAACTACCCAATGGCAGCCTCGTACCTGAACATTTTCATGTTACAGAGGTAGGAGAAGTCACTAAACATTTCATTGATTGTGGCGGAACCATACGCCATGAGAAAGTCGCGAACTTCCAACTATGGAGTGCCGATGATTATAACCATAGATTGCACCCAGAAAAACTTGTTAAGATTATTGAGCTTTCTGAAAAGGTGCTCGGAATGGGTGACTTAGAGATTGAGGTTGAGTTTCAGGGCGAATCTATCTCCAAATATGGACTTGATTTTGATGGTACCAATTTTCAATTAACCACTAAACATACTGACTGCCTGGCAAAGGACAATTGTGGAATTCCTGAGAAAAAGAATGTTGCTATGGCTGGCCTTGCAACAAAAGTTGAGAACACTTGTACGCCCGGCGGAGGATGTTGCTAATGGAATTCATTGAAATCACAGAAGAGCTATACCCGCAGATTGCCTTGATTTATCAGCAAGGTATTGATTCGGGTATAGCAACTTTTGAAATGACCGCTCCAGATTATGCGGATTGGAATCAAAAATATTTGCCACACTCCAGAATAGCCTTGATAAATTCAAAGCTTGTTCTTGGTTGGGCCGCTCTAGCTCCAGTATCTAAGCGAGCTGTCTACAATGGAGTAGCAGAAGTTAGCATATATATTGCCAAAGACCAGCGGAGGAAAGGAATTGGCAAAAGCCTTTTTCTAGAGTTAATTAAATCAAGCGAAGCCAAGGGTATTTATTCTTTACAATCCTCTGTGTTTCCTGAAAATCTGGCCAGCATTAAATTGCACAAAACCTGTGGCTTTAGAGAAATAGGTTATAAAGAAAAAATAGCCAGGCGAGAAGGTAAGTGGTTCGATAATATTCTATTAGAAAGAAGAAGTAAGGTTATCGGAATTTAAGCCTTAATCTTAGCATATGTTTGTCTGGCGATGGCCAATTCTTCATTTGTAGGAATGACCAAGATCTTCACTTTGGAATCCTCAGATTGAATTTCAAATTCGCCTTTCTCATTTCTAGATAAATCTATATTTATTCCGAAAAACTCAAGCCCCTCACAGGCCATTCTTCTTACCAAAGGCGAATTCTCCCCTACTCCGGCAGTAAACACTATCGCATCCAATCCATTCATAGCTGCGGCATAAGCACCGATATATTTCTTTATTCTGTAGGCATTAATTTCGAGGGACAAGCCACAGTCTTTATTTCCTTTTTCAAATTGACTGACAATCTCTCTCAAATCAGAATAACCAGAAAGGCCGAGCATTCCACTTTCCTTATTTAGTAATTTGTGAATATCTGCTGCTGAGTAACCTTTCTCTAATAAGTATAACAAAACCGACGGGTCAATGTCTCCGCTTCGTGTTCCCATAACCAATCCGTTTAAAGGACCAAAACCCATGGAGTGATCTACGCTTTTACCACTTTTTACGGCTGTTGCACTGCATCCATTACCTAAATGCAAAACAACCATTTTGGCTTCCTTATTATTCAAATATTCAGATGCCCTGGCACTCACATACTGATGACTTGTTCCGTGAAAACCATATAGACGAATTCCTTCTTCTTTAAATAAAGAATTGGGAATAGCATACCGATAAGCCTTTTCTGGAATTGTTTGATGAAACGCCGTATCGAAAACAGCAATTTGAGCCGAATTTGGAAAAACAGTTTCGGCAACTTCTATACCTACAAGGTTGGCAGGATTATGAAGCGGAGCCATACTGAAAAGCTCTCTTATCTGATTCTTAATTTCTGCAGAAACTACAGCGACATCCTTAAAATGACTACCACCATGAACCACCCGATGACCAATGCCTAGAATTTCATCTGGAGTGCTAATAGCTCCGTTTTCGGTGTCCATCAATAGTTCGGATACTTTTAATAGAGCCGCATAGTGACTTTCAATTTCTTCTTGATAGCTAAACGACTCCCTCACATTTTTATAAGTAATACCCGAACCCGGCAATCCTATTTTGTCAATTAATCCCGAAGCCAAAACGTTTTCATCCGGCATTTGAAGTACCTGAAATTTTAAAGAAGAGCTTCCACTATTTAATACGAGTATTTTATCCATCTTTTAATTTTAGAGGCCTTGTGCCTGAATAGCGGTTATGATTACAGTATTAAATACATCATCTACCGTACATCCTCTACTCAAATCATTTACCGGTTTATTTAATCCTTGAAGCATTGGTCCTATAGCCAAAGCACCGGTTTCTCTCTGAACAGCCTTATACGTATTGTTCCCTGTATTCAGATCTGGGAAGATTAGCACATTGGCTTGCCCGGCTACTTCAGAATCCGGCATTTTACTCTTTCCTACTGTTATATCAACTGCTGCATCGTACTGAATTGGCCCCTCCACTCTAAGGTCCGGTCTCAATTCCTTTACCATTTGGGTGGCCATTCTTACTCTGTCCACATCTTCACCCTGACCAGAGCTTCCGGAAGAATAAGAAAGCATCGCTATTTTAGGTTCAATACCAAAAGCTTTGGCACTGTCTGCTGAGGCAATCGCTATTTCTGCCAATTCTTCAGCCGTTGGATTCGGATTAATAGCACAATCTCCAAATACAGACACCCTGTCTTCAAGGCACATAAAGAAAACGGAGGATACTATTTTTGAACTTGGCTTAGTCTTTATAAACTGTAGTGCCGGTCTTATGGTATGCTGCGTTGTGTGTATAGCACCCGATACCATACCATCTGCTAATCCTTTGTAAATCATCATTGTACCGAAATACGAAACATCAGACATAAGGTCACGGGCAATGTTCATGTCCATCTTCTTATGTTTTCTAAGTTCATATATGGTGCTGACAAAATCCTCAAAATAAACAGACTGAACAGGGTCAATAATGGCTACTTTATCAAAATCAATGCTAAGACCCAGAGCAAAAGCTTTTGCTTGAATTAACTCTTCATTCCCAAGCAGAGTAATTTGAACCAAATCTTTCGCCACGAGCATAGAAGCAGCTTTCAGAATTCTTTCATCTGCCCCTTCAGGTAAAACAATATGCTTTTTAGACGATTGAGCCCTTTTTACCATATTGTACTGAAACATTCTGGGCGTAAGAAGTTTGTTTTCAAAATTGGTAAACTTTTCCAATAAGCCAGAAATTGGAATATACTCCTCAAAAAGCTCAATGCTCGTACTTATTTTTTCTTTACTGTAAGCATATATATTGGATTTGACATTCCCGACGGTGTTGGCCACTTGAAAAGTCCCTTCATCCACCGATAAAATGGGTAAATTGACCTCTAATCCTTCAATGAGTTTAATGATTGGCTCCTCGGGAATTAAACCTCCTGTTAGAACTATTCCCGCCATTTTTGGATAATTTTTCGAAATATTTGCTTGCAAAGCACCCAAAATAAGATCAGCTCTATCTCCCGGAGTGATCATCAGGTTATCCTCATGAATTTGGGTCAGATAATTACGTAGTTGCATAGCACCTACTCCAAAAGAACCCACCTTGTTTTCTAAATAGTCATTTCCAAACAGAATTTTCGCTTGTAAAGCGATGACGATTTCTCGCAACGTTGGACTGGAAAGACTCTCGGTTTGAGGTACCACATAAGATTCCGTTCCACTCCCAATAAAAGATTCAATGGCCTGTTCTGTAACCTCAAGATCCTTTGGTAAAACTTTGTTACTAATTATTGCTAAAACTGATACCTCCTGTTTAACATAAGACTTGTAAGCCATATGCATGGCAGATTTGAGTTCACGTGTAGTCTTATTCTTTCCGTTTCCAATCAAAATTACCGGGAGACCCAGATTTTTGGCAATCAAGACATTCAAATCAAGCTCAACTAAATTGCCTTCTCCGGCGAAATCTGTGCCTTCAACTAATACAAAATCAGACTTATCTTCAAGATACTTATACTTCGCTATCATGATGTCAATGACTTCCCCCAGCTTATCCTGATTAAGCATTTCTACCAAAGTTTGTCTGCTCAGTCCTACAAGCTCTTTCATCTCATAAGGTAACTCAAAATGAGATTTCATAATACTTGTATGGTGATCATCTGTAGTACTATGAACAATGGGTCTGAAAAAACTAACACGAGGCATTTTACCCAAAAGAGTGTGCATTAATCCTAATGAGAGTAGCGATTTGCCACTGTGGTCTTCAGTGGTGGCGATATATATTCCTTTTGTCAATTTCTTACTTTTAAATTAAGTGCAAAAATACACCCTTCAGGAAGTCTGAAAACTATCAAAAATCATGTTTGGGTATCTGAATCTATCATAATTATCTGTCGAAATATTTAAGCCTTAAAGCTTTTCTTGCCTGCATCTATTAGAAATACTAACGATTTGCGAAAATGTAGTGGCCCAATTTTAAATAGTCCTCTTCTGACTTTAGCTTATTGCCAGATTTCTTTAAATAATCTTTAGCGTTAAAACCCAGATCTGTTAAAAGTTCTGAAACTTCCTTTTTTGAATCAATACCAATCAAAGAAGTGCCATTCCAGTAATAGAAGTGATCCATTTTAGCAATGGTTGCTTCTTTATTTCCGGTATCTAATGCTGCATTGTAATTGGCATTTTGTACAATCACCTCTTTTGACATCAATAGTGCATTGTTTTCAGAGGCGTTAAGCAATTTAAAAAATGAAGTAAGATTTTCTGATCCAAATTCCTTGGCGTTAATGAATTGAAATAACTTCCTTTCACTATTAATTGCGAAAATATTTGAGACTTTGAGTGCTTCAGCCACTTTAATTTCATTGGCTGTATTAAACTCTACTCTTTTATTCCATAAGTCAATACGCGTTTCAATTCCACTGACACTATCTGATATCACGCTACCTGAATTCACTTTTTGCGAATAAAAATAGACTTTTGATACTTTAAAATCTTTGTCCCAGTAATAATCTAACTTGCTGTCATCTTTTAACGCACTGATCCCAAAAAGCCGTGATTGGTCACCCACCGAAATGGCTTCATCGCTGATATTATTTTCATTGAACCACGATTGTGGTAAAATTCTTTGAGCCGAAACTGAAAAGGCGGTTATAAGAAGACAAGCAGTAAATAAATGTTTCATTGGTAGCAATTTCATTAGAAACTCAATATAAAACGAAGGTTTTCGCCACGAATTACTACTATGGCAATTTTTGAGAAAAGAATATTAGCTAAGGTCAACAAAAAGAAAGGGCTACCATTTTAGCATGGTAACCCCTTACAATTATGGAGAATTTGTTATTTAATTAGTCTACGTGCCTTTCAATGTATCTAATTATTGCCTTGGCAATATCTTTTTCTGTCGCCTTTTCTATGCCTTCAAGACCAGGTGAAGAATTCACTTCCATAATTTTGGGACCACTGTTAGACCTAAGCATATCTACACCAGCTACTCCTAAACCCAACACCCTTGACGCCTTTAAGGCAGCATTTTCCTCTTCTTCGGTAAGTTCTACTATTTCAGCCGATCCACCACGGTGAAGATTTGATCTGAATTCGCCTTCTTTTCCCTGACGTTTCATAGAGCCTACTACTACTCCGTCTACTACTAAAGCTCTGATGTCTGAACCGTTGGCTTCTTTAATAAATTCCTGTACAATTACTCTTGCTTGCAAACCTTGAAAGGCATCTAGTACGGATACTGCTGCACTTTGTGTTTCGGCCAATACAACTCCCATTCCTTGTGTGCCTTCAAGAAGTTTGATAATACAAGGAGCACCCCCTACTTTTTCAATGACAGATTCAGTATCCTTTGAGTAATTGGTAAAAACTGTTTTAGGTAAACCCAGACCGGCTCTGGCGAGCACTTGCATACTTCTAAATTTGTCACGAGAGCGAACCAAGGCTTGTGATTCTACAGTGGTAAAAACCTTCATCATTTCAAACTGACGTACCACCGCCGTACCATAAAAAGTAACAGAGGCCCCTATTCTTGGAATTATGGCATCCACATCGCTTAATAGAACACCGTTATGATATATTTGAGGTTTTTTCTTTTCAATAACTAAATCACATTTAAGCGGATTAATAATAACCACTTCGTGACCTCTTTTTTCTGCAGCCTCTTTCAGTCGCCTTGTTGAATACAAAGCACCATTTCTTGATAGAATAGCTATTTTCATTCTTTTTTCTTAAAAATTTTGATTGTCAGGTAAACCTTGAAATTGGTCAGGAATAAACTGTTGCAAGCTGCAACAGTATGATCTGATTAGACTAGATTACTTTGATAAAATGTTTTTTCTTGAAACGTCCACCACGTATTTTCCATTCAGGAATTTTCTTCCCAATAATAGTGGATATTTCATTGATTCTCTGTTTGTTAATGTAAGTTCGATGTCGTAAACGTGGCTTCCTAATTTTATTTTAGTTTTAATAGCGAACCTCTCTTCAGTGGAGCCATTAGAGCTTTTGACTTTACGTTTCTTATAAGCCGCAAAAATGATCTTTTTTAGCGAAGCTTCATCATTTCTGGGATTAATAAATCCACAAATTAATTTCCCGTCCTTTTCTACTACTTCAGCACAATGAATGCTAGAGGTATAGGCTCCTGTGTCAATTTTTGCAACAAGTTCATTTAGACCTATATCAGTCAAATGTACATGTTCGTGCCTTCCTATATATAACATCTAAATAAATCACTAGTTAAAAATACCCTCAAAAAATTCTTATGGGCTAAGCCAACTGGCAATATCTCTGTTTTATTCTTAACTTTCTTAATATTCTTTAATTGCCTAATTTTTACCAATCATTATTTAAACAAAACTTAAAATTCAACCCATGGATTTAAAAAGAAGAGACTTTGTCAAAAAATCCCTTATTGCCAGTTCTGTTGCTGCTTTTTCTCCCAATGTCTTACTAGCCGCTACGAGAGCACCAAAACAAAAACTTGGAGTAGCTTTGGTAGGTCTTGGCTACTACAGTAAAGATCTGATTGCACCCGCACTATTGAACACTAAACATTGTGAACTTAAAGGGATTGTAACGGGTTCGCCCGAAAAAATACCTGTTTGGCAGGAAAAATACGGTATAGCAGATAAAAACGTTTACAACTACAACAATTATGACTCTATAGCCAATAACCCAGATATAGATGTCATTTATGTGATCTTACCTCCATCAATGCACAAAGAATATACAGTGCGTGGTGCCGAAACCGGGAAATACATGTGGTGTGAAAAACCGATGGCTCCCTCAGTAGCTGACTGCCAGGCTATGATAGATGCCTGTAATAAAAATAAGGTAGGTCTTTCTATTGGCTATCGGTGCCAGCATGACCCCAACATTCAAGCTTACCAGAAAGTGATGCGTGAGCAGAAGTTTGGCAAGGTAAAAATGGTGAACTCTGCCGCAGGTTACTTCGACGGCCGCACTAATCACTGGAAGCAGAAAAAAGCCATGGGCGGCGGAGTCATGGGAGACATGGGTGTATATGCCATTCAAGGAGCCCGTCTATCTACCGGCGAAGAGCCTATTTCCGTAAAAGCTCACCTATCTACTACCCGTCCTGAAATTTATCATGAAGTAGAAGAAACAGCTACTTATGTTTTAGAATTTCCTAGTGGTGCAATGGCTACCTGTCAGTCAAGCTTTGGAATTAATATGAATCATCTTCAAGTAAACTATGAAAAGGGATGGCTAAAAATGGAGCCACAAACCGGCTATGGTGGTAACCGCGGAAGCATGTCTGATGGTACTACCATTTATACTCAGGTAGACAGACAGCAACCAATGCAGCTTGATGATGATGCTTTGGCTATTAAAAACAAAAAGCCTTACTTATGCCCTGGAGAAGAAGGACTTAGAGACATAAGAGTAGTAGAGGCCGTCTTGAAGTCCGGTGCCAATGGGGGTTGTGAGGTTAAACTGTAAATATGAGCGTTCTTTCAAATAAATAACCGCCCATCAAAAATAGATTTACATAAAAATGTGCAATAAGTAACTTGGTATAAAATTCAAAAGCTATGTTACTTATTGCTGTTTTAGTGCCTTGGTTGTCCTTCTTTTTGCGAGGCAAAATTCTAAGTGGAATTCTTTGTTTAATTCTTCAAGTTACAATTATCGGCTGGCTTCCTGCGGCTTTATGGGCGGTGGCCTCTCGCGTAGATGGTAAAAATGCAAGCAGAGTAAGGAGAATGGAACGTAGATTTGCCAGATAATAAACCCGCTTTATGATTGTAAAACGTGGCCTGCTTACTGCAAGCCTGATTCTTCTATTCTTTGCCTGTCCAGGCCAAAAAACACTTGAAGATTCAATTGACCACCTATTGGAAAATCTTAATGGGGTGGTTCTAATAAGTCAAAAAGGAAAACCAGTTTATGCAAAAGCAGGGGGCTATTCCGACTTTTACACCAAAGAGAAAACGAAGGTTTCTGACCTCTTCGTAATTGGGTCAATCAGTAAACAAATCACAGCCGTACTTATTTTACGAAGTGTAGAAAAAGGGGCTATTTCACTTAAAGATACTATTGGTCAATACCTTCCCTCTTTAATGCAGGACTGGAAAGATCAAATTACAATTCATCATCTTTTAACACACACGCATGGAATAAGTACATTGGAGCAACCGTTGGAGTTCAGTCCGGGTAGTCAATTCAACTATTCTCAAATTGGGTATCAGTTGTTAGCTGATATACTAGAAAAAGCAAATGGTCATTCATTTACTCAACAAAGTATGGCCCTTTTTAAACAAATGGGCTTAAAAAACACATTTCACCCAGAGGCACTCAAAAATTCTGAGTGGCCTAAAGCCTTTATTGAAAGCTCAGAAGGAAAAATCGCCTTAGAACTCAAGAGCTATAAGAATTATGTACCTGCCGGAGGCTTTATTTCAAATGCTCGTGACCTGGCAAAATGGAATGAATTACTATATCACGACAAGCTGGTAAAAGCTGAAACACTACAACTGATGTCAACAAGATATGCAACCAGGCAGCATCCTATATTTGGTGAGATAGCGTATGGATATGGACTACTTTTCAAAAGTGGCGAAGCAGGGAAGAAAATAGGAGCCTTGGGTTATACTCCAGGCTTTGCCAGTTCATGTTATTATTATCCTCAAAAAGGTATATCTGTGGTCGTCCTACAGAATCTTGACAGAAACGTTGAGAACTTTAATGATTTGTTTGCTATCCATATGGCTGTTATGCAGCTTTTTAATTAATCACAGCCCCTTAGCCTCTTCCCAGAAAACATCCATCTCTGAAAGTGTCATATCTGAGAGATTTTTATCTAGTTCTTTGGCCTTCGACTCAAGATATTGAAAGCGTTTGATGAATTTCTTATTGGTTCGTTCCAAAGCCGTTTCGGGGTTCAGATCAATGAAACGGGCATAATTAACCAAGGAGAAAAGTAAGTCTCCAAACTCAGCCTCTGCCTTTTCTTTATCAATAGTCTCAGAAGTTTCGGCATTGAAATGCTCTTTAAACTCCTGCATTTCTTCTTCTACTTTTCCCCACACCTGTTGTTTTTCTTCCCAGTCAAAGCCTACCCCTCTTGCTTTTTCCTGAATTCGCATGGCTTTTACCAGAGCCGGCAAACTTTGTGGTACGCCGCCTAAAACACTTTTGTTTCCCTTCTCTTTTAACTTTAACTTTTCCCAATTCTCTTTTACCTGTTCTTCATTTTCTACTTTGGTATCGCCATAAATATGCGGATGCCGCGAGATAAGTTTTTCAGAGATTCCATGCAATACCTCAGATACATCAAAATCTCCGGTCTCTGACCCTATTTTTGAATAGAAAACCATGTGAAGCATGAGATCGCCCAGCTCCTTTTTTATTTCCTGCATGTCACCCTCTAAAATAGCATCAGAAAGCTCATACGTCTCTTCAATGGTTAAGTGGCGAAGGCTTTCCATCGTCTGCTTTTTGTCCCAAGGACATTTCACACGCAAATCGTCCATAATGGTCAACAGCCTTTCAAAGGCCATTAATTGATTCATGCGTTCAGGTGAAAACAGGGTGGGTGGGGTGGGTATTGCCATATTTTTCTCTTTGTGTCAAAACTAAAAAAAGGCTACCCAATTGGATAGCCTTTCTATATAAATTCTCCATTTATTCCTTAAATATCGCCTCTCCATTTAATAGAGCAACCAATAGCTTTGGTGCTTTGCGTTACCACAGGTTTATTCAATATCAGATTATCTACTGCGTCTTGCACATATTTTTTTGATACAGACGCAGGATCTTGTGCACTGTCATCTATGGCTCCGGTATATTTCACAATGTATTTCCCTGCTTCTTTCTTTAACACAAAAATATGCGGGGTTCTGGCGGCACCATAAAGCTGGCCAATGCCCTTTTCATCTACAAGGTATGGGAAAGTATACCCTTTTTCAGAAGCTCTCTTTTTCATGTTCTCAAAACTATCTTCCTCATAAGCCGCAGGGTCGTTTGGGTTAATAGCAATAACCGGGTAACCCTGTGGTGCATATTTGTTATTCAAAGCTATTACACGATCTTCATACGCCTTTGAAAAAGGGCAATGATTACAGGTAAAGGCAATGATAAAACCTTTGGCTGAGGGATAGTTTGATAGAGACACCATTTTTCCGTCTATGTTCCGTAGGTTAAAATCGGTGGCCTCATCCCCTACCTCATAGCCATCTATAAAGGATTGCATGGCAATAGGACTAGCAGCAATGGCCTTGCCACTGGCACGCACTTTTTTGAATGAGTAAGTGCCTATCAAACCAATGATAAGAGCAATACTCAAAACACTTAAACTTTTCTTATTCATCATCTTCGATAATTATGTAAATCAATTCAACAGGTTTTCAATTCGAGCCTGCAGGCCCTTGATATCCATTTTCTGTTCGTAAAACTCCTTTTTATTTTCCTTTTTACTTATCAAAACTGTGGCCGGAATGGCTCCCGTCCAACTGGAATCAACTTTATTAATCCAGCTGTCATAGTCTGGCTCATCCAGTAAGACCACCTTTGATTTAATCTCCTTTTTCTCTATATACTGCTGCACTCTATTTAACTCTTTCGCAAAATCCATGCTGATTAAATAAACCTGCACATCTATTAGACTGTAATTCTGTGAAATAGTCTCAAATGCCGGCAATTCTTCTACACAAGGCTTGCACCAGGTAGCCCAAAAGTTAAGAACCAAAACCTCTGACTCGTTTTTACTGATAATGCTCTCCAGCTCTTGGAAGTTAATAGAACTAACAGTCTGAGCCTCAGCAGAGATGGGCTCAGCTAAACAGACAACGATACATAAGATAAGATATTTAGAAAGACTCTTCATTTTTTAAATAACGTAGAAACTCCGTCAAATTTGCGTTATTTATAATAATTCAAACAAAACCCTGACAAAAAAGATGCGAGCTGTCCTCTGTGAAGACTTTGGTCTACCGAACAATTTACAAGTCAAAAATATCTCCTCACTGACTCCAAAAGAAGATGAGGTCATTATTTCTGTCAAGGCTTGTGGCGTAAATTTTCCGGATACTTTATTAATTCAAAATCTCTATCAATTTAAACCAGAACTACCGTTTTCCCCTGGTGGAGAGGTGGCAGGTGTTATAAAGGAAGTTGGCTCAAAAGTGAATAAGTTTAAAGTCGGAGACCCTGTCTTTGCCTTATGTGGCTGGGGTGGATTTGCAGAGGAAGTAGCTGTAAACGCCGAAAAAGTTACTCCCATGGCCCCCGGAATGGACTATCTTACAGCAGCCTCGATTTCCTATAATTTTGGAACCTCTTATCATGCCTTAAAAGACAGAGCCAAGCTGAAACAGGACGAAACTTTGCTGGTATTAGGTTCTTCAGGAGGTGTAGGCCTGGCAGCAGTTCAACTTGCCAAAATAATGGGAGCAAGAGTAATTGCAGCGGCATCAACAGATGAAAAACTCAAGGTTTGTAAGGAAATGGGAGCTGATGAACTCATTAACTACGAAAAAGAAGACCTAAAGACACGAATAAAAGAATTAACTCATGGAAAAGGTGCAGACGTAATATATGATCCTGTAGGAGGAAAATATACAGAAGCGGCACTTAGAGGCATGGCATGGAAAGGACGGTACCTTGTGGTGGGCTTTGCTAACGGTGAAATTCCAAAAATACCGCTGAATTTACCTTTACTTAAAGGCTGTTCGGTGCAAGGTGTCTTCTGGAGCCGATTCTCAAAAGAAGAACCTGAGAATGCATATAAAAATCTACAGGAACTTGGCTTCTTTTATCTATCGGGAAAGCTAAAGCCACATTTTTACAAAATATATCCTCTTGATAAGGCGGCTGAAGCTTTAGAAGACCTAATGAATAGAAAAGTGATTGGGAAAGCTGTGGTGATTCCGGTTTCTGAAGGAGAAGCACGGCATAAAATGGAATTGGCTATTCAAAAAACTTCATTGAAAGAAACGCCTAAACTTGTTTTTGATAGTCAGGCAGACATCTTATCCTTTGTAGGAAAAGAATTGGGAAGCAGTGATTGGTTAACGATTGATCAAGCCACCATCCAAAAGTTTGCGGAGGCTACAATGGATGAGCAATGGATTCATACAGACGAAATTAAAGCTCAGGAATCTATTTTTGGTGGAACCATAGCTCATGGATATTTAACTCTCTCCCTCATACCAAAGCTGGTAGAAAGTATCTATTCCGCTCCTTTTTCTAAAATCGGGGTGAATTACGGTTTGGAGAAAGTACGCTTTGTTCACCCTGTTCCTTCAGGAAGTGAAATAAGATTAAAAGCCAGACTTAAGCATGCCTCTCAAATACAAAACCACGGACTTAAAATGCTCGTAGAGTGCACCATCGAGATAAAAGGAATTGATAAGCCTGCTTGCTATGCAGAAACCATCTCGGTACTTTATTAAAAAGACTTTCAATTAAGCCTAAGTGTTTTCTTAAGCTTTCTAACTTTGCCCCAATGAATACAATTGAGGTTTGTTTAACGCACGAGCTTATACATCATCATGAGCTCAAAGGTAAAATAGTGGTGGTAACAGATGTTTTCAGAGCTACCAGCTGTATAGTTTCCGGCCTGGCCAAAGGTGTTAAAGCCATAAAGCCTGTAATTGAAGTTGAGGAGTGCCTTGAACTACAAAAACAAGGTTATTTAGCCGGAGGTGAACGACATGCACAGATGATTGAAGGTTTTGACCTCGATAATTCTCCATTTAGTTATATGGAAACCCGTTCCATGGGACAAAAAGTTGCCATGACAACCACCAATGGAACTTTAACAATTAATAAATCAAAAGAAGCAGATGAGATTTTAGCGGCTTCTTTTTCCAATTTGTCTGCTACGGCAAGCTACCTGAAAAACAAGGGAAAGGATGTTTTGATTGTATGTGCCGGATGGAAAGGAAGACCTGGCCTTGAAGATGTTTTGTTTGGCGGAGCTTTAACCCTGGCTATGTCAGATTCTCACGAGACCGAAGGAGATTCTACATTTTTAGCAACAGCTGCCTATGAGACAGCACAAAGCGATCTTCTTTCTTACCTACAAAGAGCCAGCCATTTAAAAAGGTTAAAAAAACTCGGAGGAAAAGATATTCCTTACTGTTTAGAAATTGACCTGTTTGATGTCGTCGTCAAACTGAATGAGGAGAGTGAGCTCGTTTTAGCTTCCTAATATTTTGTAGGAGTAACGCCATACTTTCCTTTAAAAGCCTTTATAAAGTGTGAAACACTTTCAAAACCCACCTCCTCAGCTATCTCATTGACATGCTTTTGAGAGTTTTTGAGCAAGAAGGCAGCCCTTTCCAGTCGTTTATTTCTTATCCACTTGGCAGGCGGGGTTTTGTATTGCTCCTGAAAATCCCTTTTGAATGCTGATAGACTTCGGCCCGAAAGTTTTGCCAGCTCCATTAATGTTAAAGGTTTCAGATAATAATTTTGCATCAGATATTCCAAATCTGCCTTTTCTCCTTTAAAAATTTCATGAAGTAATGCCTTCAAATAGTCCCCGGTATCGTACTCCAACAAATGAAGCAGCAACTCCTGAAGTTTAAGCTTTAGAAAATGATCAAGATATTTTGTTCTGGATCTGAAATAAGGCAAAACGGATTCCGCAAATTTTCCGAATTTCTCGTCTGTAGGAAGAATAAGTAGGGTTGGTAACTCCTTTTCGGCAACTATTTCTTCTGGAAACAGCACTAAATGCTGATTGACAAATGCCTTAATAAGGTTTTCATCAAAAAAGAAAACCAGGCTCTTGTACGATTCGTCAATAGACTCTGACATAAGGTAATATCCTCTTCTTACAAAGAACACATCCCCCTTTTTAACTGTAATTTGCTCAGAGGTTCCGGAGAATTTCTTTTCTCCTTCTATTACGTAGATCACGGCATTTTCCTCAAAAAACACTTCGTTTTTTGAAGGGTAAACGTCACTTCGATAAGCCACAAAGGTTAACTCCTGAATCTTAAGAGATTCAAAATGATCTGCAGCTATTTCTGAAGGTACGCGAAGCAAATTAAATTACTGGTTGAAATTCATTTTTAACTACCTCTTTTTCTCTATCACCTCGTCTATTACAAAAAATGGCCTTCTTTTTACCTCAATATAGATTCGGCCGATATACTCACCCAAAATACCCAGGATAATTAACGTTACACCACCTAAAAAGTACATACCCACCGTTAAGGTGGTAGTACCCGGAATTTCTGCCGGTGTGTGGCCTAAAATTTTAAATCCAATGACCCTGTGAAGCACAAAGAATATTCCGATGATAAACGAGGGTATAGCAATCACAAAACCAAAATAGGTCGCCAACCTTAAGGGAACATTAGAAAAACCGAAGAGTCCATCCATGGCCAGCCCCATCAACTTTTTAAAGGTATATTTTACTTCACCCGCCGCTCTTTCTGCTCTTTCGTAGGTCACGCCTATTTGCTTATAACCGGCATAGGCCCGTAGTCCACGTACAAAACGGACCTGCTCTGGCATATCCTTAACAATGGTATTTACCACCTTGCGGTCCATCACGCAGAAATCACCTGAATCTAAAGGAATGTCTATATCAGAAATAGCCGCCAGCATTCTATAGAATGTTGAATACGCCAGCTTCTTGAAAAAACCTTCTTTCCGTTTGGTTCTCACAGCATAAACCACCTCATACCCCTCTCTCCATTTATCAAGAAAACGATACAGCTCTTCCGGAGGATCTTGCAAATCGCCATCCATAATTACCACGGCATCGCCTTTGGCCTCCTGAATTCCTGCAGAAATCGCTGGCTGATGCCCAAAATTTCTCGAAAGTTTAATAACCCTTACATGCTCATCTTTTTCGGCATAGCCCTTCATTATGCTCAAGCTGTTATCTAAAGAGCCATCGTCTACCAAAACTATCTCATAATCGTCCTTCCATGAAGGGGCAGCGGCAGTAAGTCTGGTATATAGATTTAGAAGATTTTCTTCCTCATTAAAAATAGGAATGACAATAGAAATCATGTATTCAAATTGTGATGCAATGCAAAAATAGAGAAATAAACCACTACAGAAGATAATCTTCTAATCAAGGAAATGCTAATTCACAAGAAAAGCTCTGTTTATCACAGAAACGGCCACTCACATCACATTCAATTTCAGATCAAAATGGCTTAAAATACTTTTGAAACATCAAATCTATTAGAAACTCTAAGTATTTAAAATCATGAAACAAATCATCAAAGTCCTTTTCGCTACAAGCCTTATTAATCTTTCCTCTTGTGATCTTAAAGAGATTGAGCCTGCTCAATATCCTATCCAAAATGCAGAATCATCAATGCCGAATCAAAGCTTACAAGAGCTAAAAACTTGGAAAAATAGAAATAAAACCCAGGCAATACCTTGGCAAGACCCCATTCTTACAATAAAGCCTACTAAAAACAAGGAGAAAAATTTTCCTTCATTTAAGTAAAATATTACTCGTTACCAAGCAAGCCGCCTGATCGCGGCTTTTTGGCGTTTCGTTAAGTCCTAATTTTATATCTTTAGAACACCCAAAAGCCTAAAATATGAGCTCCGAATTTAATTTCAACAAGAAAAGAGGAATGACTGTAGGGAAAGCCTGGATGCTCTTCCTCCTTTTAATGATCATGTACTTTGTCGTTGGAGCCATTCAAGGATACCAGCAATTACAAAAAAATTCCTCCAATTATAACGTAGACGGCAATACACTTCTCATTCTCTCCATAGGCGGTGTTTTTATCATTAGCATTATTGGGTACTTTATTAACCAGAAGGAGCTGCCCTATTTTGCAGGTCTTTCTGTCAAAGCACTTCTTCTAGCACTGCTTGTCAGCTTCTTAGTAAGATTTATCTCAAGCATCTTTGAGGAGTTGCCTTTGAGTTTTATTGAACAGGAAAACATGAAATTTATGCTGGAAACCAACTATTTTCTTTTCGTCCTGCCCAGTGCCCTTCTTATATTTCTTCAAATTGGCGTCATTGGTCATGGCCTACTTCGCAATTATGATCTCACACCGGCTGTTGCTACGGCATGTTTAATCTCTTTGATAAACTTCGAACCCAAAGCCGTCTTATCAACAGCTTTTTTGGTTGGAGTATTTATGTTCTTTTACTATAAAATTAAATCCTTTGAATTCGTAATTCTGGGCACTTTCTTCTACTTCTACATTGATTATTTCTTTCTGCTTTTTACAGACTTTGAAATAGTGGCTGAGAATAATTACCGATATAAAAT
This sequence comes from Cytophagales bacterium, assembly GCA_024742395.1. GTDB lineage: Bacteria > Bacteroidota > Bacteroidia > Cytophagales > Spirosomataceae > Jiulongibacter. The sequence continues at coordinate 92,836 of JANSYO010000002.1, forward strand.
CATTAATAATGATGCAGTCTATTTTACACTTTTGGGTATCGCCATACTTTTATTAGCTTTTCTAATAAGAAGCAATGCTCAATTAAAATCGCCTGCCTGGCGTAGAAAACAAGAAGTCATTGAATATTGAAATCACAAACTTGCAAAAGGAAATCACACAATATCCCCGATTCATCACATCTCTTATTTTAATTATGATGGCTCAAGTAATTTCAACTCATCATTAAAACAAAAACGAACATGAAATACTTGACATTTAAAACAACCGAAAATGCAATTATTGAAATTGAGAATGACTTTACCGGCAAAGAGACCGTCTACTATAATGGAGAAGAGGTCTCAGCCATTAGAAGCATTATGGGTGGCATCCATACCTTTGAGGTAGTAGAGTCAGATGAAAAAGTGAACTATCAGGTAGAGTTATCCTTAAATATCTTTACGGGTATTGGGTTTCAAATTAAAAGAAATGGAGAGGACGTTTTTAACAATGCCCCTTCCTTTTCAAACAATGAAAACAACAACGCTCTTGTTTTATGGATTATCGCTTTATTCTTCGCTGGTGCTGTTATTGGCTACTTATTAGTTAAAGGTGATAGCCAGTTTGTTCCCTGGGTATTATTAGGACTTATCATCACTTGGGTCATTAATTATTTCTACACAAAAAACAGATCGAAAAAAGAATCACTTTGAGAAAGGCACTGTCATTTTTAAGTAATAATTGGATTCTACTGCTGGCGGCTGTAACGGCTGCCAGTTTGATCCACTTCTACTATAAAATTTATGTAATAGAGTCTCTTTCTGAAATGATGGCCTATACTTCTCAAAAACTAAAAGACCTCTCATACGCCTCAGATAACTATAGTAAAGGGCTTCGTTTAGGATTATTTTTGGCCAACTTCTTTCATTCTATTGATGGTGTGATTGGACTTATTGGTGTTTCAATTCTCCTGGCCGAATTCCATTACCGAATGCTCTTTAAAGAGCTTTTTGTTTCCAGTGGAAACTCGGGAAAGTTCTTTTATTTTATTGTGGTTCTTCTTATTGGCTTGTTTCTTTATTTCTGTATTAAACTATCGTTTCCAGCTACAGACAAAGATTTAAGTATAATAGGTATTTCAGCCACTATTATGACTCTTGTTTCTGTTATTTATTCTACCATTAAATATGTGAATGATAGCTATACAAGGCTCCGCAAGCTGAGCTTTGAAAAAACCAAAGCCGAACTTTCAGCTTTAAAAGCTCAGATAAACCCTCATTTTTTATTCAACACCCTAAACAACCTATATGGTCAGGCCATCGTAGAAGACAGCCCTAAAACCGCAGAAGGCATAGAAAATCTAAGCAGAATTATGCGGCATGTGGTAGAAGAAACCAAGACAGAAAGGTCTCCGATTGATAAAGAAATCCTATTTATTGAAGATTACCTTAAGCTGCAAAAAATGAGGCTTCCTGAAAGAGATAACATTAACCTTCAGATTGACATTCAGTGGGACAATCAGGAAGATAAAATCGCCCCTCTTTTGGTTATTCCATACATCGAAAATGCCTTCAAATATGGCATTAGTATAAATGATCCCTCTTTTATACATTTAAAACTACACGTTAAAAACCATCATTTTTCATTTCATATTGCCAATAGCCTAATAAAGGAAAAGGATAAACTAGAGATTGGAACAAATACCGGACTTGAGAATACGAACAAAAGGCTGCAGCTACATTATCCTGATCGCCATAAACTGGCCATTGAAAACTCAAATCATGTTTTTAAAGTAGATCTGGAAATTGAACTATAATATGATCATAACAGCAATTGCAATCGACGATGAACCCATGGCTTTGGAAGTGATTAAAGCACACGCAGGCAAAGTAGATTTTATAGATTTGAAGGAAACTTTTGTCAGTTCACAGGAGGCTTTATCTTTTTTAAAAAATGAAACCGTTGATTTGGTTTTTCTTGACATAAATATGCCGGACATTACCGGATTGGATGTCAGTCAGCTACTCCCAGAAAATGTCAAAATAGTATTCACTACAGCCTATTCACAATACGCCGCTGATGCATTTAACCTAAATGCCCTAGATTATCTGGTAAAGCCATTTGACTTTGCCCGCTTTTTAAAAGCATGTCAGAAAACTAAGGAAACACTGACAAAAACCTTTGAAGAACAGAAATACCTTTTTGTTAAAGACAGTTACGACTTAGTCAGAATTGAAATAGATAATCTTTTATATGTAAAATCTGATGGAAATTACCTCACATTCTATGAAAAAGGTAAACAAACCATGACCCGAATGACCATGACAGAAGCGATTAAAACCCTGCCGGAAAAAACATTTATGCGAGTTCACAAATCGCATGTGATCAACCTGAACCATGTTCAGAAAATAGAGCGTCATCAGGTTCAGTTAGACACAGATATTTTTGTGCCGGTAGCCGGCAATTACCACTCAGAACTCATGGAAGAAATTAAAAGGCTCTGGACAGTCAAATAAATCTCTTTGCTTTATGGTCTATTTAATGAGTACATTTGCCGCATCGTACGCTTATGGAGAAATTAAAAGAACGCTGGGGACTAACTTCAAACTGGCAACTGGTAGCCATTTTACTGGCATTTTCTGTCAATGGTTCTTTTGCCACATGGGTAGCCAAACCAGTAACACATTTTTTTGGCTTAAGTCCTGAAACTACACATCCCTACATTCTTTATTTATTTTTTCGCATTCTTCTTATTTTTCCAATTTATCAGATGACTTTGCCATTAGTAGGCTGGTTATTTGGTCAGTTTAAATTCTTTTGGGCATTTGAGAAAAAGATGCTTCGCAGAATAGGTCTGAAAAGGTTTTTCCCGGAAGAAAAGTAAGCATTAAGGTAAAGCAAAGGCTACAAATGAGTCTCCGCTTTTATCACTTTTTCCTCCTCCACAAGCTATCACCACATATTGTTTCCCCTTCCATTCGTAAACTGCTGGTGTAGCATGGCCTCCTGCCGGAAGTTTCGTTTCCCATAATACTTTGCCCGTTTTCTTATCAAAAGCTCTGAACATCTCATCTTCTGTTGCCCCGATGAACACTACACCGCCTTTGGTAACAACCGGTCCACCGTAACCTTCACGACCCGTCTGCGGAATACCTTTTGCGGTAAGCTCGGGAAATTCCCCTAAAACCGTTTTCCACAATATCTTGCCAGTGTTTAGATCCAGAGCATTCAATGTGCCCCAAGGTGGATTTATTCCCGGATAACCCTCTTTTGTTAAGAATCTTCTGTATCCATTCATTAAATACGGAGAGATTAGTTTCTCTTTGCCTCCTGACAATTCCTTCTTCTCACCCTTTACGGTTTTCTCTAATAAGAAGTTTACCAGTGCATCTCTTTCCACCTGAGGCAGATGACGAAATGCAGGCATCCCTCCTCTCCCATTCCTTAGTATTTTATGTACTTCCTCCTCACTATACTTTTGATTCAAACCCAAGAGTGTTGGAAAAGCGGATGTATTCCCTTTCCTATCTGCTCCATGGCAGTTTGCACAGTTGTTTGCATAAATACTTTTACCACTTATTTCACCCTTTTTTAAACCAGCAGCTTCGTTTGGTATCATCTCAATTAACCATGGCATTTCACTGGAATTGACATACATAATTCCACTTTCAGGGTCTACGGCAGCACCGCCCCATTCACCTCCACCATCAAAACCCGGGAACAGAATGAAGGGCCTCTTTTCGCTGGGAGCCAACCACATATCGCCATATTCCACGCCTTTGATCATTTCTTTTGTTTCAGCAGCAAGCTCAGGAGTCAGGCTCAAAAGGTCTTTTTCTCCAATAAATTGTCGCATGATTGGCTCAGGCAGACTCGGCACAGGTTGAGTAACTGAATTTTCGTCTCCGTCCATTTCTGTTTTTACAATCACCTTTTCTTCAATAGGAAATACCGGTTCACCCGTTACCCTATCAAATACAAAGACATAACCGTGTTTGGTGATTTGAGCTACGGCATCAATTTTCTTCCCGTCCTTATTTATAGTAACCAGATTAGGAGTAGAAGGAATATCTCTATCCCACACATCATGATGTACAATTTGATAATGCCAGATTCTTTCTCCGGTATTAGCATTTAAGGCTATTAAGCTATTGGCAAAAAGGTTGTCTCCTTTTCTGAAACCTCCCCAAAAGTCATACGTGGCAGAGCCGGTAGGTACGTACACTATTCCTCTTTCTTCATCTAAAGAGACTCCACTCCAGTTATTGGCTCCGCCAATTTTATCTATATATTGTTCATCCCAGGTATCGTAACCGAATTCCCCTTTCTTAGGAATAGTATGAAAAACCCATTCCTGTTTACCTGTCTTAATATTATATGCTCTAACATAACCTGGTGCAGCATCTAGTCCTTCCGAAACACGCATACCCATGATAATTTTATCCTGATAAATAATGCCCGGCGTATTGGAAACAAGCAAGAATTCGTCATTCTCATTTTCAGACAGGCCTCTTTGTAAGTCTACTTTGCCTTTATCTCCAAAAGACAAATCCGGTTTTCCCGTTAAAGCATCTACAGACATGAGGAAGTTACCCGCAGTAAAAAGTATTCTTCTTATTGTACCTTCCTGAAAATAAGTGACTCCACGGTTGGTTCCGGCCCATGAGTTCTCCCCACCTAAAACCTCAAAAGGATTAAACCTCCAAATTTCCTTTCCGGTGGCAACATGAAGGGCTATCAAATCAAGTTTTGGTGAGGTGGCATACAAGATACTGTCAACCACAATAGGTTGGCATTGAATCTGCGAGTTCTCTGAGGCATCCCCTGTATGGTATTCCCAGGCTACTTGAAGTTGGTTAACATTTTCAGTGGTAATTTGATCTAATGAAGAATAACGGGCAGCATCCTTTGTGCCCCCGTAATTTGTCCATTTTTTGTATTGATCATTGCTATCATCAGAGGTGCATTGCGAGAATGCAATAATTGTAGCAAAAAGTAAAGGTTTATATTTCATTTATAAGGGTTGTTCAAACATCAATATTAGCCATTCTTTTAAAATTACGCCTCAAAAATGACATGAAATCCTTCTATTATTCAATCACTTAAGCAAGTCTTGCTCATTTAAGTCTCGACTCACTTATTTTCCTTATTTTTGCGGCATATTTAAAGACTAAAAGAAGAAATCTTTATGGCACAATATGACGTGGTAGTGCTGGGCAGCGGCCCTGGCGGATATGTAACTGCAATCAGAGCATCACAGTTAGGCTTAAAAGTAGCTGTGATTGAGAAGGAGAATTTAGGTGGCATTTGCCTTAACTGGGGCTGTATTCCTACAAAAGCTCTTTTGAAGTCTGCTCAGGTTTTTCAATACATTCAGCATGCCGAAGACTATGGTATCAAAGTTTCAAAAGCTGATGCCGACTTTACAGCGGTAATTCAGCGTTCAAGAGGCGTAGCCGATGGCATGAGTAAGGGTGTTCAGTTTTTGATGAAGAAAAACAAAATTGATGTCATCCTTGGTTATGGTAAAGTGCAGCCCGGTAAAAAAGTAGAAGTAACTGATGCCGATGGTAAAAAGAGCATTGTAGAAGGAAAGCATATTATCATTGCTACCGGAGCTCGTGCAAGAGAATTACCTAATGTACCGATAGACGGAGAAAAGGTGATTGAATACCGTAAAGCGATGAGCCTTGAAAAGCAACCAAAATCAATGTTGGTAATTGGTTCAGGAGCTATTGGGGTGGAGTTTGCTTATGTATATGCCAGCATGGGCACTAAGGTAACCATCGTTGAATTTATGCCAAGAATTGTGCCTGTAGAAGATGTAGATGTTTCGAAAGAACTAGCGAAGCAATACAAAAAAATGGGTATCGAAGTGTTAACCAATGCTTCTGTTGAGAAGGTAGATATCAAAGGCAAAGGTTGTAAGTCTACGGTCAAAACAAAAGATGGTGAAATAGTTATTGAAACTGATGTAGTGCTTTCTGCTGCCGGAATTACCTCAAATATTGAGAACATTGGTCTTGAAGATGTAGGAATTGCTACAGACAGAGGCAAAGTATTGGTTAATGAATTCTACGAAACCAATATGCCTGGCTATTACGCCATTGGTGACATAGTACCTGGTCAGGCCTTGGCTCACGTAGCTTCAGCTGAAGGTATTATTTGCGTAGAGAAAATTGCCGGCCATCATCCACAGCCATTAGATTACAACAATATTCCTGGTTGTACTTATTGCTCACCTGAAATAGCCTCTGTAGGTTATACCGAAGAACAAGCAAAAGAAGCAGGATACGATATTAAAGTAGGTAAATTCCCTTTCACAGCCTCTGGTAAAGCCAAAGCTGGTGGAGTGCCTGAAGGTTTTGTTAAAGTGATATTTGATGCCAAGTATGGCGAGTGGTTAGGCTGTCACATGATCGGTGCTAATGTTACTGAAATGATTGCAGAGGCGGTAGTAGCTCGTAAATTAGAAACTACGGGAATGGAGATAGTGAAATCTGTTCACCCTCACCCTACGATGTCTGAAGCCATCATGGAGGCTGCCGCTGCGGCTTATGATGAGGTAATACATTTATAATAACCCCTTTTACTCTTAACACTGAACCCTGGCAATTTTTTTTGTCAGGGTTTATTTGTCTTATTTTGTTCCAAAACCAAAGAATCAGATGACTGTAAAAGTCAAGCAGAACCTCTTTTTCCTTTTTTTTAGTCTCTTGTTTTTCTCAACCTCGGCTCCTTTTGGCTATGCTTCTGTGGGCATAGACCCCTCCTGGACCGAGTCTTTAGCCATGGCCATTAACCAAAACTTCGTTTTTGGTAAAGATTTTATTTTCAATTATGGCCCGCTTGGTTATTTAAACACGACTCTGCTTCCAGAAAATGTAAGCCCTATTGTAGTTGTCTTTTTTCATTTACTACTGCTCTTTAATTATCTTTTCATCATAAAACTGTGTTTTGATAAATTAGAACAAGAGTGGTGGATAGCCGCTATCGTTTCTGTAATTATATTTCTACCCTGGGGGTTCTTTTCAGATGTAACTTTTACCCTGTTTTATCTTTTGCTTTTCTGGTTACTGTACGTTTACAAAACACGCAATACCCTAGGTCTGCTTCTCGGCATTATTCTGGCGGTTTTGATTTTTTATATAAAGGTTAACCTGAGTCTCATTGCCTATACCGTTTTTATGGGCTCTTTGCTTTATTTCAGTGTTGTCAAAATAATATCCTGGAGAACCACGGCAATTATAATCGCCTTGTTAGCTGGTTTAACTCTGGCTCTGTCATTCTTTTTAAATGTTTCAATCCCTCACTATTTAGAAGCCAGCCTTAAAATTATTGATGCCTACCAGGATGGACAAGCAATTACTATTTTACGAAATAAAGAATTCCTTCTTTTATTAGGTTTTGAGGCCGTCATTGTCCTTTTAGTTCTGCTTCATTTGTTTAAAAATATTGTCTGGTTTAAAGAGAATATTTATCTCTATTTACTTGTGGCTATGGCTTGGTTTTTATGCTTTAAACAAGCCCACACAGCCGTGGCTCATTATAACGTATTCGGTTTTTTCCTATTTCTTCCTGTGCTCGCAGTTTTAATTTTTCTATTCGCAGAGAAGTTTCAGGGCAGTGGTAAATTAATCATCGGTGTATTGGTGCTTCAGCTTATTGCTACGCAATTCATAAGGCTTAGTTATACCCAATACAAGCCAAAGGACTTTTTACTTTTTTACTTTCCTGCCGAGGTAGCTCAGCAAGTCAAAGAAACCCATAATCCATTAAAGGTTTTCAATACCATTGCAGTCAAAAATCCCTTCAATTATTTTATCAAAGTTTTTACCTACAGCTACCATCACAATTATCAACAGGAGGAGATAAACAAAGTGAGAATTCTTCCGGAAAGGGTACTGAACAAAATCGGAGGAAAGAGTGTAGACATTGTCCCATGGGAAATCAGCTACGTTTTTCTTAATAAGCTTAAATATAACCCCAGACCCATTATCCAGACTTATCAGGCCAACAGCGAATGGCTGGCTAAGAAGAATGAAAGTAAATATACTTCAAGTTCTGCTCCAGATTTCGTGCTGGCCAATGTTCACGATTATCGAGAACAGCATCCAAGCTGGATGGACAAAGGAGTTTACCTGTCCTTACGAGAAAACTACAGCTTGACAGACACGGTAAATATGCCTGAAGAGACTTACTTTTTATTTCAGAAAAAGCGTTTTGTAGGCCCTTTACTTTATGAGAAAACGGATGCCCGAAAAGGAATAATTGATATGGGAATTGAGGTTCCTGTAACTTCTGAACCACTTTATCTTCATGCAGACGTTTCTTATAACTTCTTTGGGAAAATCAGCCGTTTATTTTTTCAACCACCCTATTTGCGATGCTTAGTAAGCTATGAAGACGGGCAGGAAGAAAGCTTTAGGATACCTCCTCCCATTTTAAAAGGTGGTATATTAGTAAACGAAAGAGTGGTTTCCAATGATGAGTTTAACCGTTTTGCTCAAAAGATAGTGGGAAATAAACGGGTGAAATCTATAAAGCTTTGGTCAAAATCGGCTTGGGGATTTAACAAAACCTACAGCTACCATTTCGAAAAAATTGCCAAATAATGCCTGATTCTTTTAATCAATTTGACCTTAACAAACAGCTGCTTAATGCAGTGGAAGACTTAGGCTATACCAGCCCTTCTCCTATTCAGGAAAAGGCCATCCCCGTCATAATGCAAGGGCACGATGTATTGGGTATTGCCCAAACCGGAACAGGAAAAACTGCGGCCTTCCTCTTACCCATTTTAATGAAGGTAAAGTATGCTCAAGGCAATGCCATCCGGTGTTTAATTCTTGCACCTACCAGAGAGCTTGCTGTACAGATTAATGAAGCCATCACTGAACTGGCAAAATATACAGATCTAAGACATACCGCTATTTACGGAGGAACCGGCTCTAAATCTCAAATAGAAGCTATACGAGCGGGTCTCGATATTCTTGTTGCTACTCCCGGCCGTTTTATGGATCTATATCTAAAGGGAGAGCTTGTCACCAAGTCTATTCAATATATGGTAATGGATGAGGCCGACAAGATGATGGATATGGGCTTTATGCCTCAGATAAGACGAATTCTGGAGGTTATTCCAAGAAAACGCAAAAACCTTCTTTTCTCTGCCACCTTTCCTGAAAAAGTCGAAAGACTTTCGCAAGAGTTTCTGGAAGCTCCCATGCGAATAGAAGTAACTCCGCAAGCCACTGCTGCAGCTACAGTAGAACAGGAGCTTTATGAGGTACCCAATTTCAGGACCAAAATAAATCTGTTGGGTCATATGATAGATAAAAACATTGACCTCACCAGGGCCATCGTGTTTTGCAGAACTAAAACCATAGCAGACAATGTCTACAAATTCTTGGAAAGAAAAGTTGTGAAAGAGAACGATGTCAGGGTTATTCACGCCAACAAGGGCCAGAACACCCGTCTGAATTCTATCAATGCATTTAAAGAGGGATCTGTTAAAATTCTGGTTGCAACTGATGTGGCTGCAAGAGGCATAGATATTCAGGAAGTAAGCCACGTAATAAATTTTGACGTCCCGGTTATTTATGAAGATTATGTGCACAGAATAGGAAGAACCGGGCGAGCCAATTTGTCGGGTGTAGCTATCACATTTATGACTCCTTCAGAAGCATATCATGTAAAGAAGATTGAAAAGGTAATTAGAACCGAAATTCCTCGCAAACCCATTCCTTCAGAGGTAAACATTCCTGAAACGCCTTTTGAGGAGAGTCAGGAAATGCTGAGAGCAATTGACGATCAGCGTAAAAAAGAAGATCCTGATTTTAAAGGAGCCTTTCATGAAAAGAAGGCAAAAAACAGCAGACCTAGAACCAGTAAGAAGCACAGGCACAACAAAAAGAAGAGGTAGTTATAATTATTAATATTTCTCAATAATAATTAACTTGTACCGTTATACAAGAGCAAATTTCTAGACAAAACCAGTGATTAAAGGTGTTCTAACCATATTGTTAAGTACTTCCATATCTATGGCTGTTGCTCAGCAGATTATTCTTAAGTCTGAATCTACTGGTGGAAGAATGGGTATGCCTCTCCTTCCTTCTTCAGAAGAGAATAAGGAAGAGTTGAAAGCATTTGAGCCAAAACAGTTTAAGAGTTTAGGGCAGCATCCAATTGAAACCGACCATGAGGTAGTTTATGTTGGTAAGATGGCACCTGAAGGAGTTAATATTTATGAAATCCCACTTTTTGGTGGCTTTCAAAAAAATCTGGAGCAATTAGAGCATGATGAATCATTCTTAAAAGATTGCGATAAGAACTTCAAAACAAGAGAAGAGGCAAGCGTCTTTTTTTCTGATATGGGCTGGCAATACCTCTCAGAAGGAAGTAAAGAAATGGCCACTTACCGTTTTAATCTAGCTAACCTTCTGAATCCTGATAACGTGGATGTTTATTGGGGCTTAGGTGTTATAGAGTATCAAAAAGGAGAGCTTGAAGAGGCCATTAAACTGATGACTCAGGGCATGAAAGCCGATAACAAATATAACATCACATTGATGGTAGATTTGGCGACCGTACACATTAAGTGTTTCAAAGAGAACAAACACGAAGTGGACCTGAAAAGAGCATATAAGCTTTTGGATGATGCCATACTTTTAGCACCTAATTATGCTAACTCTTATATACAAATGGCTCTCGCTAAATTGGTCAATGGTGAAATTGATGATGCCTGGTTAAATTTTCACAAAGGCTATCAAGCAGATCCTTCTTCAGTTGACACCCATCTTCTTACCCAGCTTTTAAGTATAAAAGCGGACCCGAAAGGAGTATTTAAGTAAACTCCCACTTTCTTTCTAATATTAAGCAAACAAGATAAACCACTTCGAATGCCCAATTCGTAAGTCATCTTTTGTGAAAAGGTTAAAATAGCTCCTACTACTTTTTTAAGAGTACCCGTTCAGAAAGCCTTCAATCAAGGTTTTTCATATTATCCTTATGCTGTCCATGCTTTGTCCATGCCTCTAATTAGGCCTATTTCACTTTGAGAAATACCTTCGGTTCATCATTTACAGAGTCCGAAGGCCATGAAAAACAACTCTTTACTTCTTTTACTTTTTCTTACTGTCAATCTTGTATTGACCCAAAATCAAGGATTTTCTCAGAATACGAAAGTCTTTATAAAAACAGGGTTCAGCCCTTTACATAGAAGCGGACAAAGTGACTTTATTTCCAAGAAAATGCCCTTTCAAGTGGGCTTTCAGGCCGTTAAAGGACATCTTGGTTTTGATCTAACCTATGAAACTGGGGGCCAATACAGAAAAGAAAATTTTAGCTTCAATCATAGCCTCTATAGTCTAGGTGTCAATTATCTGTTGAAGTCATACTTTGAAGATCAGGTCTTAAACCCATATGTAGGCGTTTCCTTAAATTTTATCAATACAAAATTTACAACTGAGGGCTATCCTGGTATAACCTCTTATACCCACAAAATTGAAAAAGATAAAGGCCTTGGTGGCTCTGCTTTCGCCGGAGTATACTACCCTTTCAAAAGCATTTTACTTGGATTAAACACTCAATTCAGTAAAAACCCACCTGCCCGGTTTCTGGCTGGTGGCTTCAGCAAAAAAACCTTAATAACAGATTTTTTTAAACTTAATATAACTGCCTCTATTCCATTTAAGCTAAGAACCAAAACATCCAGAAGGGCCCAAAATGCATGCCCTGAATACCTTTAAAATTTATAGCCATGAAAAAACCTCTATTTCTATTCATTACCCTTATTTTATTTCTGCAAGCGTGTAAAGACAGGGATTTCGCACCTGTCGATATTTTTGACGAGGAGGAACTCCCCACAGACGATGAGGGTAATATCATTCAGGATAGTACTGTCCAAAGTCTTGGCAGCCTTTGTAATGACATTCAGCTTTTTGCCAGCAAAGAAAGAGTACAGGAATTACCGGGAGGTTTTCAAGTAAAAGGCACCCTCTTTGCTCAAACTGATGAAGGCCTAACATCCATCTCCAGCGGTGATTTCTCCATAGCTCATGCCAGCTCAGGTAATCTGGCTTCTGTCTCGGGTTTTGGCTCCATGCTTATGCCCAAAGTAGGCTTCTTTAAGGATAATTTCTTAACCAGTGATCTTTTCGGTGCAGAACTGAGCTATGGTGCCGGTGCCACCTTTAGGGATATAAACCCTGAGTTTCCTTTAGTTAATGAGGATTGCTATTTCAGGTTCAATGTAGATCCTGCAGCAGATTTTCTTCAGGGTAAAATAGGTGGACCCATAATGGTAGGTAGCACTCTTTTAAACTTCAAGGATATGTTTCTTCAAGCCAATACACCCGCTATTCTTTTTCATGGAGACATATATCAATTTGATAAAAACGCCAAACCAGAAGCTCTTCCAGAAGGGGCTAGCAAATTCAAAAAGTTTAAAGCAAAGGCCGGAAAACTTTCTCCTAAATGGTCTATTACGAATGCTTATTTTGGTATTGCCGCCAGAGCACATTTCCCGTTCAGAGCTTATGAATACAGTGAAGAACTTAACGAAATAGTAGGCGGAACAAACTTTCAGGAGTTTCAAGGTCATTTATATATAAAAGGAACCGTGCCCCTAAAAAAATATCCAATTGATATTACCGGCGAAGCGGTAGTAGAAAATAGTTTTAGCTCACTGGGTGCTCTTGATCTTTTTGAAAACGGATTTGATAACGCCGCGTATCGTATGGGTATAAACGGTCAAGCAGAGTTTGGGCATGCCTTGCTCGATATTTTACCTCTTGATCTGAGGGTCACATTAGGTCAGGCTACCGTGCAGGTTAATGTAGACCAAAACGAGAGCTTCCTCAGAATGGCAGGAGAATACGATAGTGGTAGACTTTATGAAGAAATTCTGGGTCCTGAAATTGTAAAGCTTTTGCCTCTTCAAACATTCAATGGCCAGATGTATCTTAATGTAGGAACAGAGCTGAGTGAATGGGAGCTTTATTTAAAGAATCAACTAGAAATAAACATTCCGGGAGTAGGTAAGCAGCCCTTACAGCAAGCCATTATTCATATCAACAATGAGCATATTCTGCTAAGTGGTAAGACTACCCTTCCCTGGGGAATTGGTGCAGTAGAACTTACAGGAGAGTTGCAAAGAAATGGTGAGTTTTTGCTTCGCGGACTAGCTAAAGCAGGAGTAGACTTTGGAAAAGGAGTAAAAATGGCGTCAGCCTTAGATATTGAAATTTCAAATGAGGGGCTGTTTATCAACGGCTTTTTAACGCTTCCTGGTGGTGTAGGAGACTTTGCCGTGGCTGGTGAATTAAGCTCCGAAAGAATTTTACTAAAAGGCTCTCAAAAAACCTTCATAAGGTTTAGTGACAGTGAGGCTCTGGAAGTGGATTTAAGCCTGGAAGCCAATTCAGACAAAGGCGTCTTCCTACATGGTTTTATGAAAACTCCATTACAAGTGGCTAAAGTAGAAGTAGACGGCGAAATTTCTTCGAGAGGACTAGCCTTGCGAGGACTAATAGAAGGTCGACTTGATTTTGGCGTCACTAAACTTTCATCTGATCTAAGCCTGAATGCTACCACCTGGGGAGGAGCTGCTCTTAGCGGAGCCATAGACGTACCATTAATTATTATCGGTGGAAATGTGGCTGTAACGGGGTATATCTATGGACCTACCTCATTTGGGCTGAATGGTAAAACGGGAGCCTTTATTGACCTGAAAGTGGCCTCGGCAAACGCATCTGTAGAGCTCGGATTCTCACAAAGCAGTGTCACTATAGGTGCTGAAGCAGAATTTTGCGTGGCTGACGACTCTCTGGTAGAAACGTGTGCAAAGGTAGGATTGAGTTTTAAACCGAACTGGGCCACAGGTGATTTAAACATCTGTGCCGACCTACCTATTGCCGGCGAAACTTGTATCTGAGTTATATGAGCTACAGCCTGCCCTGGTGAGAAAGAACTTCATTAGAAACGTAAGCGTCAGCTTAAATTATTTTGAAAAGTAAGAAGGAGATAGCGATTGAAAAGATGATTGAATCCATTCAGCGAAAGAACCAAATGCTGAATCAGCTCGAAAATGAGCTCAATAAACTAGAAAAATCGCTTGATTCTTACTTTTCAAAAACCAGTAGGAAGTTTAAAAATATTGATAAGAATTCATGATCTGGTAGACGCTATCTTATTCAATTGGAGGTATTGCAAAAGCATAATGGTTTTAGCGTCCTTAATTTGTCCTGTTTTAATCATGGTCAGAGCTTTATCAAACGGAATTTCCATGACTTCTATGTTTTCATGTTCTTCCTGATGACCTCCACCTTCACTTACCTTCATTTTAGGCTCATATTCGGCAATAAAAAAGTACAGTATTTCAGTTACAGAGCCCGGTGACATATAAGATTCAAACACTTTTTCAACATTCAGAATACGATATCCCGTCTCTTCTTCCGTTTCTTTTTTAATGCATTCTTCAGGGCTAAGGTCATCCAATAGTCCTGCACAGGCTTCAATGAGCATACCATCAGTGTTACCATTCAGATATGTGGGCATTCTAAACTGCCGGATAAGAATGACAGCGTTTTTCTCTTTATTGAAAAGTAAAACAACTGCTCCATTTCCTCTGTCATAACACTCTCTTTGTTGCCTTTGCCATTCCCCATTGGGCAATTTATAATCAAAAGTGAGTTTTCTCAAGGTGTACCAGTTGTCTGAAAGAATCCTGTCTTCCACAATCTTAATTTCCGGCATTTTGATCGTTTATGATTGTTTTTGTTTATTTTTGACCAAATGTAATTGAAAGAATGGGATTTGAATATAGAAAGAGAAAAATTTTAAACGCACTGGCAAAAAAAGAGGTCGTGGAAGTGGCCTCGCTTGTAGAGGAAATTGGTGTATCTGATATCACTATTCGAAGAGATTTAGCGGCACTTGAAAAGCTGAACCTATTGAAGAGAACTCATGGTGGTGCCACCAAAATTGAGGGAAGTCCAATTGTCAATTTTGATTTGAAATCAAATCAAAATCAAGCTGAAAAAGAAAAAATCGGACAAAAGGCTGCTCTTGAAGTTAAAGAAGGAGAGGTCATTTTTATTGATTGCGGTAGCACTACCTTACAAATGTGCTCTCATCTAAAGCATTTAAATATTAAAGTAATTACCAATTCTTTACCCGTTGTAAGTGCTCTTCAAAACTGTCAGGTTTCTGTTAATCTTATAGGCGGGGAATTAGATCAAAAAAGGCAAGCCATTCATGGAAAAATGGCTGAGTGGCATATTAAACAGTACCATGCTCATAAGGCCTTTATTGGAGCAGATGCCATAGATAAAGAAGGACATTTATGGGCAATTTCAGAAACTGAAGCAGAGATTAGCACTGCCATGATTACTCAGTCTGACAAGGCTTATGTTTTAGCAGATTCTTCTAAAATTGGGAAGAAGGGGTATTTGAAATTCTCAACAGAAACTCATGAAATCATATCTTAAATTTCATCTATAAGTACTTTTAAGTCATGTAAATCTCCGCCATTTATTACAAAGGTAGATGCTTATAAAACCGGAAAGAAAGCTTGTTAGATGCCAAGATTGCATACTTTAATTCTTGGTTAAAAGTAAACTTAAAACGCTGTTGGACATAATTGTCAATTGAGTACGAGTCCACCACAGTAACAGTACTCGAGTCAGCTTTTATAATATCTTTTGTAGATTCTGAGTAGACATATATTGCTCGGTTTCCTTGATATCTGCATGAATCTTGAAAATCTTATCGTCGGCCTTTATATAAAATACTGATTCCGGATAAAAAGAGGTTTGACTCTTATTCAGAATTACATATGCGGCTATTTCATCCTTTGATATTTGATCTATCTCTCTTAGAAAGGTGCAATGCATTCTGTATAAACCAGAATTCCTTTCTTTTGGACTTACATTCAGAGTTAAAAGATATCGATCTTCTTCTTTGAACTCATCCCAAGGATCACTGTTTCTCTCATCGGGCAACTTGCTTGGGTAGTAACTAAAACAACCACCGCAAACAAAAGCTAAACACAATAAAGCCAGACTTTTCATGTATTTCATTGCTTACGTAGATGAAAAGCCTGGCAGTCTGGTTGCCTTATTTCTTAATTATTTCCAACTCCGCTTTCACAAAGCCCATCAACTCAGATATATAGTCTTTTGAAAAATCGAACTTGATTCCCATGGCTTTGTAGATGTCGCCAATAGTAGCTGTGTAACCCAACTTTAATCCATTTAAGTAGGCCTCTAAACCCTTTTTAGGATCTTCCTTAAAGTTTTTCCAAACAGAGATCGCCCCTAGCTGAGCCATTCCGTATTCTATATAATAGAAAGGAACCTCATAGATATGGAGTTGTCTTTGCCAGCTGGCTTCTTTGTATTTTTCTAAATCACTCCAATCTGTCACATGTGTTGAGTACTTGTTTAGAATACTATTCCACTCCGCCGTTCTTTCCTCTACAGTATGATCAGGGTTCTCGTAAATCCAATGCTGGAACTTATCAACCGTTGCTATCCATGGCAAGGTGGCAAGTATATCTTCTAAATGCTCTATTCTGGCTCTTTTAAGATCATCAGGATTTGTAAAGAAAACATCCCAATGCTCCATAGACATCAGTTCCATAGCCATGGAGGCTACTTCAGCCACTTCGGCAGTAGTGCTCTTGAAAGAGCCTAACTCCAAATCTCTTGTCACAAATGAATGTATGGCATGACCTCCTTCATGTACCATAGTCACCAGGTCACGTACACTGCTGGTAGCGTTCATAAATATAAACGGAACACCAATTTCCTGAAGTGGATAATTGTACCCTCCCGGTGCTTTGCCTTTGCGTGATTCCAGGTCAAAATGACCCATTCTTCGCATAATTCGCAGATAATCGCCTAATTGTTTATCTAATCTATCAAAACAGGTAATTGACTTTTCCAGTAAATCTTCTCCGGAATTAAATGCCTTCAAGGCTGGTCTGCCTTCTACATCTACTTTTCCATCCCATGGTCTAAGAGGATCAAGGTTCAACTTAGCCTTTCTTTCCAGCATGCTCTCATTTAATAAAGGTACCACTGCTTCTGCTACAGATTCATGGAAGTCAAAACAATCTTCAGGTGTGTAATCGAAACGACCCATTGCAGCAAACATGTAATCTCTAAAATTCTGAAAGTCTGCATTCAAAGCAACCTTATGCCGTAAATCACGCAATTCATTAAAAAGGAGGTCTAGTTTCTCTCTGTCTTCCAGTCGCCTATCCCCAATTTTTCTCCAAGCCTCTTCACGAGCCTTCCTATCTACTGACTGAATAATATTCGCAGCCTTTTGCATGGTCATCTCCTCTCCATTAATGGTTACGGTCATACCACCGGTTATGGATTGGTATTCTGACTGCTTAGTCTGAATTTGAGTAGATAAGGGAATGTTTTCTTCTCTGAAAATCTCTACAGATTTCTTCATTCCACGTATCATTATCTCATAACCTCCGCCCTTTAAATCATCCAGAAACGGGCTTTCCAGTGCTTTTTTATTTAACTGATCATCATAAACGGCCAGATGTGGTTGAATCTGCGTAACAAAAAACTGATAATCCTTTTGTCTTTCTTCATTGGCTGTATCACAGGTCATTTTAATATATCGCCATGCCATGTTTTCTGATAGAAAAGATTCCAGTTCACTACGATCCAGAAACCATTGCTTCAGCTCTTTGGAATTTCCAACAGACCTGGAAACTAAGTCTTCGTATAAAGGCTGCACATCATCCCAGCTATTGAGTTCAAATGCTTCTCCAATAAAGGTTCTGGGTTTGCGAGTAGGCAGAGTAAGTTGTTCCAATTTTTGTAATTTTAATGTTGATGTAAAAATAAGAGATTAGGGATACAGGTACACGTATTGTCTATGTTTTACTACCCTTTTAAGTTTAAAAAGGTCAATCTTTGACCTTAGTTCACTCCATGCTTCTCCAAACTCTCCACTAAATCATGTAAACCAATAACTGATTGATTCATCCCTCTTGGATATGGCGTTTCTACAGACGGAGTCACAATCAAAACGGGAATACCACCAAGGTCTTCTGAGGCAATGGTAGTTCCACGTGTTATTTTGGGAGCATTACTTGTTTTTATTTCAATACCCAGAACAGGCTTTGTCCCTTTGACTAAAACTAAATCAAGCTCGGTGCCGTCATGAGTTCTATAGAAATAGGGAGTTATTGTTGGTTTCAAGACCCCAATTATTTGCTGAATAATAAATGCCTCAAACGAGGCTCCTCTCTGAAGAAAACCATCCAGCTCTTCTGACGTTTCTACGCCAGCTGCAGCATGTAATAAACCTGTATCTCTGAAGAAGACCTTTGGTGACTTTACCAACCGTTTAGAAATATTGATAAAGAAGGGCTGAAGGCTACGTGTCAGAAACGCATTCTCAAAGTAATCAAGCATCTCTTTTACTTTACGCTGGTCTAAGCCTAAGGACTTACTTAAAGTAGAAACATTAAGAAGATTACCATTTAGCTGTGTAAGCATTTGAATGGCATTTCTCACAATTCTAGGAGCCAAATCAAGCCCAAGCAGAGGCAATTCCCGCTCTACATAGGTAGAGAGAAAATCCATGCGTCTTTCTAAACTTTGCTCGTCATTATTTGCCAGATAAAAGGCTGGAAAGCCTCCACGTAACCATAGCTTTCTGTAAGAGTCTAAGTCATGTGTTTCAGTTAAATGAAGAGGGTGCAGCTCCAGAAATGAAATTCTACCTGCCAGAGTTTCTGAGCTTCTTGCCAAAAGGTTAGGCGATGCAGAGCCTAACAAAAGAAACTTTCCGTTTTTTCTATCACTATCAATGATTGACCTCAATACTGGAAAGAGTTCAGGCATTCGCTGCACCTCATCTATGACGATTAGCTTATCTTTTCTAGCTATTAAAAATGATTCTGCATCTGCAAGGCGAGCCAAATCTGATGGTAACTCCAGGTCAAGATACACGGCTTCCTTGTTGGTCATGAACTCTTTTGCCAAAGTAGTTTTACCTACCTGACGAGGTCCCAAAATAGCCACCGCCGGATTTTCAGATAGCTTTTTTTCAAGTATTTGACTTGCTTTTCTTCTAAGCAGCATTTTCTAATTAAAACCGATTTTTTCACAATTTATGTCAAATTTTCGGTATTAAATCAAAATAATCCCGAAAATTTAGCAACGTTTGTCAAATTTTCGGGGTTAATAGAAAAGGCTTGCCAGTTAAGTATCCCTAAGAAGAAAGCCCACACTTTTAAAATCGAGCTATATTCGCGATACACTTCTGCCCTACCAACAGCCCCTCAGCAAAAGTTAGGGTAGTTTACAATCTGTAAGAAACCTACTCCCTTTGGGTTTAGAGTTCTTAAGCCCAGCCCTTCTTCTTTTTGAATTTCTTTTTGCCCGTATGAGCCCCTTCATTAGACGAATTATTGATTTTCGTCTTCTTGTATTTAGATGGTTTTCCTTTTGAAAACTTTTTACCCTCTGTTTTTACAGGTTGTTCCAATAATTGTTTGGCTAAATCAGGCCTTCCAAGCTTATTCAATCTACTCTTTATCCAGCCTTTCATCTCATTTTTCCACCAGAAGAAATACTTGTTTTGGTTTTGCTTCTCTTCTCTGGTTTTCACCGTTTTAACTGGTTGCATTGTATAAGGGTGAACACCTGAATAGTATATTACAGTGGCCACGGTCATCGGCGTTGGCGTAAAGTCTTGTACCTGCTCCAACTTGAATCCCATGTCTTTGGTTTCTGCAGCAAGGTTCGCCATATCTGCCTCCTCACAACCCGGGTGAGAACTTATAAAATAAGGAATAAGGGGCTGTTTCAGTCCATGTTTGTCCTGAATGGCATCGTATTTCTCTTTAAATCGCTTAAAATATTTGAAAGAGGGCTTTCGCATTACTTTCAAGGTATTGTCTGCCGTATGCTCCGGGGCCACTTTCAGCCTACCAGAAACGTGACGTGTAACCAGCTGCTCCATGTATTCATCATGATTGCCGTCCTGATTATTCTTGTTGAAGTTATCAACCAATAAATCATATCGGATTCCTGAACCTACAAAAGCCTTTTTAACATCCGGATGAGCATCAACCTTTTGATAGATACTTGTCAAAGGTTTGTGTGAGGTGTCAAGGTTTGAACATATCACAGGATGAATACAACTAGGAGCCTGACAACGGGCACAAATGCCCTCATCTTTTCCTTTCATTCTGTACATATTGGCCGAAGGCCCACCTAAATCTGATAAATACCCTTTGAACTCGGGGTGTTTCACCAGCTCATCTACCTCTTTCATGATAGACTCTTCTGAACGAGAGGCTATGAATTTGCCCTGATGTGCTGAAATGGTACAAAAACTACAGCCTCCAAAACAACCACGGTGCATATTCACCGAAAACTTAATCATTTCATAAGCCGGGATGGTTCCACGCTTTTTATACTTAGGATGCGGCATTCGAGTATAGGGCAAATCAAAGGATTTGTCCATTTCCTGTTCATCCATGGTTACAAAAGGCGGATTAATCACCAAGGTCTTATTTCCAACTTTTTGAGTAAGTCTATTGGCTTGCCATTTATTTGACTCTACTTCCACTAACTTAAAATTGGCGGCATATTTCAGTTTGTCTTTCAGGCAATCTTCATGACTTGATAGTTCTACAGTATTCCAGCCCTTATAAGAATTTACTTCTCCTGTGGTATCTTCTAAAAACGAGATTTGATTGACATCTTTGATGCTATCAAGCGGAACACCCTTTTGTACCAACTTCAAAATTTCGCGAAGTGGCTGCTCACCCATTCCATAAACGAGCATATCTGCTCCGGAATCAACGAGAATAGAAGGGAATAGCTTATCTGCCCAGTAATCATAATGTGTTACTCTCCTTAAAGAAGCCTCAATACCTCCTATCAGAACCGGAACATCAGGATAAAGCTCCTTCAATATTTTGGTGTACACCGTGGTAGCATAATCAGGCCTGAAGCCAGAAACCCCTCCGGGCGTATAACTATCATCTGAACGTTTTCTTTTGTTTGCGGTATAATGATTCACCATTGAATCCATACAGCCGGCAGTAACGCCGAAGAAGTATTTCGGTCTGCCAAATTTCTTAAAGTCTCTCAGATCATCCTGCCAGTTTGGCTGTGGAATAATAGCCACTTTAAAACCTTCGCTTTCTATGATACGCCCTATCACGGCCGCACCAAAAGAAGGGTGATCTACGTAAGCATCTCCCGACACCAATACCACATCTACCTCATCCCATCCACGCATCTCTACTTCCTTCTTAGTGATAGGAAGCCAATGTGTTACGGGTCTTTCTCTTACTGTTATCATACTACAAAGGTCTTGATTACTTTTGACAAAACGAGGTGAAGGAGAGAAATGTTCGAATTCATCAGGATCAGCCATAAAGTCTGTCTGTTTCAGAATTGATCACATTTAACAAAACGTAAACTAAGATTTCAAGGACATCCTTTATAAAATTGACTACCTATTATTCTGAATTCGCCTTGTCACAACTTCCAGAATCTAATTAAATAAGCCCCATTCATCTTCTCCAAAGCCTTTAGTGCGGTCAAACGAAGCAACCCAGTCAATAAATATCATTCTAAACTCCTCAATCTCAGTCCTTATTAACTCCAGATATTCAGGATTCCCAAATCCAAACATATCGAATGCATGCATTGCCTCTCTTATACTGACTGCATGTATTTTAACTAAAACAGCTTTTTCCATCTTAAGAAAATACATTTCCCCGGCTTCTGCTCCTCTGATTTTTGCATTTATGGCACTGATATCAGACAATAGACTTCTTTTTAACTCCAATGCTTCCTCGTTGTCTTCTACGCTGGCATTAAAAGCTAAAATGGTCCTCATAAGGCTTTCTGCCTTTTTTACAATAGGAAGACCATTTACCCTATCCTTCTCCTTATTTCTTTCCTCCTCAAATTCTTCCTCACCTAATTTATCTTCATCATCCCAGAAATCCATATTGTTTACGTTTATAGTTTATTCTACTCTCACTGTTTTAAAACGCTCCGAAACTCCATTCTCATTTATCGCTTCTATGGAAAAGAAGTATGTGCTTAATTTTTCTAAACCCGCAAACCAGTATTCATTGTTGCCATGCACCATGATATGATTGTAGAGTTTATCCGGAGCCGTTCCATAATAGATATTATAGGCATAAGCCTCATCTACAGGTTTCCATTTTATCCAGCAAGATCTCTTGTCTTTAAGCGTACGTAAAACCATGAATTCCTCCACTTTTCCAGGTTTTTGGCCCGCCCCATTCCCAAAGACTCTAAAGCCACTTAGGGCAAACTTGCCAGAAGGCATTGACCTGTTTTCAATTCTAACATAACGGGCAGTAATGGGTTTTTGCAATTCAATATAATCATGAGGGACATCCTTTGTATTCTCACCCTTATCCACAGCAACTGTCCACTTTTCCCCATCAGTAGAAGTAGTGATCACATACTTATGGGAAATTCCAATTATCTTTCCTAAAAATGAGGAATCCACGTCTTGGTCTGCAAAGTTAACTTGAATGGCTCTGATTTCAGAAAGACCACCTAAATCTGAAATAAGATACTCACCTCGATTTCCTGTTTTTGCAGACCAATAGGTTTTCATCACTTCATCTACGGCATAATTAGGCAAATACCCTCCCAATGTACTGGAAACCTTGACTGGTTTTCCATAATTCAGAAGCATCCAACCAGTAAATCTAGAATTGAGATGATTTGTTTCGCCTTGTGGCAAATAATGTGGATAATCGCCAAAGGCTGTATTGCAATACATTATCCCATCTTCATCAAAACCAGCCGGCCATAGGCCCAATCTCCTTTCAAAATTATTTTTGACTGATAGCATGATGCTGCTCACATGCCAATAGTTTTTCCAATTGTCCTGAAAAGTGGCTCCATGCCCTGCACCTCGGGCAAAACCACCCAACTTCATACTCAAGGGGTCCGGTTGATTTACAAAAGGTCCAAGTGGACTGGTACCTACTGCTACACCATCAGAGTAACCACTAAATTCTGTTCCTGGAGCTCCATATTGTAAGTAATACTTTCCATTGTGTTTAGTCATGTGTGCTCCTTCCATAAATGGATCAAGAAATGTATTATCCATGTGTTCTCCAAACCGCTGCCATCCATACCGCCAGTCTTCCAAAGCATACATTTCTTTACGTGTTCCTATCGGCTTAAAGGTTTTTCTATCGAGCTCAATTCCATAAAGAGGATATGTATTACTACTGCCATTGTACATATACAGTTTGCCATCTGAATCAGTGAAGAAGTCGGGATCCCAGCCGCCTATTTCAAAATTTTCAACTATTGGAAACCACTCGTTTTTCTCTGGATTAGTACTTCCCCAAAGAGTGAATTCTGAAGTATAGGTGCTTCCAAAAACTATTAGGGTATCTCCTACTACACCTACTGCAGGGGCACAAAGTTCGTCGTAAACTTTATTTCTTGGCCTCAGAAATTTTCTTGAAACAAAAGTCCAATCACTTAAATCTTTACTATACCAATAGCCCCATTGGTTAGTCGAGAATAAAATAAAGATTCCATTAAAATTTACAATCACCGGGTCTGCCGTGGCTCTATGTCTCCCCCATTCAGAAAAATTGGGTATTGGTGTGTAACCGTAATCTAAATTCATAGGATTACAGTAGGTTTTTTGCTGGGCAAAGGAAAAAGACCCGGTTAAAGCAAGCAGTACACTCAGGAGTATTCTCACAATTCTAATATTAGGTTTTATCAAAAATAGAAAGGTTTTTTTACTCAAATAATCCTATTGACCTTAAATACAGTATCTTAATTATCGTTATTCTAAAAAGCAATCTAATGAAAACAATACTCCCCCTTCTTATTTTACTTATTCCAGCTATTGCTTGTCAAAAGTCTGTTACGCAAAGTGTCAGCGAACCTGGAGAATTAACTTTTGTAGAGTCTTATCCAAACCTTGAATTCAGACGCCCTGTTGATTTTCAATCGCCTAAAGACGGTACCAATCGCGTTTTTGTGGTAGAACAAAAAGGTGTGATTTCAGTTTTTGAAAACAATAAAGATATTTCAGAAAGATCTACTTTTTTAGATATACAGTCTGCAGTGGATGACAGCGGAAATGAGGAGGGTTTGCTCGGTTTGGCTTTCCATCCAAACTTCACTACCAATGGATATTTCTATGTGAATTACACTTCTGCTAATAATGAAACAATCGTTTCAAGATTCCAGATTTCTAAGAACGACCCCAACAAAGCAGATACTCAAAGTGAACAAATAATTCTTCGCTTTAATCAGCCATACAGTAATCATAATGGTGGGCAGGTATGTTTTGGTCCTGATGGCTATTTATACATATCCACTGGCGATGGGGGCTCTGGTGGAGACCCACAAGGTAACGGTCAAAACCTGTCTACTTTATTGGGTGCAATTCTTAGGATAGATGTAGATAAGTCTCAAGGCAATTTAAAATATGGCATTCCGGCAGATAACCCATTTCTAAACGTCTCAAATGCACGACCAGAAATCTACGCCTATGGTTTAAGAAATCCGTGGAGAATAAGTTTTGACAGTGAAAACGGAATGCTGTGGGCTGCCGATGTAGGACAAAACGCCTTTGAGGAAGTTGATATCATCGTAAAAGGAGGAAATTACGGTTGGAATGACATGGAAGGCTTGCATTCGTATAAATCTGGAAGTAATTCTTCAAACTACCTGCCACCGGTGTTGGAAATAGCTCAAAGTACGGGTGACAAATCAATAACTGGTGGTTTTGTATACAGAGGTACTAAAGCCCCCTCTTTAATCGGCAAATATGTATTTGCAGATTATGTATCCGGAAGAATTTATGCCTTAGCAAAATCTACTGACGGTAGTTATCAAAATGAAACACTATTTGACACTAAATTAAACATTGCTGCCTTCGGCGAAGATGAAGACCATGAGTTATATTTTTGTGCCTTTGACGGAAAAGTATATCATTTTGAGGAGTAACTGGATTAAGAAAATTTAAGAGTCTCTTGTCAATAAAAGCATCACCTTTGTAAGCCAAACTCATATTGACGCTTCTGCTTAGATCTTTACTTCTCTTTTGCTTGATTTCCTGTGCTTTTGTGGCAAGAAGTCAGACTTTTTATACTTTGAGAGGTTATGTACTTTCCTCCACAAACGAACCCTTACCTAATGCCTCTATTCGTGTTTTCAATTTACAAACAGGGACACAAGCCAATGAAAACGGGCAATATGAATTAGTACTGGAGCAAGGGTTGCACCGAATTTCGGTATCCTATCTGGGGTTTCTCACTCAAACATTAGAGGTGGTTATTGACCAAGACAAGGCTCAGAATTTTATTTTAGAATCTGATGACAAACTGCTTTCTGAAGTAATTATTAATGCAAGGAAGAAAGATTATAGCTATGAAGTCATTAAGAATGTAATTGAAAATAAAGAACAATGGCAAAACCAATACAGCAATCTGTTTAGCAAAACTTACGTTAAAGCCACCGAAGAAATAAAACAAGCCAAAAAAACAGATAAAGATGAAAACTCAAATCCCTTCCTTGCCGATACCTTACCTAATTTAAATTACTTCGAAGCACAAATAGATCGTTATTTAGGACCTTATGGTAAACAAAAAGAAGAAAGAAATGGAATTAAAAAATATGGTGATTTTAGTACATTGTTTTACACAAGTAGTTCTGATGCCGGGTTTGATTTATATGAAAATTTGCAGAGCTTCAAAAAACTAGGAGAAAATGCTCTTGTTTCACCTTTTAGCACCATAGGTTTTATTAGTTATAAGTTTAAACTTCTGGAAACATATCACAATGGTGAGAGGCTTGTTTACAGAATAGAAGTGAAACCAAAAAATATCGGAAATGCCCTTTACGAGGGTGAAGTAGAAGTGCTTGATGGACTTTGGGCCATTCATAAGGTCTCTTTGAGGCTCTCAAAAAAACTACTAATTGTTTATGATCAGTTCTCCTTAACTCAGGAATATGATCTTATCGATAATAAAAGAGTCATTTCAAAAGAGTCATTTCATTGGAGAGTAAAAGAAGGAACAGAATTCAGAATTGGAGAAGCTGTTGTCACTCATAGCGACTTTAAATTTGATAGTTTGTACTCCAAAAACTTCTTTGGCCCCGAAATAGGTAATACCACGGCCCTGGCCTACAAAAGAGACAGTTCATACTGGGAAAGTATTAGACCTGTACCACTTAATCCTACAGAAAGGGCTGTAGTAAAAGCAAACGAATTACAAGAACTACGCTTGAATTCAAAAGAGTACCTGGACTCCATAGACGCCGTATATAATAAAGTGACCTTTATGAAAGTATTATGGAGCGGAGTAGGACATATTAACAGAAGCAAAAAAATTAATTGGGAATTTGGTTCTCTTCCTTCTCTATTGAATCCTGTAGCCATTGGGGGCTGGAGGGTCCAATACCGTCTTCCGGTCTATAAACGCTTTGAAGACCGAAGAGCTTTAACCATCACACCTTATTTAAATTACGGTTTTTTAAACCGGGATTTAAGAGGTCAATTGACCCTCGAATATTTATATAATGCCAAAAAGCAATCAAAGCTATTTTTTAATGCCGGGCAGGGTTTTGATGTTATCAATGGGTCAGCTACGATTTCAGATGTATTCAGAAGAAATAACTTCTATATTAATACCGGAATAAACCTTGGACATCGAACAGAACTTTTTAATGGTTTATATTTCAATACAGACGTTCTGTTTAACAACAGAAAAGATTTTGGTGATTTTAGGTTTTCCAGATTAGGTGATGAACTCTTTAAAGAAAACAATCCGGCGATTTTTCCTACAACCAATATACTTAAAACTAATTTTAGAATCGACTATACACCCCGCCAACTCTACCTTTCAGAGCCGAATGAAAAAATAGTTTTAGGATCAAAATTTCCGACATTTAGCCTACGCCTAAACAAAGGTTTTCAAGTGGAAAATGGTTTGAATAATGGGTTTACCTATACAGAGTTAAACATCTCTCAATATTTCAACGTAGGTATATTAGGTACATCAGAGTATCGAATCGGTGTCGGAAGGTTTCTTGACACAACCAGTCTTGCTCCTATGGATTATCAATACCAACGCGGTGGCGACCCTATTTGGTTTTCACCTAGCATGTATACCTATCAGTTGATTCCTCAGACCTTCAGCACCACAGGTTGGTTTTTTGAGTCACATTATGAGCATCAATTCAATGGTTTTCTAACTAGTAAAGTCCCACTTTTAAATAAAACAGGGATCAACACCCTTGCCGGAGGTGGTTTTCTTTATGTACCTGAGCAAAAATACCAGTACAGCGAATTGTATACCGGGGCAAACAGGGTTTTTAAATTGGGGAAATCCAGATTTAGAATTGGAGCCTATTATGTAGTTTCTCAGTCTAACAAAGATGGATTCAAAAGTGGTTTTAAATTTTCTTTTGAGCCTTATAATAGAGATAAAAACACCTGGAGCTTTTAATAAACTGATTTTGAAAGGCTCATTGAAAGAATTTTAGATTCTCTGTTGCATTTTTTAGACCTTTGCATTCTAAACCTTTTTCATGCAAAAACGAAGAATTGCCATTTTAGGCTCTACCGGCTCCATTGGTACACAGGCTCTAGAAGTTATTGAGGCGAACCCTGATCTTTTTGAGGTTGAAGTACTTACTGCTCAGAATAACGCTGATTTGCTTATTCAGCAAGCAATAAAACATAAACCAAACACAGTTGTAATTGCCAATGATGCCCTTTACGATAAGGTAAATTCAGCTCTTGACCCTTTGGATATCAAAGTCTATGCGGGTGAAAATGCCCTTGGCGGAGTAGTAGAAAATGAAAATGTCGACATGGTATTGACCGCTTTAGTGGGCTATGTAGGCCTCCTTCCTACTATCAGAGCTATTAAAGCAAGGAAACATATTGCTCTGGCAAACAAAGAAACACTAGTGGTGGCTGGTGAATTGATAACTCAATTAGCCCTGGAAAACCGGGTTGATATACTGCCTGTAGACTCAGAGCATTCTGCGATTTTCCAGTGCCTGGTAGGAGAAAACATCAATCCTATTGAGAAAATAATACTCACAGCCAGTGGCGGTCCTTTTATAGGAAAAGGGAAGGATTTTTTGAAAAATGTCAAAAAAGAACAAGCCCTAAAACACCCCAACTGGGATATGGGAGCTAAAATTACTATCGATTCGGCTTCTTTGATGAATAAGGGACTGGAGGTAATTGAAGCTAAATGGCTTTTTGATTTAAAAGCCGAGCAAATTGAGGTGATTGTTCACCCACAGAGCATCGTTCATTCCTTAGTGCAGTTTGAAGATGGCAGCATCAAGGCACAGCTAGGCCTTCCGGATATGAAACTTCCTATTCAATATGCCCTGGGTTTCCCACAAAGGTTAAAATCAGATTTCCCTAGATTTAACTTTGTCGACTACCCTAATTTGACTTTTGAAAAGCCCGATATGCAGACCTTTAGAAATCTTGGTTTCGCTTTTGAGGCTTTGAAAGCCGGTGGAAATATGGCCTGTATAATAAACGCTGCGAACGAAATTGCGGTAGATGCGTTTTTGAAAGACAAAGTGGGCTTCTTGCAAATGTCAGATGTGATAGAAACTTGTATGCAGAAAGTTAATTTTGTCAAAAAACCGGTTCTTGATGATTACATTAAGACAGACGAAGAAACCAGAGCATTAGCACAGAGCCTTATTGCCTAATAAGGCAGGAAAACATTAGAAAAGATGAGAAAACCATTTCACGTAATATACGAAGACAATCATTTGATCATTGTCAATAAAACTGCCGGAATAATAGTACATGCAGATAAGACTGGTGATAAAACCTTAGAGGATTTTGTTAAAGAATATATTAAAGAAGCCTACAACAAACCCGGGGATGTTTTTTTAGGTACTATTCACCGATTAGACAGACCTGTAAGCGGCTTAATTATTTTCGCCCGCACCTCTAAAGGCCTGGAAAGAATGAATGCACTTTTCAAAAAAAGGGATATTCAGAAAACCTATTGGGCCATTACGAAAAGAAAACCAAAGGTGAAAAAAGGGAAATTAACTCACTGGCTTGTAAAGGATGGTTCAAAAAATCTTGTAACAGCTTACGACCATGAAGTAGAAAATGGTCAGAAAGCCGAGCTACATTATCGCTACATCGGGAGCATTAACAAGCACCACTTAATAGAAGTAGAACCCATTACGGGCCGCTCGCACCAAATCAGGGTCCAATTAGCCGCTATGGGCTGCCCTATCAGAGGTGATATAAAGTATGGTTACGACAGACCCAACAAGGATGGCTCCATTAATCTTCATTCGCGTAGAGTATACTTTATGCATCCAATAAAAAAGGAGCCCGTACTTTGCAAAGCAGCTGTACCCGAAGATGCGTTTTGGGAAGAGTTTCTACAACTCGACAATGAAGAAATAAAAGATGAAACAATGAAGTTCTTACACTAATTCATTGTTTTGGGAATCGAGATCGAGATCAAAGATATCGGCATTGGCCTGATCAAAGGTCTTTTTAATTCCTTCTACAGCTCCGGCTATTGCCGCCATTGGTAGTAATAAAGGCATAAAGATCAGCCACTGGACCACCATTAACAGGTTTACATTTCTTTTTTTCATATCAGTAAGGCACGTTTAATTTTGTTCGTGGTATAGATTCAAAATAATAACGTGTTATTCTAGGGTTAGTTATATTTAATTGTGATTTAATACCAAAATCAAATAGTATATAAACGTAATAATTTTATTTAACGGTAACAAAAAAATTACACGAGTTTTATTAAATGCACCCTACTAATATGAAAATTAAATCTAAAAATAGTACCGAACAAAAGCCTCCATAGCTTGATATTCAGCTAAGCCTAATTGATTATATAGATTGGCAGTACCTTCATTTCTTTCTTCGGCTCTTTGCCAGAATTCTCTTGAATCTGTTCCTTGAAATACCACCCCATCTTTTTGAGATTGATGTTTGAAAATACCCATTCTCTTATCCAGAACCTGATCTGGACTCATCGGAACAGCCATTTGAATTTCGTGGATATCCCACTCTGCCCATGCTCCTCTGTATAACCAAACCCAACAATCTTTCATGAAATTCTTAGGTTTAAGTTTTTTAAGAGCAGCAAAAATGGCATCTAAACAAACCTTGTGTGTACCATGTGGATCTGCTAAATCACCTGCTGCATAAATTTGATGTGGCTTTACTTTTTCTATGACATCAATCACCACTTCAATGTCTTTATCGCCAATTGGATTTTTCTGTACTTTACCTGTCTCATAAAAAGGCATATCAAGAAAATGAACGTTTTCCGGTGGAATGCCTACAAACCTACAAGTAGCTTTAGCCTCCCCTCTTCGTATCAAACCTTTTACGTTTCGTACCTCCTCACTATCAATTTCACTATCCTTTTTATTATCCAGATACTCTATTGCTCGCTTATACGTGGCCAGCGTTTTATCGCTTTCTACGCCAAACTTTGCGTTATAATCAATAACAAACTCCAGGAATCGATGTGCTTCCTCGTCAGAAACTGCAATGTTACCAGAGGTTTGATAAGCCACATGTACGTCATGTCCCTGATCTACCAATCGTTGGAAAGTACCTCCCATTGAAATGATATCATCATCTGGGTGAGGACTAAAAATCAGGCAGCGTTTGCTTTCCGGAAGAGCCCTCTCTGGTCTGTGAACGTCATCGGCATTAGGTTTACCTCCCGGCCAACCAGTAATGGTGTTTTGTAAATGATTGAAAATCTCAATGTTTATGTCATATGACTGACCGTGCTGAGCCAACAGATCACTTAAACCATTATCATTATAGTCCTTATTAGTCAGTTTAAGAATTGGTTTACCTAAGCTAAGAGAAAGACTAGTTACCGCCTTCTTGGTCATTTGAGGTGTCCATTCCACATCTTCAACGAGCCATGGTGATTTCATTCTGATCAAATCAGAAGCTGCGGCTTCATCTACTACAAATAGAGCGTTTGGGTGCTGCTGAAGATAAGATGCCGGATTCTGTTCAGAAACCATTCCTTCTACGGCATCTGCAATTTTCGGTGCTTTTCTTTCCCCCCAGGCCAATAACACTACCCTTTTAGCCGCCAATATTTTTGAAATACCCATGGTTATTGCCTTTTTAGGCACCTTGGTTAATTCACCCCCAAAATCACTTTTGGCTGCAGCTCTTGTCGAATGATCAAGCATCATTAAACGAGTCCTTGAATTTTCATGTGAACCGGGTTCGTTAAAGCCTATATGCCCATTTCCTCCGATTCCCAACAATTGAAAATCAAGTCCTCCTGCCTCGTCAATCATCGCTTCATATTGTTCGCAATGTTCTGCGAGCATTTGAGGAGACACTGTACCATCAGGAATATGGTAGTTTCCTTCAGGAATATCTACATGATTAAACAACTGTTCCTTCATGAAACGCCAGTAACTTTGAATGGCATCTGGTTCCATTGGATAATATTCATCCAAATTAAAAGAAATAACGTTCTTAAAACTCAGACCCTCCTCTTTATGCATTCTGATTAGCTCGGCATAAACCGTCTTAGGAGATGATCCGGTAGCCAAACCTAAAACCGCCGGCTTACCTTCTTTTTGCTTTTTCTTAATAAGTTCTGCTATCTCCACAGCCACAGATTTAGAAGCAGCAGCAGAATCTGAGTAGATTCTTGTTGCAATCTTCTCATAAGCAATGGGTTCACGAATTATTTGTTCCTTTTGTATCATTCTTAGGGTATGATTAACAGTATAAATTGGCCAAATATATTATTAATTTATTTAGTTTCACAATTTACCTTATTAAAATATTTTAATAATTGTTTTTGCACATCTATCCTTAAAATAGACCTTTCGACAAAAAGCCACAATGTACTTTAAACCTTTACACAACCTTCGTCGTTAAAATAACATCATTGACAGACACATGTTCAAAGCTATTATATGAAAATACGATTATTTATTCTTTTGCTACTAGCAAGTAGCTACAATTTATTGGCCCAGGAATCGAGTCTCAGCGGTTATGTCAGAGACGCCTCAAATGGTGAAGGAATGATTGGGGCCAGTATTTATGTCAAAGAGCTTAAAACCGGAACCCAAACAAATGCCTATGGTTTTTATTCTATTTCCATTCCCTCTGGTAGATATACTTTAGTTCTTACCTCTATCGGGTACTCTCCATTAGAAAAAATTATTGAGTTGGATGGCTCTCAAAAAATGGATTTTGAAATGACTGATGAGGCCTCCGTACTTCAGGAAGTGGTGGTAAAAGCCCAACGTGAAGACGCCAACGTCAAAAGTCTTGAAATGTCGGTAAATAAAGTAGAAATGAAGACCATTAAGAAAATGCCGGCATTTCTAGGAGAGGTAGATGTTATTAGAAGTATACAATACCTTCCCGGTGTAAGCTCTGTAGGTGAAGGAGCTTCCGGTTTCAATGTTCGGGGTGGCGGAATTGACCAAAACCTTGTCCTGCTTGACGAAGCACCTGTATACAACTCTTCCCACCTTTTTGGTTTCTTTTCCGTTTTTAATCCAGATGCAGTCAAAGATGTCAAACTAATCAAAGGGGGTATTCCTTCAAATTATGGAGGCAGGGTTTCTTCCATTCTGGATGTTAGAATGAAGGAGGGAAATTCAAAAAAGCCAGAATTTTCCGGTGGTTTGGGGACTATTTTTTCTCGATTTGCCTATGAACGTCCCTTTCTAAAAGAAAAAGGCTCCTTTATTGTAGCTCTTAGACGATCTTATATAGATGTTTTAGCCAAACCATTTCTTAAAGGCGATCTGAAAGATTCACGTTTTTTCTTTTATGATTTCACCGCCAAAGGCAATTATAAAATCAATAATAAAAATACCGTCTTCCTGAGTGGCTACTTCGGTAAAGATGTATTTGGTGCTGACTTTGGCTTTAACTGGGGAAATTCCACTACTTCCCTTCGCTGGAACCATGTATTCAATGACAAATTATTCATGAATACAACTGTTTTTTATAGTAAATACGACTATTTGATAGACTCTGACCTTAGCAATGAAAACGATCAGGATTCTTTCCGGTGGGAATCTAATATCGAGAATTATAGCATAAAGCCCGATTTTCAGTATTATTTGAATACAAAAAACACCTTATCTTTTGGTGGTCAAAGTATCTATTATCGCTTTAATCCCGGACAAGCCGAAGCTGTATCTGGTGGTGAAACAAGAAGTATTGGACTACCTGATAAATATGCAGTTGAGTCTGGAGTTTACATTGGAAATGAACAGAAACTGACAGACCGAATATCTCTACAATATGGTATCCGTTACTCAGACTATCGATACATAGGAAAAGGGAATAAGATAACATTAAGCACTGAGGGCGTGGAGCCAGGCGAACGTAAAAATGTTGCTGATATAGAAGCGGTAGAATCTGGCGAGCTTATTCAACAATACGGCAATTGGGAACCAAGATTTTCGGCCAATGTAAGTTTAGGTGGAAGCAGCTCACTAAAATTAAGTTATAATCGCTTAGCTCAATATGTGCATCTGTTATCCAATACCACTGCCTCATCTCCTTTAGATGTATGGACTCCCAGCAGCAATAACATTAAACCACAGCTAAGTGATCAAATAGCAATGGGTTATTTTAGAAATTTTGATAGTAATACTTACGAAGCTTCAGTAGAAGTATACTATAAGAAGTTATACAATCAGATAGATTACGTGAGAAATGCTGACTTGTTATTAAACCCAGCAGTAGAAGCCGACTTGCTTGCTGGTGACGGTAGGGCTTATGGTGCAGAATTCTATTTGAAAAAGAACAAAGGTAAATTTAATGGATGGGTAAGTT
This sequence comes from Cytophagales bacterium, assembly GCA_024742395.1. Classification (GTDB taxonomy): domain Bacteria; phylum Bacteroidota; class Bacteroidia; order Cytophagales; family Spirosomataceae; genus Jiulongibacter. Next base: position 126,713 of record JANSYO010000002.1, read on the forward strand.
ACACTTTAGCACGAACCGAACGCCTAGTGGAAGGACTCAATAATGACGATTGGTTTCCTGCAAGGATAGATAAAATGCATAATCTTTCATTGGTGAGCATATATGACACCGATAAAAAGTGGACATATTCGGCTACTTTTAATTTCTCTTCTGGTACTCCGGCTTCATTTCCTACAAATAAGTTTCTCTGGCAAGGGATAGCTTTGCCGCACAACTATTACGATACACGGAATACTTATCGAATTCCTGCATCTCATCGTCTCGATGTAGCCGCAACTCGCAAAAACAAACACGCCTTCTTTAAGAAAGGAGAAAGTGAATGGGTGTTTTCTGTGTATAATGTTTATAACCGCCGAAACCCGTTCTCAGTATACGTTCGACAAAATGAAGACAATTTTGCCATGACAGAAGCTGTCAGATACTCTGTATTTGCGTCTATCCTACCTGCTGTTACTTATAATTTCAAATTTTAATTCAATGAAAAAGCTTTTTTATAGTTCATTCATATTTATATCGGTTTTTGCTCTATCATCTTGCGAAGATGTCATTGAACTCAAAGTACAAGACGGTGTAGAGCAATTGGTAGTAGACGGTTGGTTAACATCAAAATATGAGGATCAAATAATCAAATTGACCCTTTCCCAGGGCTATTTTGACAATTCAGATCCGAAACCTGCAACCGGGGCGAATGTTATCGTCTTTGAAGAAGATAGCACCAGTCACGTATTGCTTGAAATAGATAATTCAGGAGAGTATTTGCTACCAAAAGAAGAAACTGGTTTTCTTAAAGAAAATGGACAGTATGCCTTGTATATAGAATATGAAGGAGAAGCCTATGCTGCTGTTTCTAAATTAAACAGAGTCCCTCCTATTGACTCATTGAGTTATGAGTATTTTGAGTTTCCATTTGCCCCAGATGACAGTGCTGCGACAGAAGGGTACTTCGCAGAATTTTATGCCAATGAACCTGCCGGAGAAGGCGATACTTACTGGATAAGAACCAAAAAAAATGGAGAACTTATCAATGACCCAACGCTGATATCTATAGCATACGATGCAGGTTTTACCCCGGGTAGTGGTACGGACGGACTGATTTTTATCCTACCTGTTCGTCAATCTATCAATGATGGTTTATACGTGCATGGAGATTCCATTCATGTGGAGCTCTGGAGTACCACTCCTGACGCATATTATTATTTACTTCAGGTGCGTCAGGAATCGTCTAGCGGCGGAATCTTCGCTACTCCACCAGCTAATATTCCAACCAATATCTTTAATTTGAATTCAGCCTCTGAGAAAAAGGCAATTGGTTTCTTTGGAGTTTCGGGAGTCAGTATGTTTGATGCCGTAATAGATAGTACCAAAGCCAGAATTAGTGATTAAGAAACAAAAGGACATTCAGGTTGTTTATAAATCCCGGTGCTTCCGGGATTTATTGTTAAGACAAATTCTCTAAAAGAATTAACGTATTTTTGGACATTCAAAAAGAAAGAAATCAAATATGCCAACACCTAACTGGATCACAGCTAAAGAATACGAAGACATCACCTATAAAAAGGCCGATGGTGTAGCCAGAATAGCCTTTAACAGACCTGAAGTCAGAAATGCTTTCAGACCAAAAACGGTCTTTGAACTCATAGATGCTTTTGAAGATGCACGAAACGATGGTCAGGTCGGGGTTGTTTTACTTTCTGGTGAAGGACCATCGAAAAAAGATGGTGGCTGGGCTTTCTGTAGTGGGGGTGATCAAAATGCCAGAGGCAAAGACGGCTATAAAGATGAAGTAGGTGTAGGTAGACTAAACATCCTGGATGTTCAACGTCAGATTCGATTTATGAGCAAGCCCGTTATTTGTGTAGTACCCGGATGGGCCGTAGGTGGTGGTCATAGTCTACATGTGGTATGTGATATGAGCCTGGCAAGTAAAGAACATGCCATTTTTAAGCAAACTGACGCCAATGTAGCCAGTTATGATGCAGGATATGGTTCAGCCTATTTAGCTCGACAAGTAGGTCAAAAAAGAGCACGTGAAATCTTCTTTTTAGGTAGAAATTATTCGGCTCAGGAAGCATTTGATATGGGAATGGTTAATGCAGTGATTCCGCATGAAGAATTAGAAGATACAGCCTTTCAGTGGGCACAAGAAATATTAGAAAAGAGCCCCATGGCTATCAGAATGTTAAAATATTCATTCAATATGATAGATGATGGCTTAGTAGGACAACAAATTTTTGCCGGTGAAGCTACAAGATTAGGTTATATGACTGATGAAGCTAAGGAAGGCCGAGATGCATTCTTGGAGAAGCGTAGACCAGAGTTTGAAAAGTTTCCGAAGTATTCATAACTTAAAATTCGTTCCTAAAACAACTATTCTGAGCTTTTATATGATTGATAAAATAATTGAATTCTTTTGGGCTCTATGGGGTAGCTTTATCTTACATGGTTCTGTTGAGTTTTAAGTGATTTTTTAATGAGAATCAAAATTTTGATTCGGTTATTATCAGACTTTTAATTCTTATCGGTGCGACACTAATTTTAGCGTTTGCCTCTTGGTTAATTACAGGTCAATTTGTATTAATTTTGGTTTATTTTCTTGAACTGTTTAACAAAAAATAATTTAACCCTTACCAAGATGATAGAACTTTTTGCTGAAAAGGAGATTTTCTACTTTACCATACCAGAAGTAGAAGAATATATTTTTTATTTCAGATTTAAGTTTTCCGGCTTTACAAAACCTGATTCATCAGATGAGGTTAAGTACGGTGCAATGCTAAAAATTCTAAACAAATCTGAAAACAAAATTAAAAACCTTATTAATCTCACCCACAGTGGATTATTTAGACTAAAAATGCAGTCTCAAACCTTCAAAATGGATGTCGATAATAAAAAACAAGTTGAAGGTTCGACTGAGAATTTATATTACTTTGACTATAAAATAAGTTTCAATTTTGAAACAAAAATAGCCGAATATCATCTAATGCCTTCAACTAACAACTTTGTAAAAAACACCATTACTTTTTCTGAAGTATTTGGACTTGAAAATGGGTTTTCAGAATAAAATAAAAAACACAAAATGGGAAATTATTCATTCATAATATTTCTGGTTATATCACTCATTGGCATAGTTTTCTATATTCGATCAAAAAAGGTTATAAGTTTGATCGCTACAGTCTATCAAGACAATTCTGGAAACTCAAAAGTGATTTTTGAAGAAAAACATCCAGCAGTTAACGAAGCAGAATATATCAAGCTATGCTTACACTTTTTCGCTAAGGCACTCAATATTTGCAAAGACGAAAAAGAGTTTCAATTGATATTTCAATATCTGCAAGATATTCCACATGAAACTTACGAAACAAGGAATTTGGATCAATCTAATTTAGAAACAAGTAGCATTCGTGCTACTTTAAGATATGTAAATTCAACCTCAAGAATCATCATTTTCAAAGTACCCTTAAATTATTACTCAGGTAATGGGTTTATTCTAGGAGCTGTTAAAGCAATATATCAATCAATACATGCAAAAATGAATGACGAAAACAAAGTCATTTTATCGGATTCTCTTCAAAGAATGGATGAGATATATTCTTCTGGTGTTTCTCCTAAGTCTTTTAAGAATTTGGAAGCAGTTCCTAATCAAGCATTTCTTGATAGCTTTATTTAAAATATGACTTCAAAGTCCTTAAGCAGAGCCCATAAAACCCAAACCTAACAGGTTAAAGTGTTTTGTGTCGGATAGTTTTTCTAACGAATAATAAGAATACCTAAGATATCAAATTTACTAACTGAAATCGCCTTAAGATTAAAGAAAGATTTACTCTTCCTAATTATCATTAATCCCGTGGCTTAAACAAAAGGATGTTCGTTGAGTTTGTGTTTTAATGATAAAACGACCCTTAATTGTTTCTAATTCAAAAACATCAGAAATATCTCCACCGGAATAGGATTAATACTTGAAGTCCTTCTGGCTTATTTAAAGGTGAAATGTCCAATCTGGTTTTTGAAAACTAATGTCGTCTGCTCTTTATTTCATTCATTCGCATAGGCATGGAATCAATTAGTTGATGGATATATTCCGTGTATGTAAATTCCCATTTTTTTAACTTTTCACTTCCATCTAAACCTATCAAAGAAATAGAAAACTCTGTGGCATCGTTCTTATAATTAAGCAATTGATCATATTGATTTATAAGGTAATCTCCCTTAGGTTTGAAAACTAACAGTTTACGATCATTGTTTGATTGGATGTTTTTGACAAGTTCTGTCCATTGTCTCTCAATTTTTCCTGTTTCAGTACCAGAAATTATAAGTAATCGGTTCTTCCATTTAAAATCATTTAAACTATAGGTTTTTTGATTCGGAAAAAATACGCCACACAGGACAGCAAAGAGGATAACTATTTTCATGCGATGTAAACCGTTTTAGCATTCATAAATTCTTTTATACCATGATGAGAGAGTTCTCTACCAAAACCACTGGTTTTAATACCACCAAAAGGTAATCTGGGATCTGATTTAACATATTGATTAACAAAAGAAGAACCTGCTTCCAGTTCATATTTGGCTATTCTTTCTCCACGTTCCAAATCGCTGGTAAAAACACCACTTCCTAAGCCGAATTTTGAATCATTAGCTACCAAAATTGCCTGTTCTTCATTTTTCACTTTTATAACCGTGGCAACCGGACCAAATAACTCATCTTCATATGCGGGCATTCCAGGTTTTACATTCACCAGTATTGTTGCAGGATAATAAGCACCTTCTATTTCAGGAATTTCTCCTCCTAAAGCTATTTCTGCACCCTTTGAGACACTTTCTTCCACTTGCTTATGCAGTTCATCTCTCAGATCAGTTCTAGCCATTGGGGCTAATGTAGTGTCTTTGTGGCTGGGATCTCCCATTCTAGCTGACGCCATTTCTTTTATAAACAAAGAAAGGAATTCATCGTACACTTCTTCCAGAACTATAAACCTTTTAGCTCCAATGCAGCTCTGTCCGCTATTCAAAAGCCTGCTTTCTGTACAAAGTTTAGATGCAAGCTTTAAATCTGCATCTTCCAAAATAAGATACGCATCTGAACCCCCCAATTCTAAGACAGCCTTTTTTATATGCTCAGCAGCCTTTGAAGCCACTGCTGATCCTGCTTTTTCACTACCTGTCAGCGTTACCGCCTTGATCATTGGGTTTTCAATCAGCTTTTCCACCTGATTTCCACTTATACACACATTTATGAACAAGTTTTTTGGAAATCCTGCTTCTTCAAAAACCTCCTGAATAAGCTCTCCACAGTGTGGAACATTTGAAGCATGCTTCAGAACACCCGCATTACCTGCCATGAGAGCAGGGGCCGCGAACCTAAAAACCTGCCAAAAAGGAAAATTCCAAGGCATTACAGCCAATACTACCCCTAAGGGTCTGTACGTCACGTAACTCTTGGAGGCATCTGTTTCAATAAACTCATCTTCCAGAAATTTTTCAGTGTTGTCGGCATAATACCGACAGACTAAGGCACATTTTTCAACTTCTGCTATGGATGATTTCAAAGTCTTACCCATCTCAATGGTAATTACTTTGGCATATTTTTCTTTATTTTCTTGAAGTACATCCGCTGCCTTATTCATTAAGATCCGCCTTTCAGAAATAGAGGTCCATTTCCACTTCAAAAAAGCCTTTTCAGCTCTAATAAGGTTTTCTGCCGCTTCTTTATCTGTCAATTGTTGATAGCTGGCTATTACTTGATTCGTCGCTGGGTTTATCGTTTCTATAGTCATAATTTCTTCTTACTTCATTGATTACTTTAACAATGAAGAGCTTTTCGGGTTCTATATGCTTATTCTTTTTTTAATGTAAAAAAATCATTCCTATATTCAGCCCAATCACTTCTTAAGAAGCATTCAATGGATACACCAACCTATAGTCTGGAAGACTTTCAAAGAGTAAGAACCCGCTCCGGTTTAATTAAGATAGCTAAAGAAAAAGGCATATCGATAAGTAAAACCTTAAAAAAGCAACAATACGAAGAAGAATTAAAACTACTTCAGGCAGAACTTGTGGATCTGCAGCATTGGGTTACAGAAAACAAATTAAGAGTCGCTATATTGTTTGAAGGCCGCGATGCTGCCGGAAAAGGAGGAAGCATCAAGCGTTTTACAGAGCATTTAAATCCGCGATCTATGCGGGTGGTAGCATTGAACAAACCCACAGAAATTGAGAAAGGACAATGGTATTTCAGACGATACATCAAAGAGCTTCCTAATCCTGGTGAAATTGTCTTTTTTGACAGAAGCTGGTACAATAGAGCGGTGGTGGAACCTGTCATGGGCTTTTGTAATGACGAGCAATATAAACGCTTCATGATACAAGTTCCGGAGTTTGAACATATGCTGTACGAAGACGGAGTTATATTGATTAAATTCTGGTTTTCAATTTCCAAAGAAGAACAGAAAAAGCGTTTTGATTCTCGAATTCAAAATCCCTTAAAAGTATGGAAGTTTAGCCCTGTTGATATGAAGGGTCAAGAGCTTTGGGACAGATATACACATTTTAAAGAGCAAATGTTTTCTAAAACACATACGGCTTTCAGTCCCTGGATCATTGTAAAAACTAACAGTAAAAAAACGGCAAGATTAGAAAGTATTAGACATGTATTGTCTCGTTTTGAATACAAAAGAAGTAGCAAAATTGCTGAAACAAGACTCCTACCCGATCCGAACGTGATTGTGAGGTATTTCAGAAGTGCAGAGCAAATAGATATTTAACAAAAAGGATGAAGAATTTAAATCTAAGTGAAAGACAAATAGAGCTTTTAAACTCTAAAGATGGATTAAGAAGGCTATTTGCTGAAAAGAAAACGAATGTGGAAAGGGCTTTGCGACTGGCAGAGTACGATGAAAAATTGAGAGATCTGCAAGTCAAATTAATAGATCTGCAAAACTGGGTTATAGAAAACAATAAGAAAGTCATTGTCATTTTTGAAGGAAGAGATGCTGCCGGTAAAGGTGGGGCCATCAGACGAATAACGGCCTATATTAATCCTAGAATGTACAGAGTAGTAGCCTTACCAAAACCTTCAGAAGAAGAAGATGGTCAATGGTACTTTCAGCGTTACGTAAACCACCTTCCCAGACCTGGAGAAATTGTCTTTTTTGATCGAAGCTGGTACAATAGGGCTGTAGTAGAACCTGTTAATGGTTTTTGCACCGAAGAAGAACATGAAACATTCATGAGTCATGTAAATGACTTTGAGAAAATGATTCAATCATCAGACACCTATTTAATCAAGCTGTATTTTTCCATTACCAAAGAAGAACAGAAAGAGCGTTTTGATGAAATCATCTCAGATCCGCTTAAAAAATGGAAAATTACCCCTGTAGACCTTAGAGCACAAGAACTTTGGGATAAATACACTCAGTATAAAAAGAAGATGTTTGAACTGACAGACACAGCAAACGCCCCTTGGATAATTGTAGAAGCTAATAGAAAAACCGAAGGGCGTATTACCGCCCTTCAACACATCATTGATAATATTCCTTACGAAAGTTAGGCATAAACCATCTTCAATAAGCTGGCAAGCTTGTCTTTCAAATCTTTTCTGTCTACAATAAAATCAAGGAAGCCATGTTCAAGGATAAATTCAGCCGTTTGAAAATTTTCAGGCAAATCCTTTCCTATGGTTTCTTTGATGATTCTAGGACCAGCAAAACCTATTAATGAACCTGGCTCAGCAATATTCCAATCGCCCAGCATAGCAAAAGAAGCAGTTACTCCACCAGTGGTGGGATCAGTCATTAAAGATACATAAGGTATTTTGGCTTCATCAAGCAACGCTAATTTAGCTGACGTTTTTGCCATTTGCATTAATGAATAACCGGCTTCCATCATTCTGGCTCCACCAGATTTTGAAATCATAAGAAAAGGAATTTTCTTCTTTAAAGAATTATCTATTCCTCTGGCAATTTTTTCACCTACTACAGAACCCATTGAACCACCAATAAAGCCGAAATCCATACAGCAAATGGTGATTAATTTCCCGTGCATTTTCCCTTCAGCCGTACGGCATGCGTCTTTAAGTCCAGATTTCTTTTCTGTGCTCTTAATCCTGTCTGGATAGGCTTTTGTATCTACAAACTCTAAAGGGTCTGCAGAACGCATTTCTGCATCCATCTCTGTAAATTGACCGTCGTCAAAGAGCAACTGAAAATAAGCTTCAGATCCTATCTTGTCGTGGTAATTACAGTGCAGGCATGTATACGCATTGCTTTTGTGTTCTCGTGTATGCATTACCTGCTTACATTCTGAACACTGGTGCCATAGACCATCAGGAGCTTCTCTTTTGAGCTCAGTGGGTGTATTTATTCCTTTTGATTTCCGTCTAAACCAAGACATACGCTTGTTTTTTTGGTTTGAAATAGAGGGCAAATATATAAAGAAAGTCTGCACCTATGAATGGCACAGACTTTAATTTAAACCGACATCTTGTCACAGATTCAATCAGTCGGAGGTTTACCGATCATTTTCGGTGTAGTGAATCGCACACAAGTCGGAAATTAGATTTCGCGGTCATTCTCAAAAAACAGAGTTCCCTGAGTTCCCCCGTAATAGATTATTCTGGCCCTTCCTTCCTTTTTCCCATTTTCATATTTTACTATCAAACGATCCCCATTTCTGTAATAGTAAACCGCTTTATCGTCGTTCATGACATTATTTTTAAACTTGCCCACATACTTATCCCCATTGGTGAAAAAATAGGTACCATAGCCGTGGTAATCACTGCCTGAAAAGTCACCTTCATACTTTTTTCTTCCGTCTTTATAGAATTCTATACCGTAGCCTGCTCTTCGGCCATTTCTCCAGTTTCCAGCATATTTTTCCAAGGTTTTTCTATTGACCGCAACGCCAAAGCCATTGCTACAATTCCCTTCAATACATCCTGTTCTTACCTTGGTAACTGTTGGAATTTCTTTTACCACTGGTCTAGTTACTTCAACTCTTGGTTTTTCTGGTTCAGGGGTGTTTCGTGCTTCTGTGCTTTTATCTAAAGTGTTTCCAATTCTTGGGTATAATGCTTCTGCTTTATCATACCCTGTTTTTATAGCAGCCAATCTTTTTCTTCTTGGTGGGTGACTACCCGTATCATAATCTGTAGTTAATTTCCATATGGCAGATTGAGCCTCTTCCAGGCTTGCTCCCATCTGATACATGACAAAACCAGAAAATTCGTCGGCTTCAAGCTCTCTACTAGGATCTGAGCCTCCTGGCTTAAGTGTATGACCTTGCAAATGATGCCCAATTTCATGAGCTAAAACACTCATTGCACCCCAGTCAGATTGTGCAAGATTATTTACTCTTCGCATAAAGCTGCCATCGTACACTATTAGTCTTTCACCATTTCTTGTGGCTGCAAAACAGTTATCTATATTCGGACATTCCATCACATAGAAATTCTGTTTTAAACCTGAACGGCTCACGATACTTTCCACTGCTTTTTGTGCTTCAGGACGTGTCCTGTATCCCAACATATCACATATAGATTTTTCGTTGATTTTTTCTGAAGTATAACTGCAGGCAAAGGTTATTTGATCCTGAGCCGAAACGGTTGAAACAGATAAAAGTAAACCGAATACTAAGCCTCTTTGTAGAAATGCCATTAATGTTCTGTTTTAGAATGCACCAATCAAACGCAGTAGGTTTGGATTTTAGTATAAAAATAGGTCAAAACCACATTCCACGTGGAAACATGAGCTTTTACAATTGTTTTAAAAGACAAAATCGCCTCGTAATTCTCTGAATTTCTTACGGGCATCTGCACCATATATACTACCTGGAAAGTCCTGAAGAAGCTGTCTGTAAAGTTCCATCGCTTTGGTTTTGTCTCCTTTATTCACTTCTTGTATTCTGGCAAGTAAATAGAGAGCGTCATCAGCAAGAATATCATATTTGTAGTTATCCAAAACCAGATTAAGATCGGCAATTGCTTCTGAAAGATGATCGAGTTTATAATGCGTATTGGCCCTTAGCCACAAAATTTCATCTGCTAAACTATGCGATTTATACTCCTGATAAATAGAATCTAATTGTTGAAGAGCTATGGTATTTCTATTTTGAAATAGCATTAAATCTACTGAAGCATAGGCTTTCATTGCTGCATCTGTCGTATCTAAACCTAAGTTATCCTGAATAAGAAGACTCAATTGCATAGCATCGTTGGCTATCTCACGTGTAGTTGCCTTTTTGAGAATGTCTAAAATTTCTTTCGCCAGTTCAAACTCACCGGTATAATAATGAAGTTTAGCATTCTTCAATTTAGCCGTTTCTCCCAGTGCGTCTTCCTTCTGAGATTTTTCTACCTGCATATAGAGTAATATGGCTTCCCAAGGCTCATCCTTTAAGATGTAGATATCTCCCATATCAAGTTTGCATTGATCCTTAAATCTGATGTTAGAACCGGCAATTGCAATGGCCTCATTTAGAATGGAGATTGCTTTATCATGGTTTTCAAGGTAAAATGCTTCAAGTAAAGCCATGTTTCTTAAAGCATCCAAGGTCTGTTGGGTTTTCCCCAAATCCTGTAATAATAATTCATATTGCTCAATAAGCTCTGTAATATCCTCTCTACTGACCGGAAAAGTATTTTTGACCACTTGCTCTCTGCATTGTATATTCATGCGTCTGGCGTACGCATAATAGTCTCCTTGAGGATACTCCGTCATAATGTACTGAAACATTCTTGCTGCATCACGAAACTGATCGTTTTGATAGGCCAAACTAGCCAGTTGATATATTTGACTACCTCCCTGATTCAGTCTTCTGTCTAAAGCTCTGGCCTGAGTAAAACCTCTTCCAAACTGCTTTTGCTGAATAAAATGCCAAATGAGTATTTCGTTGTAAAATATTTCCTCCGGATTTTCCTGAATTTTTGTGTAAATGAGACGTTCCAACATCTCAATTTCCTTTTCGTCTTTGATATTGTCCTGAATCGTTCTTTGCACATAATCAGATCCGGGATGTGAAACACCATAACTAAATACTTCTTCCAGCATTTCTTTCTTCTTGCCGGCATACAAATAGGCTCTCGCTAATTGAATATTATGTTTATCCAAAGATTTGGATTGCTCTCTTGACTTTAATAATAATTCAATGAGCATTTCCATTTTATTGGTTTCATAGAAAAATGATTGCAATTGATAAACATACGCATCTTTTTCAGAAGCCTCTTCCATTAACTTTCTGTAAGCAATGTCTGCCTTATCTTGCTGCTCAGACATCTCATATAAATAGGCCAATTCTGCCTTATAAGTTATCAGCTGATCAAAGTCCTTAATTTCCTGTAGTAGAAATTTTTCGGCCTCATTATAATTTCTAAGTCTAAGCAGTGCATCAAGGTAATTTGTGTGTATAGATCTACTATTTTCTTTCTTTTTACTTAGTCTTTGATAAAGCTCAACAGCCTTTTCATATTCACCTTGAGAAAAGTATTCATTCGCCAGTTCTACGTTCTGTGCCCGAACTCCAACCGAAACCAAAAGTACTATTATTATTATGCCCAGCTTTCTCATATAATATTAAAAATAAGAATATTATTTATTTATTGTTATTAACTGTTATCTCTGTGGATTTGTGGTGAATTAATAATTCTTATTCTATTGCTTTTACCGAATGTTTTTAACTGTTCTTTGTCTTGTGTATAAACCAAATTCTATTCCACATTTACAACGTTGATTTGTAGCTTTTTAGTTAATTATCCACGTTAGTTTGCATATTCATTTTGTTTCCATTTAAATCAATTTTTTTGTAGATCTTGATGTAAATAAGTTAAGTGTAGAATGAGTAAAACTTAAGGTTTGGGTGAATACTCCACCAGTAAGGGGTGTTGAAAAGGCTAAATGGTAAGTTTTAATCAAGTTATCATCACAGTTATAAACGTTTTTTAATGGTTATCTACAGGCTTATTCACATTAGTTTATTTGAACGTCTGTTAATTCAAAATTGGCTTTCAGTTTTATACTTCCGCTGGATACTTTAATTCTTTCAGGTGTAAGATTTTCCTCAAACTTGGCGGTATCCCATTGACCATTATTGTTGGAATCTTCTATTAACCTTAATCTATAGGTACCAGGTATAACTGAAGGAAAGTTAAAATTGTCTGTAAAGTTTTGTTGCTCAATGATTTGATAAGTTTGACTATCTATAATTTGTATTATCTTATTACCGGAAAATTCATCAAATGAACCGGATATGGATGCTAGTTCATCTTGTTGATAAAGTGTGTTGATAAGTGTATAAGTATTATTAGTATCTGATCTATAGTTACTTATACTACCTGATTCTATTTGGAGTTTAATTTCTCTTTTGGCTGTAGCTTTGGTTTCTATTTTTAATTGGGTATGTGAGGGATCGAGCCATGTCGTTTTAAAATTTTCATTCGTAGTTGTATCTGATATTATCGCAATCTTTGATGTATCTAAATTGGTGATTGGGTATTCAAAATTTAGTAGATATTCATTAGGAAGTTTGATTTTGGTTCCAGTTCGTATTTTTGGAGTAGTGATTCGTAAAACTTGGGGATTGTCTTTTCGAGTTGTTGATATTTGATTAAAGTAAACTTTTTGTTCGTGTTCTAAAATATTTCCGACGGAGTCAAGAACTATTATTTTAGTTAATGTTGTATCTAATAGCGGAGGGTGATTAAAAAAAAGCAATTCTTTGTCCCTAATTTGATAAGTAAGGCTATCAGATTCATCTATGAATTCAACTTTAATATCTTTGACATCTTTATTAAGCGTTACAGAAAAATTTGTTTGTCTTGACAATGATCTCTTTATTTTAGGTGGTGAGATATTATAGGGATAGACATTAAGGTCAATTTGTTTTATATTGCTATCGAGCTTTATTGTATTTGGGTAAAATCCAAATAGCTCTGATTCTTCATCGAAAATCAAATTCAAATTTTTATCAGTAAAGGCAATCAATCTATAGATAGAAGACTTTATGTTTTCGAATTCATAGTTACCGGTAGTATCGGTATTGTAAAAGTAATTGGGTTTGTGAAGAAGTAAAGGAATGGTATCCGGTTTTGATATATCTAATAGGGCAACGGTCACTTTATCTGCGGGAAGGTTTGTCCATAGATCTTTAACTTTTCCTTTTATGGATAGAGAATCTATATAAGGGCCGGTACTAAAAACGAGTTTAAGGTTTTCAGCAGGATTCTTTTCATTTAGATCTTTTACTCCATTTCTAAAATTAAATGTATAGGTAGTACTATCATTAAAATCTTGATCAAATCTTAATTCTATACCGTAAGGCTTAGATTTCAAATTATAGGTACCATTCGGTTCTGGCGTAATAATTAATTCTTGCCTTAAGGTAGTGGCATCTATCAATTCATTAAATTCCATAAGTACCGTATTCCCCTTAAAATTCTTCGTTTGATTTTCGGGCAGAACTTTAATTAATTCAGGTGCTGTTTCATCTTTAGGTCCTCCTGTTGGAGGTACAAATTGAGCACAGCCTGTTATAAAGTGTACTATAATTAATAGATAGAAAATTTGTGGTTTGTAAATCATTGGATAAGTTTATCTTCCAAGAAATATCATTAATACAGAAATATCAGCAGGTGAAACACCACTTATACGAGATGCTTGTCCTAAAGTACTAGGTTTAATATGACTAAGTTTGTTTCTAGCCTCAATGGAAAGTGAAGTTAGTTTATGGTAGTCAAATTCAGGATTTATAGAGAGATCTTCTAATCTGTTCATTTTTTCAGCCATTTGAAGTTCTTTTTCTATGTATCTTTCATACTTAACTTTAATTTCTGCCTGTTCTACGGAGGCGGGATGCATTGTATTTAAGTAGTTTGATAAATCGTTTGAAAGATCCTTTAATAGATTAATATTCATTTCAGGCCTTTTAAGAAGATTATAGAGTGTACTTCTTTCTTTTAATAAGGAAGATTTATTTTTTTCTAAAAACTCATTTGCCTCTTGAGGGTCTATTTTACTTTTTTCTAAAAAGGTATATATTTCGTCTGCTTGGTGATTTTTTAAAAGAACTTTATCCATTCTTTCTTGAGAGGCTAATCCTATAGCATGGGCTTTAGGTGTTAGTCTTATATCTGCATTGTCTTGCCTTAGTAGGGTTCTGAACTCTGCTCTTGAAGTAAACATTCTATACGGTTCATCAGTACCTTTATTTATAAGGTCATCAATAAGTACGCCGATATAGGCTTCGTTTCTCTTTAAGATGAATGGCTCTTTATTGTGACATTTTAAGTGTGCATTAATACCTGCCATTAAGCCTTGAGAAGCTGCTTCTTCATATCCAGTGGTGCCATTAATTTGACCGGCAAAATATAAGTTTGCAACAGGTTTCGTTTCAAGACTTTGTTTTAATTGTGTAGGTGGGAAGTAGTCATACTCTATGGCATAACCTGGACGAAACATTTTTACATTTTCGAAGCCAGGTATTTTTCTTATAGCGGCATATTGAATGTCTTCTGGAAGTGAAGTTGAAAAGCCATTTACATACATTTCAACTGTATCCCATCCTTCCGGTTCAAGGAAGATTTGATGACGGTCTTTATCTGCAAATCGGTTTATTTTATCTTCAACCGAAGGACAGTATCTTGGACCAAGTCCTCTTATTCTACCGTTAAACATAGGCGATTTATCAAAGCCTTTTTTTAGTTCATCGTGTACTTCTTGATTGGTGTATGTAATCCAACAACTTCTTTGCTTTGAAAGAGGTTTGGTATCTGTGTAGGAAAATTTCTCTGGTTGATCATCACCAAGTTGTTCTTCCATTTTTGAGAAATCAATGGAGCGTTTATCGACTCTTGGTGGTGTACCGGTTTTCATTCTTCCGGCTTCAAATCCAAGATTTATCAAGTCTGCTGTAATTCCAATGGATGCTCTCTCTCCTGCCCTTCCGCCACCAAAATTCTTTTCGCCAATATGAATAAGTCCATTAAGGAATGTTCCGTTGGTTAGCACTACAGCGTTAGCTTTTATTTCAAGTCCTAATGAGGTTTTAACACCAATAGCTTTACCATCTTCCACTATTAGGCCTGTTGCCATTTCTTGCCAGAAGTCAATATTTGGATTTGCTTCGAGTATCCATCTCCATTCTTCTGAAAACCTAAATCGATCACTTTGACATCTCGGACTCCACATAGCGGGTCCTTTTGATCTATTAAGCATTCTAAATTGTATCATTGTTTTATCAGATACAATTCCTGACATTCCGCCTAAGGCGTCAATTTCGCGTACAATTTGTCCTTTTGCCACACCACCCATTGCTGGGTTACATGACATTTGTGCAATGGTTTGTAGGTTCATAGTAACAAGTAGAACCTTTGAACCCATTGTAGCTGCAGCATGAGCGGCCTCGCATCCTGCGTGTCCTGCCCCTACTACTATTACATCATATTTAGGAAACATATTCTTTGGTGTTCCACGTGGAACTTCTATTATTTTCGCTTTAAGTGTTTCACGTGGAAACATTAATTTATTTGAACAGAATTAAAATAGGCGGTGTTCTGAACCGCCTATTTATTATAAAATACAGAGATAGTTAGTTCAATCGCTTAAAGTAATTATCTGTTTCTTGTTTATAAAATGGGGTAAAATTAGGAGGTGTAGTCCTGATTAATTCTTGCTGTTTTTGCTTTTCTTTCATGAAGTTTTCTAAAGATGGAGGTGATGGTCGTTCGAATTCTAAGGCTGTTTTTGATTTTCGTTTCGTATCTAACTCCTGTTCTTTGATAGCTTTTTCAGCTTCTAATAGTCTTGTTTCAATGTTCTGTTGACGCTTAAATAATGCCGGAGTTATCCGCTTATTTATAAGATCGTTTTCTGTATCATCCATTTGTTTTTGCAATTGCTGTAATTCACCACCTAGTTTTTTACCCATTTCGGTGCCGTTTAATTGCTCCTGCATTTCTTTCAATTGTTTTCTGATTTTGGCTTGCTCCCCCGCTATTTTAGCTAGTTCTTCCGAAAGTCCTTTTTGTCCCTTTCCAGATTCCTTTCCAAGCCCTTTCATTCTCTCATTTAGCTTTTGTTGTGATTCTCCAGCACCTGGCATAGGCATCTTACCTGACTTCCCCCCTTTCCCGCTTCCCGGCATAGACATGGCCATCATATCTTGCATCTGCTGAAAAGTATCACTCAATAGTAAGGCAAGATTATTAATGGAGGTCATTGAGAATTGCTGTTTGGCAGAGGCTTTTGGTAAGTCACGTTCTTTCAAAAGGGCGATAGATTCATCCATGCTATTCTTCATTTGGGTTACTTCTTTGGTAACGAAGCTCTCGATTTGCATTACACGCTGAGCCAAGGAATAAAGACTATCCTCTATTACTTTGGCATCATCTACAAGTTTCAACTGATTCTGGGATAGGTCCACAAACCTCGGGTCAGATTTTGAAAGACCTTTAAATTCTTTCATCAGCTTTTCCTGATCAAATGAAAGTGTTACAAGATTTTCAAGAATAGCACGCAAGGCATCCATATCAAGATCTAGCTGTTTCATTTCAGCAGATTGCATTTGTTGCTTCATTTGCTGAGACATGGCTTTCATATTTTTGGCCGCCTTTTTCTGTGATTTAGAGGACTCTTTATTCTCTTGATTTTTTAGTTGTTCCTCTGCTTTTTCCTGATCTTCAGAAATCTCTTCTTGCTTCTCTTTTTGGGTATCTGTTTCCTTTCTTAATTCTTTACTTAGCTTTTCTATTTCTTTGAGTTTATCTTTCTTCTCCTCAAATTTCTCAGCTAATTTTTCCTGTTCTTTTTTAAGATCTTCATTAGCCGCCTTATCTTCTTTTTTAGTTTGTTCAGTTTTCTCAGCTAATTTTTCTTGTTTCTCAGCCAGTTCTTCAAGTTCTTTAGAGACTTGTTCAACTTTCTGTTTAAGCTGCATATTTTTGAAAAGCTTCAGAGTACGGTCAATATCTCTGTCCAGGTTTCTTTCCTGATCTTTCATCTTTTGAAGCTGATCCATCATTTTATCAGTTTCATTCTTCTCTAGCATTTCTTCCATCTGTTTGAAGAGTTCACTTTCTTCATCTTTCATCAGCTCATTTAGCATTTGTTGTAACTGCTCCATCTTTTGCTGTGTTTCAGGGCTCTGCTGTTGAAATCTGTTTTGCTTTTCCTGCATTTTGTCGAATTGCTTTTGCAATTCTTGCAGGTCTTCCATCATTTGTTGACGTTTCTTCAGAAGGTCTTCCAGTTTCTTTTTATCTTGATAATCAATCTGTTTTTTCGTTTTTAGAGTTTTATCAAGGTCTGACATGCTCTTCTTTAAATCTTTTGATTTCTTCAGAAGATCTTCCATTTTGTCTTCAGTATTCTCTATCTGCTTATCTACTTCTTCATCAAACTTCTCGGTAGAAGGTAAACCAAAAGTCATTAAAGAGGATTTAACAGATTTGGCTCCGTTGACACCATCATTGTCCCATAGTTCCAAATAGTACTCAATTTGGTCTTCCTGTTGTAGGCCAAGTTTATTAAGATCAAACTGATGAAAGAAAGTTTGAGACAGCTGGCTTTTGTTAAAAGCAATAGGCACAGATTTATAATCTTTATTTTCCTCTCCTTTCTTTTTGTATTTCAGTTTAAAATCGGAGAAACCATAGTCATCAGAGATATTTCCACCAAAAGCTATATAGTTATAGAGCGTGGTGTCTTTTATCTGCTCCAGTTGAATTTTTGGAAACTGATCGGTAATAACATTTATATAATAATCTATGCTTTGATCAGATTGGACCAAATTATTTTTTATAATAACTTGATAATCAGATGATTGTCTTAGGTTTTTAACAAACGAATACTCATTGCTATTGTTTCTTACAGCTTTTGAGACTGTTTTCGTATCAAAGACTACTGATAATGAGTCGGCATATTGAGTTTTAAAAATCCATTTAAGATTTGTTCCCTCCGGAACAATCAAATTTCCTACGTTTTGCAGCCTCTCAGCCTTTTTGTTAAGATAACTGGGGTAATTGGCTATTACATCAAAAGAAAGGAGCTCGGGCTTGTTTAAAAGGCTAATTTCATGCTTTTCAGAATCAAAACCAGAAGCTTGGAAATTGAAAGAGACATTGTTTTGTAATTTGTTAAAGACATATTCATATTCATTAGAACTTCCACCTTCTACTGAATTCATCCTGAACCTTCTGTCATTATAGACCAGGTATACTTCATCAGGAATGGCATCTCCTTCTAATTTTAATTTTAGATTGAAATCTTCGTTTCTGAAAGCATTCAAATTTTCGTTTTCCAGTACAAATTCAAAAGGGGCTTCTTCTACAAACTCCTGACGAAAATTTATTATGCGTTCGCTGCTTTTGAAAAACGAAGGAGAAATAGCAGAAATAAACAAAAGAACAACAACTGGCGGTAAAGCATATTTCAAGTATTTCTTATTCTCTCCCAGATTTACGGCATCTGAGAATTGATAAAACTTAAGCTTACTGCTTTTTTGCTCGATACTGGCCAATAATAAGGCATTATCTTTAGAGGCAGTAGATGATAACTGTAATGTATTGAGTAACTTATCACCTATTTCAGGGAAGAATTTTCCAATATCCTGAGCAGCGTCTGAATTGCTTACACCTTGTTTCAATTTGAAGAAATAAAGCAAAGGCTTACCAATTAGGAAAACTAACGTATAAACTGCCGTACCTATTAGTATAAGTAGCAGTAAACCTCTGAATACACTGCCAAAGCGACCAAAATACTCAATAAAATTAACGAATAGGAAGGCCGAAAGCACCAAGCCTACAGAAAGTAAGAGACCCTTTATCAGCTGGTTTTTATAATACTTGCTTTTGTATTCCTCAATTTTATCATTGAGAATATCTATGGAATTGCTCATAATAAGCTTATTAAGTCTTCAATGTTAACGAAACAGGACAGTGATCTGACATAACTACATCCGGATGAATTTTTGAGTCAGTCAGTAAATCGTTCATTTCTTCAGAAGCAAAAAAGTAATCTATACGCCATCCCTTGTTATTTCCTCTGGCTCCGGCTCTGTAAGACCACCACGTATAATGATCGGGCTCGTTGTTAAAATGTCTGAAGGTATCAGTAAACCCAGTATCAAGAAACTGCCCTACCCATTCTCTTTCTTCAGGCAAAAAACCTGAACTGTTTTTATTACTTACCGGATTATGAATATCAATAGCTTTATGGCAAATGTTTACATCACCGCAAAGCAAAATATTCTTGTGAATCTTCTTTTGCTCAGTAATATAACCTTGTATATCGTTGAGAAAACTCATTTTAATATCTTGTCTGATATCTCCTGTTGTCCCGGAAGGAAAATAGGCACAAATGAGTTTGAATTGGTCAAATTCTGTAGAAATAACGCGACCTTCAAAATCAAAAAGCTCTACATTCATTCCATATTCTACTTTTTTCGGGCTCACTTTTGTCAGAATAGCCACGCCGCTATAGCCCTTTTTTTGTGCAGGATACCAATAACATTCATAGCCAAGAGCTTCAAAATCAGGCTGAACAAGATCCGTTTCATGTAGTTTAATCTCCTGAAGACACAGAACATCAGGACTTTCTGATTGAAGCCATTCCAATAATCCTTTCTTAATTGCAGCTCTTATTCCGTTTACGTTAAAGGTAAAAATTCTCATTATTAAATATGTAGGCCTATTTCCGTTTTAAAGTATTGTATTACGTAATGTTTTAATAAAGTTTCCTGTGAAAACAAGTCAAAAGGAGGTAGTTTATTCACCAGCTCCCAATGTGGCCACCCTTCTTCATCTTTACCAAGAAGGGTATAATAGCCACCCTGACTCAGTACTTTGCATGTGGCAATATGTATTAAATCTTGTTTTTGTTCTTTGGTAAAATGTTGAGGTCCTTCACCAAGTTCCTGAAGACCTATTAGAAACAATACAGCCTTCAGATCTGATGGTTTTTTACCAACACTCTGTTCAAAGAAAGACATCACTTTCTTCCAATTTTCCTCAATTTCTTGACTATCAGTATTTTTAGTCATAAATTTCTCTCAATGAATCCACTTAATTTAGCCAAAGATCTTTTCTTTCCGCGTATTTGTGCGGCCTGTGAAAATATATTAACACCATATGAAAATCATATTTGTGTTTCATGTCATATTCACTTACCAAAATTTACCCCTGATGATATTACAAAAGAAATTTTGTCTAAAAAGTTCTGGGGCAAAATTCCTGTCAAAAATACTTATTCGTTCTTACAATTTACTAAAAATGGACCTGTTCAGCGAATTCTTCATCAATTGAAGTATAGAAATAAAACTGAACTGGCAGTATATCTCGGTAAATGGTTTGGCAATGAGCTTAAAATCAATGACTTTGATAAGGAAATTGACTTGATTATTGGTGTACCGTTGCATCCCGTAAAGAAAAAACGACGTGGATATAATCAAGCGGATTGTTTTGCGAAGGGATTGTCAGAGAGCCTGCAAGTACCTTATAACGAAGAAGCACTTATAAGAGTAAGTTTTACCGAAACGCAAACGAATAAGTCGAGATTTAAACGATTTAGAAATATGGAAGGTGTTTTTGAGGTTGAAAAACCCGACTTAATCAAAAACAAGAGAATAGCATTAGTAGATGACGTCTTAACTACCGGAGCTACATTGGAAGTAGCCGGATTAGAATTACTTAAAGCCGGCTGTCAGGAGCTTTCTATTCTAACCATTGCGGCAGCACTTTAAATGAAAAGACCCCTGATTTCTCAGAGGTCTTTAAAAAATTTCCTTAAACTATTTCTTACTGTGGCTTACCCACAGAGATCATGGCACATCTGAAGCCAATACTGGCCGTAGCTGAATCCTGATCTAAAAATCTTCTGGTTCCCGGAGATAACCAATAAGCTACGTCGTTCCAGGCTCCGCCTTTGTATACTCTCTCTGTATTGGTAATCAGCGAGTTAAAGTTTTTGCTATCATATAACTTCTCTTCATCCTGATAATCGTTACGTCTAATAGGGTTCAAATCATTAAAGTCTTGATATGAATTAGGGCGATAAAGGTCATAAACCCACTCATTAACGTTTCCTGCCATATTGTAAAGACCAAAATCATTAGGAGCAAATGAATAAACTTCAGCAGTAATGATATTTTCATCGTTTTGCTTACCGGCAATACCGGCATAGTCACCACGACCACGTTTAAAGTTAGCCTGCATCATACCTTTGTTTTTACCTCTGTCTTTTCTCATCGAAGCACCATCCCAAGGGTAAATTCTTTGATTAGATTGGTTTTCGTCAATATACTGAGTACCAATCATGGCTTTTGCAGCATAGTCCCACTCAGCTTCTGTAGGCAGACGGTAGTTAGGAAGAACGAAACCTGATTCGATCGCAGGTCTTCCCCCAGATTCCACCGGAGTCTCAGCCAAACCTTCAGCTCCTTTTTTCTTTTTACCAAATGGAAGTGAAACACCTTTTTTACCACCTGAATTTTTATTTGCCAAATCCTGGTTAACAGCTTTAGATCTCCAGGCAGCATAATCATTGGCTTGTACCCAAGATACACCTACCACAGGATACATTCTAAAACCAGGGTAACGTAAATAATGATCTACGTACTGATCATTAAATGACATATAATCTGCCCATACAGTAGTATCTGGTAGAGCAGACTCATAAAACTCTCTTGTAGAATCTTTTTCTATCTGATAAAGATAGAAAAGGTAATCGATGTTGGCGATTTCTGTTTCATCCATGTAGAAAGAAGCCACCGTAACGGTTCTTTCCAGGTTGTCACGGTTGTAGGTAATATCCTCTTCTACCGTACCCATGGTAAATCTACCCCCTTCAATAAAGACTAAATTAGGACCAGTAGGTTGGCCTTGAAAATCAGACACCTCATACCCCTCGTTCTTTTTATCACCATACGATAAGCCAGTGGCACCGTTGGTTTTGCCTGGCTTAAGGCTAGAACGCTTGGTGTCTTTACAGCCTGTAAAAACGAAAAGCGACGTTGCTAGAAGCGAAACTCCCAAAAATAGTTTCTTCATTATTGTTATAATTATTAGTTCTTGCGAAAGCATTGTTCCGCAAATGTAATTATTGTTTTATGACCTTAGTGGTCAATGATTACGGTTTCTTTTCAATGTGCTCAAAAATCTGGGTAAAAAACGAGTCTATCTTCTCAATAGTATCTGCGTTTTGAAAACTTAAAACCAGTTTTTCTTTCACTTGTTTCAAAGAACACTTTCTAGGGTGCACTTTAACGTAATCAAGAATTTTGCCAAACTTTTCTGCCTGGTAATATTCCGTGTGCTTTGAAGAAACGAAATAGGCTTTGAGGATATTATTCTTCCATGTTAGTTTTTCAAAACCAAGGAGTTGTGCTTTCCATCTTACCCGAACAACCTCAAAAAGGTCCTTCACTTCATTTGGCAGCTTTCCGAAACGGTCTTTTAAAGAATCGCGAAAGGCAGCCAGCTCTTCTTCTGTTTTGAGACCGTCAATAGTATTGTAAACCGATAATCTCTCAGAAATACTGGCAATGTAGGTTTCAGGAATCAGTATTTGTTGGTCTGTTTCTATTTGACAGTCGTCTACAGTGAATTCTTTTGTTAACTCTTTTTCAAACAGCGATTTAAACTCTTTTTCTTTTAGCTCTTTCACTGCATCATCGAGAATTTTGTGATACAATTCATAGCCCAAATCATTCACAAAGCCACTTTGCTCGGCACCTAAAAGGTTTCCTGCTCCTCTGATATCAAGGTCACGCATGGCCACTTTAAAACCATCTCCCAGATCAGAAAACTCTTCAAGTGTTTGCAGTCGTTTTCTGGCATCTCTTGATAATCCGGCTAACGGCGGAGTCAGTAAATAACAATAGGCCTTTTTATTGGAACGCCCTACCCTACCCCGCATCTGATGCAGATCAGACATTCCAAACATATGTGCCTGATTAATAATGATGGTATTGGCATTCGGGATATCCAAGCCTGATTCAATGATATTGGTTGACATTAAAACGTCAATTTCCCCTTCAATAAAGGCCATCATGACCTTTTCAAGCTTGTCACCATCCATTTGACCATGTGCTACACCAATTTTAGCATCAGGAACCAGTCTTAAAATGATATTTGCTATTGAATCAATGTCGTTGACCCTGTTGTGCACAAAGAAAACCTGTCCTCCTCGCTGAAGTTCATTTGAAATAGCATCTCTGATAACCTCTTCCTGCCACACTTTCACTTCTGTGGTAACAGGCTGTCTGTTTGGTGGTGGAGTAGATATCACTGATAAGTCACGAGCTCCCATTAAAGAAAAATGTAGCGTTCTTGGAATAGGCGTAGCAGTAAGAGTCAATACGTCTACATTGTGGCGTAATTCCTTAATTCTGTCTTTGGCTTTCACGCCAAACTTTTGTTCTTCATCAATTACCAGAAGCCCCAAATCCTTAAATTCTATTTTCTTATTAAGCAGCTTATGCGTACCAATTACGATATCTACTTTGCCTTCTTTTAGTGCTTTTAGTGTTTTAGTGGTGTCTGTAGCAGATTTAAAACGATTCAAATAATCCACCGTAACCGGCATTTTTGACAGTCTTTCGCTGAATGTTTTATGGTGCTGCATGGCCAAAATGGTGGTAGGTACCAGTACGGCCACTTGTTTTCCATCTGCAGCAGCTTTGAAAGCAGCTCTAACAGCAATTTCGGTTTTACCA
Organism: Cytophagales bacterium; assembly: GCA_024742395.1. Lineage (GTDB taxonomy): Bacteria > Bacteroidota > Bacteroidia > Cytophagales > Spirosomataceae > Jiulongibacter. The sequence continues at coordinate 150,403 of JANSYO010000002.1, forward strand.
AAACCCACATCTCCACAGACGAGCCTATCCATTGGATAGGGCTTTTCCATGTCTTCTTTTACATCTGCAGTAGATTTTGCCTGATCAGGGGTATCCTCATATAAGAAAGAGGACTCCAGTTCTATTTGCATATAACCATCTGGACTATAAGCCATTCCCGGGGATTCTCTTCTTTTGGCGTACAGAGAGATTAACTCGTGTGCAATGTCTTTGACCTGCTTTTTAACTTTTTTCTTTTTGGTTTCCCACTCACCCGTTCCCAGTTTACTCATAGCAGGTGGAGTCCCCTCTTTACCAGAGTATTTAGCTATTTTGTGAAGGGAGTGAATATTAATAAAAAGCAGATCATTGTCCTTGTAAATCAGCCTGATAGCCTCTTGTTTTTTACCTTTGACATCAATTGTCTCCATACCGGCAAAACGGCCAATTCCATAATCAATATGGGTGACGAAATCACCAGCCTTTAAAGACTTGAGCTCTTTGATTGTAAGAGCTTTAGATTTGGTAAATTTCTCTTTTACATGATAGCGGTGGTACCGCTCAAATATCTGATGATCAGTGTAACAAACAATTTTTGTTTGCTGATCTATAAAACCTTCAGATAATGAAAAGTTACCTGCAATGAACTTATTTTCAGGGTCTATCTCCTCAAAAATTCGTCTCAAACGAGTCAATTGTTTGCTCTGGTCAGAACAAATAAATGTACTGTAACCACCGCTTTGACGTTCGTTCAGGTCATCAATAAGCAGGTTAAACTCTTTATTGAAACTGGGCTGTGACTTTGAGAGATAAGTAATTCTTTCTGCTTTATTAAAATAGAATCGGCGGCCAAACTCCACTGTTTTGTATTCCTCAATTGCCTTGAGCAGATCTTTATGATCTAAATAACTTTCAGAAGGATTAAAGACAATTTGGATATCCCCGCTTTTCTCCACCATTTTCTGAACAGACTGCCCAACTTTATCAAAGCTTTCAGCAGTGCGTTCAAGAGTAAAGTTTAAATCTTTGATCCATATCTGCGTATTGTCAGAAAGGAAATCAAAGAAAGGCTCTCTTTTTTCATTTTTGAGTTTGTGCTCTACATCCGGAATTATCGTAACTTCTTCGAGCGACTGAATAGAAAGCTGCGTTTCAGGGTCAAAGTACCTGATGCCGTCTATTTCATCTCCAAAAAGCTCAATTCTTACGGGTTTATCAGAAGCATAGGAGAATATATCTACAATGCCCCCTCTGACAGAAAACTGACCAGGTTCGTATACAAAGTCTGTTTTTTCAAAATCATATGAAACAAGCAGCTCAGTCACGAAACCCATATCGAGCTCCTCGCCTGTTCTTAGCTTCAGTGTATTAGCCACTAAGCTTTGCTTATTGATAACTTTCTCTGCCAGAGCCTCTGAGTAAGTAACGATGAGCATGTTTTCGGCACCTTGATTTAGCTTATTGATAAGCTCGGCACGCTGAAGCACATTGGCGTTTTCTATCTCCTGAAATTCAAAAAGTCGTTTATAAGAAGCCGGAAAATAGGCGACATTCTCATCTCCAATCAGGTGTTTTAAGTCACTGAAAAAGTAGGCAGCGTCTTCGCGTTCGCCTAAAATGAAAAGGCCATTATAAGCTTGTTTTTTATATTGAGCGGCTGCTAATACAGCTCCAAGGCTACCGTGAAGACCTTCAATCTGGCTTTTTTCATGAGCTTTAATTTGCTCCTGAATATTGCCAACAAACCCGTCTTCTGTAAAAAGTTTAAGAAAGTCTTCTGCTACCACTTATCGTAAGTCTTATGAAACACAAAAAAGACGCACCGTCTCTCGGGCGTCTTTTAATACAACACAAAAGTAGGGATAAAATGTTTGTATTAAACAAATAAAGACAAGACTTGAATGTAAAGAATGGTTTGATGGTTAGGCGTTACAGTAGGGTTCTATTCGTTTATAAACCCCTATCCTGCTCCTCAATAATTCCAATAAATTTCAGTAATTCTGCCTGTCTTTCGTCAGTGGTTTCGGGGTAATGAATATCCAGACTTTTGAGCTTTTCTTTAATAACCTGAGCCACAATGAGTCGCATATTTTTCTTGTCATCAGCCGGCACAATATGCCAAGGAGCATTCTTAGACGAGGTTTTGTTTATTAAATCCTCGTATGCGTGCTGATAGTCGTTCCAATAAGCCCTTTCTTTGATGTCACCTTCTTCAAACTTCCAGTTTTTTTCCTGTTCTTCTATTCTGGCAATGAGTCTCCTACCCTGTTCTTGCTTTGAGACATTCAAAAAGAATTTCACTACAACTATTCCGTTATTACTCAGGTATTCCTCAAAGTTTTTGATGTCTTGATATCTCTTTTCCCAGACATCCTCTTTGCTTGAAATTTCTTCAGGTATTTTTTGGTACTGAGTCAGTATTTCAGAATGTACCTTAACTACTAAAACTTCCTCATAATATGATCTGTTGAATACCTTGATTTTTCCACGTTCGGGCAGTTCTTTGTAACATCTCCACATGTAATCGTGATCTAGTTCTTTCTCACTGGGTCTTTTGAAAGAGTAAAAACCGGTACCCATAGGATGAACATTACTGAAAACACGCTTCATGGTACCGTCTTTACCGGCGGCATCCATAGCCTGAAAAACTACGAGCATACCGTATCTATCGTGGGCATACATCATGCTTTGCAAGGCATCAATATCATCCTGAAGTTCTTTGAGTATCTCTTTGTACTCTTTTTTGTCTTCATAGTAAGGATCTATTCGAGTTTTGGTTTCGTTAATTTTAAAAGAACCATTGCCTGAATAGGCAAAGTCGTTTCCGTTTATTTTTGCCACAGATTAAAATATTTGGTGTTCAAACTAATTATCCTATTCTCTTTGTTAGAGAATAGCAATGTACAAAAAACAAGATGAATTCAGAGGAAAATAAATTGGCCGTAGCGACCCTGGCTGCAGGGTGTTTTTGGTGTGTAGAGGCTGTATTTCAGCGTTTACAAGGGGTAGAAAGAGTGATATCTGGTTACATGGGAGGTCATGTAGATCAGCCTACTTACGAACAGGTATGCACAGGCAATACGGGCCATGCCGAGGTAATTCAACTGCATTATGATGGCTCAAAGACTAGTTTTGAGGAAATCTTAGAAGTATTTTTCAAAACACATGATCCTACTACCCTAAACCGTCAGGGAAATGATGTAGGAACTCAGTACAGGTCTGCTATTTTCTATCATGACCTTATTCAAAAAGGAATTGCAGAGAAAACCATTGAGGAGCTGACTAAGGCGGAAATATTCGCAGATGAAATAGTTACTACCTTAGAGCCTGCTACTACCTTTTATGAGGCAGAAGACTATCATCAGAATTATTTTAACGAAAAAGGACATGCTAATCCATACTGTACCATGGTGGTAATGCCTAAATTAGAGAAGTTTAAAAAAGTTTTTGCGGAGAAACTTAAACCTTAATCACTTTCACATAGTGATTTCTGTGACCTGCACTAATGTGAAGAATATGCAGTCCGGAACCTCCCTTGAGTTCCATTGGAATGAAATAAGAACCCGGCCTGTAACTTTTTCTCTTCATTAAGGTACCTAGTTCTCGGCCTTTAAAGTCTACTTGTTGTATTTGAATGTCCACTTCAATATACAAGATCATACTAAGAACAAATTTTCCGTCAGGAGTAGGGTTTGGAAAGGCGGTAAATTTGTCTTGCTCTGTTACACTGTAGGGGCTGTAAGGGTTATTAGGCGACTTTGGATCCTGATTTATTTCAGGGACCACAGGTTCAGCAGGTAAAGAAGCATCTTCTTCTGTAGATTTTAAGAACCCTTTTTTGTCAATGAGAGCAAATTTACCTCCCAGTACCTGTTCTGATAAAAAGGAAGAGGCTCCAAACCAGGTTCGCATAATTTCCTGATAGATGCTTCTGAAATCATATCTGAAAGCAAGGTTTTCGGCATCAAAGAAAGGTAGAAAAGCAACATTACTTCCGAAAACCTCAGGTCTAACTTCATCGCCAAAAGCAAACATGACATTGGCTGTACCGTGATCTGTGCCCGCACTGGCATTTTCGTAGGGCCTGCGGCCAAACTCTGATACTGTAATGCCAACCACATTTTTTGAATGACCTAGCTTCTCAATATCAGACTGAAAAGATGATATAGCCGCACTTAATTGATATAAAAGCTGGCTGTGTACACCTCCCAAAGCACCCTGTCCGGAATGAGTATCAAAACCACCGAGGCTGACAGAATAAACTTTAGTTTTAAGCCCACCATTTATCAGTCTGGCCACCAGTTTCATCTGGTTTGAAAGGTTGTCTTCCTGGTAATTTTCAATGTTTTTACCTTTATCAAAAGCTGTTTTAATAGATTCGGAGAAGTGATTTATTCTTATACCTACGTCATTGATGTAATCAAATTCATCAGAAAATAAGCTCTGTTCTCCCAGATCAATTTTATCACTTTCTACTGATTTTCCTTGTTCGTATAACTCTGCCGGATCTTCCAGTAAAATGGCACTTTCTTTATTTTCGCCCTGAAAGAGTAACAGAGGGCTCTCCCCTACGTGAATACAATATGGGCTGTCAGGTAGTTCTTTGTTTTGGTACTGATCAAAGTAACGGCCCAGCCAGCCGGTAGGTAGTGATTGCCCGTCATTGTATGGTACAATTCCGGAAAACCATATGTCTGTAGATCTGAAATGGGAAAGGTTTGGGTTTTGATACCCAACCCCTTGAATTACAGAGAGTTTATTTCTCTTGTAAAGACCCAGCATACCTTCATTTACCCCATTCGTTAGAGAGGGGTGCATGGCAATTCCCAGTTTCGGGTCAGCAAAACCAATAGAAGCCTCAGAGGGAATATGTAAACGAGGTCTGAAACGGTCGTAATAGTCTGGCCACTCATGAGGAATAATGGTATTTATTCCGTCATTTCCACCAAAAAGCTGAACGATGACCAGTATGTTATCATTCTCTTCGGCTGCCTGATACAGAGAGTCAAAGGCAGAAACATTCATTTTGCCCATCTTGAGTTGCCCCACTGCTCCAAGGCCTACCGAAGTGTTTTTTATAAACGATCGTCTATCCATCAGGCTAAATAAAATTCTGGCATTCTAAACATTTCTTTAAAAGCGGCTTTAACTCGTATTCCGGCATTCGCCTGGTTTTGAGCTATTTCAGGCCACTCATAATAAGGGGCTCCGCCTAACAAGGCGTTTTCCACCTTTTTTAATCTCGATTCTTTTGGCACCCGGCCAAAGAATAAAACAGCAAGATCCTCAACTATTTTGTACGAGTCATTGAATCCATCCAGTTTGGCGGCCCATGAACCCACTTCTACATCACTTTTTGCGTTGATAATATTGGTAAAAGTGTCAATAAATAAAGGAAGAGTTTTGGTATTAATCCATTGTCGATAGCCTTTCCAGCCACTTACGTTAGGCGGGTTTAAGGGCTCCTGACCAAAATCAATCAAAGCTTTCCTTAAAGTTTGGGTGTCAATTTCAAAATGATTTGAAAACCCCAACAAACTATCCAGAGGTGATTTAATCATTACACCTCGATTATTAGGGTCAAAAAAATGCTTACTAGTCAATAATTTAACAATAGTAGATTTTGTGTCATAACCATTATTTTTGAAATGTTTTGCCAATTCCTGAACCATAGGATGGTCAAAGTTATCAGTCTTACTATACACAAAGTAGCGATAGAATTTATTGGCCATAAAAACAGAAACTTCAGTGCCTTTTTTCTCCAGAATAACTTCCATCAGGCGTTGAATCGCGTTTTTATAGGCATTTTGCTGATTAACTTCATAATCTACCTTGAATAGCGTATCAAATACCGTTTTTTCATCTGTACTATATTGATTGGGCCTGAAATAGGGCTGGTAGACTTCTTTTTCTTCTACCCAGTGAGTGGCCCGCCAGCCAGTCAAAACCTTTGCAGCTTCTCTGATATCATCTTCGGTATAATGCCCGTCACCAATGCCAACAGAGTAAAGTTCAAGTAACTCTCTGGCATAGTTTTCATTTGGAGCATCCTTGATGTTTTCGCTTCCGTTAAGGTAGAGCAGCATAGCTCCGTCTATAGTGATGCTTTCAAGAAAGGATTTAAAGCTTCCCAGAAACTTGTTTCTGAAAAGGATGTTTTGGCGATACATCCACTGAGCCGGAATAGGTTCACCACCATCGTATTGCGTAGTAAAATGACTATGCCATAGGAAAGTGATTTTCTCAGATAGGCTGCGTTTATCAGCTTTCATAAGGTCAAGCCACCACTCTATAAGAAGCTTATTCTGAGCGAAATGAAATTCAAGGTTTTTGTTTCGCTCCAGTTGATAATCAACACCTCCAAGTAAGTTTGGGTTACGAAAGCTTTGATTGACATCAAAAGGAGGAAGTCCTACCTTAAGAGAGCCGGCATTGGTAATTAGCTCGTTAATTACATCTTTTGCTTTACGGCCCACCAGGGTTTTAGCATAGGCCAAATCCACAGAAAAGCAGCAGCGTTTCAATAAATGAAAGGCATCTTCTTTTGTAAGTGGTGTTGTATGTTCTTCCAGGCTATTTATGGCAAGTTCATTTGAAGAGCCCAAAAGGTTTTCAAAAAACGATCTTCTGTTAAGAGTTTTGCTTGCCACCGGCATTAAATTTTAAAGTCTAAAAATACGCAATATTCAATTGGTCTTATCTCGGTAAGGAAATTTTACCCATAAAAAATGATTCCTTGTCAGAGCGGGGCGACAGAAAGCCTGTTTCTCCTGCTACTGTTTCATTCGCTAAGGCAGCAAACAAGACGGCCTCTTTGGCATCGCCAGAAATTCCCAACTCATTCATGTTTTTAACTGCTGTGTCGGGTAAAAATTGCCTTATAAGTGTAACCAATAAAGGATTATGCATACCACCACCGCTCAAATATACGCAGGTGGAGGCATCCAGTTTAACAGAATTTCTAATTTGGTTAGTTAACGTTGTGGCCGTAAAGTGGCAAAGAGTATGCAGGATGTCTTCCTTTTTTATCGGCTTTTTTAAGCTGTTTGTTGCATTTTGAAGAAAGTCGAGATTGAAGAGCTCAGGTCCAGTAGTTTTAGGAACAGCTTCTGCAAAATACGGGTGGTCCAGTAACCTTTCTAACAGCTCAGGAATGAGCTGGCCTTTTTTTGCAGTATCGGCATTCTCGTCGTAGGCTTTGCCAAAATGTTTTTGCATGAATGCATCAATTAGTGTATTACCGGGCCCCGTATCTGTAGCAAAAACGTGCTCGAAATTACTAGAAGAGGGCAAAAACGTGAAGTTAGCAATCCCTCCAATATTTATTAAAATCCTGTTTTCTTCGGGAGAACTGAATAGAAGATAATCACCATAAAGAGCAAGTGGAGCACCCTCCCCACCTACTGCACAATGTTTCTGTCTAAAATCTGAAAGAGTAATGATTTTGGTTTCTACTGCCAGGTGGTCTGCATCGCCAATCTGCAAGGTTGAATTGGGGAATGTATTATTTTTATGGAGTCTTTTTGGCATATGCATGACAGTCTGCCCATGGCTGGCAATAAGGTCGATTTTTGAGGAAGGAATACCCCATTTTTTCAGACAATGGTTTACCAACCTCCCGTGAAGTTGACCAATCCAGGGGTTTAGCATACAGAGGAGCGGAAAATCAATAGATTGCTTGGCAAAGACCTTTCGTATTTCCTGCTTAATTTCTTCTGTGAAATCTACGGTCTCAAATTCCAAGAGTTTAACAATAGTGTTTTGACCAGAACCTGCAAACTGACATAAAGCCACATCTAAACCATCCAGAGATGTACCAGACATTAGTCCAATAATGAGTCTTTGCTCTTTTTGAGCAATTTGATAAAGATTATGAATAGATGGGTTCATAGGTAGACGTAATTGACACTCGCAAATGTAATCAATAAGGCTCTACACAAAATCTAAATAAGTGAAGTCTGCTTACGATTCACTCGCCCATTTCATTCTATCATCCGGAGAAAACTTCCATGGAGCCATATTGGTTTCCAGGTTCTGAAACATCATATTCCAGGATTGTGGAGCTTTTGACTCCTCCATGACATTGTATCTGCGAAGCTGTAATATGATATCCAATGGGTTGATTAGTACAGGGCAAGCTTCTACACAGGCGTTACAGCTGGTACAGGCAAGCAATTCTTCCTCTGTGATATAATCACCATTGAGAGACTTTTCATCCTTGTGATCGTAACCATTTTTTAACCAGCCTTTCTGAATGTCCTCAAGTCTGTCTCTGGTGCTCATCATGATTTTACGGGGCGATAGAAGTTTGCCGGTGATGTTTGCCGGGCATTGGGAGGTACATCTGCCGCATTCTGTGCAGCTGTAGGCGTCCATCAGGTTTTTCCAACTTAAATCTTCTATATCTTTAGCTCCGAACCTACCCGCTTCTTCTTCATTTTCTGAAGGCTGGTCAAGTTCCATCATAATTCTCACCTCTTTAGTTACTGCAGGCATATTCGTCATCTGTCCGCGAGGTTTCAGATCAGCGAAATAAGTATTAGGAAAAGCTAAGGCGATATGAAGGTGCTTGGAGTATGTAACATACAAAGCAAAAGCAAGAATGCCGACAATATGAAACCACCAGGCTCCTCTTTCAGTAATAACCAAAAGCTCTGAAGAAAAGTTATCCAGTATTGGAATAAGCCACTGACTTATCCAGAAAGTCCCCGTATTTATTTCAGCGAAATGCCCCACTTCTCTTGCTTGCAATATGGTATCTGCAGCATTCATTTTAAGGAAGGCCATCATCAATGCAATTTCAAACACAAGGATGATATTGGCGTCCATTGCCGGCCATCCATTCATTTCTTTTGATCCTGCAGGGTGCAAACGATTTATTTTCAGAATATTTCTTCTAACAAGGAAAACCACACAAGCTGCAATAACGCCAAGTGCAAGTACTTCAAAAAAGTTTATGACAACAGGATAAAATGAGCCTAGCGGGCCAGACAATACACGATGAGTACCAAAAATACCATCAATGATGATTTCAAGAACTTCGATATTAATTAGAATAAAACCTGCATATACAAGAAAATGAAGAGCACCTACTATGGGTCTGTCAAACATTTTTTTCTGGCCAAAAGCTATGCGGAGCATTGTTTTAAGGCGAATACCAGGTTGATCCGTTCTATCATCCGCTTTTCCAAGCTGAATGGTTTTCTTAATTAAGAGAACTCTGCGGGCTATCAGATAGACTGCAATTCCCAGAACGATAACAAAAAGTGCTTGCTGTAAATAGGCCATATGAATAGGGATAAAAATTAGTATGCTTGCATACTAAGCAAAGGTCATAAAAATGAATGAAATTTAAAAGAGAATATTTTTTTCACAGAAAAATTAAAAATGTTTGCTGGGAAAACCTTTTTATCTATTTTTGCACTCCCAAAATATGGGAAAGGTGGTGTAATCACAATGGTGATGTAGCTCAGTCGGTAGAGCAAAGGACTGAAAATCCTTGTGTCGGCGGTTCGATTCCGTCCATCACCACCACTTATCAAGGCAAGTGTCTAATATACAGATGCTTGCCTTTTTTTATATCTCTTGGGGTACAGTTCGGGGTACACACTGACCAATTTCAAAGAGTATATACTTCTTTTTTAAAACAACTTTTGGATTAAAATTTATCTTCTGTTTCTCAAGAAGTTATCTTTGGTGTAAAACATTCACTACCATTAAATAATTATCTTACTATTCAGGCTTAAGACTCGGAAAGTTATTTTACCTTCATTCTAGTAAAGAACATTTACTAATTTGACAATTGATATTAATGTGAAGCCATACCTTTTTGCTCTAATTCTCTTACAACTAAGCTGTCAAAACACTTCTGATTATAATGAAGACTTTGATACGATCATTGAAAATGAGTCATTATATGAAGATGAAGACTTATCAGAAAGTGACTATCATACAAATTCAAATTTTAAATATGAGTATCGAACGGGAGAGAGCGGAAATTACAATTATAATTATGATGTGGACGGATACGATGGTGAAGGTGGCTATGTGCATGGAAACATAGATATGCAAGGAAAATATGGAGATGGTTACATATACGATGATGAAGGAAATGAAAAACATTTAGACCTAGAATGGTCTGGTTATGGTACTTTAGAGGGGTATGATGAAGATGGTGAGTATTATGAGTTAGAGATAGATTAGATATAATATTAAAAAGAAAGTCTACATGAAAAAAACAGCTTTACAGGCTCTATTGATTTTAATAATATTTTCAGGTGATCTAGTTGCCCAAAACCCTTCAAAAAAGCTTACTAAGGAATGGATTAGTGAAGAATTAAACTTGTTAATTTTGAAAGGTGATTTTGAAGGTGAAATAGAAAATGACATTTTTGGCAAGCCGTTCTTTAGGTATGACAAAAAATACTGTGGAAACGTACTTTTCGATGTGGATTCGCTAATAGTCATGAGGGGAAATTTAACAATCCATAAGCGGTATGATCGAGTAAAACCTATGGAACCTTTTTGGCACTACTCTAAGGAAACTGTAAAAATCGAAGACATAAAAAATGTACGAATTACCAAATTGGATGGTCGGTCGTATTTAACAATCACTTGTTGGACATCAAGAGACAATTTAAATAGAGTATCTAATATGGGATATTCTGGTATGGGTTTGCGAAAAGACTTTTGTAATTTACTTTATTATCTTCCGTGGCAACAGAATGCCCTCCACCACACTAGTGGATTCAATATACCTTTGTCCGATGATGTTTATAAGAAAGACATGGATGAAAGACTAATTAAAGCTTTCAGCCATTTGGTAAAAATTTATGGAGGTAGTTTTCTTGGAGATACCTTCTAATCACAAATTCTGTTGCCTAATTAACAAGAGCTAATACTCAGAACAATACATTTATTAGTTTTAGGTAATATTGTTAAGCTTGCGGTGTTTTGAATGAAAGTAATATTTATAAGTTACTTTAATCTAATTCAAAGAAGTTTTAATCAACCTTTAAATAACCACCTTGGTTAAGTTTTTTATTTACTTTAAGCCAACCTATAGGAGAAGGCATTTCCTTTGCCCTCATACAAAGACCAGTGACTAAAATAGAATCTATTTCTTCTATGTTATTTCTATCACTTAAGGATTTGAGAATTCAAGCTTTTTAACGCCAGAAGCAGATACTCGAAACACTTCACCAGTTTTCTTATTGTAGAGAAATCTGTTTTTCGAATCAGTCATTTGATAGACACTTTCAGACTTGAAAAAGTTTGAGGTGAGCATCCCAATAACTATACCCAATAATAAACCGATTACTACTCCAGTTGAAAAGTTTTTTTTTGGTTCCATATTTTTTATTTGTCGACTAACGTGATTGATGATTAAATATTAAAAGTAGCCAAATCTATTTAAAAGGGAAACGTCTTATTATTTACCGTGTGGGTCATGGTCAAGTAAATCAATGTAATACTTTAACCATATACTACACGGTTAAATCATTACAGGGGTATTGATACCTGAATAAGTGATTTTGATTTTTCAGAAACCAAGCTTACCAATTCAGATTTAATGGTTTCGGTTTTACCAATTAAGTTATTGTACTTTTTGAGGTAATAGTTTCTCATTCGGGGGTTTAGGTTCTGCCAAAATCTAGGGTTTTGAGATTTAAGTAAAAGTTCATTTTGTTCAAATGAAAGATTATTAACACGAACTTCCTCAAGGATAAGAAAGTTTTGTATCATTCGAATGAGTCGGCCTCTTAGGCTGTTTAGCTTTTCGTATTTCAATAAATCAGAAAGCATAAATATCATATCTGTATTCACATAGCACATCTTTAATACTTTAAGCTCAATTCTCAGAATGTTTCTATCATCCCAAAGCTTATTCTGTAATGACTTGTCATATACTTTAACAACATAGTTCGATTTTTTACAAGTTTTACCATTAGAAGGTGAGGGCAAATCCATTTTAATGAAAGGGTCATATTTATAGCAGAGTAGAGAATTAAGAATCTCTTCTGTTCCTCTACGAGGTCTTATGTTTACTCCGAACTCAAAGCTTCTCAATCGGGCATTGAAGTAATCTATACCAAAACGATTTTCTAGGTCTTTTAAGACCTCGTAGAGGTTAGATATACTAAAATCATTATAGTTATGTTGGCCACCATTAAAATAATAATGAAGGCTACCTTTGACCTTCATTGCAGAAGAGGTCACAATAAACTCAAGGTTTTTATACTTGGCCATATGATATTTAATTTCGCCCGTAGAGTGATTAATAACGGAATTAAAATCAAGTTCAGGGTGTATCAAAATAGACTCCCTTGTAGTACCATCATTCACCCAAAAGTTCACGAAATCAATCATTCTTTAAATGACCGTTATCGTAGTGAAATTCAGGGTTAAGCTTTGATAAGCACCAAAGATAGTTTTTTCGTCCATAGCGTTCGACAATGGAATCGTTTAGCTTTGAGACATAGCCCTTTCTCATTAATGTGTTTAATGAACGTCCTATTGAGCTAGATTGAGTATTAAATTGAATTAACCTAGATTCAATTAGCATATCTAAGAGTTGATACCTGCTTAATTTCAGAGTTGGGTACTTCTTAAAAAAATGAAGTATGATCTGATCCTGAGTTTCAGTTTGAATCAAAGCTTCATTATATTGCCTGTACTCTAAGTCGGTACTATTATGGTAGCTTTTAATGTTTGTTCTTTTCATCTTATTATTGTGTTGATTTTCTCTAGACAGTTTTCTACTTCCTCTGGCTTAAATAGAACTTTTCTACCAAGTCGATGAGCAATTATTTTATCTTTCCTGATATACTTGTCGAGGGTAACAAGACTAATTTTAAGGATTTTTGCTACTTCTTTTCTGTTATAGAAAAGTAATGTACCTTTAGGGGCACAAGAGCTTTCAGAGTGGCTAAAAATGGCTTTACAGACCTCCTCTTGAATTATAGGTCGTAAAGAATTGGCAAATTGATCAAATAGACCATCCATGTTTCGGTTGTTGTTTGATTATGATACAAAACAACAATAGATTGAGAGGAAAGGCCTGTTATATATGTTATGTGAAATTTATAACATATTCTCTTTTGCCTGAATGTCATAAGACTTGAACTTTAAATATTCAGGATGATTTTTGAAGAATTGGAAAGAGTCATCGGATTTGTCAATAGCCTCCCATTTTTTGTTTCTTAAAGTTATGTTATCTATTGAATCACCATTTAATCTACTGTAGTGGTGATTATAGAAACTTAATGAGTGAATATCTAAATTGGATACGTCAATAATATCTTTTAATTCCTGTACACTCTTAAGTTTTAGCTTTCCTGTCCTTTTTAAGTGGTAAATGAAAAGAGCAATTAAGCCAGTTCTTCTAGAAGGGGTATTGATTTGGGTTGATTGAAAGATTACTTCGTTAATAATAGTTAAATTGTCTTGAAAATGAAATGAAGTATAGTTTGAGCTAGACTTATCAGGCTCAAAACATAATCTAATTAATCGGAAGTATGTTTTAATCCACCGTCTTAGGCTTGAGAAGTATAAAGAAAATTGTGAATAATATATCTCTTCCTTGAGAAATGAAGTTGAAAGCTCTTTTTTTAGAAGTTCAGTTTTAGTTAGTATTTGTTCAAACCTTTTTTCAATGAGACTTAGTTTATCATTTACTCGAGGATAAATTAGTTGTATATTATATAAAGGCTTTAAGCTTAGTATTTCATCGGTGATGCTCATGATTTTGGTAGCTTGGAAGGACTTTTTTTGAATGAATTCATTGTAATCATGAATTCCACCTACTGTTAATACTAGGAAATGTTGGAGATTAAATGAATAGTTTTCATTTTCTACATCCTTGTGAGCATCATTAACTGATTTTGCATCAAATATTAGTTCATCATAGTCTATTGCAAGTAATTCTCGAGGAATGTGATCTAGTCTTTCAAATATGTCTTCAACTCTAATCAAAGCTTGTTCAATAAGCCTCAATTTCTTAAAAGTTTTATATAAAATACCCATTTAATAAAAGTTTAGGCAACATTTTTTTCAAGCCAAAACTTTTGAAGTTTTTTGGCGTGCTCTGTTGGTGTAATTTTTAAATACTTTAAAAATGCCTTTTCTGTTTTATGTCCAGTAATTTGCATTATTGAATGCGAAGGGAAACCCGCTAGGTATTGATTAGTGGCAAAGCTTCTTCTGCAAGTATGGGATTGCATTAATTCATATTTCTTTTTGGTTACAATCACCATTTTCCCTCCTTTTGTGTAACTTATAGTGTTCTCTTCATCAATTTTCGCCATTTTCCCTAACTCCTTTAAGTATTCATTCATTTTTTGATTACTCATAGGTAAAGGCAATGAATTGTTCGTAACACCCTTATATCTTTCCATTATTGACACAACTTGACTATGAATAGGTATTACAACTTCTACCTTTGTTTTTTGAGTAAGGAGAGTTATAAAGCCAGACTTAATATTATTTTCAGATATTTTAGTAAAATCGGAAAATCTTAAACCTGTCCAACAGCCTACGATAAATAGATCTCTAACCTTCTCTAATCTTTTGTTGTTTGATAATTCTAAATTAAATAGAGTCTCGATCTCCTTTGTATTTAGGTATATTGAATCGGTCTTTTCTGAAACACCCTTGAACTTTTCAGCAGAAAAATTTTCCATGTAGCCACGTGAGTTAGCTTCAAGAAAAAATGTTTTTAAAGTTCTTATGTGTTTACCAACTGTATTGGTGGAAAAATTCTTTTCTTTTATGAGAAACTCTTGAAACTTGACATAGAAGTAATAATCAATATTTTGATAATTAAACGGTTTGTTTTTAAAGTTTAAGTCAACAAATTCAAGAAGTTGTCTATATGCTTGTCTATAAACACGAATAGTATTAATTTTTAATGGTTTACCAGTTTGTGGGTTTAATTTGGTTTCGCATTCTGAAAGGTATGTTTCTATAAATTGAATTAAAGTTGGTTTCGAATCAAATTCTTTTTTTAAACCAGGGTTCAACGTTTCCTTTAATAAATTTCTATAATTCTCCCTACTTGGATATTGTTGATCATTATCATTCAGATAGATTCTTAATATATCCTCTGCAAGAGCTTTTAGCTTTCTTAAACGAGTATTAAACTCAGGATGGTTAGGTAAGATTTTAGACCTTCTAACCTCTTGATTTTTAAAGTCCCAGTATTTTGGCTCTATCTTTTCCCCTGTTGGTATTTTTATTCTGTTATTGCAATAATGGACATACAAAACAATCGGAGTGGGTTTAACAGATATTTTATCTCTTAAGTAAAAGTTATATGTTGCCATTTGTAGGAATGTTTTATTTAAAGTTACATTCTTATTTTCAAAAAAGGGGACAATTTAGGGGACACTTTTTCTTACTCTCAGTTTGTTTTACATATTCTTATCTTGTCCTTAATTACTGCTATGGGCTCTGTTTTGTAATATAAGAAAAGACTAGAGAAAGTTAGAATATATAGGTTTGGGTACGTCCATCACCACCACTTCAAAAGGTCAGCAGTAATGCTGGCCTTTTTTGTTTTAAGATATTTATCTCCCTGGAATTCAATTTATTCATATAAAGCAGCATCCCCTCCAGGGAGGGGTGGCCGCAGGTCGGGGTGGGTTTATTAGGATCAAGTCAAAAAGTTGTGGAGGACTGAGTAAATTCTGAGCTTTGTGAAAAGAGAAGAAATTAAGCTATCGAAACATCATTAGAGCTACTGAAGTTATTTCTGCCATCGCTATTGGTAGATAACTTTGACTTGATAAGG
>JANSYO010000095.1 GCA_024742395.1 Cytophagales bacterium
AAGCCGTAAGCATAAGAATAGGAGTATCTTTATCCACCTTTCGAACATTCTCTGCTACCTGATAGCCATTAATTTCTGGAAGGTTAAGGTCAAGCAAAATCAAATCAAAATTGCCGGAGACTGCATATTTTGTCCCTATTTTACCGTCATAAGCTATCTCGGTCTGCATGCCTTGCTCTACCAGGCCTTTGCTGATAGTTTGAGCAATCCGCTGATCATCTTCAATAATTAGTATTCGTTTTGCTTCCACTACTTTTCTTTAATAAACTGCTGAATTAACCATGCAAATCCAAAAACCAATGCACAGCCAATTGGGTTCAGCCAAAGGTAGGCCACTAATTCTAATTTCCAAATCAGTATAATCAGGATTTGAGAAATTATGGCACTTGTCAGAATGGCTTTACCGCCAATAGATTTATTATAAAACGCTACCAAAAAGATGCCTAGTATAATTCCGTAAAACCAAGAACCAAGTATATTAACTAATTCTATCATACTACTGCCCAGCTTATTAGCGTAATAAGCGACAATTATGCAGAATATGGCCCAAAAAACAGTGATGATTTTTGAAATCATTAACTCTGAAGATTCAGAGCGAATGGCTTTGCTCGATTTCTTAAATACATCTACCATGGTGGTGGCCGCCAATGAATTATAAGCAGAAGCCACAGAACCCATAGAAGCAGAAAAGATAACAGCTATGAGTAAGCCAATAAAGCCATGAGGTAGGTGATCAAGAATAAAACGAAGGAAAATATAGTTAACATCTCCAGTATCACCTCCAGGATTGCTCTTGGCAATCAACTCCGATACTTTTGCTTTCAATCCCTTGAATATTGATTCTGTTTCTAAAATGATATTTTGGGACTTCTCAATAGCCGCTTCATCTCCACTTTCCAGAGCCTGGTGTAACTTATACATTTCGGCTTTTTTAATTTCTGCATTGGCTTCATGTTCAGACTCCAGCAATTGGTATTCTGCAGCAAACTCACTATTTAATAATTTAGCAGTTTCTACTTCATTGAAGAAAAGTGGGGAGGTATTGAACTGATAAAAGACGAAAACCAGTACACCTATAAACAGGATACCGAATTGCATCGGTATTTTTAACAGTCCATTAAAGAGTA
Source organism: Cytophagales bacterium (assembly GCA_024742395.1). GTDB lineage: Bacteria > Bacteroidota > Bacteroidia > Cytophagales > Spirosomataceae > Jiulongibacter. The sequence continues at coordinate 1,128 of JANSYO010000095.1, forward strand.
GGCCTAATCTGCTTTGTGTAATATTTCTGGCTGTAAGGTATCTTCCTACCTGTGATTGATCGGTTCCGAAATACGAAAGTTGCAAGAAAAAACCACCAAGAAGACCAGACCAAACGTTGTATCTTTCCTGTGGATTAAACTCCAAATCAATAATGTTTACTTTGCCTGCTTTTCCGGCTACTTTAACAGCATCTATTACTCCGATTTCAGGTGGTAGTAGCGTCACAAGCATGTAACCCGCAAAAACCATTGCACAAGTAACAATAAGCATTTGTTGAATATGGGTATAGGAAATGGCTTTTGTACCTCCTATTAACGTGTAAGTCAACACTAAGGTACCCATGAAGGCATTGGTCCAGAAAATATCCCAGCCAAAAATGGTCGATAAAATTATAGAAGGTGCATAAATCGAAATACCTGTAGAAAGCCCACGCTGAATAAGAAAAAGCAAAGCCGTAAATACCCGTACACGGCTGTCAAATCGTCCCTCCAGATATTCATAGGCAGTGTAAACCTTTAGTCTATGAAAAATAGGAATAAATGTAATGCTCAGCACAATCATGGCCAGAGGCAAACCAAAATAAAACTGGACAAAGCCCATTCCATCTGTAAACGCCTGCCCGGGTGCTGATAAAAAAGTTATTGCACTGGCTTGAGTGGCCATGACGGAAAGGCCTACATGATACCATGGTAAACTTTTATTGCCAAGAAAGAAACCGTTAAGGTTAGTGTTTTTACGATTTTTATATATCCCGAAAAGGATAATAAAACTCAGAGTTCCGGCCAGAAATATCCAGTCAAGAGTGGTCATGCAAAGTATTGTGTTAGGAAGTAAAAGAGAACTATTAAACCCACCAAAACACCTGCCACCAGCAGGTAAAGGTTTTTCCATTCACCCAATACAGGTGGTTTCTCGTCTTCCTCTGTCATGTCTATTTATTTTTGGTTAGGGCTGCTAACATGTCTGTAACTCGTGGTTTCAGGTCACTGGAAGGATAACTTCTAATAAAATCCATTAATGCAATTCTGTATTCATTATTCTTATTATTCTTGGATAATAAAAGTATCCGCATCATGGCTATCTTATCTTCAAGGGCCGTTCCTGTATAATCATACAAAGCTTTGTTTGCCATTTCAAGAGCAGTGGCAAAATTGCCGGCTTTATATTCATTGAAAAGGTCTGTGTATGCCTTCTGGGCGTTGCTTTCTGTTCCAGCAGTTATATTCACTTCACCTCTCTTTAGCTGTCTTGCGTAGCTGGAAAGTGGATATTTATCGATCAAAGCAGTCTTGTAAGGATTGGCTATTTTATTATCGGCCATCAATGCCATAAAGTAGAGCACTTCCTGTTCATACTTTGAATCAGGAAATTTATTTAGAAGAATAGAAAAAGTCTCTTTGGCTTTTTCTATTTCATTAAACTGTAAACGATATATTTTACCGATTTGATAGTAAGCTTCCTCTTGTCTTAATTTTGACATAGCAATAGCCTGGGGCCCCGTGGGTACTTTTGAAAGCATCGCTTGTTTTTTTGCTTCAAACTCAGCCAGCCTTTTGGCTTCTTCTTTTGCTTTTTCTTCCTCTTGATTATCTACGACATCGTCAACGCCAACTACTCCTTTCTGTACCTGAAAACTAATACTACCTAATTCCTTATCTTTTCGTCTCCAATTATCTTCCAATGGTCTGTTTCCCCATTCTCTGATAAACTCTGCCCGTGCTTGTGTAAGTTTGACCTGGTCATAGAAAAACCATTGACTACTACCCGATGAAGCCGAATTTCCACTTATTGCTTTCCTCTTATTAGCCTCTTCAAGGGCTTTGGCCTCTTCACTCAGTCTTTTTTCTTTCTTTTCTTCCTCAGAAATAATCTCCTCTAGTTTCTGTTCCAGAGCCAATGGATTCATAGCCGCTAATTTTTGCAAGCTGTCTTCTTTTACTAATACTTTCTGGTATTGCACAAAACTTGCAAGAGACTTTGCCTTTTCAGAAACTTTATCATAATCAGGCATTCGCTGATTCATATGACTCAAAGTACTATCATAATAAGATGCGGCCAATTCATAATTCTGAAGCTTTCCGTAGTAAATTTCAGCTATTCTTAAATAAGCATTGGCCTTCTGAGTAGCATCATTTGAAATCTGCACTGAACTGGAATAATCTTTAACAGCTTCTCTGTACAAACCTTTCTCTTCCTTAACCTGCCCCATTTTATAATAGATTTTATCTTTCAGGTCGGTATTTTTTCTATCTTCCAGCATTTTAGCAAATGTGGCATTAGCGTTAGCTCCAAGATCCGATGAAAGCATCAGGAGTTCAATTCCAGTATTGAATTCCAACTCGTAAGTTGGTTTATTTTTCATTACTTTTTTCCAATTTGTTCTCGCCAGAGAGCCTCTTCCTAAATCTCTGTAAAGCTGACCAGCAATAAAATGAGCTCTGGCCTTTTGAGTCGACTTTTTCATGTACTTCAATGCTTCTTCAAGAAAAACTACCGCCAAGGCATTTTCACCTTGTCTTTGATGAAAAGCAGCTTGAATTAGAAAATAATCAGCTTTGTTGGTTTTGGATAAATTGAATTGTTTAACCAATTCAGATACCTCTGTAGCTTTGTTAATCTCCTTATTCTCCATATAAGCTCTCATGAGCCAAATAAGGGCTGCATGACGCGATTCTTCCCTTTTTGGATTGGAGTTTAAATACTTAAAGACTTCAATAGCATTCAAAAAATCCTCCTGATAAAATCTTGCTTTACCCAAGAGTAAATAAGAATCATCTACATGTTTTGAGTTACTATGTCTTTCAGCCACCAGAGAGGTTAGCCTTATTACTTCATCGAGCTCAGGTTTTGAGACTACTGTATGATTTGAGTCTATTCCGGGCAGAATAGGAAGTGTTCTACTAAAATCATTAAGATAAGTAGAATCTATCTTATACAGAGCATAGCGGTAATAATCACTGGCATCAATAGAAGCATTGTACTTGGCATTTAGATTATGCCAAGCTTTGCTGGTAGGAGAGTTGCTAAATTGAGAACACCCCAAAATAGTAAGACCTACAAGTAAGATGATTAGTTTCTTAAACAAAGGCTGTGGTTTTGATTAGAAAAACGATCCATTAGATCCAAAATTATCCATTTTCAGCTTAAGAAGTGAAATGTATCTGTTTAATCTGTCTGTTCAATAAACATACCAGGTCTAAATTATGCCCTGAAGGACCTCTTTGGTGCTTTCATAACCAATCTGATACAGTTTTTCAGCATGCTTCATTTTAAAACCATCAAAATGAATTATGCCTTTGGGTTCAATCACAATATCAGCCATATTGTATCTTTCACGTGATTGGTGATCTACTGAAATGTACACACTTTTCAGTATTATATCTTTTATTGATTTTACCGGCAGTCTGGGATGAAAAGGCGTAACATTGACCGCAATTTTCAAATCACAACTCAGAATTGGTTCAATAGGTAAAATATTGGATAAGCCGCCATCCAAATATCTTGATCCTTTAATGAGAACTGGCTTAAATAATACCGGCACTGTAGCTGAGGCAATAATTGGATTAATCAATTCTCCCTCCTCGAAATACTCAGGCACCCCTCTGCTGATGTTTGTGGCACAAATAGCAGTATGAATTTTTAAACCCTCAAAACTATTGTGAGGTATCAATTCTTTTAGAATTCTGGCCGTTTTATTCAAATTCATGAAGCCAAATTTATTGGGTCTGAAGCTGGCATATTTCCAGAATTTACGACGCTGAATGACTTCAAGTATTTCATAAGGTTTATGCCCCTCTGCATATAATGCTACTGCAAATGCACCCGCACTAGATCCACTTAGTTTTGCAATCGGAATTTCAAGCTCATCAAATGCTGCTAAGACCCCTAGATGAGCAAATCCTCTGGCCCCTCCTCCTGATAAACATAATCCTATTTTTTTGTCTTTGATACTCAAATCCATTGAATTAAGCTTCCTGAAACTTTACATTGTGCTCCCTGAGAAATTCTTTAATCACAGAAACATGAACACATTCTCCCAAATGAATAAATGAATAATCATTTATCTTCTTTTTTTTAGATCCCTGCTGAATCTCATGATTTTCAAGGTCAAAACCTAAATGTAAATGTTTGGTTCTGCTCTGTAATCCATAAACAATACCGTCCTGATCAAATAGCGGACCTCCACTTTGGCCTCGTAGTCCGGGAGTGCTCATTTCAATTCCGCTAATTTTTCCGGATTTATCACCTACAAAACGCGTAATCATGCCTTCAATAGGGAAAGAAGGAGATTTTTCGTTTCCATTTCTGGTCCAATCGATATCGTCAATCTCAGGACGGTAGATATAATTGTTAAATTCGGGAAAAGGATAACCTAATCGGCACAGAAACTTTCCTTGTTTAATTTCAGATTCATCTTTTTTAAACGTAGCAAATTCATTGCACATCAATCTGTTAAACCCGTTAAATTTAAGAATAGCTAAGTCATGTTCCGCATGTAAATGCCATGTAAAGCCTGTCAATGTGTCTACACAATCAATAAAACGATTTTTCATTTGAAGGAGACTTCCTTCATTCAATTCATAACTCTTTTTGAGAGCCTCTACTTTTGAAGGATATTCCCCGTTCTTGGGTAACTCCTGAAATTCCTTTTTAAATAAGTTAAACTTCTTATTCACCTTGTCTGACTCTGCCAAAAGATGAATAACATGCTTACAAGTGAGAGCATAGCCTTCCTCATTGATAAAAAAAAGAGTAGCGGCTCCACGTACTACATCTTTATTGTTAACCATTCTTGAAATGGTATGAATGGGCCGCGTATACTTTGATGCTTGTTCTATGGCTTTTACAAACATAATTTAATCTATAAAATCCCTTAATTGAGCTTCTTGATTAACACCGAAGCCTTTTTCTGTCTCTATTACCTTACTGACTTCGTAAAAAGGATCATGATCATAAAACAAAAGCCAATCTTCATTTACTGTCTTGCTTAATAATTCTTCTTTTTCAAGCATGGTTTGTAGCGGACGCACATCATAGCCCATTACCCAAGGAACATGAAGATGAGCATGAGATGGTATCGTATCAGCTACAAATAGCAATTTCTGATCTTTAACTGAAATCAATGGCATCAGCATTTTTTCCGTATGTCCATCAGCCAGGAGAAACTCAATATTATTAAAATCAAAATCAGTTTTATCAATAAAATTAAGATGTCCAGATTCGTTTATAGGCAAGAGATTCTCCTTTAAAAAAGTGGCACTTTCTCTGATATTTGGATGAACTGCCCAATTCCAATGTTCAGAATGTGTCCAATATCTGGCATTCGGAAATGTAAGTATAAGTTTATCTTTCTTGCTATCATACGAAACTGCTCCGCCGGCATGGTCAAAGTGCAAATGACTGAGAATTACATCAGTTATTTGATCTTCATGAAAACCATGTTTACGAATAGACCCTATCAAATTACCTTCGCCATGTCTGTAGTAATACGACTGCCACTTTTCAGACTGTTTGTTTCCCATACCAGTATCAATTAATATGAGCCTGTTTCCATCCTCAACTAAAAGACACCTCATTTTCCAACTGCAAAGATTTAAGTCATCTGAGGGTATTTTTTTTGACCACAATGTCTTGGGAACGACTCCAAACATGGCTCCACCATCAAGTTTAAAGTTTCCCGAATCAATTACATAGAGCTGCATCTAATATTCTATTTAAATCGAAATTTGCTAAATGTAAGAAGATGAATCATCATTAACCAGACAGAGAATAGCTTTATTAAAAATGCTCTTCATATAAATAAAAAGACATCTCGAAAGATGCCTTTTGTTTAAACGGGTTTATTAGAGGTTATGCAGTTCCTTTTAAAATTCTATTCCAGTACAGCCAGGGGAGTACATATTTTTTTAGCATAAACATGCTCCATCTTTCTTTGGCCTGATTAAATGGAAATGTTTCAGTTGGGTTATTCTCGTAGTCAAATTCTGCGAGAATTAATTTTCCGTATCCGGTCACTAGAGGGCAAGAGCCATAACCATTGTAACTACCACTTAAAGAGCCTCCATTTTTAAGATGCAGCAGGTTCTCAACTAAAACTGGAGCTTGTTTACGGATAGCAGCACCTGTTTTGGCATTTGGTGTCCCGGCTACGTCACCAAGTGAGAAAACGTTCTTATATCTTTTATGCTGTAAAGTGTATTTGTCCACATCAACCCACCCCAAATAATTTGGTGGGATATGTTCTTTTCCCAGGCAAGGGTTCTCATTGGTAGAGCTATCCAAAACAGCCAATGGACTTCGCTTGATAAAATCAGGTGCCGATTGTGGCGGAGTTATGTGAATCATATCAAAAGACTCTTCTATGCGATTACCTTGATTATCTTCAAAATACGCAATCTTCTTCTCGCCATCTACTTCCACCAGATTATGCTTCCAATGGGTTTTTATGCCATATCGATCAACAACCTTCTGTAAAGCATCTTTATATTTTTTGACTCCAAAGAGAATTCCACCACCAGAATAAAAATGGACTTCAACATCCTTGATAATTCCTCTTTTTGAAAATTTGTCAGAAAGCAGGTACATAATTTTTTGTGGAGCACCACCACACTTTATAGGCGTATTGGGTGCCGTAAAAATCGCTTTGCCTCCAGACTTTACCAACTTTGACGCCTCGTAGGTATATGGAGCCATATCAAATATATAATTACTTGTGACCCCATTTTTGCCTAGCCATTCTTTTGCTCCTTTAATTTTATACCAATCAAGTTGAATTCCCGGAGCCACAACTAAAAAGTCATATGTGATTTTTGACCCATCCTCACAAGTTATCTGGTTTTCATCCGGTTGAAATGTACTTACAGCTTTTTGAACCCACTCGGTGCCTTTGGGAATGACGGATGCTTCAGACCTCACCGTTGAGTTTATATCAAATGTTCCACCACCTACCAATGTCCACGCTGGTTGATAATAATGTTTATCTGCCGGGTCCAAAATGCCAATTTCAAGTGATTTGTCTTTGATTAGCAATTGTGCAGCTACAGATATTCCCGCATTCCCGCCACCTATAATTAGAACCTGATAATGTGATTTCATAAGAGTCTGAATTTGTTTTGTAATTATAGATCGAATTTATGGTACTATTTTCAGTAAGTAAGTGATAAACATCACACTAAAAAAAGAGATTGAATCAATATGACTCAATCTCTACTATTACTAACCTTACCTTATCTATTAATTAAACCATCAGAAGTCCTAGTTGCTAAGACATTGTGATTGGTAGTAATTTACATCCATCCAGCTGCCACCGTTTACACATTCAATACCTTGATTGCTCAAGAATGCCGTTGCCTGTCCACTTCTGTTACCAGAAGCACAGCACAAGATTAATGGTGAAGCAAGAGATTTGAGCTCCTCAATTCGGGCGGTTATTTCCCCTAAAGGAATGTTTTTTGATCCGGCCACATGGCCACCGGCATACTCTCCTGTGGTACGAACATCTACTATTGTACCTTGATTTTTCTCTATTAATTCTTTGATATTCATTTTATTGACGTTGTTAATTATAAACAAATATCATATCATCAAGAGTTTTTTTCAGTGATGAAAGTTACACTTGTAATCTCTACTGTTCATGCATCCTTTTGTTAATAAGTGGCATTATTAAATTATGAGAGTAATTCTATTTACATTTTGTGAGTTTTTTTTGTTATCCTGCGATTCACCCAAATTCAACTTACTTGATAAAGGAGTTATTTATGAAATTGACAATAGGTATTGTGGCTGTTGTGGTGGTTATTTAATCAAGATAGAAGATGAAACATATGGAATAGATAAGTTTCCGGATACTTCGGAAATAAAATTAGAAGAAATTGATCTACCAGTTAAAGTGAGGCTCAAATGGGAAATAGATAGCTCCAGATGCTCTTCAGGTGGTTATTTCTGGATAAATGTTGAGAAAATAGAAATCGATTTGGATTAAATAGGGAAAAAGCTGTATCAAGTAAATGTTAATATATTGGCAAAAACTAACAAGCTATAATTAATTGAGTTACATTTGCAGCCGTTAAAGAGTATTATTGTTTTATAGCTTTTCAAGATCGTTCTTCAGAATAATTTTCTAAATCTGTTCAATAGCTTACTCTCCATTTTTTATTTAATATTTTTTTTATGAACATTTTTGTTGCAAAATTAAGCTTCGATACCGAGGAAACTGGTTTAAGAGAAGCATTTGAAGAGTTTGGATCAGTAGATTCTGCTAAAGTTATCATGGATAACTACACTGGCAGATCTAAAGGTTTTGGTTTCGTTGAGATGCCAAACGATGATGAAGCTCAGGACGCGATTAATTCACTTAACGATTCTGAACTAGATGGTCGTACCATCGTAGTAAAGAAAGCTGAGCCAAGAGGCGAAAGAAGCTCAGGTGGTGGAAACCGCGGCGGTGGCGGCGGATACAATAAAAGATACTAATCTGGAATTGAATTCATAAGAGAAAAAGGGTAGCATTAGCTACCCTTTTTTTATGTTTATGCTGAAATTTCTCTATATTCAGTAGGAAGAAATCCTGTGTGATTCTTAAACAATCTGGTAAAATAACTGTTGTTTGCTATCCTTAGATTATCAGCCACCTCTGTTATACTTTTTTCTTTATCAGATAATAAATCTTTTGCCTTTTCCATTTTTAGAGCAATCAGGTATCGCTGTATGGTTGTTCCTTTGGCTGTTTTGAATAGTTGACACATCTTTGTTTTACTTGTGCCAATGGCTTTAGACATTTCTGTTAAGGAAACTGGTTTTTTATAGATATTGGCCTCCAGATAATTTTCCAATTCTACCAATAACCGCAGATCAGTATACGAAATCTTTGATTGATAAGGATTATTATCACTATACATAGAATCAGTAATTAGATTAAGATAATTACCTAGAAGAGTATATAACTGCCCCAATGTTTTAAAATCAACTCCTTGTGCATTGATCTCATCAAGCATGCTGAAGATTCTCTCATAGCTCATCACAGAATGTCCTACTTTGAAGTGAGTAGAATGAGCAGTAACCCAAACAGGAAACCTATCCTTTAACTGATGTATATTAGTATTAATGTCTTTTATCCACTTTTTCCTTATCAAGAAAATGTTCAGCTTGAATTTCTGACGTGATTTTACCTGAAATTCAAAAGGTTCATCAAAACAGGTAATATATCCGTGAAATACAAATTGGCCTTTTGGAGTAGATGTACCTTGGTCTATCCCTATCCGTTTTACTTTAGAGCAGTCAAAATTTAGTCCTCCTTCAGTACCATAATAAAGCATCAATACCATAAACCTGTTATCCTCATCGGAATTAATCAGTTTGATACGGTTTTCCTGTAATGGCTCACAAGAAAGTTGGTAATTGAATATGTCATTTGTGAAACAATGAAAGTTAAATTCACCTTTAACAAACTTTTCAGGAACGCGAATACATTTATCATTTTGTTCCTCTACTTCATAGCTTTTCTTTAAATCGACCCAAGCTGAATACGGACTTGTTGCGTTTAATTCAATTTCTTTCATTAGTCGGATTCTATTTTGACAGGAAATGCACTTCAAAGCCTCAATTGAGCCCTTTAATTACAATGTTAAATTCGCTCAAGGGTTAAAGCTTCCACAAAAAAGGGGACCAAATTGCATATTAGCTATACGAATAATAAATTATTTTTTTTTAATAATATATGAGTACAGGATTTTGTCAAAATTGTTCAGAAATCGACGTTCTGAGGCTTTAGGGAAAGGTTTTGGCATTTCATAATGTGTCGAAGAAATCAAAATTATTTACACTTATGAAAACACTAATTTCTCTTTTTCTGGCTTTGATACCTATGCTTATCTATGGCCAAACTTCCGAAAACAATGGCACCTGTAATGATCCCATTGTCGGTGCTGGCACCTATATCAATTCTGCCCGAACAGCCGGTATTAATTTACTTGGTGGCGTAAACTCAGAGCAGTATACGATTGACGGTGATTTGTCAAATTATGCAAGTATGCAACTTGGCGTTTCCCTTTTGGGTGGTGGCTCAGCTCTTTCAATTAAAGACAGTATGTTTGTTTACCCTTCAGGTAATGAAGTCGGGTTTGTTGTACAGCCTGGTGGTGGAATCCTTAATGCCGACGTATTGGGTGCTATCACAATAAATCTGTATTTAGAAGATGCTTTGGTTCAAACCAGTACTTACGGTTCAGGACTTGTAAGTGCAGGTGTACTTAGTTCTGCAGGTAAACTACAGAAAGTGAGTACCGTAGCCACTGGTGCCTATGATGAGGTTCAGATCATTGTTAACACTACATTGGCAGGCGTTTTAAGCGGATTAAATGTTTATTATGCTTATGAAGAACCAACCACTTGCCCAGGTTCTTGCGAAAATGCCATGACCACTTCTGAAGGAGCAAGTATTTCAGGGTCCAGGACCGGCATTTCAGGTGTTTTATGCCTTGGCTGTTCAGTTAATGATGCAAGTTTTGTAACAGACAATGACACCACAAATTATGCTGTAATTAGTCAGGGAGTGGGTCTTGCTACCACCGGATCCATTTCTGTAAACGCCGGTTCTACCATTTCATCAGGTATTGATGTGGGGTTTGTTATTGCTCCAGGATCAGGTCTAATAGATTTATCAGTCCTAAGCAGTGTTAGAATTACAACTTATTTATCTGGTACGCAAAAAGAGTCTTATCTTGCAAATAACGCCCTTGTAAGTGCAAGTCTTTTACCAAATTCACAACTTCAATCTATCTCATTTAAGACAACTCAAGACTTTGATGAAGTGAGAATATCGGTTTCGCCAACAGTAGCCGCTTTGAACAACCTCAGAGTGTATTATGCCTTTACCCAAATGGATTCTGATGGTGATGGCATTTATGACTGTCAGGATAAATGTTCGTTAGGCACTGACCTTATGGATAATGACGGTGATGGCGAACCGGATGCTTGTGATTTAGATGATGATAACGACCAACTGACTGATGTTGAAGAAAACACCATTTATTTCACTGATCCATTTGATGGTGACACCGATAATGACGGACTAACTGACTTTATTGAAGTTAACGGCAATTCGCCACTTACAGCCTCTACAAACCCACTTCTAATTGATAGTGATGGGGATGGTATTCAAGATGGAACAGAAGTAGGACTTACCAGCGGTACTGCTTATACCAGCTCTGCGTTCATTCCTGATGCTGATCCTACTACAACGACAGACCCAAATGAATTTGATACAGACTCTGATGGCCTTTCAGATGGGGCAGAGGATTCAAATTTTAACGGACAGGTAGATAGTGGTGAAAGTGATCCGAATAATCCTTGTGATCCAAATGCGTGTAATGTTGACCTGGAATTGACTAAAACCGTCAGTACTTCTCTTGCGGCCATTGGTGATGCCATTACTTATACTGTGTCTGTTAAAAATACGAATAACTTAAGTACTGCCTCAGGAGTACAGGTACTCGATGTCTTACCAGATGGAGTTACCTATACAAGCCACGTGGCTCATTCAGGAACAAGTTTTGATTCAGGTACAGGAATTTGGAATATAGACGCAGGCTTAACCACTCAGGACTCTGTAGGATTGACAATTACTGTGGAAGTTATCAGTTCTGGTGTTTTAATAAATTCTGCTGAATTTATTGCTGCAGATCAGACAGATGACGATTATAAACCAGGAAATGGTGATATAAATGAAGATGATTACGATACAGCCTGTACTTCTGTTCCTTATACTTTATGTAGCGGTACCGGCGTTGGCATCTCGGTAGCATCTGGGTATACAAGCTATCAATGGTTTAAAGATGGTGTAGCCATAAGCGGAGCAACCAGTAATGTGTATGTAGTAACAGAAGCCGGCGAGTATACAATTACAGTAGATGGCGGAGCTTCTTGTGTAACCGGCTTATGTTGCCCATTCATAGCCGTAGAAAGTACCGAAGCCGATGTTACCATTTCAGGTACTTTAGCTGTTTGTTCAGGTCAAACGATAAATCTGACTTCTTCTACAACAGGAACAGTTAACTCTTACCTATGGAGATTGCCAAATGGTACTACAGCCAGCACCGCTAATTTGAACTTAGCTAATGCCAATGCTTCGCTATCCGGGCAATATACTTTAGAAGTAGTTTATGCTTCGGGTTGTATCAGCAGAGATACAGTGGATGTTGAAGTAAATCAGCCTATTATTAGTGCCAACCTATTGGCTATTTGCGATGACAATGGTACAAACCTTGATAGCTCAGATGATACCTTTACTTTCTCTCTTAACCCAAGTGGTGGCTCTGGAGCAGGAGGAACATACAGTATCTCTGGTGGTGTAACAAGCTCTAACGTAGCCTACGGTACCACCAGCTCAGCTTTTGGTCTATTTAATATAGCCGATGGTGGATTTACCATCACTCTAACTGACGATAACAGTTCATGTAGCCTGGATGTCACCGTGACACCGCCACCCACTTGTTCTGCGTGTCAAAAAGAAATCTGTATACCTATAACATTAATTAGTGTTCCATAGTAGATTGTGAAAGATTAATAAAGGTCACTTAATAAGTGACCTTTATTTTTGTCTTTTCCTAAACTAAAAACCTAATTTGGTTATACATGAAGATCAATTTATCCCTATTCATATGCTTGATTGTTTCATTATCTGTACGGAGCCAAGATCCTTTTAAAGATTTTACTACAATTGATTTTACTTTTCAAGGGCATCAGGCTAAAGTAGTGCTTCCACAAAAGAAAGATTCATTAGCTAAGTGGATTTGGAGAGCACGCTTTTGGGCTCATGAGCCTCAGACAGATCTTGCCTTGCTTTCAAATGGTTTTCATTTAGTTTATATTGATGTTGCAAATTTATTCGGAAACCAAGAGGCCATTAACCTATGGAATGACTTTTATATATTCTGTAGAGAAACCTATCATTTAAACCCAAAAGTAGCATTGGAAGGGATGAGCCGTGGCGGTCTGATTGTCTATAATTGGGCTGCACAGAATACTGATAAAGTGGCCTGTATTTATGCCGATGCTCCTGTTTGTGATCTAAAAAGCTGGACGGGAGGTAAATATAAAGGAATCGGAAGCTCGGATGATTGGCAAAAAGCTCTTGCCGCTCATCAATTAGATGAAGAAAGTATCTTAGAGTACAAGAATATGCCAATCTATACTGCTAAAGCCGTAGCGATAGCCAAAATTCCTATACTGCATATATGTGGTGAGGATGACCTGGTGGTGCCCTATGAAGAAAATACTGCTATTCTTGAAAAAACTGTTATTGATGAAGGTGGTCAAATTCAAATAATCTTGAAGAAAGGCATTGGTC
>JANSYO010000043.1 GCA_024742395.1 Cytophagales bacterium
CTGCTGGAAGGCGTAATCTGACCTGTAGAACTATTCAAAGTCAAACCGGCCGGCGAAGAAGTAAAAGCTCCACCGGAAGTCCCTGTCAGACTCACTGCTGCAGGCGAAGCCGAACTGCAATAAGGTGAACCTGAATAGGAGATGGAAGCCGAAGGGTTATCGGTAATGGTCACAGAAGTAGTAGCCACAGCCGAACTACATCCACCCGAAGCGGCAATGGTATAAGTAACAGTATACACCCCTGCTGTACTGCTGGAAGGCGTAATCTGACCTGTAGAACTATTCAAAGTCAAACCGGCAGGCGAAGAAGTAAAAGCCCCACCGGAAGTTCCTGTCAGACTCACTGCCGCAGGCGAAGCTGAGCTGCAATAAGGCGAACCGGAATAGGAGATGGAAGCCGAAGGATTATCGGTAATGGTCACAGAAGTCGTAGCGACAGCCGAACTACATCCACCCGAAGCGGCAATAGTATAAGTAACAGTATACACCCCTGCGGTACTGCTGGAAGGCGTAATCTGACCTGTAGAACTATTCAAAGTCAAACCAGCAGGCGAGGAAGTAAAAGCTCCACCGGAAGTTCCTGTCAGACTCACTGCCGCAGGCGAAGCCGAACTACAATAAGGCGAACCGGAATAAGAAATAGCAGCCGAAGGATTATCGGTAATGGTCACAGAAGTTGTGGCGACAGCCGAACTACATCCACCCGAAGCGGCAATGGTATAGGTAACAGTGTACACCCCTGCCGTACTGCTGGAAGGTGTACTCTGACCTGTAGAACTATTCAAAGTCAAACCGGCAGGCGAAGAAGTAAAGGCTCCACCGGAAGTTCCTGTCAGACTTACGGCTGCAGGTGACGCCGAACTACAATAAGGCGAACCGGAATAGGAGATGGTAGGCGATGCAGGACAATTTATATAGGTAAAGGGAATAACGTAACTACAAGCACCGCCGCTCGGCATTATTTTGGCATAGAGCGTTCGGTTGCCGCTTGGTAACGAAACATTTGGCGTAAAGGTATTGGGGGCAGTGAACGTACCCGCCAGAGTAGTTGCCAAAACATCCGTAAAAATACCGTTTACCGTGCCGTTGTACGTGCCTCCGTAGGTGAAGATGGGTATCGGAGAATTATTAACAATTATAGAAGAATTGGTTGTGTTAACTATTGAACCTGATAAACTGCCATATTTCAATACACCGTTATTGCTGAATGTACCGCTGGAAATTTGCAAATCGGGTGTTAAGAGTAAACCTTGGTTAGAAACTGTTCCCTCGCTAAAAAACGTCGAATTCATAAAAATCTTTCCGCAATTCTGATTGACTATTGTTGCCCCACTATTAACCCAAAAGCCTCGGTTTGCGTTAGTTATGTTCCCGTATACTGTTCCCGAATTTTTAAATACCTGACCAGTTTCCAAAAAAACTATGTGATTGCCTCCATTAAAATTAATGATACCATCATTTTGTGTGTAGGAGTTCACAAATAAATTTGAACCTGCCAGCACATTTATTGTACCGCTATTTATGACCTTTAAGGAATCATTTGCACTGTCTTCTAATTTAAAAACAGAACCATTTGATGTACTAAGGTCAGTATTTAGGATGCCATAATTGTTTACCACATTATGGATACCGGAGGATCGAACCCCCTCACTCAGAATTGTATTACGAGTTTTGCTGATGTTAATCGTACCGAAATTATTGATCTCAACGTTATTGTTTCTTAAATAAATTGCTGCGGCATTTCCAACTCTTCCACCAAGAGTTAAGCTCGCTCCAGATTCAATTGTAAGGTTGAAGTTGGATGCGATCATTTCGAAATATTCGCCAACTGCAGCAGTTCCATTATAAATTATCGGCTCATTCACGAAAGTATTAAAAGCAATGGGGTTGGATGCCGTAGGGATTCCATTTGGTGTCCAATTACATGGATTTGCCCAATCATTGTTTACTGAACCATTCCAATTCATTTGATCGGTAGCAGTTGCTGTTGCGGTGCAGGTTCCAGTACCCTGAATAGAGAAAGTATAAGGATTCTCATCAGCATCGTCATTAGAGATACTTATCGATGCCGTTCTTATTCCGGAATTTGATGGGTCAAATGTTACTTGGAAGGTGGTGCTTCCCGAAGGAGAAACTGGAGAAGAGGGCTGAGCATTCACTGTAAAATCTGCGGCATTTGTGCCCGAAAGTGTCACCTTCGGGCTGCCTGAAAGTGTCAGGCTTCCAGTTCCTGTATTTTCTACAGTAAACGTTCTTATAATGGTCCCTGAGTTTACATTCTGTGAACCAAAATCGGTATGGTCGGTGGTAGTAGGTGTAATGTCACCACTTGCAATGTTTGTTGCGTTGCCTTTTAGGTTAATTTCAGGACTGGCTATTTTATTATATTCAAACGGGACTATGTAGATATTGCCCCCTTTAGTTACCTTCGCATATAGAGTTTGAGTTCCATTTGGTAGTGAGTTGAGGGGTGTGAAAGTGTTTGGTGCATTAAAAGTACCCGCAGATATAGTTCCAGCAGAATTACTGAATATTCCATTAATGGTCATGTTATAGCTTCCACCATATACAAAAATGGGTTCAGGACTGTTATTGATAATCAGTTGAGTATTATTAATTAATGAGTTATGTGTTGTATTACAGCGTACGATACCACCGTTTGTAAGATTAGAAAAACTAAAACTTGAGAGTAACATTAAACCCTCATTGAGACCCGTGACATTAGAATTTAAATTTAGTCCTCCACCTTTTTGATGAAATATAGCTCCTGGGTTATTAGTAAATTCTGTAATTCCTGTCGATCCGAAGTGGTCAACACCCATAGCAAGGCCACCTGTTGTATTAAAAATAAAAGTCCCGAAGTTTCTAAAACGAGAAGTTTTATGCCAGTAAATTCCTCCAATAGCGGCATTACCATTCGTCTTTTGAACCGTTATGGTTCCATAGTTTATAGTGGTGGTACCTCCAATATTCATTTCATAAAAGTAATAGAATGAGTTTTCTCCAGTTATAGTCAAATTACCACTAGCTTCTACTGTTAAGACCGCTCCTCCAGACATTTGTAGTGTAAGAATAGTCTGGGTACTTGAGAGAGTTGGTTCGAAAGGGGTACCACCATACATATAAACAATGTCGCCTGTACCTGGAAGGGAACCACCACAGTCGTTCCAGTTTGCCGTATTTTCCCAGACTGTACTTACACTACCATTCCAAGTACAGCTTGCGGCCATTATTTCTTTTTGGAAAAGAAAAAGAAGAAACAAATTTAGAAGTAGATATTTTTTCATTAGCGTTATTATAATTCGTAATTCCTTTTTTCGTAGGTCTTAATAGAAAACTTAAGCTTTCTTAAAACCAATATATTCTATTCAAACCACGGATTTTTATTCTATTTCCGTTAACGTAAATCAGACATTCTTTGACTGATTTCAGGCAAAGGGCGGCTGAAACTATGTTTGAGATCCTTTCGTATAAAAAACACAGGTCCTTGTCAAATTTATGGACAGGCTACAAGATCAGCTCTCCCCAAAAACACTGCACCATTTTCTACCTCAAAACCTGGGGATAAATTGATGGCGTTACCACTTTCGTAAACCACATTTGCCGGATTAATAATCTTATTTGTAGCGTCTATATATTCTATGGCTTGTTTGGTTTCTGTGCCAGTAATATTGCTTGTCAATGTTTGATTTATAGGGATACCACTGGAACTTGGCAGCACTGTTACTTCAGCTGTAGCTACCCGGTCACTAATACAAGATCCGTCTTCACAACTGGCGTAATACGTAGAAGAAGAACTAACGTTATGGATTAGACTTTGACCTGAACCTATGCTGCTTCCACCTGCGGCTTGAGTATACCAAATAACAGTACCAGTTGAGCAATTAGCTGAAAGAGTAATGTCTGTATTTGCACATACCTGGGTTTTGTTTACGGAAACGGAAGTCGGCAAGGTTACGGCTTGTCCTACGACTACCTCATCAGTGGCGGTTCTACTGGAAACGCAACTGTAATTATTACTCACGCACTCTGCATAATAGGTTATGGTACTGGTAGGCGTGTGATTAAAGGTGTTTCCAGTACCTAAAAAAGTGCCTCCAGTAGCGGCATCATACCAATTGGTTACAGTTCCTCCTGCGTACGAAGTACAGTTAGCGGTAAGGGTTACCTCCGTATTATTAGATGCACAAAGTGAAGTTTCCGAGACAGTAACAGATGGTGGGGAGAAGTAAAAATAAGAATCGGCATACTCTCTGTTGCTAGAGCAAGTTCCATTTGTACATGACGGGAAAATTCTATAGTAGTTAGAATTGCCATGTGATGGGGTAAAAGTATAAGAGTTTCCTGAAGCAATTAGGTTGCCACCAGAAAAGCTATCATACCACTCCACGGTTCCTACTGCACAATTAGCAGTATAGGTAACTGACTGACCTGCACAAATATAATCAGGACTTACATTGTCGCCAGTAGGTTTGGCTAAAACATTAACAGTTATTTCTCTTGCTTCGCTTAAGCAGCTTCCATTTTTACATTTCACAAAATAGGTACTGGTGCTATTTGGGCTAACTTGTATAGTTGCACCAGAACCTATCACGGTCATAGAACTATTATACCATTCTGCTATTGTACTGTTTATACAAGAAGCCGATAGGTCAACATCGGCATTTGGACATATATCATTTTGGCTAGCGGCAACGTCTGTAGGATTGGCAGGAAGACTTACGGTAATATCGGGCGTGGCTATTCTTTCTAAACTCACACAGGTGCTACTGGTTTCACAGGATGCATAATATTTTGAGGGATTGTCTAAAGGTGTTACCGTGAAATTAGTACCAATACCAATACTACTCCCACCGCTGGATTCGTCATACCAGGTAAGTGTTCCCTGTGTACAGGAGCCCGAAAGATTGACAGTTTCTCCACATGTGATGCTATAGCTGCTTGCCGCTACGCTATTAGCATTTGACGGCAAAGTAGAGGCTCCTTGGAACTCATACGCTCCTATATCATTTTGCCCGTCTATAGGCCTACTTTGGTTCGCAATATCTTTAGTTAGGCCAGCAGCTGCGTTATTTAGCAATGGTGAACAAGAAATGGGTATGAGCCCATCATCACTTGTTAAATACTTACCATCGGCTCCAGCTATATTTCCTGCATTAGAAAACTGAGGGGCTAAATCAAGGTTGTTTCCCCCGTCTGTTCCGAATCCACTGTTCCAATTTGAACTTCCCCCTGAACCTTGGATAGAAGAATTAGAAATTGTCAAGCCATGTGCAGAATTATAAATTACTGCATTATTAGCTGGCACTTCTTTCCATACAATGGAGTTTTTAATTTGAACTGTTCCACCTTGTAAGAGAAAAAGGTAGGAGTATTGGCCTGGAGTATTATTAAATGCTGATATATGGTCATAAACAATACTATTTGCATTTGGCATATTGCTGGAAATGAAAATAACTGAACTGTTAGCACTATTTGAAGCAAACACATTACTGGTGATTTCTGTTGGCCCCCTGTGTAAGTACAAAACACCACTATTGGCATAGTTCCCTACCCAAATTAAATTTTCAAGTTTGGTAGTCCAACCACCAGAGGTATTCTGATTATTCTGATATAAAACTCCGTTATATCCACTATTTCCGCTTAGGATACAATTCCGTATTTGTGGAGCAGCCCCTGTAAAATATAAGGCCGCACCTCTAAACGAGCTAAAATTACCACCTGCTAAGGTCGTGGTACTGGTATAACCACTGCTCGATGTATTTTGCCCTCCTGTTATTATAAAGCCGTCGACTTCCGTAGTTTCTCCTGTTGCCGGAAACACCAATACGTGATACGAATTAGCTCCCTGAATATCTGAAGAGCTCTCATTGATAGCGTTACCATCTGTATTGATATCATTATTGTCTATGTCACCTGAAAGTATTGTTTTGTTGCTAGTAAAATCTCTCTGACTAATAAGCGTTTCTGTTCCTGTAAATCCGCCATACAGCTTCACCCCGTCTCGCATGTAAAACAGTTTATTTCTGTTATCAGCCGGACTCGTATTTCCTGAGCCATCCGCCAAAGGTTTATAAACACCTGCAGCTACCCAAACTTCATCTCCACTAGATGATGCATTTATCATGGCCTGCAAATCTGCTGATGCATTGGACCAGGAACTTCCGTCGCCCGATCCGCCAGCACTTGGTTTTACATATCGAATGGTGGCCCAGGAAGATTGATAAAAGGCAACAAGGCTCAGAGCTATAAGGATAGTATAAAGATCTTTTTTCATAATGTACCAGTGTTAGGTTATAGACTGTTCTTCATCAAAAAACTAGTGGATAGATTAATAGGAGAATGACTATTTCTTATTATCACTAAGAAAAAGAGGTGGAATAGAATTCAGGACTTTACTGGTTCTTCTCCTGGAGGTTCTGAATAAGGTGCCGTTTTGTAGCTGGATGCTTAAGGTGGTATTTTTCTCCTCCCAGTATTTACTAATTTGAGCAATATTGACTACCTGATATCTATTGATTCTTATGAAGCTTCTTGGGCTCAATGATTCATGAACGTAGCAGAGACTTTGGGCAGTTATTATTTTTTTTGGAGAGTCTTTTTTGTGAATAACGGTATAGTTACTATCACTTTCCAGATAGAGTATCTGGTCTGTAAAAACGATTTTGTTCCCTGGTAATTTTAGAGTTTTCATGGCTATTAGGGATAATTGATTTACGCTCTCAAATATCCGGATTTAGCCACCTGGGCATTAACGTATTTCTTACATTCTTTGACTGATTTCAGGCAAAATGTACAATCAAGTGCCTCAGAGGAGGTCTGAAGGCAGTTTATTGAACTCTTGCTGGAAAACCTTTGAGAAGTAGGAGAGGTTTTCATAACCTACTTCAAAAGCAACCTCTGAAACAGATTTGTTTCCACTTTCTAACTTCTCTTTTGCTTTTTCAAGTCTGAATTTTCTCAAATATTCTACAGGGGTATAGTCGCTAAGGCTTTTTAGTTTTCTTCGTAATTGAGTATCACTCATTTTTAAGTTCTCTGATATATCAGCAATACTCAATCCTGAAAGATGATAGTTGTTTTCTAAATAGGCTCTGATCTCTTCAATGAATAGATTTTCTTTCTGACTGATTTTTGGAATGAGCTCGGCCACTTGTGTCTCACCACCAAAAAACTGACGTAAATATTTTCTGGTATCAAGACTTTTTCGAAGAATTACCTGTAATTCTTCGGCGTCAAAAGGTTTGGTTAGATATTGGTCTATACCAGTCTCAAAGCCTTCAATTCTACTCTCTTTAGAACTCTTAGCTGTCAGCATAATGACCGGTATGTGGCTGGTGGCAGCCTCTTCTCTAAGTCCTTTCGTGAAGCCAAATCCGTCAAGTTTCGGCATCATAAGATCACATAGGACTATATCCGGAACTTCTTCTTTAGCCATAGCGAGCCCTTGTTCTCCATTAAATGCCTGCAGTACCTCATATTTTTCATGCAGCAAGAATTTTAAATACTCTTGCATATCTCTATTGTCTTCTACAATAAGGATAATGTCTTTTTGAGTATTATCAACCGTTGATTCAAAAGTAAATGCTTCTTCCTGCGTATGGACAGATTCTGTCTTAACAGCTTCGGAATCTGTATCCATTGCTCGCAAATGCCCTTTCCAAGTTTCGTAATCAATAGGTATTTGGAGGTCAAACTGTGTTCCTTTTTCCAGTTCACTTTTTACCTTAATGCTTCCATTGAGTAAGCTTATTAATTCCTTTACAAGTGCAAGCCCCACACCAGATCCGGATTTCTTTTTGTTGTTTACCTGATAAAACCTGTCAAAAATGTGTGGCAAGTCTTCCTTCGCAATTCCATAGCCTTTGTCGATTACAGAAAGGTGTAATTGGGAGCCTTTTTGAGGGAAAGAGACTCTGACCTCTACTGTTGTATTCTCATCACTATATTTTATGGCATTGGATATCAGGTTGCCAATTATTTTATTGAGTTTGTCTTCGTCATAATATCCAAACACTTCTTCTTTTTCCTGAACATACTGAAGTTTAATCTTTTTGGCTTCAGCCATTGATTCATAAGATTGAATCTCCAGGCGTAAATGCTTTGCTAAATCTCCTGAAATTATATCGGGAGCTTGTTTGCCGGCTTCCAGTTTTTGAATATCCAGAATTTGATCAATCAACTGACGTAACCTTGTGACATTAGGCTTTAACAGTTTCAGCAAACCTTCTTCAGGGTATTTTTTTAACAAGCTATCAACCGGACCCGCAATCAGTGTTAGAGGTGTTTTTAACTCATGCGATATATTCGTAAAAAAGCTGGTTTTAATAGAGTTGAGTTCTTGCAGCTTTTCAGATAACTTCAGTTGGTTCTGTAGTTTTTGTTCAGTCAGATAGTTTGCTACTGTATTATCTCTGAAGATTTTACCAAGGAAGAATATGAATACAAGTATTTCGGCAACAAAAAGCCCAAAGGCTATCACACTAACTCCTTTAATTTCAGTTTGCAAAAGAATTCTAACGTTCATTAATACATAACTCGTCAGACCCAATAAAAAAGGAATAGAGTAATACCGCTGAACAGGAAGTTTTTTGTAAATACTTATTGCATATAAAACGAGTATGTAAAATCCGGAAAGTGCAAGAACCAATGTGCCAAATTTCAAATTGAACGGATCGTAGCTTATCTGAACCATACATTGCATAATTACAGCCAAAGCAAGAAAAGCATACAACCCATATTTATACAGCTTCGTTAATTTATTTAGTGGAAGTATAATTAGACTGAAAATTATAGTACTTATTGGCGTAATAGCATAGAAAAGGAAATTGATCTTGGCTGCAAGTTCAGGGCTATCTGTAAAACTTGGACCTATAATATTAACAAGACCCCAATAACCGAGAGTTTTTATTAGCACGAGTCCAGAATACGCTCTGAATGGAATTATTTTAATGATGAAGAGGCCAAGGGTGAGTACCAACATTAACCTGAAAATAAGAAGCCCGTTAATAAAAGAACGTTGTCCGTAATCGTTAAGCACAGTGGCGGCTTGGAGACCCTTGGAATACATCAGAAGTTTGCTGTAAATAGCTCTTCGGGTCTTAATTCTTACAAAGACTGTTTTATTTTTTTCTATTGATAAATTGAAAAAGGGTTCCTGACCCTTAAAGCTTTGTGTTTTTGAGGTAAGTAAATTCCAGGTTTTTGTTTGTTGATAGCGGCCATTCGA
The DNA here is from genome assembly GCA_024742395.1 of Cytophagales bacterium. Lineage (GTDB taxonomy): Bacteria > Bacteroidota > Bacteroidia > Cytophagales > Spirosomataceae > Jiulongibacter. The sequence continues at coordinate 9,230 of JANSYO010000043.1, forward strand.
TTCCTCATACAACTCAAGATATTCTGTGATTTCATTTTTAAAATGAAGTACCCAATCGGTGGTTTTAGGAAGTTTGTTTTCAAACTCAAGTTTTATCCAATGAGCATTGTTTGAGAAGGGCAAAAGAAAATGATTTTTACCATTCGGTTTAAACTCTTTGGAAAGTACGTCTTCTACAGTTAATTCACCGGAGATATCTTCAAAGAATTGAATATTGGCAGAAATGTTCTTTGTTGTGCTATCCTGAAGAACGATAGTGTTCTGAGAAAAAGATATTGTATACGCGGAAACAAAGAATAGAACAAAGTAAATTCTTTTAAGCATACTTTTATGGATTCTTGCGGTCAAGTGTTCGTTTAACAGGTCTTGCAATAATAACAAGAAGCGAAGTATATACGAAGCGAATTTTAAAATTTGATTATCGCGGAAAAAGCAGAAGAGTATTAGAAATCGTAGATAAATGCAAAAAAAAGAGGCTGCCTTTGGCAACCTCTTTAAGAAATGTCTGGAATGTTTTATTTGCCTAGGGATTTCAACATCATGTCACCAATTTCTGCCGGAGACTGTACTACATGTATCCCACATTCTGCCATAATTTTCATTTTGGCTTCTGCTGTATCATCAGCACCTCCAATGATGGCACCTGCATGACCCATTCTTTTGCCTTTTGGGGCGGTTTGGCCAGCAATAAAACCAACTACAGGTTTCGGATTACCCGCCGCTTTAATGTATTTAGAAGCTTCTGCTTCGTAGCTTCCACCTATTTCACCAATCATTACGATGGCCTCTGTTTCAGGATCATTCATTAGCAATTCCACAGCATCTTTAGTAGGAGTACCAATGATTGGGTCACCACCAATCCCGATAGCTGTAGAAACTCCCAAGCCAGCTTTTACAATCTGATCAGCAGCTTCATAAGTAAGCGTTCCAGATTTAGAAACGATACCTATTTTGCCTTTTTTGAAAACAAATCCTGGCATGATTCCCACTTTAGCTTCACCCGGGGTGATAACTCCAGGGCAGTTAGGCCCAATAAGCGTACAGTCTCTTTCTTTGATATAAGTTTTAGCTGTAATCATGTCTTTGGTAGGTATTCCCTCCGTAATACATACAATTACTTTAATGCCAGCGTCAGCGGCTTCCATGATAGCATCTGCTGCAAACCCTGGTGGTACAAAGATGATAGAGACATCTGCACCGGTTTTTTCTACGGCTTCTTCAACAGTGTTAAAAACTGGCTTGTCTAAGTGACTCTGGCCACCCTTACCAGGTGTAACACCACCTACTACATTTGTGCCGTATTCAATCATCTGACCAGCATGAAATGTGCCTTCAGAACCAGTGAAACCCTGAACTATTACCTTAGAATCCTTATTAACAAGTACGCTCATTTAAATCTAATTTTTGAGGTTTTATTTCACCCATTGCAGGGCATTATCTTACGGAAGCCAAAAGTAGGCTGAAATTAGAAAAATACAAAATTAGAGAGGAGTTGTTATCTGTCAGATTTTAGACTTTTTCTGATCAGAAAATTGATTTTTGAAATTATTTCTTTAAATAATTCAATTCTGTCGGCTTGCTTCCCAAAAAGTACTAACTGATATGCCTGAGCAAAACATAATTAGAAATTCAACTTAATGCTTTGGGCAGTCGCAATCTTTCTTACGCTTAAATAAACCCTTTCTCTTTTTATACCGGCCATTTTTTTTGCGTTTTCCCTTTTTCTTGAATTGTACCGTGGTTTCCTTCTCAGAAAAAAAGGAAGGACTGGCAAAAGAAATCTGCGTTACAAATAAAAAAGCTAAGGCAATGGTAAGTTTTCGCATCATATCGTCAATAACGCCCGCAGGGGCTTGAAATTGTTCAATTCTTCAAAGTGCAAAATTTGAACCAGAAAAGGAATATTTCTAACCTTTTGATAATCTGATATTTAGTGAGTGGGTAGGTTTTAAGTTTCTTTAACAGAAATTAAGAATTGGTTCGGCTAAGTTTGTATTGTATTTCTTTCGTAAAACTAATAAACATAAATATGAAAAATCTATTGAAAAAAATCTCCCTGGTTCTTGCTGCTGGTTTAATGAGTATGTCTGCTATGGCTCAAAAGGAAACAGACAAAATAAAGATTAGGGTTGAAAAAAATGTCAACGGCAAGGTTGAGGTCATTGAAAAAGAGATTGATGCTACCGGTATGTCAGAAGAAGAAAGACAGCAGGTGATGGAGTCATTCCAGGATTCTTTAATTGGGGATATGAAAGGACAGAAAAAGCTAAAAATCACGATGGAAGAAGATCGTGAAATAGATAAAGACTTTGACATCGAAATTGAAGATGAAGACTTCAGCTGGAATTTTGATGATCGCCACTCTCCTGAAGTAAGAGTGTATAAAAAGAAAAGAAAGGGGGCAAATGACGAATGGGACGAGTTTCGTTGGGAGATGGATAGGTTTGGAAACGAAATGAGAATGCTTGGGGAAGATATTCCTAGAAGATTGGAGAAGCATTTACCAAGAGTGTATGCATGGACAGACGATGTGCTTACAGATATTGCGGGAGCAAACATAAAGTCGCTTGATGTATTCCCCAACAAGCCAGACTCAGAAATTGTGAATGTTCGATTTTATGCACCGGAAGAAGGAGATGTAAATATCACCATTTTGGATACTAAGGGTACTATAGTTGCGAAAAAAGAAGCCAAAAATTTCAAAGGTGAGTATGTAGGTCAGTTGGAACTAAAAAAAGCGTCAAAAGGAACTTACTTTGTGATAGTTAGTCAGGGTGATGATGGCGTAACCCGTAGAGTAGTAATAGATTAAGTTTACCTGAATAAAAACAGTGGCCTCTGTCAGATGAACTTCTGATGGAGGTCTTTTTATGTAAATAGGGAGGAGGAATACATTTATATTCTGATGACAATCATATGCATACAAACAGTTGAATCTATTCAAGAACCATTAAATTAGGCACGTAAAGGAATCGATCTAATTTAAGGAAATGTTTATGCTCGGTTTTCTGTGTTTACTTAGTGATAAATCAATGATAGCCCAAACCTGGTTTTTGATAGTTTGTTTTGCTTTCACTACCCTTTTTTATCAATGTTCTCCTAAAAAAGAAACAGAAGTGAAGTCTGCAAACGAGAACAGTTCCAGAGAGGCGACGATACATAAATTGAGCATTCATCATGCCTTGCCAAATGACGTCAAGGTTCCAGCTGATAACCCTCGAACACCTGAGAAAATAGAGCTGGGCAGACTTTTGTTTTATGATCCAGTTCTATCGGGTAATAAGGATGTGGCCTGTGCCACCTGTCATCATCCTTCTAATGGTTATGCAGAATACCGAGATTTGTCCATTGGTGTCAATGGCAGGGGTTTTGGAAGTAGCAGGGAGTTTAATAAACCCAATGATATACCTTTCGTAAAAAGAAATGCCCAAACCATTCTGAACAGTGCTTTCAATGGGATGGATATTTACAATGATTATGATCCCGAAAATGCCCCAATGTTTTGGGATGTTCGATCTAAAAGCTTGGAAAGCCAATCGCTAGAGCCACTTTTGGCAATGGAAGAAATGCGTGGGAAGAGGTTTACGAAAGAGGAAATATTAGCGGAGGTTACTAGGAGACTCAAAAATATACCAGAATACGTATCACTTTTTGAAGAGGCATTTATAAACGAGCAAGAGCCTATAAATACAGAAAATTTAGCGAAAGCAATGGCAGCTTTTGAACGAACGCTGATAACAAATAACTCCCGTTTTGATCAGTACCTAAAAGGTGATTCAGAGGCGATTTCCTTGTCAGAAAAAGAAGGTTTTAAAGTTTTTAACGAGGCCGGCTGTGGTAATTGTCATAACGGAGCCATGTTTTCTGATTTTAAACCACATGTACTCGGTGTGCCAACAAACCCGAAGCTATCGACTTTTGATAAGGGAATAGGAGAGGAGTATGGCTTCAGAACGGCCAGCTTACGGAACTTAAGGTTTACCGCCCCATATATGCATAATGGTCAATTTAATACTTTAAAAGAAGTGCTTGAGTTTTACGAGGACATTGCAGGAGGCAAAGAAAAGCACCCTGAGGTAAAAAAAGATCAGTACGATCCACTGATTAATGATCTAAGACTTTTAGTGAAAGACATGGGGCCTATTCTCTCTTTTCTCAACAGTTTAAACGACGAAGATTTCGATAAGAAAGTGCCTCACAGAGTGCCTAGTGGTTTGCCTGTTGGTGGGAATTTGAAGTAAGTCTGGTATTTGCCGTTGGCTCAAATGTTTTGTATTTGGTTTGAGATTGATCTACATTTATTTACTTGAATACACGCTCTTCGTAAAAGTCTTATAGAGAGCAATAAACAATAAATAGGTAGTGGGAAACTCAAAAAATCAGTTAAAAAGAGAAATAGGTCTTTGGGGTCTCAGTGCTAATCTTGTGAATATAATGGTGGGTGCCGGTATTTTCGCTTTGCCTGCCATTATTGCTGCAGACTTGGGTTTCTCCAGCCTTTATGCCTATCTTTTATGTGGGGTTCTTATCTCATTAGTCATGCTTTGTTTTGCAGAAATAGGAAGTAAGATCACAAGTAGTGGCGGTGCGTACTCTTATATACAATCTTCTTTTGGCCCTTATTTTGGTTTTTTAACAGCTATTTTCTTTGTGTTGGCTTCTGCCGGTGCTGATGCGGCCGTTATAAATGCAATTGCAGATATAATTGCCTCAAAATTTCCACTTTTTGAGCTTATTGGTGTAAGAATAGTCTTCTTTTTAGTGACATTCACTTCACTGGCTCTGCTAAATGTTAAAGGAGTCAGAAAAGGAGCAGGTTTAGTGAATGTTATCACTTTGGCCAAGCTGGTACCGCTTCTTTTACTGGCTATTTTTTCTTGGGGGGGAGTGTCCTCTGAAAATCTGGTGGTTGGTTCAATACCAAGTTTGGGGGAAATTGGTCCGGTAGTTTTGGTGCTTTTTTTCGCCTTTCAGGGAGCTGAGTGTGGGCTATCTGTTAGTGGAGAAGTTAAAAACCCTGTACAAAATATCCCGAAAGCCATAATAGTCAGTATACTTGGTGTACTTCTGCTTTATATTATAGTTCAAACCGTTTCCCTGGGTGTTTTAGGTGAGGATTTAGGTAATTTTCAAAAGAATACATTAGGTGAAGTTGCGGGCAAAGTTTTTGGCCCAATTGGTTTTATTTTAATGACTGTTGGGGCCGGTATATCTATGTTTGGTCTGCTGACCAGCTCTATTTTAAGTATGCCTAGGGTCCTGTTTCAAGCTTCAAAAGACAAAGTCATACCTTTTGAAATCTTATCGAAGGTACATCCCCGGTATATAACTCCTTTTGTGGCTATCGTTGTGTATGCTAGTTGTGGATTCATCTTTGCTTCGTCAGGCAGTTTTAAGCAGTTAGCCATAGTTTCCAGTGCTTCCATGTTACTTATTTACTTTGGTGTATGTCTTTCAGTTATTAAGTCAAGAATTAGCTTAAAAGAAATTGCTGGTAGCGAGCCTCACTTTAAGCTTCCTGGCGGTTACCTTATTCCGATTTTGGCGATGCTCATTATTATCTGGTTACTCTTCAATTTGACAGCGAAGGAAGCCATCGGGATTGCTCTATTCTTATTAATATTGACCCTTTTTTATTTTATCAGAGCTCGATGGCTGAAAAGGTCCGGAATTTAATATCTTCAAATTGTTATTCATTTTAATATGAGATATTTATGAATAAAGGAAGGGTAGAAGCATTTAGTGATGGTGTATTGGCCATTATTATTACGATTATGGTTCTGGAAATAAAGGTGCCTCATGGAGAGCAATTCTCCGATTTAAAAGGTCTTGTGCCGGTGTTTCTGAGTTATGTCTTAAGCTTTATTTATTTAGGAATTTACTGGAACAATCATCACCACATGATGCACACCGTCAAACATGTTAGCGGCGATATTCTTTGGGCTAACCTTCATCTGCTTTTCTGGCTTTCTTTAATTCCTTTTGCTACCGGATGGATGGGAGAAAATAATTTCAGTGCTCAGCCCATGGCCTTGTATGGCCTCACTTTATTAATGGCTGCCATGGCATATTTTATACTTCAAAACAGGATCATAAAGTCACAGGGTAAGAATGGATTACTAAAGAAGGCCATAGGCAAAGATGTGAAAGGTGAAATTTCTCCTCTACTTTATCTCTTGGGTATTGGTTTGAGTTGGGTGAGTCCATGGCTCTCCGGAAGTTTATACATTGTTGTGGCCGTACTTTGGCTTATCCCTGACAGAAGGATAGAACATATTGTTGCAGAGCAATAAGATCAGAAGTCTTTCATTGGTGTATAAAAAAGCCTCCCTAAGATGTTTAGAGAGGCCTTTTTAAGGTTTGATATTTTTATTTGCCAAAAAGACGACTAAAGAATCCTTTAGCTTTCTTAGAGATTTCTTCAAGTGTTTGATACCAAAAAAAGCTAGGTAAAAATCGGCTATTAAGATTAATGTGAGAGGTTTTTGATTATTTTTTTACAAAAGTGGGGGTGAAGTAGCTTTTGTCTTATAATTAAATCTATACCTCAAAAAAATGTCAAACTTGGGAATGTATGCCTGTACAGAAGACAAACTTGCTGATACAATCGGAGTAAAAATAAAAGAAAGGGATGAATTCCCATTTATGCCTGACTTCTAAATTGTGAATGTTTATTTTATAATTTTGAAGAAGGTGATTTGAATATCAGCATTTTGGATATATTGGGTAATATTGCGGCTAAAAAATAAAACGTAAAAAAGGTAAATATTTGGAGTAATAGGTATTAAAGAAGGGCTCAAAAGGTACACAATTCGTCATTACCGTTCTGGTTTAATCCTTAGTGTAGTCATTGATACGAAAGTAACATCCAACAAAAACTGAAACGCTCCCCTGAGATTATCGAGGGGTCGTTTTTTTAAGTAAATGTCCTACTATTTACAAGGGTTAGAACTTATCTCAGCCCCGAAAAGACTTCCGGAGTTAACTAGAAATCCTGGGTTTAACTCTATTGAACCGCCTGAAATATATTTGGTAGCGGCCTTTTCAAATTCAGAGCCTACTCTGTTTGTGGCAGTTATGTTTCCGTACGCATTTTTGTTTATGGGTAAGGCAGGAGTTCCTTCCAGAATATCCTCAATTATCGAAAGGAATTGTCCGCAGGAAAAAACCTTTACCTCTAAAGTCTCTATTTTTTGACAATCATATGAAATGCATTTCGCCTCATACGAAGTTGCGAAATTAGGGGATATATTCAAATAAGGGTTTTCTGAACCCGTTGACCAAACTATTTTTCCAGGACAATTTGTGGTATAAATTGTAACCGAGTCATTCGGGCTAATTATCATTACTGAATCCGAAGTTATTGAATCGGAAGAACTTATGAAATTGGTAATCCAAAAATCAGATGATCCTTTTGAAGGAGCAAATTTCGAGCCTCCGATATTAGAATATGAGGTTCCAACGAGGTATTTCTTTTTATTCAATTCAAGGTGCTCTACAATTGTCTCATTATCACTCCCTCCAATTCTCATTTGATGTATAATGTTTCCCGTAGCAGTGTCTATTTCAATCATCCATCCATCGTTACCGCCAGACCAGTATGGACTACCTCCAAAGCTTGCTTGTGTAATGTCATGGGAAATATCGGAGCTTGTATTGCCAGTCAAAATGAGATTTCCAATTGAATTTAAATATGAACTTTTTGCCTGATCAGTTAAATTTCCACCATAATTTCTGTCCCAAATAGTATTACCTAAACTGTCGGTTTTTATCAGCCAAAAATCATATTGACCATAGTTCGTGGAGGTTTTATTGCCGTTGGCTGTGGAGTAAGAACTTCCAGATATTAGAAGTTGATTATTGTTGATTTCTTGAATACTGGCACTGACTTCAGAGTGCGTTCCCCCATATGTTTTATCCCAAATTTTATTTCCGGAGGTGTCTGTTTTGATGATCCAAATATCGGATTGACCAAAAGAAGGATCGCTTTTGTCAAAATTTGCATTGGAGTTTGAATGGCCGACTAACAAATAGCCTAATTCATCAGTAGATTCAACTACTGAAACGAGATTATCTGACAAGCCCCCACTAAAAGTCTTTTCCCAAATTGTGTTTCCAGCGGAGTCAACTTTTAAAACATAATATTTTGAGGTAGATCCGAAAGTTGCCCTCTGACTACCGTAAAGTAAAAAGTTATCGTCTGAGCTAGTTATAATACCTAAAGGTAAATCAATATATGTTGTGCCATATGAATTATCCCATAGCAGGTTTCCCTCTCCATCAATTTTCAGTAACCAAAAGTCAGTATTACCGTATGAAATGGCAGTTTTATCCCCATCTATAGTTTCATTAGAATTCGCTAGAATCAAGAAACTGCCATTTTGGGTTTCTGCAGCAGATATTCCTCCTTCGTAATAAGAAGTGCCAAAGGTTCTCTCCCATATCTTATTGCCAAGAGTGTCTATTTTGATTATGTAAACATCAGAATTTCCCTGATTTTGGTTTGAATCGATTACCGAGTAGGTAGTACCAACTAACAATAAATGTTTATCGCTAGTGACAAGAATGTCATTGAAGAATTCATCTTCACTTCCTCCAAAAGTCTTATCCCAGATTTGTATCAGAGTATCCTTTGGATTTTCTCCAATTGCAGTAGCTAAAATGGAGAAACTATCAAGACTAAAAGTGCTTAGTTCTACAGGGTTTGAGTATAAAACGCATCCATTCTTGAGAGTCATACTAACTGTATAAATCCCGGCAATATTAGTTGTAATAAAGTCAAGTGTATCTCCGATCAAAAGAGTTTCATTTAGAAACCAATTAAAAGTTCCGGGAGTGTTGGGTTTATTTATTTCAAACGTTTTGCCCTCGGTGTTACAGCTCAATATTTTTGAACTTTCTTTTATACTGATTTCAGGTATTTTAATATGCAATGGAGTACTTTCATCACTTGTACATGAATTTATCGTACAAGTGACTGTGAACGAAGTGTCGGTGTAAATTGGTTTGGTGTAGATTGCTTGGCCTGTAGAATCATTTGACCAAAAGGCAATACCCGTTTCACATCCATTTGCCTCTAGATATACACTCTCTCCATTACAGATATACATAGTATCAACCGGTAATGTTGGACTTGGAGGGATTGTGTTATTTACTGTAATTTCAAGTGTATTCGAGCCTGCCGAACAGTTGTTTTTCTCGATTTTAAGATTATATAATCCAGACTCTGATACCCACAATTCTTTGACAGTCGTTGTCTCTATTTCAATGTCGTTCTTTTGCCAAATGTAGCTCGAGTAGTTTAATTGTGAACTACCAATTAGTTTAATACTATCCCCAATACAAATGAAAGAGCTCTGATTAATTGAAAGCACAGGTGTCTCAAGAAAAACTATGAGTAAACTATCCTGAACAGGAGTACAGTTCAGATCAGTACAGGTGGCTGAGTAATAGGTAGAATCGGTAATTTGTGAAATTGTGATTTGGTTACCTTGTGTGTTATCAAACCAGGTTACAGTACCACTACAACCTAAAGCCACTAAAGTTACATCCGTGTTTTCGGAACAAGTGCTAAGAACAGAATTTTCATCTGTTGAGTTAATTTCGGAAACTTTAAAACCAATAGAACAGTTAACGCCAATGTCAATAGAGCCAGTGTTGCTACATCCATAGGCCTCACAGGTTACACTATATGTTGCGGGCGATTCTATTACTTGTTCTATATATTTAGAGTTTGTAATATAACCTATACCCTCTGCTGACCAAGTTGCTTTTCCCGGGCAATTGCTGATATAAATGGTCGTGGTGTCTTCTAGATTTACATTTACAGGCTCTTCAATTCTCTGATTCAATGAGGTTTTAACAAACCAATAATCATTTCCACCTCTTGAATTATGGGTTTTATCAAATGATACAGGCGAGTTTGAAGAACCAAAAGCAACAATTTCATCACCTTCGGTGACAAAATCATAGAAACTATCAAATCCAGTACCTCCAAGAAGTTTTGACCAAATTTTATTTCCTAGAGAATCGAATTGAATTATTGCTCCATCTCCACCACCTTTAACAGACTGATCAAATAGGTTACTGTTTTCGAATAACAGACCGACCAGAATAAAACCTTGTTCATTGTCTGTAAGCTTTCCAAATAATTGAGTTTGATCCAGCTTTTTATCCCAAAAAAGATTTCCATCTTTACCAAGTTTAACTATATGGCTTTCGTTATTGTATGTAAGATAACTGACAATTAGGTCTTCATTTTTATCAAAAATAGCATCTACTCCATCATCAATAAATGCGGAGCCCAGTGTTTTATCCCATAATTTGTTACCTGACTCATCTATTTTTACAATCCAAATGTCTTCGTCGCCTAAATTTGCTTCGGTTTTATCACCATTGCTTGGTGAAGATGATTTACCAATGAGATAAAATGAATTAGCAGAAGACTTTAGAATTTTATAAATGTAGTCGTTTCCAGAACCACCGTATCTCCTTTCCCATGACTTATTACCAGAAGAGTCTATTTTAATAAGCCAATAATCTTGCCCTCCTTTTCCAGATAAAGTCACTTCTCCGGATATGGGAGAGTTAGTGCTTCCGCCTATCATAAATTCATTTGTGGATAATTGTTCTACAAACCTTACTTCGTCAGAACCATAACCCCCGATTTTTTTATCCCATATTATCAGACCATTTGAATTTAATTTAACAAGCCAAATATCATTGTAAGTTGGTTGATATTCTGGATAAGGACCTATATATGATGAAGTATTAGCCATGGATTTATTTCCACTTGCTCCTGATTTAGAGGTTCCAAAAACCAAAATCTCTCCGAACTCATTTATTTTAGTTTCTGCGACCCATTCATGATAAGATCCGCCAAGAACATTGTCCCAAATTTTATTTCCCGTGCTATCTATTTTTAATACCCAATAATCTCCGTCAGATCCAAAAGAGGTTTTGGTCTTATCGCCCCCAATCTGAGAGCCATGTGAGCTGCCTGAAATCACAAAATTACCTGTTGGATCCTTTTTAATATCTGCTCCGAAATCATTTCCTGCTCCACCAAATCTAACATCAAAAACCTTATTTGCCTCACCGGAGATCACTGACTTTATTACCCCAATATCAGGATTAGGCAAAACAGCAGAGGAGCTTAAAACAAAACTTCCTTGACTGGAATAAGTTTCACATCCATTGCTATAAATAGAGTATACGTTGTAGGTTCCGGGCTGAGTTGCCAGAAAAGAGGCACGTATGGAGTCAGGTATTAAAACTGCATTTCTATACCACTTATAACCAACTAGGCCGGTGTCTGGATAGCTAATAGTTTTCAATTCAAGTTGTCCCCCAGGGCAAATCAAATTATCTTCAGCGTTAACTTTAACACTCGTATATCCTACATTCAAAGTATCACTGAACTCGCTATTACATCCATTTTCTGTACAGCTAACAACAAATTTAGTGTCTTGATATATATAGGCCGATGACGAGTTCCCTGAAGGAGAAGAGGACCAAATAATAGACGAATTATTGATATCGTGCCAATTCACATTTCCTGAACAACCAGTCACAGTGAAGTCTACGGGGCTCCCACGACCACAAACATAAGATTCAGACGCCGATATGCGAGGTTTATTGACTGTCTGTGTGCTAACTGAAATATTCACAGTATCTGAAATAGTGTAGCATCCTTCTTTCATATGTCTAACAGAATAGGCTCCACCCGATTGTATATAGAAAACACTATCGCTCGCTCCTGAAATATCAATTCCGTCTTTTATCCATTGATAATTAGAGTTCACTTTTGAATAAGGACTAATAGAATATTTTTCGTTGCTCCCAATACATATTTCACGATCGTTATCAGGAGTTATAATCGGTTTATCAAGAACTTCGACATAATAATTAGAACTAGTTTGACATCCAGAGTTATTACAAGAAACTGAGTATGTTGAATCTTTAGTTGGAGAAACTGTGATTGAGGATGTGGTTTCACCAGTTGACCAAGATAGACTACCAAGAGAACATGAACTAGTTAAAGTTTTAGAACTTTTCGATGGGCATAAAACTCCATCATCAGATGCTAAGATTACTGGTTGAGAAGGGAATTCACATGTTGTAAACCGAATCATTTCATTCACCAAGTTTAATGTTGACGATTGAACCATTCCGCTTGGTGAATAACCTTCAGTTCCATCGAAGTTCAAAACCCCTAAAGTTCTTTGCGTCCCGTTACTTTGATTGTCAATGTTATGTATTTCTATGGTATTTGATCCTTCATGTAGTTGAAGCTGGATTGAAGTTTTTGGATTATTAAAGGATTGATGTTGAACCTCAAGGAAGTTGATGACCAACACTCTGTTAGGTGAGGTGCCATAAGTGAAATAATTAATTGTACTTCCTGCTAAGCCCGGAGCTAAACTACTTGCTGCGAAAGCAATCCAGTTTTTTGGATAGCTATATCCGGCTGGACTCGGAATTGGACCTAAATTGGAAGCTGAATAACCTTGGTCGAAAGAAATATAGCCGTTAGAACTGATAAAGAATTGAGATTTGGTTTTTCCAAAAAAAACAAATCCAAATCCTATCTCAAAGGGGCCTTTATAATTACTTCCAAAATACCCACCACCTAAGTAAGTATTATGGCTTAATCCAGTTATTGTTTGAGGAGTACCTTGAAGTAGATTTAGCGGGAGTCCGGTTTCTACATTATATGGTTGTGAAATGCTTAAAAAATTTGCAAAAACAAGAGAAATTGTAATTACTCTTCTAAAGTAATGAGGCATTAAAAGTGATTAATTAGAAAGTTCGTGTTGTGTCAAAATTAATATTTTTATGCCATTATGACTTAAAATATTTTTTCAAAGTTGCTGTTTAAGGTAGACTTACATGAGGTTTGCAAATTAGCAAAGAAATTGTCAAATATTTGTCTATTTAAAGAAAACAGGCTGCCCAGATAGGACAGCCTGCAAGAAGTCAATCAGTTTAATTATTAACATTTTACTATTTGCCAAAAAGACGACTAAAGAATCCTTTAGCTTTCTTAGAGATTTCTTCAACAGCCTCTTCAGCTTCTTCGGCCAGTTCAGAAGCCTTTGCCTTTGCTTTGGTAGCTGCTTCTTCCAGGTCTTCCTTCATATCTTCCATTTTCTCAGAGGCTTCCGCTTTCATTTTCTGAACATTCTCATCAGCCATCATGCTTTTAACTTTGTCTTTGGCTTTATTGACCGCCTCCTCAGCTTCTTCAGCCAGTTCTTTTACCTTTTTCTTAGCATCGTCAATGGCTTCTTCAGCGTCTTCTTTAAGGTCGTCAAACTTTTCTTTGGCTTCTGCTTTGGCTTCTCCGGCAAACTTCTTTGCTTTTTCAGTCGCTTCTGCAGCTTCTTCTTTCAGCTCATTCAGTTCTTCAGCGGCCTCCGCTTTTGCTTTTGCAGCCAGGTTTTTTGCTTTATCTGTTAAGCCACCAGCTTCTGCTTTCAATTTTGATGCTGTTTCTGAGGCTTTGCCATTAAGGTCTTTTTCGTTCTCTGCCATTGTTTTGGGGTTAAAAGTTTGTTTCGAAATTAAAGTTATTCGCTGGCTTTTAAAAGCCTTATTTAAAATTAGATGCTTTGAATACAAAGACTTAAACTAAGTATTTGAGAAGGATAACTTCCTTTTCTGTTAGAAACCTCCATTTTCCTCTCGGTAAATCCTTTTTTGTTAAACCCGCAAAAGTGGTTCTGTCCAGTTTAGTGACTTCATAGCCCAGGTGTTCAAAAATCCTTCTGACTACACGATTCTTTCCGCTATGAATTTCTATACCAATAACCTCTGCATCGGGTGTGACGTAGGCCAATTGATCAGGTTTTATAAAACCATCTTCCAGTTCAATACCATTTTTCAGCTGCTCAAAATGCTCCTCAGTAAAGGGTTTGTCAATTTCTGCCTGATAAATCTTCTTGATGTTGCTTGACGGGTGTGTAAGCTTTTCTGTTAGTTCGCCATCATTGGTCAGCAGCAAAAGACCCGTCGTATTTCTGTCTAATCTGCCAACAGGGTAAACACGCTCTCTACAAGCACCAGAGACTAAGTCCATGACAGTTTTTCTGTCTTCGGGATCATCCATCGTGGTGATAAAATCCTTTGGCTTGTTCAGAAGGATATACATCATTCTCTCACGACTAAGCACATCTTTGCCGTACTTTATGGTATCAGAGTCCTTTACCTTATAGCCCATTTCTGTGACAACTTTGCCATTGACCTTAATCATCCCTGAGGCAATGAGCTCATCGGCTTCTCTGCGGCTGCAAAGCCCGGCATTGGCAATGTACTTATTCAGCCTGATGTCTTCTTTATCGTATTTATCTGAATCGCCAATTTTATCTTTAATTCTAGGGGGAGCTTTTTTCTTCAAAGAGGCTTCATCATACCGAGGAGGTTTTGACATCCCTACTTGCCTGTCATTACCGGCATCAGATCTGTTGCCAAATTTCCTGAAAACAGGCTTTTCGTCTCTTTCATTGTCTTTCTCTCTTCCTCTGTCATTAAAGCGGGGTTTATCTTCTCTTGGACCGCGTCCTCTGTTATTACCACCTCTAAACTCTGATCGGCCACTTTCTCCATCTCTTCCTCTGAAACTGCTTCTGCCATCTCTTGAGTTTCCGCCTCTTCTGTCGTCTCTACCTTTGAAATCTGGTCTGCCGTCCCGGCTGTCTGAGCGTCTGTCTTTAAAACCTCTGTTGTCTCTCGGACTTTCTCCTCTTTCACTATTGCCTCTGTATTCAGATCGGCCACCTCTGCTTTCACCGTCCCTTTGGCTTCCAGAAGAGTTCCTGTCATTGTATCTGGGTTTGTCATAAATGCCACGTTCTCTTGAGTCGCGGCCTTTGTCAGAAAATCGTGGCTTATCTCCACGTTCGTCATCTCTGCGTCCTGTGCTGTTCCCAAATCTTCTGAAATTACCACCAGAGTTTCGTGGGTTTTGTTTTCTGTCGTCGTTACTTCGGCCAAATCCTCTGCCGCTGCTACGTGGATTGTCTTCTTTTCTTCCCGCCTCGTTGTTTGACGTTTTGCGAGGTCTTTTTCCGTCTGAGTTTCTTCCTTTCTCGTTAAATTCTTTTGCCATAATTGCAGTAATCTCTACTGTAAGATTTTGTGAACCACAAAGTTAAGGCATAAATACGTTTATGTATGTTGTAGGGTGTATTAATTACATTATTCAAGTTTTTACACCAGATATTCAAGGGAAAATACCACTCATCCTCTTAGAAATCCATTTCGGTATTCCGGGAATCGTTCGTCCGATATTTATTGCCGATCATCCGTTTTCTAGGTACTTTTATTAAAACAATTTTCCCACTGTCAGAAAGTCATGAAATCCTTTTTGACTTAATCTAATAATTAATATGTATGCATTATTCGCTTTAGTGTTTTTAGTCTTTGTGGTCATTTTAATGGCTGTGAAAGTAGTGCCTCAGCAAAGAGCCTACATCGTGGAGCGTTTAGGGAAGTATCATTCAACTTTGCAGCCGGGCATAAATTTCGTTATACCTTTTTTAGACAGAATTGCTTATAAACATAGTTTAAAAGAGCAAGCTTATGATATTCATGAGCAGGTATGTATTACTAAAGATAATGTTCAGGTTCGGGTTGATGGCGTAATTTTCCTTCAGGTAATTGACCCGCATAAGGCGTCCTATGGTATCAATGACTATGTTTTTGCGGTAACGCAATTGGCTCAAACCACCATGCGTTCTGAAATTGGAAAAATAGACCTTGACAAAACGTTCGTTGAGAGAATGGCTATTAATATGGCCGTAGTATCTGCCATTGATGAGGCGGCTATTGGTTGGGGTGTTAAGGTTCTTCGTTACGAAATAAAGAATATCTCACCACCACAAACTGTGCTAATGGCTATGGAAAAGCAAATGCAGGCTGAGCGTGAAAAAAGAGCGGTTATTCTGGAGTCAGAAGGTAAGCAGCAGTCAGCTATAAACATGGCTGAAGGTCAAAAGAGAAGAGTTGTACTGGAGTCTGAAGCTCTGAAATTACAGCAGATAAATCAGGCAGAAGGTGAGGCTGCAGCCATACTTTCTGTGGCTGATGCCACGGCAGAGAGTATCCGTAAAGTGGCACAGGCTATAGAAGAAAAAGGTGGATTAGAGGCCGTTCAGCTTCAGGTAGCAGAACAGTATATCGAGCAGTTTGGAAAACTTGCCAAGGAATCAAATACTTTGATATTGCCTTCTAATCTTACGGATGTAGGCTCTATGATTGCTTCAGCAATGACTGTAATTAAGAAAACCGAAAAGTAAAAAACTATGGAATTATCAAATGTTGAAATCTGGGCCATATTGGGTGTTATCTTCCTGATTGCCGAAATCTTTGCCGTTTCGTTTTTCTTTATGTTCTTCGGATTGGGAGCATTAGCAACCACTATTTTAACGTACCTGGACATTACGCCTGATTTAGTTTCACAGGTTATTTCATTCATCGCTGTCTCAGGGGGCTCCTTATTGTTATTTCGTAAGCAATTATTGGAGATGTTTAACAGAAAGGGCGAAACATATACTGAAATGGTGAATGAAAAAGCCAAAGTCTCCATGGATATTCCTCAAAATGGAGAAGGGAAGGTCTTCTACCGCGGAGCCGACTGGATAGCCGAAGCCTTAAATAAGGAGGCTATAAAGGCTGGTTCGCAAGTGCTTATTCGTAAGGTAGATGGCATAAAATTAATTGTGGAACCCGGTTAATCTTTAGAAAAGATGATTGAGTCGTCTGATTGTTTAATCAGGCGACTTTTTTGTTTTTAAATTCTCATATTCGTCTAAAATTCAACCTTATAAGATTATGAAAAGACTCTTTCTTTTGATCATGCTTCCTTTGGCCTCATTGGCTCAAAAGGCCTCAAGTGTATATCATTTATGGGAGAACGGAGCCCCGGGTTTCGAGCATCTAAAGAATGAGAAAGAACAAGCTAAAGACTGGTGGGTGAAAAACGTTCACCATCCAAGTATTACCGCTTTTTTCCCAGCTGAGGGTACAGGTAATGGAACTGCCGTTCTGATTTTTCCAGGTGGTGGTCATAGGGAGCTGGTTTTTAATGCCGAAGGCAAAGATGCTGCTGAGTTTTTAAATCAATACGGTATAACTGCTTTTGTACTCAAATACAGACTGGCAAGAGAATCTGAATCGCCTTATCAGTTAGGAGTACATGCTAAAGAGGATGCCCAAAGGGCCATTAGGATGATAAGAGCCAATGCTACAGAGTGGAGACTAGATGTAGACAAGATAGGAATAATGGGTTTCTCTGCCGGTGGAGAGGTAGCCCACTGGATGGCCTATGGAAATGGTATGGATGTGCTGAATCCCATAGATGAAACCGACAAGTTTAATGCTAAACCTAATTTTCAGATTTTAATTTACCCGGGCCCTTTAGGCGTGCCTGAAATTATTGATAAAACCGCCCCGCCCACTTTCTTATTAACCGCAAATGATGATCCTTGCTGCTCAGAGCCAACCTTTCAGCTACTGAAAGCGTTTAGAAAAGCAGGAGTGCCGGTAGAAGCTCACTTTTTCAGTAAAGGAGGCCATGGTTTTAATATGGGGAAACGCAGCAGTTTGAAAACCCTGAGTAATTGGCCTGATAGACTGGGTGATTGGCTAATTGACACCGGATTAGGGAAACAATAGAACTTTCTGCTTTCCAGATGGTGTTCCATTGCGTAGATACGGCAATACTTGATTGAGTAAATCGTTTCTATTTTTGACAATTAAACCTAAATTGAGGCGGTATCTGAAAAGCCCAATTTCCCGAGAATGAGAAAAAGCTATCCAACCTTAATATATCTTCTTTTATTGCTAGGTAGCAGTATAAGCTCTTTTGCACAACTCCAATCGTACAAAAAAGGATTGGCAAGTTTTGAGAAAGGTTATTATGATCTGGCAGTAAATGACTTACTAAAAGTCAAAGAGATTGATCCTTCACAACAAGCCAAACTGAGCTATACCATAGCTGAGTCTTATCGTTTGTCGAATCGTTGGATAGAGTCACTTTCCTATTATAAAGAGGCAATTGATTTAGGCATAGACGATCCTGATGCGGTTTTTCATTATGCCTATGCTTTGAAAGTGAATGAGCAATACGACTTGGCTAAAGCCC
Organism: Cytophagales bacterium; assembly: GCA_024742395.1. GTDB lineage: Bacteria > Bacteroidota > Bacteroidia > Cytophagales > Spirosomataceae > Jiulongibacter. Next base: position 27,375 of record JANSYO010000043.1, read on the forward strand.
AATTTGCGAAGTACATCAATCTAAAAACAGACAATAAAGTTTACAACGAGTGGGCGAATCGTGAAATGAGTACTTTGCAAATTGTAGACTTAATTAAGGAAAAGGATGCAGAACTTAACTTTAGAAACCTGAGAGAAATTAATACTGAGGGAGCCGAGTTTTCACCTTTCATTTATGATGGTCAATTGGTGTTCTCTGCCAGTAGAAAGGATAAATTGTATTCAAATGGCTTACCATTTCTAGGTATCTACTCTGCCAAAGTGAACGCTGACCTTACTTCAATAGGTGAAGCCGGTTTGTTTAGTAAAAATATTTTTGACCCGGAAAGAAATGAAGGTACCCCTGCCTTTTCACCGGATGGTAAAACAGTGATTTTTGCCAGAAGTAATTCCGGCAAAAGAAAGGATTTGTCGCCGGATGTTGATTTGTACATCAGCAGAAAAGTGCCTGGAAGCGGATGGACAGAACCCATTCTTGTCTCTGCTTCAGATTCGGCGAGTTGGGACGGATGTCCGGCTTTTTCAGGAGATGGCAGAACTATCTATTTCTCCTCTACCAGACCTGGTGGTAGTGGTGGCATGGATCTTTACCGAGTGAATATGGATGCCAGTGGCAGATTTGGTAATCCTACCAATATGGGAAAAACATTGAACACACCAGGAGATGAAATGTTTCCATATGTTTCTTCAGATGGGAAGCTCTATTTCGCTTCAGATGGGCACCCGGGTTTGGGTAAGTTAGACCTCTTTGTGGCAGAAAGAAGAGCCGGGAAAATCTCGGTAGAAAACTTAGGTTTGCCTTACAATTCGTCTATGGATGACTTCGGTCTGAGTATTGACGAAAATAAAAACATTTTCTTTTCTTCTAACAGGCGAGGTGGTGTAGGAGATGACGACATCTATTTTTATCAGGCTCCAAAAGAAGAAGTAGTTGCAGAAAATGTGGATCCGCTTAACCCCAAAAATGCGAAAGGTACGGATACAGACCTGGATAATCCTGAATTAAAAACTGTTAATTATTTCTTGAAAGGAGCGGTCATAGATAAAGAAGAGGGCTTTACTGTACCAGAAGCTAAAGTTGCCGTCTATAGAATTGAAGGAGGTTTTCAGGAATTAGAAACGGAGTTGGTAACAGATCCGGAGGGAACTTTTGGGCCCATCAGACTATCGGAAGATACGGATTACATGCTCATAGTAGAGAAGAAGGACTATCTGACTAAGCGTGATGGATTTAGCATGTATGGCAGAAGTATTCCTCAAATTCTTTTAAGAAAACCAGTTACAGATACAACCTATACCACAGAGGTTGCTCTTGAAAAAGTTTTTGTGGGTAAAACTTTTGTACTTGAGAATATCTATTACGATCTCGATAAAGCTGATATCAGACAAGACGCCGCGGTAGAGCTGGATAAGCTGGTGCAGATTTTATTGGATAACCCTGCCTTAAAAATAGAATTAGGATCTCACACAGATGTAAGAGGTACAGATATGTATAACCTTCGTTTATCGCAAAGAAGAGCCGATTCTGCAATAGAATACATTATAAGTAGGGGCATTGCCAGAGACAGGTTGGTGGCTCAAGGGTACGGAGAAACAGAACTGAAAATAGAAGGTGCCAAAACAGAAGAAGAACATCAGGTAAACAGGCGTACAGAGTTTAAGGTACTCTCTATGACAGAAAACCAAACACCAATAGAGTAGGGCACAAGAAATTTTGAGTAATTTAGGGTTGAATACTTTCAACCCTTTTTTTATGCATAAAATACTTTTTTACCTTATGGCGATAAGCCTGTTTTCAGTGAATGCTCAAGAGATTGTCACCTTATACCCCGACGGCACACCTGGTCTGAAGCAAGATCATGGTCTTGCAGAAGCAGATGTGAGTGATAGAAATGACGGCATAGTTCGTCTTCGAAATGTGAGCGTGCCCACCTTAACTGTATATAAACCCTCTGCCAGGAAAAACACCGGAGCTTCAGTTATTATTTGTCCAGGTGGCGGATATCAAATACTAGCCTGGAATCATGAAGGAACCAATTTTGGAGAATGGTTTGCTGCTCGTGGCATTACGGCTTTTGTGTTAAAATACAGACTGCCTCAAGCCGATATGTTTACTGAAAAACAGATAAGACCTTTGCAAGATGCACAACAGTCTTTCAGATATATCAGGAAAAATGCCAGAAAATATGACATAGATGTGAATAAAGTAGGCATCATGGGATTTTCTGCGGGTGGGCATCTGGCGGCCACGGCTTCTACACATTTCGGCACGCAGGTAGGCGAAATCGTTGATGAGAATCTTTCTGTCAGACCAGACTTTAGTCTGTTGATTTATCCAGTTGTGTCTTTTAATGATAAGTTTGGGCATAGTGGTTCACGAAAGAATCTGATTGGTCCTGAGCTGAAAATAGCTGATATGGACGAATACTCGAATGAACTTCATGTAAGTGCCGATACTCCTCCGGCTTTTCTGGTGCATGCCAATGATGACGGAGTTTCAGCTGATAATAGCCTGGCCTATGTAAGTTCATTAAGAGAAAATAATGTAGAGGCCGAGCTTCATTTATATACAAAGGGTGGGCATGGATTTGGCCTGGCCACGAAAAAAGAGGGCCCCGTACAAACCTGGACACTCAGACTGGAGGAATGGTTAAAACAAATGGGATACATTAAGTAATTGATTAAAAGGGGTATGGTATTTGCTTGCTATTTAGACATATGGAGTGAATGCCATTTAATAAAAAAGAGATTTGGGGTTTCCTACTTTAGATAAGTATCTGTACTTTTAGATCAGGAAAACACTCAAACACATCAAATAGTATGAAAAAAGTAATCTATACGTTGTCATTTGCTGTTTTAGCCGCTTCAGCATCGGCCCAAGTCGTAAGCTCTACGCAATTATACGTATCAGAAGGTGCGGTAATCAGCATGGGACAAGACTTTGAGAATAATGGAGAGTTGATCAACAAAGGTGATCTGCATCTTCGTCAGAACTTGAGAAATAACGGAGCCATCAGTTCTGAGGGTAATGTTGTTTTTGACGGTTATGCTAAGCAAAGCGTTAGCGGTACAAATGATGTTGTTTTATCTTCTGCTACTCTTGAAACAGATGTAGATCTTGAAACAGCACTGGTAATCAATAAAGAATTAAACTATAACCAAGGTATACTAAGATCTTCAGAAAAAAGTCCATTGGTTTTTGCTTCAAACGCAAAACATTATGGAGCGTCTGATTATTCTCACTCTGCCGGTGTGGTTACAAAGGTAGAAGCAGATCAGTTTGAGTTTCCACTTGGTGATGGTGTTAACTACAGAGGATTTAAGGCAAACAGCCAAAACAGAAGCAGTCTTTCTGCTGAGTATGTAGCTCAGAACCCTGTAGAGTTTTCCAAAGAATTAGCAAACGGTGTTGATTTTATCAATGATAGCGAGTATTGGGTTTTAAAGAGTAACAATGAGCAAGATGTGGCTGATGTGAAATTGATCAATACGTATGAAACAAATGTAGCTTACCTTAAGAAGGGAACTTGGTCTCTTTCTGAAAATTCTTCTTTTGACAAAAAGGCTGGTTTAACAGAAGGTGTAAGATTTACTTCAGGTAGAGGCAAATTCATCAAAAAGGACATAGGAGTATGGCCTAACCCTACTCAAGGTGACTTTAACCTTAAATTAGCTGGTATGAATGACAGCGATTTAGTGAAAGTTGATGTAACTAATCAGGACGGTCGTGTAGTAATGAGACATGAAGGTAGAGTAAGTGACCTTAGAAAGGTTTATTCTTTGCCGCAAAACATGGTGACTACAGAGCTAACTGTAAGAGTAATCAATGGTGACGAAGTACTTACAGAAAAGTTGATTCTTAACAGATAAGAATCGAATGACAATATTTTAAGAAGGGTACCCAAACGGGTGCCCTTTTTTAATTGTATAAATCCAATATTTGACAGGTAAAAATTGCCTAATCGTCGATGTATATATAAATATTAGAAGAAATATACTTTTATTGCATGATAGCATTAAACTAACAAAATGCGTACTTCATCAATAACTATTTTCTGTCTTTTTACTTTTCTTATTACTCAGGCTCAGATTAACCCTATTTACCTTTTAACAGGTAAAGTTGTGGATGAGCGTGGCTCAGCTTTAGAGCAGGCCTCGGTGGTGATAAATCCTGGCAATCATATTTTGTTTACCAATGAGAAAGGTGTTTTTCGCATTGAGTTAAATGAAGAGAACTATGAGTTGCAGTTCAATTATCTAAACGCAGCTCCGGTAATTGAAACCGTGAAGCTGAACAAAGATATAGATCTGAAAATCCAACTGGCTCTAACCGATCTTATGCTGGACGAAGTTTCTGTTAAAGCGAAGTCTTTAATAGATGTGAACTCCGCCTCTATGGGAAAATCTGTGGTAGATATTATCACCATGAAAAAACAGCCTGCTTTCATGGGAGAGGTAGATGTCATCCGTTCTATATCAGCCCTTCCCGGGGTAATTACGGCAGGAGAGGGAGCCTCCGGCTTTTATGTGCGAGGAGGCAGTGCTGATCAGAACCTGGTAACTATTGATGGAGCTCCGGTGTTTAACTCGGCCCATTTGTTTGGGTTTTTCTCAGTTTTTAATCCGGATATACTTTCTAAATACACTTTGCATAGAAGTGGTATTTCTGCGAAATATGGTGGCAGAATCTCCTCCATTCTGGATGTTGAATTTAAAGATGGTTCTTCTGATAAATGGTCTTTCTACACGGGTGTCTCACCATTGACCTTAAAATTAGGTTTTGACGGACCCATTGGTAAGAAAACCACTTTCCTTTTGGCAGGAAGAGGGGCAAATCCAAGCTATTTGATGCGTTTGTTTAAAAATCCGGATGTAAAGGAGAGTAATAGCTATTTCTATGATGCCAATATGAAAATTAAGCATCAGCTGACTAAAAAAACTAATCTTTTATTTAGTAGTTATATCAGTAATGATGGTTTTAAATTTCCTTTTGATACCACCTATCAATACGGCAATAAAGTGGCCAGCTTAAAACTGAACCATAATTTCAACGACCACTTTTTTGGCTTTGCTACGGCTTCAAGAAGCTTCTATGCCACAAAAACAGAAGGTATAGCCCCAGAAGAACAATTTGCGGTGAATTCATCAGTGAATTTTGATCAATTGAAGGTAGATTTCATGGATATCCGCTCCAATGGAAGTACTCGGGAGTTTGGTGCCGGTGTAGGAAAATACACCATAAATGCTGGTGAGTTGGAGGTATTCAGTTCTGCATCTAGTTACAATCCCTTTGCTTTAGAAAAAGAAATAGGGCAGGAATACCATGCTTACTTAAATCAGGAATGGACATTAAATGAAAAGATCTCACTTTTAGCAGGTTTGCGTTACAGTTTTTATCAAAAACTGGGACCAGGCATTACATATTATTATGAAGAAGGGAAACCTAAATCGTATACAACAGTAACGGAGGCAGTGAATTATGAGCCCGGGGAGGTAGTGAAAACTTATCATGGTGCCGAGCCAAGATTCTCATTTAAGTATTCACTGAATGAGCTTAGTTCAGTAAAAATAGGGCTGAACCGAATGAGACAATATACCCAATTGATTTCTAACACTTCAGCACTTACACCAACCGACGTATGGCGATTAAGCAGTGAATATATTAGACCACAGATCGCTGATCAGATTTCCCTGGGCTTTTTTAGAGTGGAGAAAGATGCCGGCTATGAGTATAGTTTAGAGGTATACTATAAAGACCTTAAGAATGTAGTAGACTACAAAGACGGAGCTGAAATCTTGCTAAACCCAACACTGGAAGCAGATTTACTTTTTGGCGATGGTTATGCTTATGGCTCTGAGGTATTCTTAAAAAAGAACTCCGGGAATACCACCGGTTGGATTAGTCTTAGCGTTTCCAGAGCTTTTAGAGTAATTAGTGGTGATTTCAGAGAAGAAACCATTAACGATGGAAAAGCTTATCCATCTAATTATGACAGGCCTATCAATCTGAATGTATTCCTGAATCAACAGCTTGGCTTAAGCCCCTGGTCATTCTCGGCAAATTTTACTTACGGTTCTGGCCGACCAATAACCGCTTCGGACTCCTGGTTTAATGTTTATTCTTATAACATTTATTCAAACTATCGTGGCAGAAATCAGCAAAGAATGCCCGATACTCATAGGTTGGATGTTTCGTTCTTAAGAAGAAATCCAACCACTAGTAAGAAGGTACAAACCGAATGGGGCATTTCTGTTTACAATGTCTATTTCAGACGAAATGCCTTTTCTACTCTTTTCAAAGATTTTTACGGAACTCCCCCTCAGGCCTACAGACTGGCCATTATTGGTGTAGCTGTTCCTTCACTCAACTTCAATCTTAAGTTCTGATGCGGTCTATAATTATTTTTCTTGTCGTTACATTAAGCTTAACAGCTTGTCTTGACCCCATCAAATTCAAATTCGAAGGGCAGACATCTCATTTAGTGGTATTTTCAAACTTCTCTTCTAAAAGAGGAGAGCAGTTGGTAAGGCTGAGCCGATCAGTACCTTTTGACAGCCCATATAAGGTGTATGTAAAGAATGCACGTGTTTATATTACCTCTGGTGCAGGTGAATTGTTTGAGTTTTATCACCGAGAGTCTGGGGCGTATTATGCCAATGAAGGAGTGCAGGTAATTCCAGGTGAAACCTATGTGTTGCATATCGAAGTGGATGGCGAAGTTTATGAATCAAAACCGGCAAAGGCACCTACCTTAGATGAGTCTGTAACCATTCAGGATATTCTAATGGAAGTAGATAACAAGCCTGTGATTATTCCGGGGGAAAAAGAGTTAAGAACTCTGGAAGGATTTATGTTTAAGGCCAACTATCAGGATAAAGCGGGTATTCCAAATTTTACCCGTTGGTCTTATTACAGAGAGTATGAAGTGGATACTCAGCCATGGAATTTCATTGATTATTTTTGTCCGCGAGGCTGTCCGAGACCAGCCCCAAAAAGCTGCTGTCAACACTGTTATGTAACGAATAAGGAAGAATTCTTTACCGTGTCAAATGATAGACTTACAGACGGCAGATTGGTACAGAATTTGCCAATAGTATTTATGCAGTTTTATCAACTCATGAATACAAGAATGAAGCTGTCGCTTTATTTGCATAACATTTCTGAGGAGGCGTATATTTATTACAAAGCTTTAGAAGCTCAGGCAGAAAGCAGTGGTACTATGCTTGACCCTCCACCTACAGAGGTAATCAGTAATATGTTTAATGTAAACAATGCCGAGGAACAGGTCATTGGTTTTTTTGAAGTGAGCACCATAGATGAGAAGAACTTCATCTTCACTCCGGATATGCTACCGATAAAACTGGAGCCATTCATTTACCCGGACGATTGCCGGGTGATAATTGGAGCCAGCGTGGATAAGCCTATTGGTTTTGATGAGGGTTTCTAAAGACTATAGAATCTACTGGCGTTGCCACTAAATATATCGTTTTGTTCTGTTTGGGTAAGCCTTGAGAAATAGGTTTGAACTATGTCTAATTGCTCCTCATAATTGGCAGAAACCAGGCAAACTGGCCAGTCTGAGCCATACATTATGCGTTTTGGGCCAAAAGTATTGAGAATATAGTCAAGGTAGATATAGAAGTCTTCCTTTTCCCATTCATAGTAGGTGGTTTCAGTAACCATACCTGAGACTTTCACAAATACATTTTCATACCTGGCAATGGCTGCCATATAATTACTCCATTTTCTGATAGACTTATTGGCAATGTCTGGTTTGGCAATATGGTCAATAACCAATTTATTATCAGGTAAATTTCTGACAAATTCCAGAGCAGCTTTGAGTTGACGCTCAAATATCAGAATGTCATAGGTAAAACCAAAATCTCTCAATTTTTTGACACCGGCAGTAAAGGCCTTATCTAAAAGGAAATCGTCAGGTTCGCCTTGCACAATATGCCTGAAACCTTTCATTTTTGATTTTGAAGGTTGTTTGTAAAAGTGCAGGCGTTCTTCCAGATTGGCCGCTTTGAAATCAATCCAGCCCACTACGCCTTTGATGAAATCATGCTCTGCAGCAAGGTTTAAAAAGGCGGTATTCTCGAGTTCTGTTTGATTGACCTGAATAAGAACAGAGCCATCAATATTATTTCGTTGAAGCACTGGCCAAAGATCTTCAGGCATGAAAGTTCGTCTGATAGATTCCATTCCCTCACCCAGCCAACTGTAATTGATGGGGTCATAAGTCCAAAAATGTTGATGTGCGTCAATCCTCATGTTTTCAAAATTTCTGCAATATAGTATGTTCTTTTTTTAAGTTCTGGCAGCTGATTACGGCTGGTCCTAAGCACTGGTTGCAAACCATGGACAAGGAGATAAGATAAGCGAATCGCAGTTTTTAAGATTCTATACACATTAAAAGTTTGTGTAAACAGCTGTACTTTTCTTGATACGCAGCCGTGTTTCAAAAAAAAAGAATGCTCGATTAACTTGTGTGGAGCTGGGAATACACATTAAGTGTACGCTTGATTAAATAGACCTTTGAGTATCCTTTAAGAAACAGTGCCTTTCTCCCTCGTTGTACAAGAAAGCCAAAAGAAAACACCTATTTTGTGGTAAATAGATATTACCATGAGCTAAAATGTAAATAGCTTGGCCCTTGGGAATTTTCTAATATTGTATAAACTCATCGAGGCATTAATTAGTCTCAAAGTGTTCCCTAACAATACCTAATTGAAATAGAACTATGCATTTTCATTCTATCAGTAGACTCATAAAAGAACTCTGCCTCTTCCTTTTTGTTTTCAGTTTTCTAACGATACAGGCCCAGGAACCCACCGTAGAAAATATGCCAAACATTGTCCTCATCATGGCCGATGATCTGGGAAGTGAGGCCCTTGGAGCTTACGGTGGCACCTCTTATAAAACTCCTGTTTTAGACAAACTGGCTAGAGAAGGTGCTCGTTTTGACCAAGCTTATGCTTATCCTTTATGTACGCCTACCAGAGTAAGTCTAATGACGGGTAAATATAATTTTCGTAACTGGAAGGCCTTTGGTATTCTTGATCCCAAGGAGAGAACTTTTGGACATTTGATGCAAGAACAAGGCTACAAAACTTGTATGGCAGGCAAATGGCAGCTTCAGAGTTATGATCCTTCGGGTTTTGAAGGATCGGAGCTAAGAAGAAACACAGGAATGAAAGTCGAAGATGCCGGTTTTGACGAATACGCTATGTTTCATGTTGGCGATACTGAGGAGAAAGGTAGTCGCTACCCAGATCCAATGATTTATCAAAACGGCTCTTTTTTAAAGAATACCAATGACAAATACGGTCCGGATGTTTTTGTTGATTTTATCAACGATTTCATTGACAGAACCTCTGATCAGCCTTTTTTCGTTTATTACCCAATGGCTTTGACGCATCCACCTTTTCAGCCTACACCAGATAGCGAAGTTTGGGCAGATAAAACGAAAAGACATAAATCATCAGCAAATCATTTTGGCGATATGGTGACTTATGCCGATAAGCTGGTGGGTAAAATTCTGGATCAACTGGAAGCCTCCGGCCTGCGTGAGAATACGTTGGTACTTTTTTATACGGACAACGGAACACACCAGAGCATTGTCTCAATGAAAGGGGACAAGGCAGTAAAAGGAGCTAAAAGCGAAACGATTGACAATGGCACAAGGGTGCCTTTGATTGCAAGTTGGCCTGGAAAAATTGCTCCGCAAGTAAGTCATCAGATGGTAGCACCTTCAGATTTTCTTCCCACACTTTTCGAGGTAATTGGCAGAGAGCTACCTGCTACCACTTTAACAGATGGCGAAAGCTTTTGGGGAGGACTGCTGGGAATGCCGAAAACTGACAGGAGAGATTGGGTGATGATTGACCATAACCCAAGACCCGGCTTTGACAAAGAGCATATTGCCCCTGCACGTTTTGTGAAAGGTGAACGCTATAAATTATACGATGATGGCCGATTCTATGATACACAGCTAGATGAACTGGAATTGAATCCAATCAAAAATATACCTCAGGACCTCAAATCATTGAAAGTAAAATACGCTTCAATACTTGATTCTTTAACCAAGTACCGCACTTTTGGAGCCTTGAAATCCTTTGACCCGGCTTTTGATAAAATTGTGCCTCCGCATACTAAAATAGAGGTGCTGGGCGAAGGTTTTACCTGGACAGAAGGTCCTGTTTGGGTAGAAAAGGAACAAGCTTTTCTCTTTTCTGATGTACCCAGAAATGTCATTTATAAATGGACTGATGCAGGAGGTATAGAACTCTTTCTTGCGA
>JANSYO010000272.1 GCA_024742395.1 Cytophagales bacterium
GGCAAGCTTCCAAAGCAGCATCAAACGTATAGAGACGGCCATAAACTTCACAATACGCAGGCTCATTCGAATAGCAAAAGGAAGATTCCGTTTCATAATTCAAATTCTCAATCATCCACGTACGTTTTACAGATACTCCACCAACAAGTGGGATATCATAGGTGACGATTTTGTAAGTTTTCCCGTCTCTGCTGTCAGTAAGGGTAGATTCCTCCTGAGCCAATACACAGAAGGAACACAAGACAAAAAGTAAAGCAAATATTGATTTCACGGCAAATCAGTTGATTTCAAAAAGGATTTTAAAAATTAGTAATCACAAAGTTCCTACTCATACTCCATCAGCTCGTATTCATATTGCTGTTGGATAATCATCGCATTCATTGGATCTTGCTGTATCAGGTCGCCATATTGCTGACGAATGTCAATGTCTTCAGCGTTGGAAATTTTCGTAATCGGTGCTGAAAACAGCCTTAATTCGAAAGCGTCCGCAAAATTCAAATGACTAGCCTGATTCTGTACATTGTACCAAATGGCTTTATCAGCGTAGTGCGTTTTGAAAAGCTCTACAATATCTTCATATCTAAAGTGTCCTGCTAGCTTTTCGAATCCGCCTGGGTTCCAGTCAGTACCAGCACTTGCAGGTAGATATAAACTCACAGTTTGGATATAATTATACATTCGAGAGCGATTCCTGTCGAACACTACTTCTTCCTTTAAATAAAGTATAGAAAAGAATTCCGGTGGAATATCATCTCTTTTAGGGCCATCATCTACAGTTTCAGTTTCCTCAGCAGACGAATCGTCGAAAGTGCTGAAACCATCACCACCACTGATGAATGGATTCTCGTCTCTTTCAACAGAAATGTTCGAAGTAAACTGGATGTCAGGCATAAAATTGATGCAAGAGTCTGATCCGTATGGTCTTAGCAATCCTTCATCTACAGCCTGAATCAACAGTCTCGAAATCTCACCATTTTTAGAGTTGAATGGCTTATTCTGCTTTTCCTGCAGGTTCATTCTTCTCCATACCGTCTTCTTAAAAAGACTGTAACTCTGAGGAACATCCGGCTTGATTAAAGGCACACTTTGGGGTGCCTCTTGCGCGACTACTAACACGGGAGCCACGATCAAGCACATTAAAATAACACTAACAAATTTTTTCATACCTATCCTATTACACCAAAGATCACTTCAAAGGAATACTGATAAAGGATGCAGATTTGCTAATCGGAAAATCCTCTACTTCTCCTCTGAAATTCTTTCTTTGTACTTTTTTGATTTCGATGACCAATTGATCACCTTTTCGAGCTTGCGCGGCAATTTGTCTCAAATCAATTCTACCGCCACCTCTGACGACTTTTCTTCCAATACC
>JANSYO010000379.1 GCA_024742395.1 Cytophagales bacterium
AATTGGCTTGGTGCTCCTGTGGTAGCTTTCCACAATAAATTTGGTTTAATCATAAGGTCTCTACTCAGTGGGAATACATAACCTGCAGTAAGGAAATAATGTCTTACAAGCTCGCTTTGGGAGTCAGGGTTCGAAGGGTCTAGTTTTTGATTAAGTATTCTAGGTATGCCTAAGCCCAAGTAAAACTTATCAGTATGCAGCATAGCGCCGGTGCCAAAGTTTATCTTCATTACGTTTAAATTGCCATTGGCTAATGCTGGGTCATTCAAAGCATCTGTATTAAAAGCAGTTTGATAATTATGAAAGTTACCCTGTAGACCAAGTGATAACTTCATCTTTCTGGTGATAGGAATTCGGTAGGCGTAAGCCAGGTTTACACCATGATTGGTTGTAACGCCAATTTTGTCTCTTAAAAAAGTTAGGCCCATGGATATTGGTCGGCTACTGATCGGAGAGTGTGCTGATATTACCTGAGTTGAAGGGGCACCTTCAAACCCAACCCACTGCTCACGCCAGAGCATACTTGCATTGATGGCATCATGAATACCTGCATAAGCAGGGTTAAGCACCAATTGATTGAACATGTACTGCGTGTACATTGCCTCTTGCTGAGCCTGTACTTTTAAAGCAAAGCACAGTAAGGCCAGTAAAACGATTTTTCTCATAGCTAAATTATTTTCTTATTACGACAAAACCTTTTTGCACCGGTGTGCCATCACCTCTGTTTATGACATAGAAGTAGGTGCCATCAGGCAGTCGTGAGCTGTTAGCTAGCAGATTGCCATTATTGACAATGCCGCCAAAAGCATTTTTATTATTATCATATCCGTTGATGCTGAAAACAGCCACACCCCATCTATTGAAGATATTTACAGAATTGTTTGGGAAATTTTCTATACCTGAAATGATCATTAGATCATTGATACCATCGTCATTGGGTGTTATCACCTGATTTATCTCAAATTCATTACAACTGTAAGGATCCAAATAATCGGGTACACCATTAGCATCACAATCTTCTACGCCTTCGATGGCATCCGGTATACCATCACCATCACTGTCTTCATCCTGAAAATCGG
>JANSYO010000150.1 GCA_024742395.1 Cytophagales bacterium
CAATGGTACAAAGCTGAAGAGAAGCTAGGAATTGAATTAATTCAAAGCATAAGCAATTCCGGAGTTTATAATGCCGACTTAAATTTAGGGCTTTGTCCTACTGTAAAGGCCTCGCGTTCTATTGTACTAAGTGAAATCAGCAAGCAATTAAGCCCAAATCAAGATACGATAGGATTTTGTCCTGACGGTGGTTTCGTACGTATTAAGACTGCAGAAATAGCCTCAGGGTATCAATGGCTGAATGACAGTTTAAATGCTGTTTCAAATAACTTTTATGTAGACGCAGAAAAGACTGGGAACTATAGGGTTTGGATAGAAAAAAACGGTTGTTCTGTGCTTAGCAATTCAATACAACTTATTGAAAAAGTGGAGAAACCAACATCTCTTTTAAGCGGTGATACTCAAATAGAAATTGGAGAAAGTGCCGATTTGAGTATTGAGCTTACCGGTACGGCACCTTGGACGTTGACTACTCCTAACGGTCAAAAATTAACCGTATTTGAGACTCCATACATTTGGACAGTAAGTCCTCTTCAAAGCACAAGTTACGCTATTACTACCGTAGAGAATTCATGCGGTTTTGGCGAAGCCATTGGACAAGCCATGGTAGAGGTTCTGGTCTTAGGTTCAGAAAAAAAATCTTCTAGTATTAAGGTATTCCCTAACCCGGCCAGCGAATATGTTTATATTCAAACTGATGCCAAAACCAACGCTACTGCTATATTTGGGCTTTTTGATATCTTAGGAAATAGAAAAGGAGAGGGTATTTTAACAGATGGCGAGAATAGGATTAACTTAAAGAATCTTCCGGCAGGCACCTATTTTTTAAGAGTATTCGTGGATAGCTCTGCTGAAAGTTTTAAAATAGTTAAGAATTCTTATTAGCGTTGAATTTCACTAAAGGCTAAAAATGAAAAAGTTTGCAATAGGTACCGGCATATTCTTACTACTGATTTTTGGCCTTCTTCTATCCTTATTTACAACCATAGACTATACTCCATATCAGGAAATGGCCTATTATTCTGAATGGAAAGAGCAATTGGAAAAGACTGACTTTGAACTTAATTCTTCAGAAGACAGTCTTAAAATTGGTTGGGCAAAGATAAATTTCACTCCAGATTATCCGGTTCCCTTAGCCGGGTATGGGGTAAGAAAAGGAAAACCTTTTGACGCAGTTCATGATTCAGTTTACGTTAGAACCATTTTGTTAGAAAAAGGGGATAAAATGGTAGCTCTTGTTTCTGCAGATCTTCTCATCATCCCTCCTACTGTACGAGATTTAGTAAGTTCTGAAATCAAGAATAACATTTCGATTTATTATGGTGCCACCCATTCACATAATTCTATTGGGGGCTGGTATAACACGCTTGTTGGGAAACTTTTTGCCGGAAAATATGATGAAGAGGTTGAAAAGTCTATTGCGAAGGCTGTATTAATTTCAGTAGATCTGGCGGCCCAAAATCTGGAAACCGGATCTATGTTATTCGAAAAAGATTTTGATGACCAGCATATAAGAAATCGACTAATTGAAGATGAACCTGTGTCTCCATTTATTAGAAGTATTAGTTTTAATACTGGAGGCAAAACGGCGATTCTTACTACCTATGCTGCACATTCAACGGTTTTGGATTCTAAAACGAACGAACTATCCCGAGATTATCCGGGAGTGCTTGTTGACTCTTTAGAAAATAGCTATGACTTTGCCATGTTTATGGCAGGTGCCGTGGGAAGCATGGGCCCTATTGAGATTGGTCAAAATGACTTTGAGCAAATTGAAAATCAAGGTTATGGCGTACTGAAAGAAGTCTTATCGAAAAATGAGGACGAAGCTCTAATTCAAACCGAAACGTTAAAATTCACATCGCTTTCACTTCCCTTAAGAAAGCCCTCTCCCAGAGTAGGTACTAAATGGGTTATGCGTCCTTGGGTCTTTCATTGGCTTTTCGGAAATTCAGCGAATTACATAAACTCCTTAAAAATCGGCAATCTATTAATGGTAGGCTTGCCCTGTGATTTTTCCGGAGAATTAATGGAAGATTTAGACAATTACGCTGAGAATAAGGGTTTAAAACTAATCATTACCAGCTTTAATGGGGGGTACGCCGGCTATATTACTAAAGATGATCGTTTCTCTATTAATACCTATGAAACCACCACTATGAACTGGTTTGGCCCTTACAATGGTCAGTACTTCTCTGAAATTGTCAGAGATATTATTGACAAGTCAGTAGATTAGGCAGCCAGTGGAAGATTGAGTACAACTTTGGTACCACAACTCACTTTGTTTTCATCGTATAGGTCAATAATTTTCAGAGAATGCTCACCTGCCACATTTTTAAAGTAATTATCTAATCTTTCTTCAGTGATACTTATGCCCACAGACTTATTCTTAAGCGTCTTGGTGGCCTTTATTTCCTGAGATCTGGTACGACCCACTCCATTATCTTCAATCTCAATGGTGAGCTGTTTCTCAGAAGATTTAAAGACGCGAAGCATCAGGCGTTTATCTCCTTCTTTTGGCGAGAGCCCATGCCAAATTGAGTTTTCTAAAAATGGCTGAAGAATTAAAGATGGTATTCTAACGTGCTTGGTTTTCAAACCGTCTTCTATTTCCATTCCGAAGTTAATCTTATTAGAAAAACGAATATTCTCAATATTCATGTAAAGCTCCATTGTGCTGAGCTCATCCTCTAATGAGATGTCCTTTTCTTTTGAGTTAGAGAGAATGGTTCGAATCAGTTTAGAGAATTTGTTGAGATAGTAAACCGCCTTATCTTTATCGTTGTTTATTATATATAACTTGATACTATTCAGGGAGTTAAATATAAAATGAGGATTCATCTGCGAACGCATCATTTTTTGTTCCAAAGCCAGAAAAGCCTTTTCCTTATTCAGCATACTTTGTCTGTAAAGGATATAGAATATTACCCCTAAAAGAGAGGCCAAAATAAGGGTAATAATTAAAAAACGTCTGTTATCAGCAAGTTTAAGACTAACTAATTCATTCTCCTTTTCCAGAATTTCAATCTGACTCTTTTTCTTTTCAGAATCATATTTCAATATCAACTCGGCCACATACTGCTGGTTTCTCTCATTCAGATACTTTTCTTCATTTTCATAGAAAAGCCTTTGATACTCAAAAGCCTTTTTATAATCCCCTGTCTTCTCATTTAGTTTTGAGAGTAATTTATACCCTTCGGCAATGAAGTATTGAAGTCCTCTGTCTTTGGCAAGTTTGAGGCCCTCGTTAATGTAGGATTCAGCCTCTTTATATTTTCCCAAATCCATTAATGCCCAACCCATGTTTTCTTTGGCCAATGAGACATAGTAAGTATCTCCTATTTCAATAGCCTTTGCAATAGATGGCTCAATCAGCGTTAAAGCCTTTTCAGGTTTGCCTTGCTTTAGGTAAATCTGACCAAGGCTGTTATGACAAATTACTCTTCCTAAATCAGAGTCTATCTGATTATTATAATCCAAAGAGGTATAGTAGCTTTTTAGAGCCTTATCATACTCACCTCTTTCTTCATAAATACTACCCAAATTCTGATGGTTTATAGCTAAACCCAACTTATTGCCTAGCTTCTCTTCTATTTTGATTGACTCCAGAAATTCCTTTTCAGCTAAATCTTCCTGCTTAAGTACAATGTATAAATTACCAATACTGTTTCTGGAAATAGCCAGACTTTTTAATCGGGTAATGGTATTGGCAGGATGCCTTTCAGCTAATTCCAAGGCCTGTTTATGACAGTCTAATGCCAGTCTGACTTCATCTTTTCTTCTGTAAACCACTCCAAGCATATTCAAAGAGATAATATGCAAATCCATATTTTCTGATATCTCAGAAAGCTCAATAGCTTTTTTGTGATACTCTATTGCTTTGGGATATTCGGCCCTGTTACGATTAATTATACCAATAGAATTATAAGCATAAATCATCCCATCTAAGTAATTGACTTTGCTTGAGGCATTCAGAAAATCTTCAAGTTTGGCTTCGTCTCTTTTGATTGAAGAAAGAGTACTATCAATCACAAGATAATCATCCTCCTTATCATCAATAAGTTTCTTGAATTCCTGAGCACTTGTTTCATAAAAACTAAGTGCCAGAATAAAAATAGTCAGTATTTGAATGCTCCGTTTCACTAAAACTTTCCTAAAAAGTCTGATTTCCTATTTCTTGATACAGGTATACTTTTCCCATCAGTCATTATTACCAAAGAATCTGTTTTTTGATATTCTCTGACTTTGGTAAGATTGATAATAAACGAGTTATGAATTCTATAAAACTCATTGCCTGAGAGCTTGTCTTCCATTTTTTTCAAGGTCTGAGTAATGAAAAGCTTTTCTTGGTTTTCAAGATAAACCGAGGTATAATTTCCATCGCCTTCACAGTATATTACCTCATCGGGGCGTAAGAATACTATTTTACCATCTACGTTGAGGCCAATACGTCTATTAGCCGAAGTGGCATTGGCCATTGCATTAACCAAAATCTCTTCAAATTTATCCTTGAGCGAATGCTCCTTTTTGTATTCACTGATTTTTTCGCAGGCCTGTATGAGATCGTCTGAGTCTATTGGCTTCAGAAGATAGTCAAGAGCTCTTTCTTTAATTGCATTTATTCCGTATTGATCATAAGCGGTGGTAATGATTACTGCAAAATTCCTAAATTCTAACTCATCAAGAAAACGGAAACCGTCCATCTGCGGCATTTCAATATCCAGAAAAAGACAGTCAATATCTTGTTCAGTTTCAAAGTACTTTAAGGCTTTTCTCGGGTCAACAAAAGTCTGTACAACCTCTACCTCCGGGCAGAAGTTTTCCAGTTCCCATTTCAAGCTCTCAATGGCTTTGGGCTCATCGTCTATTAGGACTACTTTACTCATATAATTAGCGGCTTGTTTAAAATTACAATGCGGAAAGTATATTTCATAAGAAAGTGTATAGATGGTATGATTTACTAAACAAACTGCAAAAAACGGGTCTGGATTATAAATATATTTTAGAAAGCCCGAGGCAAAACAGACCCTCTAAACAAAAAAAGGGGTCGGCAATACCGACCCCTTTCTATTAAGACTTCTTAATTAAATATCATATCTAAAGATATCATCTACCTCAGAAAGATCTCCGGGAGCTACCTCATAAATCTGATTAATAGTACCCGAATCCAGCTTCAAAATCCAGCCATGAAGGTAGGGCCCATCACCATTTTTCCAAGCCTTTTGTACGATGGATGTTTTGATTAGGTTTTTCACCTGATGCATAACATTCAGTTCTACCATTCTATCAAATTTGGCATTTTCATCTGAAATGGCATCAAGTTCAACTCTGTTATCGGCGTAAACTTCTTTAATGTTTCTTACCCATTTATTGATCATACCCATTTCACTATGAGACATCGCAGCTTTCACACCACCGCATCCGTAGTGACCCACTACCATAATGTGCTTCACTTTAAGAACCTCTACAGCGTATTGCAGTACAGCCAACATATTCAAATCAGTATGAACTACCAGGTTTGCTACATTTCTGTGAACAAAAATTTGTCCTGGTTGAGTATTAGTGATTCTGTCTGCAGGAGCACGGCTATCGGCACATCCAATCCATAAAAAATCAGGGCTTTGACCAGCCGCCATTTTTTCAAAAAAAGCCGGATCTGTCTCTGCTTGCTGTGAGGCCCATTTTTTATTCTCGTCTAATAGTTTTTCGTATACTTTCATATTCTTATTTAGATTCGTTTAATTCTACCGTCTCATTTTTACCAAACCTGATTTTGGTTCTGGTAATATCAAG
>JANSYO010000314.1 GCA_024742395.1 Cytophagales bacterium
ACGCCACCAGTGTCTGTTTCCACGGAACCTGAAACAAAGAAAACAGAAAATGAAAATTCTGGGTCTGCTCTTCCCGCAAGCTTTTTTGATAATCCTCCACCCGAACAGCATACAATCGTCCAAGAAACTCAAGAGGAAACACCCAAAGAAGCAACAGAGGCAAAATTATCCAACAGAGAATTATTTAAACTACTGGAAGAGGAAGACGCAAAGAATTTCCAACAAATAACTCCCGTAGCACCTAAAGAACCAATTGAGAATGTTGATCCACCTAAAGAAGACTTGCCTGATGGGTTTTTTGATTCTGAACAACAAAACGAAGAAAATACCCTGAACTTAGAGTAGGTACCACTCGCAAATCACATCCTATTCTCATTTGAAACCACAGCAAAGCTTTTGAAGACTTTCAAACAGAACTAGCACAAGAAAACGGAATTAGATGATTTCATGTGGTACCACGAAGATTATGTTGACCTCATCCGTGAGGTTTTGCTTAGGAAAGAAGGAAAGAACATCTTGAACATCAAAGCGGTTCCTGCATAAAACAAAATCCTGAAGAGGATTCACCTCTAAGTGACGAAAGTGGCCATCTAAAGATGAGCCGTTCTCTTGGTGCAATGATACTATCTCTTGATTATTGTCCTCATGTCGGATACCCTTTATCATCCGATAAAGCAGGAAAATTTAATATAAACCATCGCCTTTGGAATGCCCCTCACGTCTAACAGTTTACCTCCTCCTCAGTTTTCTTGTTTTTCTAACCTTGATAATCTTCATTGGTTTCAGAAACATTTTAGAGTAGTACCACACTCCCCTTGATGCATCAGCCATCAAAGAACAAGTAACAGAGGGAACCACAAGGCTTGTTCACAAAACTTTTGTGTTGTACTATCATTACACGTCGATCAAGCCTTCCACTAGCACCCGGTCCTTTGAAAAAATCACAGAGTTCGACTCATTCGTTCACTTTCCAGATGGGATTGTGTTAGGCAAACTTCTTCATCATTGGTCAAAATTCACCCAATAAAAATCCCGGAAAGTGGGAAATTAGGAACTGGGATTTAAGGCGAGAAATTAGTGTTGCAATGCACTCTATTTGCACCCTTGTAGTCCCATGAGCGCTTTGTCACTGTACTTAACCTTTGAAAAGAAATTCAAGATATATTTATCGATAATATATTGGATCATGGTTGTGCTGTGTTTAGGCCT
>JANSYO010000368.1 GCA_024742395.1 Cytophagales bacterium
ATTATTATCGGGCTAGAAGCGCTGGTAATCGTTTTTTTTATGGCATTGGCCAATATACAAAGTACGGAAGCTAAAAGACAAAACATGATAGCCGTTAAAACAATGGCTGAAGCAAGGCAATATGAAAGTGAACTAAAAAAAACAAAGGTAGCGCTGGCTGCTCAGCCTAAAGATGTAGAGGAATGTCTGCAAATAGCAAAAGCTGCCGAAGAAGCAGCAGCTAAAGCAGAGATAGAAGCTAAAAAGCAAACCGAGAAGGCTAGAAAGCAAGTTGAGACTGCAGTAGCGAGGGCACTAGAGGCCCAAGCTAAGGTAGCTGGGTACGAAGAAAAGCTGGGCATATTGGAGCAAAAAATAAATGAGCAGCAAACGGCATTGCAAGAAAAAAAATAGCGCATCATCACCCGCTATTCTATGGAGGTTTCTTTCACTTACGACTTTCAAAAAATACAAGAAAAAAGCAAGACCAGCCCATGGCCCAGCTTTAAAGCTGCAAAGAGACAACACCATTTTCAATCACCTGATTTTATCTATTATTTTAAATAAATTTTTTAACACCTAACCTTCATTCAATATGAGCAACACAGGACAATACGCCGGATTTTGGATGCGCTTTGTGGCGGTAATTATCGACGGCATCATTCTTTCAATTTTACAAAACCTTATCATTATCCCCATACTGGGAGCCGTGGGTTTTAGTGCGTTGGCCAGTAATGGCTTTGACCCTTCTATGATGAGCGAACAGGATATGATGGCGGCATTGCCGGCTATTATCAGTGCAGCCAGCACTGCGATCATGGTGTCGGGCATAATCAGCATTTTGTACTATACACTTATGGAATCAAGTAAATCGCAAGCGACTCTCGGCAAAATGGCTCTGGGCTTGAAAGTAACCAACGAAAATGGTGAACCGCTAAGTTTTGCAAAGTGCCTGATACGGCAGATTGGTAAGTATGTGTCTTACTTTATTTTATTAATTGGCTTTATAATGGCCGGGTTTACGGCTAAAAAACAAGCCTTGCACGATATGATGGCAGGTGCATTGGTAGTAAAAAAATAAATAGCTACGCATAACGTAAAAAAGGCTTTATG
>JANSYO010000430.1 GCA_024742395.1 Cytophagales bacterium
AATTCTATACTTAGCTTCCATACTCCGCTAAGGCTTTAAAGCTCAGCGTTTATGTGGAGAAATTCAGTTCCATCTGTTCCTCATGAGTTCCAAGCCAATATGCAGTTTCCTTATCTTCTGTGAAGAGAACCGCCCTTTACATAAACGACCTGACAGAGGCAATAGCGAGGTTACCAGTATATTAGGAGCCGAATGGAGATCACTAGACCAAGAAACCAAGGACGATTATACAAAAAAAGCTGTGTTGCGAAAGCAGGTAAGGAATCAAAGTGCTTGATTGACTTTCTCTGACATTCACTCAGCTTTATAACAAAACACACCCGTACCCACAAAAGCGTGAAGTCAGACCTGAAGACAAATACAAAATGAGTTTCAAGATTACCAAAAGCATTACTCCTGTCAAAAAGCCCTGCAAGGAGCAACATGTTTCCAATCACCTTTCCTTTGTGGATGACAGTTTTTATGTATTCTTAGAATCCTGGCTCTCAAGCAACAGATGTTGATGAGCAACAGATCATGTTCTTCATAATAAATTTGTATATTCTTCGTACCAGTTTATTTCAAAGATTCCTTTAAAGAACTTCGTTGTACCAGAAGCTAACAGAAACACTGGTACTGAGAGATTTCACAAAGTGCCAGAAAAGACTGGGAATATATAAAAGGTCTCCTTCCTCAAGAATAGCATCTTGATGTTCTACTCCACACATGAGTGGATAGGATTGGAAATTGATATTTTCAATATCAACCTGTGGAATGGTTAAACCAATACCATACCCAGAGTTAACACAAGTACCTGGCTGTTATTTGGCATTTCAGGGAGTGGATAAAGATTAGCTGAATACTTCGGGTCATACAAGCGCACGTATTTTCTTCCAACAACTTGGGCTAGCAAATTAGAGTATCTGTCAAAGTGAACAGGAGTAATTGTTCCTTTAGGACCCTGTTATGCTTTAAGATACAAGAGACATTAATCTCATTACTTACAAACCATATGTTAGCAATCTCATCGTGATC
>JANSYO010000418.1 GCA_024742395.1 Cytophagales bacterium
GTATTTGTGGTCAGTTAAAATCACATTTCCTTTAGAATGAAGTTCAATGATAATATGATACGTGGCTTCGTTAGAACCAAAAGTAAAATCAATAACACGATCGATTCCAAGTTGCCTGACATCTGTGAGCCGCTTGCCTCGCACATGCTTTCGTAGTTTCAGAGTAAAAATAGAAGGAATCTTTGGAATATCTCTCATGTACTTTGTAGAGTGAACACGCATACCAGATTCAATCAGGATCAATTTTTTCTCTTTCCCTGTGTCTGCTAGTTTGAACATGTATGTACGCGGGTTGATATCATATATATTAGCAGCTCTATATCCAAGCAAAGTCGAACGAATATTCGCAACTACAGCCCGAACATCCAAAGCATTAAACCTGTCTTTCATGTGCAGACAACTATGTAAAACCTTGGAACGGTCTTCTTTTAATTAATCTAACACTCGAATTTCTCTGGAATATTTATTGAGCAAACAGGGTGATCAGATTGTCCGCGGATCACAAAAACTGCATTAAACGATTTTACATTTTTCGCATAAAGAATCGCGCACTAACGCTTCATTATTGCGCCATTATTTCATTTTGATTGGGTTGAATTTCCGATTCTACAAATGGAGATCAAGTTGATTGAAAGCCCATACTTTTTTGACTTTAATAGTATCATTCACAGAATTTTTTGGTAAAATATCTAAGGCGCGGTATAAAAAGTTATGGTTCATGTTGTGTGTTTTTACCTTTTTTTTTCACCTACCTCACATGAAGTTTGCATTACTTTGCCTTTGTATTATTGCTGTGGGTGTTATTGCACATGAACACCCTTTTGGTATGCACCAAACTCCTTGTGAGCATGACCATATCATGGAAAAATTCTTAACCGAACATCCTGGTATGAGGGAAGAAATGCTCGAAATGCGGGAGCGTGTGAAACAAACTGCCGAAGAATTTTTGGAAAATCGCCTCAGACATGGTGCTAAGGAAACTCTTGAACTTGTTCGAATTCCTGTCGTTTGGCATGTACTTCAACA
>JANSYO010000432.1 GCA_024742395.1 Cytophagales bacterium
AAAAGCTCAGTCTGTTCGTATGCGTTTTGCTTGTAGCCGTATCCGTTTCGTTTGCTCAGAAAGGGAAGAAGGGTAAGAAAACTACTTTGCGGGACCGTACGGAAAATTCTGACCTGAAAGCTGAAAGCGCCTTGATCGAAGCAGAAAAGCAGCTTATACTCGAAAATTACACCAAGTCTTACGAATTGTTTTTAGTTGCCCTGGAGCTCAATCCTTCCAGTGCCGCGATTCACTATAAACTGGCTGAAGTGTTGGTAAAAACCAGCGAAACTGAAAAGGCATTGCCTTATGCGGAAAAAGCCCGCGATATCGATCCTGAAAATAAATACTACCACCTCTTGGCAGCAGAGATCCACAAAAGCATGGGGAACCTGCAGAAGTCTGCAGAGATTTATGAGGATCTGGTAAACAAGATTGAAGGGACGCAACAGTACCTGTATGAGTTGGCCCAGCTTTATCAATATCAAAATGAATTTGCGAAAGCCCTGGAAGCCTATGAAAGGGCAGAGGGCTATTATGGTTTGTCAGAGGCTGTTTTATACGAGAAGCAAAAGATCTATTTGAAACAAGGTAACCTGGACCAGTTGGTTTCTGATTGGGATGAACTGATCAAAGAAGCACCTACCGAATACCGGTACCGATTCAAAGTGGCTGAGATACTGATCTCCAATGGCCGATATGAGCAGGCCCGGGAACGCTTACTGATTGTCCGGAACGATGAATCTAAAGTGGCACAGGTTGACTTACTGCTTTCTGAAATCGAGCGGAAACAAGGGAATCTACCCCAGTCACTCAATCTGCTGGAAACGCCGCTGGAGAGCTCGGACATTGCCATTTCCAGAAAACTTCAATTACTGGGAGGGTTTCTGAGTTATCTCCCAAATGAAGACGTAGAAAAGGAATTGATGAATCGCACCAGAATACTGGCTGAAAAGTATCCTGAAGAATACCAGGCACAGGCTTTTGCTGGTGATGTACTCTACCAAATAGATGAAAAAGAAAGTGCCGTT
>JANSYO010000267.1 GCA_024742395.1 Cytophagales bacterium
ACTCGATATTGCAATCTGGTGGTGCTTCGGACAAAGAAAGCGCAATAAAGAGGCAAACAAAACTCCAACGAGCAAACATAAAAACAATCAAAAAATAAAATAAACCAAAAAAAGTAAAGTACATGGTCTAATAAGTGAAAAACAATTTCAGAAAATAATATTTCTTCTACAAGAGGTGATCCAGGCTCAAGGAATAGGCAAACATTGAAATTAAAGAAATAAATTCGATTTCATTCGGATTTTATTGGATATATAGGGTCTCTCCCAAAATTTAAACAAATTACCTAATTTGGCTCTATAGCTTAGTGGCAAAGCGCCTGCCTTGTAAGCAGGAGATCTCGGGTTCGATCCCCGATGGAGCCTATCCTTCTTTTTTATGCTTTTTAGCAAGTTTGCTTTATGTTGTTGTTCTTTGCCCTCTTTTTGCTCAGGTGAACTGTCAGTGCCATTTACCAATGTTAAACTGTTAAAAAGTAATTAAGATAGACATTTATTCGCGCTTGCACACCCAAACTCTCAAAACTGGGTAGTGAACATATTGTGAGGAATGTTTAACAAGGGGGCAAAAGGGTGTCAGGGGAAAAGACCTTTTTCTTTCCAAGTTTTCCTCGCTTCATATCTCTTAATCCGTATTGTAGAGTCCTATTGATTTCATAACATTTTCTACACATAGTGCTTGGTCTACCGGTGTTTCGGATGACAAGATATTCGAGACACTGAGTAGAGCGGAGGACTGGAGCATCTTCAGATTCTTCTTCCACAGCAATGACACTGCCATCCTTGGAGAGAACTTGTTTGCCCCATCGCCATCTTGCAAAGCTAATTTTATCACTAAAGAAAATGATCAGTCACAATCGATCACAAAAAAACAAAAATTGATTCTTACCTTCTTGTGATGCCCTTACACTTTGAAGTTTTCTTCGAAGGCTTTGGTGGAGATTTTTTAATGGTTTTCTTTGGTGATCCAATGTATAAATCAGAAGAAACCCGTGGAATTTGAATCATTGTTTCATCCACATCACTTTCATCAGATATCATATCATCACTATCCCAAGCATCTAATTTATCAAGTTCTTCAGAAGCTACAGCTTTAAGGAATTGAAACAGTTCAGATTGAGGCCGGGTGGTGGTTTGGGGTTGCACCAAAAAAGATAAAAGATAACCAAGGTTTACAAAGGATTTAAGCATAGTTGTTTTCAAAATTGACTCGTGTTGTAATAACAGTAAAAAAAAAGGCCGGAGGAAAGAGTGAAGCTTTCTGTGGAAGAAAAAAAAAGGGGAAAACACAGACCGAAAAATTTGTTTTATGTTGCCAGCCCTTCCGAGAAAAATACTAGTAAATGCTTAATTAGCTATTTATAGGCACCTTTTTAAACAAATTTGAAACTAACGTACCATAACTTTGACC
>JANSYO010000362.1 GCA_024742395.1 Cytophagales bacterium
GCCCGCCTCCGAATAGCTTGACCTCTAAGTCACTTTTTTTGGCCCCTAACTTATAGAGTGTATTTAATAAATACTCCATAGCCCAATTGCCATATCGTGTCGCAGAGGTATTGGCATCACTTCCCCATTGCCCGCTACTGAACTCATTTTGCGCTGGTAACATAAAATGGTTCATACCACCTATACCCAACTTCTTATCTCTCACACATGCACTAATACAACTGCCCAAAACAGTACAAATCATTTCACCATGGGCACTGACATATAACTCACCAGGAAGAATTTTCGCTGCCCACACAGAATGTCGATTATCATAATATCGATTGACATGCTCAAAACCTTTTTCTGCACCTGGTTGTTGGATCATGAAACCAGCCTATTTCTTCTGGTAGATTGTTCGGCCAAGCGGTTTAAAAAGATGATTAGCACCATATAAATTTTCACTGTGTCCAATCATCAAATAGCCGCCGGGCTTAAGTGCATCATGCAGCCTAGAAAATAACTCTACTTGGGTATCTTTATTAAAATAAATAACAACATTTCGACAAAATATAACATCAAATTTCTTTTTCATGGGCCAAGGACCCAATAGATTTAACCGGTTAAATTGGATTAACTTCTTATACTCGTCCTTAATTCTAGCCTTTGCGGACTCTTCATTTCGGTAAAAACATCCATGATAGTCTCGTGGAAGAATCTCTACGTCTTTAAGTGGGTATTCACCATTTTTTGCTCTCTGTAAAACATCGCTGTCTAAATCTGTCGCTAAAATCTTGATATTGTGCGAATCGACTTTCATGTTCTTTCGCAAAGTAATGGCGATACTATAAGGCTCTGGCCCGGTGGAGCAGGCGGAAGACCAGATTCGGATAGGTTCTGACTGCTTATTTCGCCATTGAGGGATGATTTCTTTGGCGAGAAACTCGAAGTGATGAGATTCACGAAAGAACGAGGTTAGATTCGTGGTTATAGAGTTAATGAACTCCGTTAGCTCTTTATCTTGCTCTTTATCTAGGTACTCGCAATATTCTGAGAAACGAGTCAGTCCAAGTGCGCGAATACGGCGCGCAATACGGCTATAAACCAACTCTTTTTTGGCTTCAC
>JANSYO010000206.1 GCA_024742395.1 Cytophagales bacterium
CCACTTGTTTGAGCAATTTCAAGATAAATGACTGGTCGCACCGGTTATTCTCTGAGTAACTCCCTTGAGCCTTTAAAAGGATATCAGGAAACGTTATATATGTACAACAAGAACAAACCTTCAGTGAATCAAAAGATATAGACAAACACCAGAAGAATTCTGCTTCTAGTTCCTCCAGGTCCTCCGGAGGAAGCTTCATTTCTAAGAATTTACTAATCTCATCTATTCCAATACATTGGTTTCCATATCGTTCCAGAATACGTTGAATATAAGCAGCTTGGAGCAACGGAAAGTGAATGCTCATTCCTGTGCTGTTGTACGGTACTCCGCGTGTAAAATTGAAGAGAGATAATACAGAAGATATGATGTGACTAATATCAGGATTATGGACCGTAAGAATACGCGGAAGATCGCGTTGCAATAAATTTTGAAAATCTTTGTGTTTCTCCTCCTGTGGCCGTTGTAACCTTTCTCTTTTTATATCTTGATATGCTCTTTTTCTTTCTAATAGTACAGAATCACGTCTCTCTTTCTCACAGGGCAGAAAACCCTATAATTTACGTTTAAGTGATTACGGCCTCTTTCTAATTGAATGAAAGAACCACGTACCATTAGTAGTTGATATACAGTACCCCTATATTGATTAGGAATTCCCTTCCAAGAAAGAGCTCGAATTTCATCTGCGATTCAACAACAGTTGTTAACAATGCTGCTCTACAACACGTAGTTAATTGATTACCTAATGAAGCTTTGCTTTTAGAGAGTGCGCGATGGAATTGGAAGCATCTACGGCGGTTTATACTTTGCTTTGACCAACACGGAGCAGGAGATAACACTGGTTCCTTGCCTATCATATAGAACCGTTTGCAAACTAAACGAATAGAGCAATAGGAATCATAATTCAAAAACGAGAAGATATGTAACCAAAGTTCATCAGGCAAATTCACCTGTACACCTTGCACTTCCTTCACGATCTCTATATCTTCCATTCGAGTACGTCGCAGCAGCGGCGAAGCCTTAATGATCCCCAGCATCGTTGCAACACCAAAACCACCAGCTAAATTAATAACTTCAAATTTGAATGGGATGTCAATCATATAATTTATTATAATATAATAAATCGCTTAATATTAATCGGGAGCGTTCTGGATCATTTTTTAATGGCGGGGATGAGAAAGCAAAATATCGTTATATTTTGGGTTGCTGTTTTGCTTTCTTGTGTGGATGGTTGTGGAGTGACACAACACAACGTGATTGCACATAAAGCGTTGGGGTGGTTTGATCCCGCAGAACAAGTGGACGAGGATTTTGCGATTTTTCTTTCTATTTTGACTCAGAACCAAGATGCCTTCCAGAATGGAGCTGCTTTCCCTGATTGGGGGTACGTGGGAATATATGTTGTTCTCTGAAGGTTTACGTCTTCTATTAGCTATTCGTGTGGAGAAAGTAACGCGTCGGAAATGGCTCATTGGGTGCGTATATAACGACCTGTTCGTTCGTACTTACACGGTTGTACAGCCACCCTTCACACTAGCGTATGCAGAGTATTTCTTGAACAAATGCGGAAATGTTCCCGGTAATTGGACTACAGACTGTCAACAAGTATGTTGATGTATACAAAACGTACAACAATACTTATTGATTAACTGTAGCTTGTATCATTCATATTTGGAGTCGTGTCACATCAAGTAAGACAAAGAGAAGCGAAGAATTTCTATTCACACGTACTAGGTTGCAGATGTATTGTGGCATGACTTGGTCATTGTTAGTTCAACACAACAAGGATTTATCCAAGCCATGGCGAACACAGATTTCGGAGGAGACTACGGAGAAGCTCATTCGGTTGCTGATGCTGGTGGCGAATTCATTGTTGCTCGAGAGTTTGACTTATCATTCATACAGGTGAGATTTCATTTCCTCCGAACAAATGGAACTAATGTGAGCCCTGTAGCGAGAATGGTATCTTCCTGCTGGAGATCTGTCAATATTGTATAACAAGCTAGGGCAAGATATTTCAGAAGAGAAGTTAATAGAGTGTAATCTTCTACTCTACGCAGAAGTGCATGCAGTAAAGTTTGGTGGTTCTTTGCTGTATCCATACTCTGCTCGTCGGTCGGGATTTTTAACTGATGAATTATTGGATTATTGGATGGGAGGATTAGATGACAATGCTGTGTGGACAGTATGGTGCTGGTAC
>JANSYO010000117.1 GCA_024742395.1 Cytophagales bacterium
AGGTGTGGGTCAAATTTCTGAATCAGATGTATTGCTAGCCAGTGCTGCAGATGCAATTATTCTAGGTTTCCAGGTAAGACCTTCTTCTAATGCCAGAAGAATAGCAGATACTGAAGAAATAGAAATTAGACTTTACTCTGTTATTTATGATGCCATCAATGAAATCAAAGATGCGATGGAAGGTCTTCTTGCTCCTACTGAGGAAGAAGTCATCACAGGTAATATTGAAGTGCGTGAAATCTTCAAAATCTCTAAAATTGGAACTATTGCAGGTAGCTATGTATTAGATGGCTATGTTAAACGTGCCAATAAGGTGAGAGTAGTAAGAGAAGGAATAGTGCTTCATGATGGGCATATTGCTCAGTTGAAACGTTTCAAAGACGATGTTTCTGAAGTAAAAGCCGGATACGAGTGTGGTATTAATGTAGAGAAATTCAATGACCTACAAATTGGAGACATTATTGAATCATACGAAATAAGAGAAATAAAGAGGACTCTAAAATAATTTAAAAAGGTCTGAAATTCAGACCTTTTTAAATGTACTGTATTTTCAATTATTTCTGAACGTTTAATATTATTAAATATTTGCATATAATATATATATAGAGTTTATTTGCATTAATATACGTGCTATGCTAATAAACAATCCTTCTGCGGAAGCTTACTGCCTATCTGTAAGCGATTCTGAATCATCTGTATTACAGGAGATTAACAGAGATACGCATGCCAATATCTTACAACCCAGAATGCTGTCGGGTCATTTTCAAGGTAGAACGCTCGCTATGTTCTCCAATTTAATGAAACCTGAATTTATTCTTGAAATAGGCACCTATACCGGTTATTCTGCCATTTGTTTGGCCGAAGGACTGAGTGACAAAGGCAAACTTCTTACTATTGATATCAATGAGGAAATGGAGAGTATTGCCAGACGTAATATCCAAAAAGCAGGCTTTGAAAATAAGATTGAATTGAAAATTGGAGATGCCGCAGAAATAATTCCTGAGCTAACTCAACCTATTGACCTCGTTTTTATAGATGCAGACAAGAAAAACTACCCCATGTACTACGATCTGGTTTTTGATAAAATAAGAACCGGGGGCCTCATCATTTGTGATAATGTATTGTGGGATGGAAAGGTCTTTGATCCTTCGGCTAAAGATAAGAAGACGAAAATATTACGTGATTTTAATTTAAAACTTAAGGAAGATAATAGAATTGAAAAAGTGCTGCTCCCCATAAGAGACGGTCTTTTTCTTGCAAGAAAAATTGTTTGATGATGAAAAGAATAATTACCCTACTCACTGTCTTCGTTTCGCTTAGCGTATCAGCTCAGGTTGAATATAGCATGCCTGAAACGCCTAAAAAAATAGAGTTTGCCAATGTTATGGTAAACCTGGACAGAGTAACGCAGGAAAAAGTGGAGAATCTTGTCCTGACACTTTTGACTCCTCAGAATGCCTATCTGGATGCCAAATTAGAAAGGATGCAATGGTACTTCCCTATTATTGAGGAAATTCTCGAAGAGGAGAATGTTCCTGACGACCTGAAATATCTTGCAGTTCAAGAAAGTGATTTGCAGCCTGATGCACTGTCGAGCTCTGGTGCTGTTGGTTTTTGGCAGTTTAAAGAACCCACAGCTGTAGAGCTTGGTCTTACTATAAACAGAGATATAGACGAAAGAAAATACATATACTCCAGTACAAGAGCAGCCGCTAAATACTTCCAGAAAAACAACATCATTTTCAAGAATTGGATTTCTTGTATCTATGCTTATAATCAAGGTCCAACAGGAGCTACCAAAGCCATACCTAACAACTGGTCATACGCCAGTGAAGTGAACTTTGACAGTAATACTCCGGATTATCTTTTAAAAGCTTTGGCCCACAGAATTGCTTACGAGCATAGAATAAACAGATTGAAAAAGTCTCCAAGAAAATTTGTGGTTTACCCAACAAGGGCAAAATCCTTAGCTGAAATAGCCGTTGAGTTAACTGTAGACTTAAGTGAGCTTAGACAATACAATGCATGGCTGTATACTGCTGCTATTCCGGCAGAGGAGAATTATAATATCCTTATTCCTATACGCTTAGAATATGAAGATGAAATTCTAAAGAAAATAAGCCAAAGAAAAGATCTGACCATTTCGGATAAAGGCTTCCCTATCTTAAAAAGAATTACGGTAACTACCACATCGGATGATCAGCCTATTATTTATGATATCAATAATAAACAAGGCCTTTTAGCCCAACCAGGTGACGAAGTAGCACAAATGGCTAAAAAAGGTGGAATATCTATAAGTAACTTCCTTAAATATAATGACCTCACAGACAGAGATATGATTATTACGGGTAATGTATATTACCTGGAGAAAAAAGGAAAAAAGGGGCCAGTGGAGTTTCATACTGCTGCCAGAGATCAAACTTTCTGGGATGTCTCACAAATGTATGGTATTAGTTTGGCAAAACTTCTTAAATATAACCGACTGAAAACACCAGAAACATTACAACCGGGGAGAGTAGTTTGGCTTCAAAGAAAACGACCAAGAAACAAGCCTGTAGAAATTATAAAGCAGTCTATTATAGAGGAGAAAAAGTCAATTCCTGTTACCCCGAGTTACGAACCGAAAAAGGAAGTAAAATCGGTACCTGAAGAGATACCAGTAGTTATCAATAGAACCTTACCAAGCGAAGAAGAAACTCCTGTTGAAGAAGAGAAGCCTATAATTATTAGAAGAAACGAGCCTCAGCCTGAAAAAGTACCGGTAACTCCAAAAAAGACACCTGAAAGAGTGGTGGAAAACAAAGAGGTTAGAAGTAACAATTACGGCACAAAAACACATTTGGTTAAGCAAGGTGAAACCTTATTCTCATTGTCGAAAAAGTATGGTTTAACCGTAGCTGAGCTTCGATTGCTTAATAATATGACTAGCTCTTCTGTGCTTCAATACGGTCAGGAAATTATTGTTTCAGGCGATGTTAAACCACAGGATCCCGTAACTATTTCATCGACAAAACAAAAAGTAACAGAAGAAGACACACCATCAAGAGAGCGTTCTGCTCCTGCCTCATATCATACCGTACAATCTGGTCAAACCCTTTATTCCATTTCAAAGCTTTACAATACCACAGTTTCAAACATTCAAAAATGGAACAATATGAATGGGACGAATCTGGAGGTTGGACAGCGACTTATCGTATCGCCTTCTGCTAATTCTCAGACACAGCAAAGTTCAGGATCACTTATGACTTATACTGTAAAAAAGGGAGATACACTCTTTAGCATTGCCAATAATAATGGAATCTCTGTCAGTGAACTGAAAAAGTTTAACAATCTAAGTTCTAATACAATATCAATTGGACAAAAACTAAGAGTCCGTTAAGCTAATTAATGATAAATATGAGAATGCGAGACCGTAATAGTCTCGCATTTTCTATTTTTGCACTATGATATTGATAGATGAAACGGTCATCAGTGATGACATCAAAGAAAAGCACTTTGTTTGCGATCTTGAGAAATGCAAAGGAGCTTGCTGTGTAGAAGGTGACCTAGGTGCCCCATTGGAAGATTCGGAACTTTCAGTGCTTATCGATATCTATTCCAGAATAAAGCCATACTTAAGTCCTGAAGGGGTAAAAGTAATAGAAGAGCAAGGTGTTTATGTCAGAGATGAAGAAGGTGATTATAGCACTCCAACCATTGGAGATAAGGAATGTGCCTATGCCATCTACGACGAGAAAGGCATACTGAAGTGTGCCATTGAGCAAGCATACAACGATGAAGTTATAGATTTTAAGAAACCTATTTCATGTCACTTGTATCCTATAAGAATCTCCAAATTTGAACATTACCATGCACTCAACTATGACCAGTGGAGCATCTGCACCGATGCCTGTAGCCTAGGGGAGAAACTTGGAGTTCCTGTTTATAAGTTTTTGAAAGAACCTCTGGAGCGGGCTTACGGTGAAGAGTGGTATCAAAAATTAGAAAAAGAGATTGAAGGAAAATAAGTTTGAAATAATTTATGAAGTTGTAAAACTAATTCCTCGAGGTAGAGCTACCTCTTATGGGGCTATTGCGGAGTATCTTGGTACCAAAGGAGGAGCCAGATTAGTAGGATGGGCAATGAACGCCTTAATGAAGAACCATGAAGTGCCTGCACACCGCGTAGTAAATAGAAATGGGGTTCTTTCAGGAAAAAACGCCTTTGCAACGCCTACCACAATGCAGGAACTTTTAGAGTCTGAAGGAATTGAAATATTTGATGATAAAATCGTCAATTTCAAAGAAGTTTTCTGGAGCCCCAGCAAAGAATTGTTATAAAAACTCCCTCCTACATTTAGTTTTAAGGACATTGCCTTATCTAGAATATTAAATTTCTTTAAAGAAAATTGTAAAATTATCGTTTTCTATTGTAGATTTGTTCCAAATATTATTCTGATACAAAACTAAAATATGGCACACGGTAAACTTGATGCAATTGATCACAAACTTTTAGACATTCTTCAGGCAAACGGGAAAATAACAAACGCTCAACTTTCTAAAGATGTGGGTTTGTCACCAGCACCTACTTTAGAACGTGTAAAAAAACTAGAACAGTCTGGTATAATACAGAGTTATCATGCCTTAGTAAATAGAGAAAAAGTAGGGCTTGGTGTACTTACATTTGTACAGGTTACCCTCAAAGGTCATCAAAAAACAATTATTGATGCTTTTACAACAAAGATCAATAGTGTGCCGCAAATAATTGAATGTCATCATGTTACAGGCTCATGCGACTTCCTTTTAAAGGTAATAGCAAAAGATATCAATGATTATCAGGAGCTAATCATGGAAACTATTAATGAAATAGAAGTGGTTTCGAGCACGCAAACCATGGTTATTCTGAGAACAATTAAAAGTAGCAAAGTACTACCGGTTCCTTAGGACTTAGACTTCTTCCTTTTTAATAACTTCAACTGGTCCTTTGCTTCTTTAAAAGTAGAGGACTTTTTATTTCTTTGATTTATTATTTGGTTGAAGTATAGTTCAGCCGTTTTTTTATCGCCTTGCTCAGCAGCAATTTTCCCAATAGCCAATAAAGAGCTTAAATAATAGCCTGAGTCTTCAGAGTCGTTAGATTCCGCAAAATCAGCACATTTCTGATAATAGAACCTGGCTTGTACTTTATCTCTTTTATAATGATCATAGATATAGCCCATCATATAGGCTCCATATCTGCCTTCATTGGCACCATATCCATACTTACCTGCATCTATGTTGGCCAATAATTCTTTGGCATATTGTTCCGATTCGGTCATTCTTCCCAGAGCAAAAGCACTTCGTGCAGCATATCTATGAAAAAATGAATTGTTAGGATAAATACTATGCATCATTCTTGACATACTCAAAGCCTTATTGTTCTGGCCTTCCATTGCATAGATCTGAACCAGGAAATACCTGGCTTCCATTCTGGTGTAAAAGGCATTTTGACTGACATTCTCCAATTGCTTAATCCCTAAACCCTTATCTCCTTTTCTAAAAAAAGTCAGCAAAGGTTTCAATGATTTATAATTCTCATGAATCCATTTTGAATAGAAATTGTATATACCGTCACCAAAAAGCAGTTCCGGGTTAATATTTTCATCTCCCCTACTCTTGTCTAAATATTTCAAAGCTTGTTTTCCTGCCCATGCAGACTTAATCCAATTTTCTCTTTCAGCATATAAACGTCCTTTGAATGCATATGCTGCGGCCATAAAAAAGGCTGCTTCTTTACTATTTTTATCAGCATCAAGCATATCCTCAGCCAAATCAATAGTGGCATCCATGTGCTTATGAATACTGTTATCATATTTCTCTACGCCCGTATCAGGGACTATTTTCCACCAATCGCTCAAGCCCATTAGGAAATCCCCTATTGGATGGTTTGGATATTTGACTTTCAACCATTTGAATTCTCTGTCAGCAGCATAAAAATCGAAATTGTACATGTTATTGATTGCCTCGGTGGTTTCTATTTGAATTTTCCGATCCATCAATAACTCTTGTACCGGGGCGTCTTCGCCACCTGTAAGCCAGGAAAGAAACTGTGCATTACTTTGACCCATTCCCAGAAAGAGCCAAATGATTAGTAACTTGTATATTTTCATTCAGTATTAGTCAAACAAAATTACGACCTTGCCTGCTCAATTTTATAAGATTTTCAGATTTAACTTCTATGAGAACGATCAACGGCAAACGTTTTGTACCTCTAATTCCAAAAGATGTTTTAATCAGTCGTATCGAAACCCTTGCCAATGAGGTGAACAAAGATTATGAAGGTAAAAATCCAATCTTCATAGGAATACTAAATGGTTCTTTCATGTTTCTGGCAGAACTTTTTAAAAACTTAAGCATTCAATGTGAAGTGAGCTTCATAAAAGTAAAATCCTATGAAGAAATGAGTTCTACAGGGCATGTCAAAGAATTAATAGGTCTAAGTGAAAACATTGAAAACAGACATGTGGTTATTGTAGAAGATATTGTAGACACCGGAAATACATTAAAAGCAGTTCTCCCGGTTTTTCTGGAGAAAAAGCCGGCTTCTTTAAAGCTTTTGACCTTATTACATAAAGAAGAAGCTACTCAAGTTTCCTTAGACATAGCCTATACAGGTTTCAAAATAAAAGACAAGTTTGTCATAGGTTTTGGTCTCGATTTTGACGGATATGGAAGAAACATAGATGAAATACTTATTCTGGCCGAATAAAATTTCTACTTCAACTCGGTAAATTCCTTTACATCGATATTCACTTTTTGGCCGAGAGACAAATCCTCCATAGTAAAGACTTTTAACTTAAGTTCCTCAATTTGGAGTGTACATTCGTTTATGTATCCTCTATTTAGCAAAGAAATGACCACTGCCTCAACTTTGCCCTTAGGGCTAAGTTCAATATTCTCAGGCCTTATTAATATTTTATTTGTCTTAACTTTCTTACCCAAAAACCTTTTGGCATCAATTTTTGAGACAATTGTATAGTCTCCGGTTAAGCCAGCTTCATATTCAGTTTTAGGTTCTTTGTAAACGGTAAGCGGGCGACCTTGCTGAGATATTTTCCCTTTTTTAAGAATTGATAGCTCATCAGCTACCCCAAAAACATCTGAAATATCATGCGTTACAAAAATGCAAGCAATTTCCTCTTCACTTATAATATCTCTTATTTCCTTCTTGAGTCTGTTCTTGTTTTTGTAGTCAAGATTACTAAAAGGTTCATCTAAGAGCAATAAAGAAGGTTCATCTGCCAAAGCTCTGGCTATTGCAGTTCTCTGTTGTTCTCCTTCTGAAGAATGCCTTGGCAATTGCTCTGCTACTTTATCCAGCCGGGTAAGCTTCAATAATTTATTGACTCTTTCGTTTTGATAATCTTTATTAAAAAAACGCAGCTCATACGCTATATTCTCTCTCAAAGAAATATTTGGAAAAAGGGGGTTGTCCTGCCTGACCATTTTTATTTTAGGATGACCCGGAATTAGCTTTTCTGAAGGTGGATCAATAGGCTGACCTTCAATCTCTAATTTACCCGAATCTGGATTCAAAAATCCGGCAATGAGCTTCAGAAGAGTTGATTTTCCGGAACCACTTTCTCCCAAAAGACCTAGAATTTTATGCGATTCAACTTCTAAACTTATGTTTGAAATAATCCTTTTTCCCTCTAAACTGAAATTCAACTTTTCTACTTCTAGAATCTTCTGCACTTACTAAAGCTTAAATTAATTGTGGTAATTATACGCAATTCTAATTTCGAAGTCTTAAGTTTAGCTCTAATTGTGTAGAAAAAGACTTGTTTACCACCCTATGTTAGAATTATACGGCAGACAAACCAAGTGTCTGGTATCATTAGATTCCATTATTTTCGGTTTTGATGGCGAAAAACTTAAACTCTTATTAGTCAAAAGAGGAATAGAAGAAAGTAAAGATATTTGGTCATTAATGGGGGGATGGCTTAAAGAAGATGAAAGTCTGGATGAAGCAGCCCATAGAATCCTAAAAGATCTTACTGGTTTAGAGAATATATATCTTGAACAATTAACTTCCTTCGGAAAACCTGACAGAGATCCTGTAGAAAGAACTGTTTCAATAACTTATTATGCATTAATAAATGTAGCCGATTACGATAATCTTGATTATGGCGACTATCATGCTAAATGGTTTGATTTTGACCAATTACCAGAGCTTCTTTTTGATCATAAAGAAATGGTAGACAATGCCATTGCCAGATTAAGAAACAAAGCTGCCTTTCATCCGGTTGGCTTTGAACTAATGCCTGAAAAGTTTACCATACCCCAACTTCAAAAACTGTACGAAGCTATTTTTGATATTGAATTTGATAAGAGAAATTTCAGCAGAAGAATTCTTTCCAGTGGTTTATTAACGAAACTCGATGAAAAACAAAAAGGCTTTTCAAAGAAAGGGGCCTTTTTATATCAGCTAAATGAAGCTAAAAGTAAAAAGGCCGCCAGTTCTAATCTCTATTTCATTCCCAGTATTGACAGACTGGTTTAATTTTTAATTCAACTTTTTTAATGTAATTGGAATACAAATTTCCGGTTTACATTCACAAGTTACCTCTGGTACATTGATAACGAAGTCTTTAGAACATCCCTCTGGGTTATAAACTCTTACGGTGATGTTTTGACCTCCAGAAACATTTGACAGATTTTCTGCAATCAGTCCATTAGCAGGAATTGTTTGCGGAGTAGCAGAATTTGCATTTCCTTCATCAAAAGTTACTCCATTTGAGTACCAATAGGTATAGCCTGTTGCCATTGGTGTGATTTTAATGCTGCCATCATTTCTGGCATTGGCACCATCGCAAGTCGGAGTTTTAACTTCAGTAACTATTTGTGGCAACCCATTTATTGTAACATAAACACTATCGGTAAATACACAACCTGAAGTACTGCTGATAGTCGCTTTAAACCAACCTTCCAGACCTCTGGAAATATTTTCTATAACCAGACTATCTCCTGTTAGCGTACTATTGGTTGGCAAATGCCAGGTTACAGTTTCTCCATCGAATACTTCAAGTACCAGTTTGCTATTTTCGCAAATTTCAATTGAACTAGGTAATTGTTTAACCTGCAAACAATAAACCGCTTCATCATCTTCTGAAGGTGTAGATCCGATATTGTCTGGTCTTGAATCAAAATCGTAACCGGTTGTTTCAGTTACTTCAGCAATGTTAACATATCTCAAATTGCTTGAAGGAATTGCTACTACCACTTCATAAGTCAGATTAATGGACTGTCCCGGATTAACAGTTAGCCCTTGCCAAGTAATGGTATCTCCAGAAATGGTTCCTCCAGAATTTATGGCCATAGGACTTACCAATCCGTTTGGCAGGTAATCTTTCACACCTACGAAATAGGCCGTATCTAATCCATCATTTCTTAAAGTTAAAGTATACATTATCGTGTCTCCTGCCATTGCAAGACTTTGATTTGCAACTTTCGTTAGGCTTAAATCAATTTCCAAATAAGAAATAGTGACAATTGCATCGTCGCTTAAACCTGTAGCATCTTCAATTAACCTATATTCAATTGGTGATGGCTGGGCCGCCAAGAAAGGATCAGGAGTGAATGTTAATTCACCAGTTAATTGATTATAAACATAGACCCCTTCTCCAGGAACATTCAAAGTATCCTGAATACCTGGTGTTGTTAAGTCTATATCTACAGTGGTTAGTCCTGCTGTTGCAGTATCTCCATTAGATACTTGATCATTCGTCAATAAGTTAATTACCACTGTCTCTCCCTTAGTATTTTTAAGTTTACTGTCATCTACTGCCACAGGAGGTTCAGCCACACTAATGGTTTCAACTGCCGAAACTTCAAGTGTATCACCTTCTGATGTACGTGCTTTAGCCGTTGCAGTATTTACTATATCTATACCTGCAATTATATCCTCTTCTGCCACGATATATTCAGCTGTCCAAATCGCTGTATCACCAGGATAAAGTGTATTAACGATTTCATCAATTCCATCATCTATACCTGTGGTACTAAACAAGGTAATCGTTCCTAGAGAATTGTAACCTTCATGGATATCACTAATTGCCGTGTTTGACAATGTAGTATTACCAGTATTGATTACCTCATAGGTATAGGTCACCGTCTGTCCAATATTTACTTTAGATGTATCATCTGCAGTTTTGGATAAAGTCAGACTTGGGCTCAGGCTGATTGGTGTGCTTGCTGTATCGGTTTGTGGGGTCGGAAGACTGTCTGTCGTTACCACGGCCTTGTTGATCAGATCCTTTCCTGCATCGATGTCCGCCTGGGTCACCGCATACGTAATGCTGTACGTCCAGGTTTCTGTCGTATCCAAGATGCCGTTTGCGTTGATGCTCTCTGTTACCGGACTTAATATACCTACCGTGCCGTTTGGCAAGGTATCACTGACCACTACGCCTGTCAGGCTCGTGTTACCGGTGTTCGTTACCACAATGCTGTAATCAATATCCCCTGGAGTGGTGATTGGATTCTGTCCTGAAGTTTGTGTCTTCACAATCGTTAAGGCTGGAGCCTGTGTGATTGACGTTGCCGCTGTATCTGTCTCTGGTGTTGGTAGCTCGGTTGTCGTCACCACCGCTGTATTGACAAGCTCTGCTCCATTATCAATGTCGGCCTGAGTGACCTCATAAGAGATCGTATAGGTCCATACTTCGTTTGTATCCAATACATTGTTCGCAGAGATGCTTTCGCTTACTGCTGATAAAGTACCAATGGTTCCGTTTGGAAGTGTATCGCTTACCACCACGCCTGTCAGGCTTTGGTTACCCGTATTGCTTACCGTAATCGTATAATCGATTGTACCTGGTGTTGTCACAGGGCTCTGACCGCCTGTTTGCGTTTTATTTATGGTCAGACTTGGTGCCTGTGTGATTGGCGTTGCCGCTGTATCGCTC
>JANSYO010000256.1 GCA_024742395.1 Cytophagales bacterium
AAAAAAAACTTCGAATAGATGGCGAATATGTGGTGTACGGTAAGCCAACCCGGTTTGGAAGTAAATTTAATTTTTCTCATCCTGAAATAGACCTTTTGACTCAGGCGAATGCACAAACCGGAGGTTTCCGACCTGTGTATTCTTTGACAGAGAAGCTGCGTAAGAAGTTTATAGACAGCAGAATTATTGGTCAAATTACGGCCAATGCTTTGCAGGAATTAGGCAAAAATATTCCTGAGAACTTACCGGAGAATCTCCTGACAAAATTTAAAATGATTCCACGGTTTCAGGCGTATCAATTGATTCACCATCCAAAGGATTTTGGTCATGTCAGGCATGCAAAACGTCGTTTGAAGTTTGAGGAGTTGTTTTATAATCAGTTGAAGCTTATTAATCAAAAGCTGCTCAAAAAGGCCGAAAATGAAGGTCACCTTTTCAATAAAACCGAACTACTTACAAATTTCTACGAAAATCATCTTCCTTTTGAACTGACAGGAGCTCAGAAAAAGGTGATTAAAGAAATCTTTTTTGATTTTAAGTCAGGAAAGCAAATGAACAGGCTTCTTCAGGGAGATGTAGGGTCGGGTAAAACCATTGTGAGTTTTATTTGTATGCTAATGGCAATTGATTCCGGAGCTCAATGTTGCATAATGGCTCCTACTGAGATTTTGGCTATTCAGCATTTTACAGGCTTGAGCGAGTTTGCAGAACTGTTGAAATTGCGGATAGAACTTCTTACTGGCTCTACAAAAAAGAAACAGCGAGAACTTATTCATACCGGACTAAGAGATGGATCTGTCAAAATTATTGTGGGAACACATGCTCTGCTGGAAGATGTAGTTCAATTTCAAAACCTTGGTCTTTGCGTAATTGATGAACAGCATAGGTTTGGCGTAGCCCAGCGTGCGAAACTATGGAATAAGAACAAAGTAATACATCCTCATATTCTGGTTATGACCGCTACGCCCATTCCCAGAACACTGGCTATGACGCTTTATGGGGATTTGGATGTCTCGGTTATTGATGAACTGCCTGCCGGCAGAAAACCCATTCAAACAGTGCATAGATATGACTCCAAAAGGCTGGAGGTATTTCAGTTTGTAAGAGATGAAATCAAGAAAGGCAGACAGGTTTATATAGTCTATCCATTAATAGAGGAATCAGAAACAATGGATTATAAAAATTTGATGGATGGCTATGAAAGTGTGGCTCGTGCTTTTCCTGAAAGCCCATTGAGTATTGTTCATGGAAAAATGAAACCTGCAGATAAAGATTTTGAAATGCAGCGTTTTGTGAAAGGAGAAACCGAAATTATGGTTGCTACAACGGTAATAGAAGTAGGGGTAAACGTGCCAAATGCCAGTTTAATGATTATTGAAAATGCAGAACGCTTTGGTTTGGCTCAACTTCATCAGCTAAGAGGAAGAGTAGGAAGAGGTGCAGAACAG
Organism: Cytophagales bacterium; assembly: GCA_024742395.1. Lineage (GTDB taxonomy): Bacteria > Bacteroidota > Bacteroidia > Cytophagales > Spirosomataceae > Jiulongibacter. The sequence goes on from JANSYO010000256.1 coordinate 1,449, forward strand.
TCTTATTGTATTTTAATGACAAGTTTTAAGC
>JANSYO010000436.1 GCA_024742395.1 Cytophagales bacterium
GCTTTAGCTATCACTTTTTTATTTGCAAAGGGTAGTTGTTCACGATAAAAATACCAGAAAAACATACCATACAGGCAGGTATTGTATGTAGCTTCTAAGGTACTTGATCGATTTTTTGATTTGACTTTCGACAGTGTGGATGGAAATATTGAGTTCTTCTGCTATTTCCTTGTTGGAGTAGCCTTTTTCTCTACTCAAACGAAATATTTCCTGTCTTTTTTCGGGTAGTCCTTCTATGGCTTCCGACAAAAGGCTTTTCATTTCCTGTAAGAAAATGGCGTCCTCTGTATTGTTGCCATGAATGAGGGCTTCTATATTTTGAGTGATTGCTTCTGTGTGTAGTACCTTCTTTTTGAGTTTATTGAGCAGTTCGTTTTTGGTTATCCGAAATACATACCCTTCTACCGACAGTTCCAGGTTTAGTTTTGCCCTGTTTTCCCATATTTTCACAAAGACATCCTGTACTACTTCTTCTGCTTCTACACGGGACTTGAGGTAGAGCATAGAAAACCGCAATAGCTTATAACTATACTGGTCATAAAACTCCCCAAAGGCGTCCAGACTTCCCTGGCGAATACGTAAAAACAGCGTTTTGTCCATTTACAGAAGCGTACTGTGTACAGGTGATCCCACAAAGATAGGCAAACCCTGCGAATCCTTTTTAGAGCCTGACGTTCAGCAAGGTTTGGTTTGTTTTTTCTTCCTGAGTGTTTGGACTTACTGGTGGTAGAGTCCTGTGTCTCCTTTTTCCCAAACAGAAATCAGTTCTTGTACCAATTCAGGAGAAGTTGACGCTATATTCTTTGTCTCAAAAGGATCGCTTTTATGATCATACAATTCTTCCCGAAATCCATCTTGTGTGATGTACCTCGTAAATCTATAGCGTGCTGTTCGTAGTGTTATTCCATTTTTATAGTAGCTATAGGACACGTTTTCCCAGGATTTCTTTTTTCCTTTCATCAGGGAAATCAGGCTTTTTCCGTCAGTAGCATGGGTCATTTCTACA
>JANSYO010000242.1 GCA_024742395.1 Cytophagales bacterium
AATGTCACTGATATTGAATTTAACCACTTTGATGTTTTGGAATGCCTCACACCAGGGAGAAGCGAGATCTGTTCGATATAAGCAGCAAAAACCGGAAAATCTTTCTCATCGAGAGCTACTTCTTCAGAAGTCCGCTTCGTTCTCCTTTTATGAGAGTTTGGATGAATTGAATCGTAAATAGATGTTTTCAAATCCTGTAGTTCATCAGGAGAGAGCAAATGATGACCTTTATCCGTAAAATAAATCCAGAACCTCCCTGTGCACCCTTGCTCCGCCACACAATCCCGCACACTATCTGAAAACTTTACAGAGTCATTTCCAACACAACACCCTACCCAAAGCAAGATAAACAAACTAAACCCGAGAAGTACCACCTCCTGCCTCTGCATAACTGCCATGTAAACTAAAGACTTTGCCACCACGCAATCTTCACGCGCAACAATTACAATATTTGGCTCACAAGTTGAAGCAAACGTTTGCTTTTCCAGGAAAAGGAGGGCAGGATACTCCTGCTCTTGTGTGCATTTGGGGTTCGTATAACAATACAACAATTCAAATGCATTTCCGGTTTGCCTTCTCTTGAACAATCATCTAACAACCAAGCTCCACAATACCATAAGGATGTGGTATCATCAAGAGAACAAGAAGCCCGCTCTGCTCCTTCATTGCCTAGTTATGACTTTGCACCTGAATATCCTAATATATATGATGGAAAAGGTTCTGAAAGTGTTTTTCATACTGAAGTAATTCAGGAGGAGCTATTGCCGGAGATATCTCACAAGGAAACTGCTAATTCGGAGGTTGCCAAACAAACAGAAGTGGCTCGAGTGGATTACAAGTACAAAATACTTTTACTCCATCTGTTTAGCATAACATTCGCGGTGCTATCGTTGGAGCTTTCGCCTCTACTCGAATTGGTACCAATGATAATGTTCTATGTCTTTGCCAAGGATCTTAAGAATCAACCCAAGAACCTTGTATGGCTTCATATTCTTGATATTACCGTGACAGCGATTGTAATGGTATTATTCCTGGCCATAATCATTGCACTCGCTGTATTTACATTTGGAATTGGTGCTGTGTTTCTTCTCTTGCTAATTCCATATATCGTTGTTCTCATTCAACTTTTCTTTTCATGGCCAAAGAACGCCGAGGAAAGTGAAAGTGTGGAACAAGTTGTGTAAATAGTAACAACATCAATAAAACGTTCCAAAACAAAATATCATCAAGTAAAGCTTCTTCCTACACAAAAGTAGTAGCAATTATCAATATAGTGAGATGTTTGGGTAAACTGGGAGTTCTAGAACAAGAAAGTCAAAAGCACTCGCTATGATTTGCTCCAATGGATGAATTTTCATATATTTGAAAGGATTAAATGATAGGATGCTCTGAGCAGAAGCAAATATTACATTTACAACAAGTTGGGAGGCATCTCGCCAGTTGCCAAACATTTCTTGTATCTCTGGACTTCGTCAGCTGATTTAGAGTTCTTAATAGCTTCCTATACACAAAGAGAATACTGTCAGACCAAAAATACCACTATTAACACCACAAAAGGCAACAAACCATAATCGCTTCGATTTGTGGCCGTGTA
>JANSYO010000230.1 GCA_024742395.1 Cytophagales bacterium
GTCGCTGTCAAAGCTAACATCTGAGTCTGATTCCTCTTGCCTTTTGACTATCTTCTCCCTATGAACTCGTCCTATTGTACATGTTAGTTTAAGAAGTACCAATACAACATACCTTTTTTTCCAGTGGAATCATTGACTTTCTTGTTTTTGGTTTTTCTGATGTACTTGAGCTTTTCTTGAGCTTGTTTCTTGGTACATAGAAGCATCTTAAATTCAAAATCATTGCAGATCTTGTTCCAGTTCTTGTTGTGAGATTTGTAAAGCTCAACAAGGGTATTTGCATCTTCTGCCGACCAGCGAAAATCCTTGGCTCTTTGGGCTTGTCTTCGGGTTCTAGTCATAACAAAGTGAGTATACAAGATAATGATTGAGATATTTTCTGCACTAACTCCGATTGGATGGTGTTAGAGCTCTGTATTTTACTTTAAATGGCGAAAAAGCTCGGTATCTCGCTGAAAATTCATCGAACTATCATGATACTTGGTCCAAAGATGTAATAGAAATATGATATCATATAAATAACATTACAGAATCAGAGAAGGTCACATCAAGAATCATCAGTAGTTTAAAGTTTTTTATCGTTTTATTGTTAGTGATAGCCATCGAAGATCAATCAATTTGCTTATTTGTTTTTTATGAGATTATCTTGCCGTACACGGGTAGGAATAGCTCTGGCAGTAGTTCTTTGTTGGACAATCATAGATTCGGATTCCGAATGGACACCCTACTATGGCGTGCGAACAGAATTATTGGCACTAAATCCTCGCTATGGTATTGGAAGAGGTAAAGGACCAAGAAGAAGGCGAATTCAACGAGTTCCGATTGATTTATTCAGATATTTCGATGATAATGGGGGCTGTGGTAACTCTTTCCAACGCCTGATCAGACTATCATTTGAAGATTTCTTGTTTCTAATGGGGCAGTTACGCGGGCATCTGGATCACACAGCTGTACAAAGCGTTTCGTTGGAAAATCAAGTTCTTCTGGTTTTTATTTGGATACACCATTACCCAACCTATGCTTCTCTCTCTATTCAATTTGGAATTAGTCCTGGGTCTATCACTAGGGTTATTGATTCTATTCTACCTCAGATTGCCCAGTTTTTCAAGAAGTTTATACCAAATCAGCTGATTCCCGGTTCACCTTCCAGCAGATTGTCCAATCAGATTGCGGCAGTTATTGATGGTACTATTCACAGAACTACTAGGCCACAATCTGGACAATTCGAGTATTATAATGTCCATTATTCGCAACATGGTATCATTTCCCAGATTCTCTGCGATTTCTCTGGATTGATTATAGCTTTTATTACTGGTATAAAAGGGAATACTCATGATTCTCAGATATGCTCGGTTAGAAATGAATTAAAGCGCATCCTTGGTGGAAAATATAGCTCAGGGGATCCTGCATATGTGGGAGTTGCTGGTGTTGTTACTGGATACAAACCTGCTCACTTACCTAAAACAAAGGGTCATGCGAAATTCAACACCAAAAGCAGGGAGGAACAGGTGATAATTGAACATGTCAACTGTTGGCTCAAAAAAAGTGTTTCTGTGGACAAAGATACAAAGTTCCGTCATGGTCATGGTAAATTGGTTTTGTGCACATTCATTGTCTGTGGACTCTATAATTACAAGAAAATAAACGAGATTCAATATTACACCGTATCCCCGTTGAAAAATCGCCTGAAAAGAGGGGGAGGGAGGGGGAATCTGGTAAAGGAACATTTTATTCGCTCCTCTACTCTCGGTTTAAACAGGTCTAGTGACTGGAAATTTACTGCTATCGTGTTAGGTTTGAATGCTAATAGTTCCTATACCTGTTTGTGGTGCAAC
>JANSYO010000277.1 GCA_024742395.1 Cytophagales bacterium
ATTTTCAACCATTCGGGTATGAAGTGATCTTGTATGTCAGAGTATAAGATGCGTATATCCGCCTAATAAAAAACGCACATGAACGACAGACTTTTACAAAAAGACAATTTCCCTCTTTTTTATCTAAACACCTCAGACGACACTCAAAACGAACTGGAAATTCTAATGAATGAGGTTTTGATTGATTATCTCAATCAGTGTCAGAGTAACACTGTAGAATTAAAAGAGAATTCTCCGCACGAAACATCTAAGGATATTTTTCTCAATACTTTTTCTAGTGAAGACAAATCAAGAGCTGCCATCCTATATGACCTTTCAAAAAAGAAACTGGAAGCTGTTATAGATGCTAAAGAGCTGTTAAGAAAGGAAAAGCACACGGCTTTGAATGAGGCAAAATCAAAGAGCGATTTTTTATCGTTGATGAGTCATGAAATCAGAACACCACTTAATGCCATTATCGGCAATATCCATTTACTTAAAGAAGGAGATTATCTGCCAGATCAGATTGAGTCAATTAATACTCTGCAAATATCATCTGCGAATTTGCTTAGCTTAATTAATGACATTCTAGATCTAAATAAACTCTCTGAAGGTATGATTGTCCTGTCAAAGGACAAAGTGAAGCTGGAGCGTGTTTTATCCAATATTGTCGCCACTAATAAGTTTAAAGCAAGTTTAGCTGAAATTCATCTTGACATGGACTATGACAGTGAATTGCCACAAACGGTGATAACAGATGAAATAAGACTTACCCAAATATTGAATAATCTTGTAGGTAATGCGATTAAATTTACTGAAAAAGGTGGGCATGTTATGGTATCTGTTCATAGAGTATCTCCTAAGAATGCTCCTTTAATGGTGCGTTTTAGTGTTACTGATACAGGCATTGGTCTTAAAGAACAAGAAATTGAAAAAATATTTGGGCGTTTTGAACAAATTAAAAATGATTTCACCAAGCATGTGCATGGTACAGGGTTGGGACTTTCTATAGTAAAAGAGCTATTAAGAATTCAAGGAAGTAAAATCAAGGTAGCCAGCAAATATGGCGAGGGGAGCGAATTCTATTTTACGCTGGGTTTAGAAGAGGCAACCACTGAGGATGAAACATTAATGGAAGCAAAGCCTCGTACATTGCAAGACTCCCTACAGGGTCAGAACATTCTTCTGGTAGATGATGTAAAGTTTAATCTTACGGTAGCAGAGAAAATGATGTCAAAATGGGGGGTCATTGTAGATACCGCAGAAAATGGTCTGGTTGCTCTCGAAAAATGCAAAGCAAAACACTTTGACTTAATACTTATGGATATACAAATGCCTGTAATGAATGGTTTTGAAGCAACTAAGCAAATTAGA
>JANSYO010000226.1 GCA_024742395.1 Cytophagales bacterium
CACAGAATTGGGTAGTTCCATAACGACTCTTGGTGGCTCAATACGTATTTAGGAACATGCTCCGCCAGTAGCATCAATTTTGGCTACAACAATGAAATTCCACTGTTTTCTTAGAATAACCAGTTCCAAATCCGATTTATTGAACGTTTCTTAGAATGGCAAAACAAGCGTTTCTCTCTTCGGAACAAAATTAACAGCATTCATAAAAATTCAACAACATGTCTGGATCATTAGAATCTTGGGGAGCAGCAGGATTAATTGGTTTTTTGTTTTATTTTTCTCAATTTCTTCGTGGTTCAATCTCATATGACAACTCAAACAGCTCATCCTCGTCCAATGTCACCAGAGAATATCTCAATGCCGTTTGTATTTTCTTACGAGGAGCAAACGGATAAAGAACTTGCTGATACTTTTGGAAATCGAGGAGAACAGAAGCTATCATGCGAAATTTGTCATAGTTGATCATTTTCTGCTCTTCATCGAGATAACTGGGATTTCCAACCTCCAGAAACGTCAAATCACGCAAGAAAACACCAAGATAAGGCACCAAAGGAGGAGTCTGAGACAACAGAAGCTTTTTGTAAGGAAAGTAGTTGGCTTCCACCTTGCACATCTCTTCCATTTCTCTGTATATAGTCATATATTTGCCGGAGAGAGCCTTCCAAGTCTTTTTCAATCGCGACACAGAAGAAAAGTTCAAAGCACTTGTGATAGCGAACGCAGAGTTGTAGTTATGGTGCACTGCACACCTCTGTTCTCATTGTTAGAACCCGCAATATGTCATCGAACATACAACACGTTACCTTAGCCAAACATATGAGACGCTTGAGGACTTTCAATCGCTCAGAAGAAGATTTTCTGGTCAGGATCTCTGTTGCACACCAGTATGAAAGCTATTCACACATTAGAATTATACAGCACTATGAAGGGAACATACTCTGTTGAAGAACTCAATGCAGCGAGTAATATTGGGAGTATGATTGAAAGCATCCTTCTTTGTCCATTTCTGTCCCTTGAACTCATGAGACTCTATTTTACACAACCTAGGATTATTAGTCAGCATATAAGAATACAATCAAAGGGTTAAAATTATACGAACAAACTTTGGTCCATCAGACACAACTGCTTGGCAAGAACATCAACAGATTTCATGAACAGCGGACTTTTACCTTTCTCAGGCATAATACGAGGTGTCAAGAAGTCGAACTTGGTTTTTTGAGATAGAATACTCTGTTCTCTAATGAGGTGGCGTTGAATCAAACAAAGGCACAAACCTTTTGAAACACAATGAGGAGTTTGTTTTTGGCAGGCGTGTCTTCTATCTGTTCTAAGAAGAATTGAAGCTGTTTTTTTGCCTCATCATTATCAAAAAATTGGCTAGGGTAATGTTCAATCCAGCGTTGAAGGATAAAGTGAATCCTGCATTTGTGAGAAATGGCACAACTGAGTGCAGAGGCATTTCTACCTACCTTTTCTTTGTCCTTTGGATAAATTGTTGGTGATTCTTTGTGTCCAAAAAGGATGGAATAGAAGGCTCGAGATAACAACCCATCAAGTTGTACAGAAGCTCCAAAGGAGCAGCAAAGTAAGGATACACTCCCAAGAACTCTGTGATATACTGAATCTCCATGAAACCAAGATCAGTCAACAAATCCATCAACTTTTCTTTGGTTCCACCCATCACAACAATTCCATGATGAGAAACCTTGAGTTCCAGCTCTGGGTCGTTGTAATCGAATCTTCTTACAAGTTCATCTGTTACACTGGACTTTCTTCTCTCGTATGGTAACACGGGAGAGCTTGTATGATTAAGTTCGGAACAATGGGTGAGATTCAGATGAAATTTGGATTTTTTGGCTCTGCGTTTGTTATTCCTTTCGGAAGAGTGTACCAATGTGCTATTCAGTTCTAAGAA
>JANSYO010000091.1 GCA_024742395.1 Cytophagales bacterium
CCCCAAAAATGTAACCCTCCCCAAAAATGTAACCCTCCCCATAATAAGGCTACTTGAAACTCCGCCTCCAATTCCATTGCGGGTTCAACACAGGCTGATCGTCGGCTTAATCAGCACGACTATTCAGCCTTTAATGTTGTATGCTGGCTTTCTCAATATATGTTTACGGTTTTTTGCGAATAATTAATAGCAGCATGATTTTGTAATATTTTTTCAATTACTAGTTCTTCAAAAAGTTCAAGAATTTTTCTTATCAATGGAATTATTTTTTCATATTCTTCCGAGTTTGAAATTGTCATATGATATTCACTTTCTTTATTGTGAACTATGCAACATCTTAAACCGTATATCAATTCAGATATTTTTCCAATATCATTAGTAACAAACCCCTGAACAATATTCTTTTCTTTGAGAAAGTCGATCACATCTTGATTTACAATAGGTGTAAGAGCCGGCTCAATTTGAGGGGTTAAATTATTGCTGAATATTATCTTAAAGTTTTTCTTAAAAGACTCCCGTTCACTCTTTTTCATGTTTTCGGCAGATGTGATGAATTCCCTCACGAATAATTTACTCGTGCCAACTCTACTTACCAAATTAACTAAGTAAACACGGTAGACAAAGTATTCCATGGTATGGTATAACCGTAAGAATCGGTTTAAGATATCAGGAGCTTGATTAAGTTCATTTAAGACATCATAGATGTCGAAATATTGTTCATAGTTTTTCGTATTGTCATAGGCTAACGAAGTGTTTAAGGAACTGGGGGTATATTTTAAGTTTTGAGGAAGAACTATGGAATTAGACTCATTCAGATATGAGAGGTAAATGTAAGGGTAATGAATATCCTCATTAAAAGGCTCAGTTGTTTTATTTATAACAATTCCTTTTTCTAAATCTGTATTTCTTATAATATCAAAAAATGAATTGATATTAGCTGTGCTTATTGCTGAATAATTTCTTTCTAGATATTCTTCTAACTGTTTCCAAATTATTCCATTATTATCTGAAGCTAAGTCAATTAATGCTCCATTATCAAAAAGAACTTTTGTAGAAACAAATCCAAATTCCTGATTTGAAAATGCAAACCTCCTATTCTTATTATCAAATTTTGGTTGATCAAAATTAATCGTATGAACATTGCCAGTATTTGAATATGGCACCGATAAAAAATTGTCAATATTATTTTCTCTTATCTTATCCAATGATGTGACAAATGAATCGAAAGGTGCAGGAGGGTTTAGACTTAATAGCCAGCTAATACCATCTTCTAGGTTTTCATCTGTATCAATCAGGTCGATAACGTCTTGGTCATTAAATCCCAAATATGAATTTAGAGATAGAATGATCTTTGAAAAAAGTTCTTTTCCGTTCATATCTATTTCTTTTCTTTCACTTTGATGAAAATGTCACTCCAACTATCATTTTTTTCATCCATTAATTGCAACGTGTATTCCATTACAACTTTCCTTATGAAGGAACCTATATTTACCGATCGGCTTGATAAGACGTTGTATTGATCTGTAAATTCAGGAAGGTTGAATCCGATTTCGTTTATTCTGCGATTTAATGTTTCAAACTCTTTATCGACTTTGTTTTTTAAATCTTGTTTCGTTTGGATAGTAGAAAAATCTATTCTGGAACCAACAGCGGCAAAAATGCCGCTAAGGGTAGTGTCTTTAGAAAACCATTCTTTGCCATTATTTTCTTTTGAACAAATAGTGTTGTCCAATTCAACTAACTTGGAGAGATAATAAAGTAAGAAATCAGTATTGAAGACTAGGTCAAAAGTATGGTCTGTTGTTTCTACTGTGTCCGCGAATTCATGTTCGATTAGTTTTTCGGTAGACACTCGCAAGGGGCGTCCCTCAACAAATGATTGTAACGCAACGATAATGGAAGAGAACATAAATTGGCCATTATCTCTATTCCCTCTTTTAACGTCATTTGCTTTATCGTCTTTTTCTCTGAATAACTCAATTTTGACATCTGATGCTTTTATTGCATCAAAAAAATGTAGAAAGAGTAATTCAAATTGGTGTGTTTTAGACACAGATTTTTGACCAGCATTAAGAAGAAGCATCTTTTGAATAACTTCTTTTTCCGTTAATCCAGTCCAAATGGTTAGGTAAATGTCATAATTCGATAAAGCAGCTTTAATATTGTTTATTTCACCTGACTCTATCAGGGTTCTAATAAGTTTGGTTGATACGACCCCTGAATCAAAAAACAATGGATTCTCATTCTTTAATTCCTTTGCAAAAGTTCTATAATCTATTTCGTTGGAAAGTTCATATTTATTAAAAATATTCAGGTACGCCCAGAGTCTAAATGATCTTTGTAAACCGTCCAGTATTTCAGATTTGGATAAGTTTATTTCTGCTGAATTACTGGAAATGTTATCTAAATGAGTTTGATTATATGTTAGAGTAATTGTAGGAATCGGGTCACCTGATTTAATCGTTGAGTAAAGTTTATCTAGATATTGATTTTTAACAATCTTCCTTTGAATTGCATAATCATAAAAGTCATCCTTTAAGCCTTCTAAGTATTGGAGCAAATTACATTTACATAAATACCAAGATCTATGCTCTATGGACTTGGATTCTAATATTGTTAAATTCATAAATACTTGTTTTTTTTTGCTTGCATACAACGGTAAATTGTATGAGTAGTGGCAGATTGCGTGGTAGTTCCCTGTCAAACCGCTACGCAGTTTGTGCGGACTACAAACCCTGATATTTAGTGCTTTGCCTGCCATTACTTATACAAAATGTTGTGCTTTCGTGCTTTTTATTCTCATATTAAATATTGTCCTTTGTCTACCAAAATATATACTTTCCGCTTTTCTTTTCTGCTAAAAGTTTCTCATTGTCAAATCCCATTCCTTTGTTATATTGTAGGTCAAAAATTTCAGGTAAATCGGGGGTGGTAACAATCCTTTCAGCTTTATCTATTTTCTTTTCTGTAATCTTACCTGTTAGATAACCTCCGCAAACTTCAAGTTCATCAGAACAAATAAGTTTCCCATGCAATTCTTCTCTTAACAGAAGATATTCTATAAAGTCTTGAGGTCTCTTTTTCTTAGCAATCATTGTCAGGAAGAACGTTTCTAAATCATCGAGCTTAATAACCCAAGGAAAAACATCATCTTCGCCTACTTCCAGTAGTGTTGATAAATCGTTTTGTATTTGTCCAAAAGATTTAATATTTACGATGATGGAAAAATCATTTTCCTCATATTTAGTCGTGTCAATTTCTTCAATCAGATTTCCATTCTTGTCTTGAATTTTTAACGGAACTTGATCAATGAATTTTTGTTCAACTCTTTTTGTTTGAGTGTAACCATAACCAATACATGATTTAAAATCATCCTTAATTCTTACAAAAGCTCTATTCGGGTCTCGCATTGGCTCTCTCAAGTTATAGCCTTTAGCTTCTATGATAAAAGCATAGTCTTTCCATAAAAAGAGTATGTCTTGCTCGCAACCATCAACATAATATCCCTCAAAACATTTATAGTCCTTTTTGAAAAACTTCTTGAACAGGTTTACAATTCTACCCTCAAGCAGTTTACCCTTCTTTTCAACCAACTTGTCTCTTCCTTTAGCTTTTTTTGAAGATACTCGTTCAAGTAAATCATCAATTGCATGAATAACTTGTTTGACCTCAAAAACTTGAAATAAACCTTCTCCAATGTCTATTATCGGGAACTCATATAGTGGATTACTAGGTCTTGTCGAAGTGTAATATAAAAAGTCATTTTGCCCCCTGTTACAAGTTAAAAGCGACAGAATAGTATTAATCTTATCAATTGATAAGTTATCAGAAATTATGTCTTCAGGTTTAAATCGGTTGATTATGCCATGGTCAGCGACGAATGTATACATTGGTCGATTTTGTTCCCCCATTTCTTTAATAAAGTCAGGCACACCTTCAACTACTCCCATTTGTATTTTAGTGTAGGTTAACCACTCCTTCTGAAATAAATCTTTTCTTGTTCCAAACCCTTGAAATTTACGCTGAACTAAATCGTCAAGATTGTTATAAAACTGAATAAAATCGAGTGTTTTTACTCCTGTTTCTTTTTCGATTAAATCGTCTAGTTGACAGTACAAATCAGCGACCCAATTTATTGTCTGCTCTTCGTAATTTAAAGGTCCCTGATTGAAATATGAAAGAAAAGACGGCATTGCAACTTGCCTAATTTTTCTCCATTCATCGTCAATTTCCTCATCTGGTTTTGGAAAGAAAAGTTTATCATATTCCCTCTCTATTTCATTTAAGAGCTGAACAATTTTATCCCATTTCTCAGGAGTATACTGAATATCAACTCCGTTACTATCGTCAGAAGACACTAACAGTCCGCCAAGGAAATATAATTGCCGCATAGGTGAAGAGAGGTGACCAAGTTGGTCTTGTGCTCTTCCAGTAGCAATATTTTGCATTAAACCAGAAAGGTCACCAAGGAACCACTGAGTATCATATGTAGCTATTAGGTCTTTTAATTCTTGAGATTTGGATTCTAAGCTCATAGGTTATTTTTTTTGCATGAAGCACAACGGTCCGCATAAGAGCAGTGGCGGATTTAAGACCAAAGTCTTTTCCACCAAGACCGACTTTTATTATTAGTACTATCGTTTGATTTATCACTAACCCCGCCATTGCTTTTATGCATTGTTGGCAGCTGGCTTTTTTCTTTATTCTCAAATTGGCTCAGTAATTCATCTTCTTCGTCTGGTTTGTCGTATGCATCAGCTTCTGTTATGTGTCCATCCTGGTCACTAATCCGAGTCAGTTTTTTTCCTTGTCTGAATACCAATTGAAGTCCATGTTCTTGTTCCCATTCACATTCACAGGTCAAATTGATATAAATATCTTCATCTCTCCGATGCCTCCTTGTTACGTAAATGTCCTGTGGATAAATGAAATTCCATATTTCACTTTTGTCTTTGATATCCCAAAGTGGTTTATCTGCTTCATCGTAATCAACTGCATTTAAGAACTCCATACAATTTTGATAAGCAAGTTCACTAAGTCCTAATCTGTCATTCGTGTTCTTTTCCAAGAACGATTTTAAAGCTATGTCAGCTTCCTTAATGAAACTTTGGTCAACTTCAGGAACCAAGTCAATAAATTTGATTTTCAATTTCTTATTATCAAAGAACCTAATTTCAATTGGCTCACTTTCCCACCAATCATTGAATTGGTCGTTTTGGAATAGAATTCCAATTATTTCACTCCTAATAAACTTCTTTTCGTTTGATTCCCATTCGCTATCAAATTCGGTCTTTGAGATTTCAAATTCACCAAATTCTTCTAAATCCAAATCTTGGTCGCCTAACATTCCGAATTCGTCTTCGTTTTTTTTATCGTCATATTTGAGAACGATTCCGTTATCATATTTCTCAATCTGTCGTGATGGAAAACCTGAATCATCAGTTTCAATAAAAAATGTAGAAGTTCCCCAATTGTCGTATTGGTCACCCCTTGTTTCGTTCCATTTTCTTTTGAAATATCTCATTCGTTATTGTTTTCGGCTTGCTGCCAACAGCGATATATCAGGACATATGTCTGATATATCGCAAATATTTTATCTAATCTAATAGGTTTTTAATTACCGCAAAAGTGTTCACTGCTACATGTGTATATATTTCTGTTGTTTTAGAACTATGATGACCCATTAAAACTTGAATCTGTCTTAAATCTACTCCTTTTTCTAATAAGTGTGTCCCGAAACTATGCCTTAACATATGCGGTGTTACTCGTTTTTTTATGCCTGCTTTTTTAGCCGCATTTTTCAAGATGTTTTCGATACTTTTAGCACTGTACTGGCTCTCATTTTGGCCTTCAAAAAGATAAGTCTTTGGTTTCCATTCTTTAAAATACGTTCTTAGGTCGCATAATACATTGGTAGATAGGAGTGTTATTCTGTCCTTGTTTCCTTTTCCTTTATTCACACGAATAACCATCCTTTTGCTATCTATATCGTTGATTTTAAGGTTTATAAGTTCTCCTCTTCTTAGGCCTGCTGAATATAAAAGGCTTAGGATACACTTATGTTTAATATTATTGGTATGTTTTATAATATTGACTATTTCTTCTTTAGAAAGTACTTCTGGTAACTTCTGGTCTTTCCGAGGCCTATCTATTTTGTAAAATCTATTGGGCATTCCCATCACCACTTCGTAATAGAACTTTATAGCATTTATGGCAGTGTTCAGGCTACTTTTAGAAAGTTCTTTTTTTGTCAATACCTGAAGGTAATTTTGGATGTCTTCTTCATCCAATGAATTCAGGTCCCGGCCATTGAAATGTTTCATGAATTTTTCAAAATTAGCAATATAGCTTCAGGCCGTATTTTTACTGTAATGGTTTACTTCTAGTTTTTGTATGTATGAATCAGGGCAGATAGATTTTTTTAACAACGGTGCAATCACCTGCCTATCATATTGTTTACCTCGACTGTTACCATAAAAAGTACTTCCATTAATCCACGCCACGCCCTTAAAGGTTTTGTATACTATCTGAAGATTATTCTTATTGTTGGGTAAAAAAGCCATACTGTATTCTGAGCTCCATTTGACTTCAGGCATTTGTTTAACCAGAGCCTGAATCACTTTATCGGGGTAAAATTGAAGTCCTATCTTTTTTTCGCCATTTATCAATAGGTGCTTAAGTGTAATGTATTTCATAAAGTAAATCGGGATTGTGATTCAAATGAAATGAAAAAAAGGATTGCATTAAACATTTATTTCGTTTTAACCGTTCTTAACGGTTCGGAACGATAAAAGCATTTTGTAGTATATTGGCCAGTGCATAAGCTTTTTAAATAAACGTTTCTCTTAAAAGAAACGAAAAGAATAGGATATGAACGCCAAGAAATGTAAAGTCTGTAAAACGGAGTTTGCCGGCAGATCTAATAAGATATTTTGCAGTATAAAATGCAAAAACTTCTACCATAAAAATTTACGTTATGCCAGTGCAAAGGCCGCCATCAGGATTAAAGAATACCTCAAAAGAAACCATGGCATTCTTCTGGAAGTTTTGGGTAAAAGCCTAGTCCAGAAAAAGGTGTACAGAAACATCCTGGAAGATAAAAAGTTTAGGTTTAAGTACCATACCCATACTCATGTGAATAGCAAGGGAAAGATCATGCACTATGTGTATAATCTTGGCTGGATGGACTTCTCAGACGACGAAGTACTCATTGTTAGAAAGTAGAAAGAGATTCATTCTGCAATGAATCTCCAGTCTAACGTAATATAATATACGTCAATTGTTTTAATACTGTAAATGCACCGGTAAAGGCAATTTTGCCCCTTCGGCATCCGGTATAGGTTTTTGTCTGAGCGGCTTAATAGGAATAAGGCCGGTCCAGATAGGTAAGTCCATCTCTGAAGCTTCGTGCCCAGGGTCTCCCTGTCTTATTTTGGCAGAAGCTTCTTCTAATGAAAAACGAACGGCCATGGTTTTATCCACTTCGCTTTTACTCATAGGCTTCAGGTAATCCCAGCTATTGGGCACCATTTTCTCTGTTAAGGCTTTAAAAGCATCGTACTTTAGCTCACGATCCTCTATGATTTCTCCTTTCGCAAAAACCACCACTGATCGGTAATTTACCGAATGGTGAAAGGCAGTTTTGGCTATTACGAGTTCATCTGCCAGCATCACTGTAATACATACCGGGCGGCCATCGGCCAGTGTTCGCATAAAGTGTGATCCCACAGAGGCATGCAGGTAGAGGTGATTTCCTATTCTTACAAACGACTGCGGAATGCTGTAGGGCTGATTTTCTTCAGCATAACTGATGGTGCAGAAAAGTGCTTCGTCTAAGATAGCATAGATCTGCTCATCTGAGTAATGTGCTCTGTCTTTAGCCTTACGGCTGGGGGTGGTTCTTTGTGTTTTTCTCTCCATGTTTTATTGCGATTAACAAAACAAATGTAGAGGTTTGCCGGATGCTCATAATAGTCCATAAGTTAAATAACGAGTAGTCCGGTATGCTTTTAGATTTAATCACATTTGATCGCCAAAGCGATGTCCCGCTTTTTGAACAATTGTCTTTTCAGCTCATCGGCATGATTAAGGACGGAACATTAAAAGCAGGCTATCAGCTGCCGGGTAGCCGGGTCATGGCTTCTACGTTTCAGGTTCACCGTAAAACCGTGGTAGCAGCTATTGATGAATTGACTACCCAGGGCTGGCTCAGTACTGTTCCCGGTAAGGGCACCTATGTTCAGGAGAACATTGAGCTTAGCACTGTACAGCCATTGGCAGATTTTAAAAGTACTGAGCATTTTGCTGAAGCTCCTACGTTAATGGCACCGCTTACCAGAGGGCTTTCGCTTGCTACCCAAGGGCTACATTTAGACGATGGCCTGCCAGATCCCAGACTGGCTCCGGTGAAAGAACTGGCCCGAGCCTATAAATCGAGCCTTACGCAGGGAAACCTGTACATAAAATATGGCTATTCAGATACCAAAGGGAGCAGCAGGCTACGCCATATTCTAGCCGAGTACCTGAATAAAACCAGAGGCATGCAGGTAGGGGCAGAGCAGATTCTCATTACACGTGGTGTAACGCAGGCTTTATACCTTTGTATTCAAGGTTTTCTTAGTTCCGGAGATCAGGTAGCGGTAGGGGAGCTTAATTGGGAGTCTGCTAACGCAAATTTTATTTATCATGGTGTAAAGCCGGTCAAAATCAAGGTAGATGCAGAAGGCTTGGATACCGATCATCTGGAAGAAGTTCTGCAAAGTAGCCAGATCAAAATGATCTACCTGACGCCACATCATCAGTATCCCACTACGGTGATAATGCCCGCACACCGCCGCCTGAAAGTGATTCAGCTGGCCAGACAATACGGTGTCTATGTTTTTGAAGATGATTACGATTACGATTTTCACTTTGCCAACAGGCCCATTATGCCGCTGGCTTCTGCCGAGCATGGCGATTTCGTGTTGTACACAGGTTCATTTACCAAAGCCATTTCACCTGTTTTTAGGGTAGGCTATTTGGTAGCTTCTGAAGCTCAGATAGATTACCTATCACGTATCAGACGAATGGTAGACAGGCAAGGCGATACGCTGCTGGAGCTCGCCATTGCAGAATTGCTTGATCTCGGAATTTTACAAAGGTCGCTTCGTAAAAACAGAAGGATTTATCAGCAGCGAAGAGACTTCTTTTGTGAACTTTTAACAGATCAATTAGGCAATTACCTAAATTTCGAATTGCCCGCAGGGGGGATGTCTGTCTGGACCCACTTTGAGCCATCTGTTAACCTCTCTCTTTTGGCCCGGAGGGCTGCAAAACAAGATTTGTATATTCAGCCGCCCTCACATTCAGATGAGGAAGGTAATATACTTAATGCCATACGTCTGGGCTATGCTTCCTCAACTTTTGAAGAGCTGGAGCAGAGCGTGGGTATTTTAAACGTTTTATTAAAGTAGCAGATAATCAAGTAGTTTTTTCACATCCTCTTCCTTATTGAAATTGATTTTTTCTGCTTTCACAAAGGCTTTGGTTTCTTTCTTGTCTTTGACAAACTGTTTATAGAAATAGGCCTTATTTTCTACTTTTAGTGTTTTGCCTTTTTCAATGATGAAATAAACGGGGTGATCCACAAAAAAAGCTTCGTATTTTGACTGGCCCACCTCATACCCCTGAATTTCCTGCGACACAGTATTGCGTTGTAGTTTCTCTCTTCTGTGTAGCAAAACCGTATGAGGGTAATCAACTTTTGTGAAATAGCCAATACTCAGGAGGTCGTTTTCAGGAAAAGCAGAGAAAGTCTCATCCTCAATTTTGAAGTATTCAGGCTCTATAAACTGCCTCATTGGGGTATTGGCTCTGGCTCTGAAATAAACGCGTTGATGCACCTGATTAAAGCTGATCCAGCCCTCTATTGGAATTTGCCCCGGCATTTTCACCGTAGCCTTGTGCCATTCTGCATCTTTATAATAAGGTGTGCCTGAATAATAAGTTTTGGTTTCAATAGCTGAGCCATTCAGCATATTTTTTACTACATGTACCATGTCTGGCTGATTGTGCTCATTTAAAACAATTTCAAAATACTCTTCTAATTTATAAGAAGGATTTCGTTCAATGGTTTCGCGGGACATGTCGTAATTCTGAGCATGAGAAACACAAATAGATAGGAGAATTAATGATAAGCTTAAGACAAATTTCATGGGTTGAGTGTTTATCTAACCAAGATACAAATTGTTAAATAAAAACACCAATTGAAGCTAAGGGATAGACTCCTCCGTAGTTTCTCAAAAAGTGATGATAATTTATGAACTTTTACCGCTTGTTTCGTTGTAAAAGAAGGTGAAAGCTATTTTTAGAATTTCCTAACGAATCCATGTCAAGAAAAATATTACTCCTGTTTTTTCTCCCTTTCCTTATTTATGCTCAGCCTCCGGGTTTTGTAGATGAGTTTCTTTCAGATGATTACGAGAATCCTACGGGGCTTACGTTTGATGCCAGCGGTCAGCTTTATGTGTGGGAAAAAGGAGGTAGATTTTACAAAGCAAACAAAGCCAATGGTGCCAAAGAATTACTCTTAGATATTTCTGAAGAGGTGTATGATTACCTGGATTTAGGTTTAAACGGCCTGGTGCTTCATCCTGACTTCTTGAATAATGGGTATTTCTATATGCTTTATTCTGTAGACAGAAACTACCTCTACTTTAAAGACTCTGCCAGTTATGATCCGGCCAATAACGATAAGTTTTCTGCTACCATAGGGCGGGTAACCCGCTATACACTTCAGGATGGAAAAGTACAGGAGGGCAGCAGAAAGGTTATTTTAGGCGAAAAACACACCAATGCCATTCCCATCTTGATGGATAATCACGGCATAGGTTCCCTGGTGTTTGGTGCAGATACCAGTCTGATGGTTTCCATAGGAGATGCGGCCATAGCCAGAGACCCTCCCTTTCAGAAAGGAGATGCGTTTTATTATGAATTAGTAGAACTGCCCATACAGGAAGGAATCATTACAGAAGATCAGAACATTGGGCCGTACCGATCGCAGTATTTAAACTCCCTGAATGGAAAATTGCTGAGAATTAACCCTGAAACAGGAGAAGGCTATGCCTCAAATCCGTTTTATGAAGAAGATAATCCAAGTTCTGCACGTTCACGAATATGGGCTTACGGACTGAGAAATCCTTTCAGATTTTCGTTGCAACCGGGTACGGGCAGTACAGATACTACGGATGGAAATCCGGGCACGTTTTATGTAGGTGATGTGGGCTGGGCCAGCAGGGAAGAGGTAAACGTGGTAACCGAAGGGGGCAGCAATTACGGCTGGCCGTATTTTGAAGGCATCAATTTGAGAGCTGAGCTTTTTGATGATTTGACCTATTTTCCGGAGAATCCTCTGCCACCCATCTTAGAATGGCGGGGCGACAGAGCCCAGGTACTGATAGAAGATGAGGCTTTTGCGGTTGGTTCGCCTGAGTTTTTAGGAGAACCCTTTACCGGTAATTCATCTATTGGGGGTCTATGGCTCACCACAGATCATTTTGAAGGCTTTAAAGGCACCTATTTACATGGCGATTACGAGGGCTGGATTAAGCTTTTCAAGTTTGATTTCAGAGGCATACCTTACGAGGTAGTGAGTATTGTAGAGGGTATACATCCTACCTGTTTTGCAGAAGATCCTACAGATGGCAGCATCTATTATGTGAATCTTTTCTACCCGGATACACATGAGATCAGGCGACTTTACAGTGAGGCTAATCCAAACTATCCGCCGCTTACTCAGGCAAGTATTTCTCCGGTTTATGGTAATGCCCCATTAAATGTAAGGATGGATGCAAGCAATTCTTCAGATCCTGAAGGAGGGGAATTAACTTATCATTGGGACTACGGCACCGGATTCTCAGGGACAAGGGCAGTGGAAAGCTTCACTTATTTTAGCGACAGGCAGCAAACCTATTATCCTACATTAACCGTAACAGATGAACAAGGGAAAACCACCACAAAACGTTTTAAGGTGTATGTGAATAATGAACCGGCTCAGATACTGTCAACCAGTTATGAGAAAATTGTTTCCTTTAGAAATGAGGACGGTTTAAATCTTAATCTTAGTGCTACGGTGCAAAATCATGTACCAGAGGAGCAGCTTTTTTATGAATGGTCTGTCATTCTGCATCACGATGATCACAGTCATTTAATTACCACGCTAAAAACTGAAACCGCTGAGGCCTATCTGGCTCCTATTCCTTGCGATGAACAGGTATATTATTACGAAGTCAAATTGTTTATTCAAGACGGAGAAGGCCTGGGAAGTACTTATTCGCATATCATAACGCCAAACTGTAATGGGGAAGGTCCTGTGCTGGGACTGGAGTTTAGCCCTAATCCGGTGATAGAAGAAATCAATATAAAAGGTAAAGATTTAAACGATGAGAGTTATTTAAGCTACCAGCTTTTTGATAGTCATGGCCGAATGCTACACAAAGATTCCGGCCTTTGGCGAAGCCTTAAAAGACCCTTAAATGAATTCATCAGTGACCTTAGCACCGGCCTTTATATTCTGAAAATGGTCAAAGATGACACTGTGCAATCTTTTAAATTCATTAAAGAGTAAGCTGCTTTAGCAATTCATAATCATTGACTTTTTGTAAATACAAATAGTTAAGCAGCAGACCGTTGGTATTGTTTATCATTTTATGAGCTTCAGCAAAAGGAAAGACATGCGTAGTTATATGTTCGTTTTCTCCGGCTTCCCCATGCTTTTGGTTCTCAAACTTCTCGATTTCGGTCTTAGATAAATAGATTTCACAGGCAAAGAAATACATGGCTTCATCACTGGTACCGGTACTGGGAAATAGTCTTTTGCCTTCTGAGAGATCAATAAGCTGCTCAGCAGTGATGTGAATGCCGGTTTCTTCGCGTACTTCCTGCAGGGCAATTTCTTCGGGCGTTTTGGTGCCGTCTACCATTCCGGCAGGCTGTTCATAGGTATGAGCACCTTCGGCTATACGTCTTTGTTTTACTAATAAAAGGTATTTTTCCTGAGTGGCATTGTCAATAAGACAAACCAGAATGCAGACTACCTCTCCTTTCACCAAACAAAGCGGGGGGATTTTTCTCCCGTCAGGATCAGTAGCATCTAAAAGAACAGTTGAGAACAGCACCTCACCCAGATGATTCCTTCTGGTAAACTTCTCATCTATATGATTAATAGTCAGATTGTTTTCGGTGAGCTTCTTTTTCCAGAGTTTAAACTTGTGGGCGTCTTCCAGTCTTTCTTCTTGCATTAGAAATATGTACTTTCACATTAGAAATGAAAACAAAGCTACTTACTTCGGGAATTTTGGCCGTGCTCTTGTTCGGTTATTTTTTAAGCAGAGAGTCTGCCGAACCGTATACTTATACTGGTGAGAAGATGAAAGGACTTTCGTTTGTGGCTCCAAGAGAGCCGATAGATGTACCCCATTTTCAGGAAACTTTTCGGGTAAATGCCAATTGGGTAGCCTTGATGCCTTATGCCTTTGTAGGCAATGGTAACCCGGAACTGCAGTTTTTACGGGAAGGTCAGGAGGCCAAAGGCGGGCACCAATGGTGGGGCGAGCAACCTGACGGACTAAAGGAATGCATAGAATTAGCCCGGAAAAGTGAGCTTAATATCATGCTCAAGCCGCACATATGGTGTGGCAGGGGAACGTACACAGGGGATTTTACCTTAGCATCTGAAGAGGAGTGGAGGGCATTTGAAACCACCTATGCCGAGTATATTTTGCAGTATGCCAAAATAGCCGAAGTCTTTAAAGTAGAGGTTTTTTGTCTGGCTACAGAAATGGAAACCATGGTGGCAGAAAGGCCAGAGTTTTGGCAGGCCTTAATCAAAGAAGTAAAGAAGGTTTACAGTGGTAAACTAACTTATGCTGAAAACTGGGATTGTTTTGAGGAGGTGCCTTTTTGGGATCAACTGGACTTCGTGGGTATAGATGGCTACTTTCCATTATCAAAAGAGCAGAGTCCTGACCTGGCTACACTTAGAAAGGGCTGGAAAAAACACCTTAGAGCTATGGAAAAAGTAAGTGCAGAGGTGCAGAAACCTATACTCTTTACTGAATACGGTTACCGAAGCTGTGATTATTCCACAGAAAAGCCATGGGATACAGACTATTCACTACCAGACAATGAAGGTCTGCAAGCACGTGCCTATGAGTCTTTATATCAGGAGGTATGGCAAAAACCTTGGTTTGCAGGTGGCTTTGTATGGAAATGGTTTCCCAATAAAAAGGCTGACAAAGCATCCAGAGATAAGTTTTGCCCTCAGCACAAACTCGCCGAAGAAACCATTAAGTCTTACTATGGTCAGTCTATAGTATCTAAGCTTTGATCCTCAGAAGTATATCTTAATAAGTGGGTTTAGTTTAACCTTTGAGAATTTTACCTATTTTCACAGTTCAACCCTAATCTTTACTAATGCTTATACTTCTATTAATTCTGGCGGTGGCTCTGATTGTCATCAGTACCACTAAGTTTAATCTTCACCCCTTTCTTGCGTTAATTTTTGTCGCTATTCTTTTTGGACTGGCGGCAGGTGTAGACCCTCAAACGCTCATTGCTTCCATTAATGAGGGCTTTGGCAAAACACTAGGCAGCATTGGTCTGGTTATTATTATTGGCGTTATCATTGGGGCTTTTCTGGAGCATACCGGAGGAGCGGTGAGGCTGGCGAACGGTATGCTTAAACTCATTGGTAAAAAGAGAGTACCTGAAGCTATGTCTTTAACCGGATGGCTTATCTCCATTCCTGTGTTTGGCGATAGCGGTTTTGTGATATTAAATTCTTTGAATAAGGCTTTGACTAAGAAAGCGGGGTTGTCACTTACCGTGACCACTGTTTGCCTGGCCACAGGCTTAATGGCAACGC
>JANSYO010000216.1 GCA_024742395.1 Cytophagales bacterium
AGCTCGCCCAATTCAATCTCCTTGACAACATTCAATTTAAAAGCATAACTGTAGTCTTTTTGCGTTCGCTTAACATACTGATTCTCTTCTTGTTCTTTCATAACATTACTTTTAGTGTAACGCTATTTTAGGACGAGACATGAAATAAAATTAAAAAGCCCGGCGAAATTCGTCGGGCTTTCTTTTTGCTTTAGACGATCTATCTAAATGTCAAAAGTCATCATAAAATCGAGTTTGATTATTTCATCAGTAGACATGCCCATTAAACTTGGTGGCTTTATTCCGAAATCTGTCATATTGACTTCTGCATTCCCACTCAGTGTCATTTTATTGCCAGCTACTTTCTGAATACCCGTTATAGTCATTGGTTTGGTAACCCCATGAAAAACCATTTTACCTTTCGCGATTACTGTCTCACCTGAATAAGTGATGTCTTCTGCCGAGAAAGTAACATTAGGGTACTTGAGGGCTTCTGTGTTTTCAATCACGTGTGAATCCCGATTTGAATTTCCGCTGTTAAAGCTCTTAATAGCCACCATAACCGCTACCAAGCTAAGTTTTCTGGTTTCTGTATCAAAAGCCGCAATACATTTAAAATCCTTTGAAGAAGCATCAAAACTATGTAAGGGATGTTTCATGGCGTACATAATTGAAGAAGACTTATTGTCTGCAACAATCTTTTTTATATCCACAGGCCTGAAGGCAATACAAGATATGGCCAAGACCATCGGCATTAACACTTTATATATTTTCATAAGTTTTTTTTTTCGTTTTTCTTGTGATAAGAATCATACGATCATAATCTTCATTATTTGAAGACGTTGTTCGTTTCTAAAATTCTAATTTTATGGAGGCAATTGCTGCCGCATAAGCACCAAAAGTGGTAATTGCAGCCGCTCTATGCCAACGTTTATCTACCTGACCATTGCCAGCCTTATGTGCCAAGATATTGGTGGTAACCATGCCTGAAAAATGGACAATACTTAAAATTTTATGCAGTTTAATATTGTCAAATTTCTTTCTATTAACCATCGGTGGTGGAGAGGTTAAAGCTAAAAGGGCTGTTGTGCCATAGGCAATATTGGTCCCCAAAGCTACTCCTTCATGCAAGTTTCGAATTCCAAAATCTCCTTTGTAAAGTTTAGGGCCAATGATTGCTTGAGCAATCATACCTCCTGCAGCTAACAGACCGGTAGTTTGATGCACGTTAAACATAATCTTACGTGCTCTCAACTCCTTATCTCTACTTTCGGCGGTCAAATCCTTAGGTGCAAAACCTACCTTTCTATACAGTCCGTTTTCTCCCCAAAGAATTCTCTGAGAAAAAAGCATTCTATCCGGAAGTAATTCAGCCGGCTTAGCCTCACTCTCCAGGTCACCCATTAACTCATCCAGAGATATATCCTGTGCAATAGTGTAGTAAGAGAGCGATATTAAAAGTGTAATGAGTAATATCTTTTTTGACATTTTATAGTTTAGATTTTTTTAGGCCTTTACTGTCAAGGAGTTTGAATCTGCAGAAAGGGTGGTTGTAAAAGTAGTAAGCGGACTGGAAGCAGGAGATTTTGTAACCGAACCATCCTGAGAAAACTCAGAACCATGATTTGGACAACGAAAATCTTTACTACCAGATCGATATTCAATGGTTGTGCCCTGATGGGTACATTTTTTTGATAAAGCTACAAAACCATTTCCAGTATTGGCAATAATGATATCGGCAACATAGGCGTATTCGCCATCTGTTTTTAATTTTGAGAAATCTTTATGTGTTAAGTCTACTGTGAAGTTTATACTACTCCCTGTAGTAGTACCTGTGAAGCCTTTTTCTTCGTTGCCTGTATTGCCATCAGGGGTATTATCTATAGGTTCCGGATCTTCTGTGCTGCAAGCTGATATAGCCCCCATACAGTAAAATGCCATCAGGGCTTTTGTGCTTAAACCCATTTGCTTTAAGAATTGACCTCTGCTTAATTCCTCGTTTTTAATACTCTCGTTTTGATTTGATTGATTTATTG
>JANSYO010000424.1 GCA_024742395.1 Cytophagales bacterium
CGATCTCATCGTAAGTTTTCTCTTCCTTTGTAGGAAAGAATATTACTTCATCATTTGTGGTTTGTTGTTCCTTGTAAAATCGTGTTTCATCAAATATGACATCCCTTGAGTATACCACATTTCTTGTAGCAGGATCATAAAGTTTATATCCTTGTCTTTCAGGCGAATAACCAACAAACACCATTTCCTTTGATTGTTTATCAAGTTTCTTTTGGAACTCTAACCCAAGCAATACAACCAAATATTTTCAATATTGAATAATCAGGTTTTCTTCCATAAAGTAATTCAAAAGGCGTTTTTTCAGTTGTCGAACAAACAGAATAATTTCGTAAAAAATTGGCAGTATTAACAGCTTCTGCCCAAAACTCAAGTGGTAGTCTATGTTGAAATAACATACTTCTAGCTTTCACCATTAAGGTTCTGTTTAACCTTTCTGCAATACCATTTTGTTGAGGTGAATAAGGAGTTGTAATAATATGAGTAACTCCACTAGTCTTTAACAAGTTTTCAAAATGTTTACTTGTATATTCTCCACCACCATCAGTTTTAACTTTCAAAATTTTAGAACCAGTAACTCTTTCAATAGTTCTTTTGAAGTCTAAATAACAACCAACTGCATCATTTTTGTTCCTCACAAAATATACTTTAAAAACCTTGTATAATCATCAATAAAAGTAACTATATATCTTGATCCACCAAATGATTCAACTTGCATTGGTCCACAAACATCAGAATGTATCAACTCCAATATTTTCTTCGATTTTACTTTAGGTCTCTTCTTATCATATGCAGCTCTAGGATGTTCTCCTTCTCTACATCCTCTGCAACCAACAAGACTTTGGCATTTTATACCAATTCTTTGTAATCCATTCCTACTTAAATGACCAAATCTCTCATGCATAATTTTAGAGGTCTCCTCCATGTTGCAAACATTGGACTTCTGATCAACAATAAACATTCCTGAACTTGCTTTTCCTCTTAACACGACTTTTCCATTCAAAAGGATATCACATTTAGTTTCA
>JANSYO010000286.1 GCA_024742395.1 Cytophagales bacterium
AATTGCGATATTACATGTTGTAACTATGGCACTTGTAATGTTATAAGTCCCAGGTTCCACCCACACAGTGGAAAACGAAGAATTCGAATGACAGGCTGCTTGTACACCCTCAGAAATGCTTCCACAAGGTTTCTGCATACTACCACAACCAATAGAATAATCGGAGGTAGCACTGACAAAGATATCATCGCACCACGCACTACACAGAAACGAACACAAAAACAGGAGACCTCCGAGCCCGCGCGTTGCGTTCATAACAATAAGAAGATAATGAAGAATCTGACTTGAATACCAGGCGGATGCCTTTATTCCCATATTCGTGTTTATTGTGAAGTTAGCGAATTCCCTTCGTGCGTCTTCCCAGATTCCTTCCTGCATTTCTAAGCAGATACTCAGAAATCGTTTGCACGTAACTATGATGGAGATACTTTGCATTTGCTTTCATGTGGTCGCATTCTACAATGGACGAGTTCTTCATGAATCCATTGTATACCAGTTCATCCAGAACTCCATTTCTACAGGAACTACCCTCAAATAACATCAAAGTGCGGATAGATTGAGTATTAGCGATGAATTCGCCCAAAGCATAGATGTTTTGGAAACAATTTTTGCTCAAATTTAAGTAAGTCAGACCTGGAAGTGTTGTGGCCAAATCCGAGAAGATGCCAGCTATTGCATCTCTTGCTAATGTTCCACAATTTGAAATATCCAATGAGGTGAGGCTGGAAGGCAAGTTTCGAATATCTCTTGCTTTGACTGTGAGCAAACTGCCACTAAGATTCAGAGTTTGCAGGTTATCGTTTTTCTTCATATTGAGTGCTGTGCTTAAGCTTCCAAGGTTTGTATGGGAAAGATCTAAAGTCTCCAGCGAATTGTTGAGAGCGAGAACATTCCAATCCAATTTTTTCAGAGCCCCATTCCTACTAAGATCCAGTTTTTTCAGGAACTTTGATTCTTCAATAAAGGTTTCTAATTCATGCCTAAACTTCTTGCCTCCACGAATTAACAGATTGGAAAGGCAAAGTTCCTCCAGTTTCGTGTTGCCTTTCAATGCTTGAATTAGATATAGAGCTCTAAGATCTCCAAAAGATGTGCTTGAGTGTGCAGGTGTAATTTGCAATGACAAAACAGATGTACTATGGAATGTAAAGCGTTGGCGGTTTTCTTTTTCCTCAAACTCTACTGCCCCAGTCTCAGTATTCTCTGTAATGCAACTATGAAACCAAGTTTCAGTAAGCTTGAGTGATCTCAATTTCTTGTTCCCTTCCAGAACTGATAAAGGATTAAAGTCTACCGGAAAATAGCGGG
>JANSYO010000375.1 GCA_024742395.1 Cytophagales bacterium
CTTCTTTTTATTGGAAGCTTAAAAGGAAGATTGATATTATTCTTCATTTTCTCCCAGGGATATGTTTTGACCGAAACGATGACTGGATTAGCAAAAGGATTAATCGATCGGTATCGACCATTTGCCTATTTGTCAAATGATGCTGTCAAATTCTTAAATGACGAATCAAAAGAAGAATTTTTAGAAGACATTGTGGATTCCGATATTCTAAACTCATTCTTCTCTGGTGATGCCAGTATTGTTGCTTTCAGCTTTACATTCTTCGCATTTTCTTATAGTAGTTGTTACGGTCAGAGTAAACTAAAACCCTTGATCTGGATCGTTGCAGTCAGTAGTATTTCACTCGGATGTTATTACCGAACCATATCAGGTAAACACTTTCCTACGGATGTTTTGATTGGTGCTCTAGTTGGTGCTTTTGTTGCATTTTTTATATTAGGAATTCATCAAAAGTTAGCTACATAAATACTTCTTGAATAGCACTCACTAGCATATATATAACAGGGAAACTGTCCTGGAATGAGCCTATCGTGAGCTTTAGTTTGAGTACGGGGCTGGAGTTGGTCTTCAACTCTGCTTGAGTATTGGAAACTACAGGTCGATTCAAATTTCCGATCGTGCTAAATATGCGATTCAAGCCAATAAGCGCACATTTCAGGTTCATAATTCATTTACCCCGTCTCAAAATAAAGGTGCGTTATTCGGTGCGTCTTTTGAAAGTGCATTTGTAACTATTTGTATATCAATATATTACAAAGGATTTTGTCGGACTGTCATCCCGACTTCAGCCGTTAACGTAGTGTAAATACACTTGAGTTAACGGCTGTTTCATTTTTAAGAGGATGCTGAGAACAATAACGCCTTCCGTCGGGCAGGCCCGACTTTCGAACTTTCTTGGATAATTCGTTTCAATTGAATGGATAAGAGTTTGGAGAATTATGCAATTGACCCTAGCGATAATACTGATCAGCTTTTTTAATTGAATTGAGTTAATGGGCGGCCAGGCCGATGCACTGGACACGGCCCACTAGGCATGGCCAATTCGTGATCCTAACATAGGTAAATACCTCGGGTTGCTAGCGC
>JANSYO010000097.1 GCA_024742395.1 Cytophagales bacterium
AACCCTTGCCTGAAATATAGGCTTCAAAAATTATGTCAAAACTACCTGGAATTAAATTATTTGATCTAACTGACAGAACAGCCATTATCACCGGAGGGTCAAAAGGGCTCGGTCTTGCAATGGCAGAAGGCATAGCTTCGGCTGGCGGAAATGTATTCATTGTGTCAAGAACTCAATCAGAATGCGATGAAGCTGCTGAAAAAATAAAATCAAACTACGGAGTAGGTGCAAAAGGCTTTGCAGCAGATGTAACAAGCCAGGCTGAAACTGAAGCTATGGCCGCCGCTTGCTTGAACGAATTTGGAGGAATAGATATTCTGATAAATTCTGCCGGGATTAACATTAGAGGGGCAATTGATGAACTCTCACTCGCAGACTTCAATAAAGTGATGGAAATCAATGTGACCGGCACATGGCTCACCAGCAGAGCCGTAACTCCTCACATGAAAAGTAAAAAGAAAGGCAAAATTATTAATCTGGCTAGTACTTTGGGATTAGTAGGTCTGGCCAATAGAACGCCTTACACAGCCTCTAAAGGTGCCATTGTCAATATGACCAAAGCTCTGGCACTGGAGCTGGCTCCGTTCAATATAAATGTGAACGCCATATGCCCGGGTCCTTTTCTTACAGAAATGAATGAACCCATTAAAGATACCGAAGAAGGAAAGAAATTCATTGTAGGTGCTACCGCCCTTGAAAGGTGGGGCGAATTATCCGAGATTCAAGGAGTAGGAATGTTTCTTTCTTCTGATGCGGCCAATTATATGGTAGGAACCTGTCTTCTGGTAGATGGCGGCTGGGTAGCAAAATAAAGATCGAAAATAATCTTTTTAAAGGAGGCTCTTACAGGCCTCCTTTTTTTATGCCTGATCAAAAACTACATGGAACATTCAAAATATGAATCAAAAAAATGATCATGAATTTCATTCAATAAAGAAATGAAAATTGGTTTGTCGAAATGGCCATGTTGGCACAGTATTTAACACTTAAACTAGTATCCTCTGAAAAATGAGGGAAAAATAACGCTTTACTAATAAAAAATATTCTCTAAACTACTTATGAACAACACCTTAGTAGCAACCTAAAGCTTTTATCAAAATATCATTAGGCTCACTTGCTATTTTCTCAAATTTCAGCACTTTCTCTTTTTTTTGGACGAACAATCTGATTGTCGGTACCAATAAAACAGCCTCCCTATGGCATACCTTTTGCTTTTTAAATGACACAGTCTAAATAGTGTCTGGACAAAAGTCAAGGGCTAAAATTCCCTTCGCATAGTCATCACAATTGGGCTGACATGAGTGATCACAACTACTATACTAAAAGAGAATGAGAAAGATTAAACTTAAAAGAAACCACTATCCCTGTGGCCTGGGTAATCGAACAGTGGCCTTGGTCGTATTTCTGGCATTATTTGGTTTAAACACTGTTTCGGCACAAGGCGTATCTCAAACCAAAACTAAACTGAAAGTAGGACAAGCCTTTAAAGATGGGTTAGCTCCGGTTCAAATTAACGGCAAATATGGGTTTCTCAATATGAAAGGGGAACATGTCATTGCTTGTAAATATGATTTCACTTCTGAATTCAATAATGGTTTTGCCATAGTAAGAATAGGTGATAAATACGGATTCATTTTAAAAAGCGGTGTAGAACTTACCAAAATAGAGTATGATTATCTGGAAGGTTTTTCTGGAAACAGAGCTCTATTTAAGAAAGATGGTAAGTTCGGCTATCTGGGTCTTTCTGGTGAAGTGAAAATTCCAAATGTCTTTGAATTTGCAACCACATTTGAAAAAGATTATGCAGTATTTCAGGAAGGCTTTAAGTCTGGCTATATCAATAGAACAGGTGAAGTAGTCATTAAGCCGGTGTATGACTTTGCATTGGCATTTTATGAAGGATTAGCTCCGGTTATGGTCAACGGTAAATGGGGTTTCATAAATGAAAGCGGTTCTAAAGTAATTGACTTTACCTATGATGCTGTTACCAGATTTCATGAAGGCTATTCTTTAGTGCAGCAGGGAAAAGAAATGAAAGTTATTAATATGTCAAATCAAATAACCATTAAAAAAGAATTTGATCAAATAACCGCCTTCAATAAGGGATTTGCCGTTTTTACCAGTCAGGGTAAATATGGAATCATTTCAGAAAAAGGCAAAGTAACAGCCAGCGGAATTGACAAAATGCTTCCTTCTTATGATGGTATTTATCCTTTTAAAAGAAATGATTTCTGGGGCTATTTAACGGCAGAAGGCAAAGAAATCATTACTCCTGTTTTTGCAGATGCAGATAACTTTTATGAAGGTTTGGCAGCCGTAAAACTTGGAGAGAAATATGGTTTTATTGATGACCGTGGAGATATCATTATCCCACCCATTTATGACGAGGCCAGAGGTTTTTCAGAGGGCTTAGCCTCTGTTAAAATGAAGGACACACATATTTTCATCAATAAACTGGGAGAACCTATTCTCACAATTGGAATTGGCGAAAACGCCAACTCCAATGAGATATTTGTTAACAACAAAGGCGTAATGCTGAATGAACGAAATGTCTTAACTGCCTCCTCTAAAAATTAATCTATCGATAAAACTTTACTATAAGAGATTTTACACTCATCCATAATGGGGCATTACCTTTCTAAAGGAAGGTTTTTGCCCCATATTTCTAACAGCATTTTTTGCTTATCCGTAGGATTAACCATTTTAGTAATTTTAATCTCTCCGCCTGTTCTGGTAAAATTCAAACCTATTTTTTCTAAATACTCTTTGTGAGGAAGCGGCTCTGCTTTTTCAATGTAATCATGAATAAAATCACCGATTTCAGGATAAGTCATTTTGACCAAATCCTTAAAAAAGTCATCTTCAGAAATAGGGTTTCCTTTTCCGTATTTGTCCACTAATTCAAGTATAACCTCACGAAGTCCTCTCTTCCCGTTTGATAACTCCAGAAGTCGAATATCAAGGTAACCAGCTACAAGAGATCCTTTGTAATATATGTTGCCATATTGCTTGGCTCCATCTTCATTGAAAGATTCTTCTGCCAAACGTTTCAGGCTCCAGCTTTTGTCAAAATAATTCTCATTAATCTTGATCTTTTGAATGATACTTTGTTTCAGGTAATCCTCCATTGAAACCACTCCACCTCTGTACAATAAAATATTAGATGCCCATTCAGTCACTCCTTCATATAACCATAAATGCTGCGATGGCGTAGGCTCTACGAAGTTGAAAGATTCAATGATCTCTGAATGAATATTTAATGGCGTCACGATATGAAAGAATTCATGAGAAGCAATATCCGTAACCTGCTTCATGTATGCATCTGATGGCTCATTCTCGGTTAAAACATACTCAGAACTGTACGAATGTTCCCAGGCACCGGTAACCCCGTCAGGATTAGAAAGAAAGAAATAAAGAAAGGTATAATTATCCACAGGCAGCTTTACCAGGAATTTTCTGGAGGCCTCTAACATAGCCTCCATTTTCTTTAGCAGTGCATCTGAGCTAAACTTACCTGATTCTGAATAAGTGAATATCCTAATTGGTGTCGTAGAAACCATTGTTTCTGCATACGAAAGTTTCCCTGAAAGAATGGGAGAATCTACAGCATGATCGAAAGAGTTTGCCAGATAAAACTCACCATCTTTTTTAAGGGCTGTGCCGGTAGTCCATTCAGGCTGACCTATTAGTTTAATTTTTAAAGGAGACTCCTGCATACCAAGAAAATAACCCATCATGGTATGCGTATTAATTAAAGCATGGTCTGTTTCAATACTACTGCCACACATCATGTAAACCGGATAATTTTTAACGGGTGTATCAAATGTCTCAGCAGCTTTATAAGTAATTGTAGCCACTTTATGTGGTTTTGAAATCAAGAATTGATTCATTCCTTTTCTTTCTACTTTTATCTCTTTCCCTTTTTTGTTTAGAGCTTTAAAATCTGAAATAAACCTTCCAATATTCTGAGTTTGATAAGTACCGGGGGCAGTAGCAGGGAATTGAAAAACTTGCGAGGTCTTATTAAGTTTCTGAGGAATAGAAATGGACACAAAAAAGGTGTCTGTATTTTTCGTGGCGTCAATCGTGTATTCTAGGTCAGATTGTCCGTGAAGTGCAGAAATAGCAGTAAAAAAAAACAAAACAATTCTTTTCATTCGTTTATGTAAGTGTTAATAATCAATTAAGTTGATCTTGAAGTGTAATATTTCACAAAAATGACAAAACAAAGTGGACATTGCTGCAAAAGAGTCTCAAAAATGGTCAAACATACCTTTACGGCTTCCATTTCAATGGTTTTAAATCCCTATCGTTCTACGTACATTTACACAAGAATTAAAAGCTATTCATGAAAAATATACTGCTGCCTTTTCTGGTTTTATACGTTGTATGTAGTCCCGTTTTTGGTAATTTTCTTTCGGCTAATGAAAATGATCCTTACCTAAAAGCCAGTTTTTCAAAAGAAACAGAACTGGCAAAATTAATTTCATTAGAAAGCCATACCCACTTCCTTGCTGTGTTTGAAAAGGAATTCGGAGAACACTTTAATACCGAGAAGCAATATGAGGCCTTGAAAGGCAGCAATGTTGATGAATGGGAAATGTTGCTTTTTGAAAACAGAAATAATCAGTTAACATTCCTGAAAAATCATCCGGACTATTCTTCCCTAAGCACTGAATTTATAAATCTCATAGTAACAGAAGTTAATTACAACTACTGGCATTTACTTCTGGCCTATTCGATAAACAGAAGTAATGAAAATACCGGGCTTAAGCAGGTTACTTCTTTACCGAGGATAATGACAGAAGCCATAGATCCCACGAAGATCAACAATAACGACAGACTCGTATCTAAAAGTTATCGAGCTTTTCTCCCATACTTTGTCATTTACTTTAATTCTCACGAGAAGGGTTTTGCCAAATATGCTGATGGGGTAAAAAGTGTATCTGACAAGGCAGAATTTGCAAAAAAGAATTTGAGTGGAGAGGTCCTGGATTATACATTATCAAGTTTGATCAGCCAATATTCAAATCTTCTGAGCCCCTCTGCATTCAGGTACTGGACCAGCCAGATTTACTGCCAGAACCTTAGAACTTACCTCAGCAATACGTTCTTTGATGACGTTTTAGCTGCAGAAAAAAGCCGCGAAACAAAGAAAGAGGAAGCCAAAAATAAAAAGGATTCAGAGTCTCCTAGCTTACTCGATCTAAATGACAAGGCATTCACATTCGAAAAGTATAAAGGAAAAGTAATTTATGTTGATTTCTGGGCCAGTTGGTGCGGACCCTGCCGTCAGCAATTTCCTTTCAGCAAAAAAATGCATGAAGAGCTTTCAGAAAAAGAGAAGAAGGAAATTGTTTTTCTCTACATTTCAATTGACGAAGATATTGAGAAGTGGAAAGAGGCCACGAAAAAATTGGGATTAGAAGAAAGCGGTGAAAATGGTCACTCCTATGATATCGCAGTGAAATATCGGGTTTCCAGCATCCCTCGTTATATGATAATCGACAAAAACGGTAAAATTGTCAACGATAACGCTCCCCGACCTAGTAGTCCAGAAACTTTGAATATGCTTTTGGAGTTATTATAGTAATTGAGAAACTTCAACTAATTTTACGTTTATATAGTAGTCAAACATGCTCAAAATATTTTTCATTGTCTTTTTAGTTATTGCTTTTGTCCCCCCTGTCAGAAAATTCCTCTTTTGGCTTGTCGTTGGAAGATCTATGGTTAACGAACAGAAGAAATATAACCAAAAAACAAGAGCAAACACCAAAAGAGAAGGAGATGTGCATGTAGATTACGTTCCTAAAAACGCAAAAGGTAACGACTTTAAAGGCGGAGAATATATTGACTACGAAGAAGTAGAGTAAAAGCAATTATTCTTTTTATTTATCGTTCAGGATCGAAAGAGTTTAGTCTTTCTTTGCAATAGACTTTCCTAAATAACTTCATCAAGTACTTATGCTTAAGAGATTTTTTAAGATCACGGCCTTACCGCCATATGTAGACTTTGCCATATTTATTCTTAGAGTTGGTGTCGGTCTTTTACTGATCCCTCATGGTTATTCTAAACTTCTAAAAATTCTCAACGGAGATCTTGGCTTCGCTGATCCTTTAGGACTGGGGTCTGCAATCTCGCTCTATGCAACAGTTTTCGCAGAAATGTTCTGCTCTGCCTTGCTAGTGATTGGTCTGTTTACCCGCCCTGTATTGGCCATTTTGATTTTCACTATGATGGTGATTGTTTTTGTAGTTCATGGTGGAGATGGCCTGGACAAAATGGAACGTGGTCTGCTCTTTTTGATTCCTTACTTTTCTCTTTTCATTTGGGGACCGGGAAGGTACTCTATTGATTTCTTTTTATTTGGGAAGAAGAGAAAGTCTTTAAGACGCTAAAATCATCAAGAGGATCTTTTTCAGTCAATTGTTTAAATCTCTGCAACCTTTTGAGTCTTTGCTGAATTTCTCAAATTTAAGCTTTCGTTTTAACTATTGATTAAACTCTATTCCGGAAAATGACAATACGATCTGATTTGTTTCAGCCTTTGGGCTGTTTATCACAAAATATAGATCTACCTTCTCAGAAGTGGGTTTAATGGGAACATTGAGTACTCTGGACTGACCTAAAAAATATTCGGCAGCACCAGCCTGCATCCTCCTCGCCTGCTCCACTCTTATTTTCTTAGACTTTTCGTTGTCAGGTATAATCATCGAATCATCTCTGTCCATTACTTCTATGGTTTGAGTTTTCCCTAACAGCTCTCCTGTAGGACTACCTTGTCTTATTTCAATAATTCCACCGGCACTAGAAGTTCTTTTCGAGGCCTGAATGAGTAGATCCAAACTGCTGATTCCGGTCAAATCAATATCTTTAAAACCGATAAATGATTGATCCCCAAAGAACTGAAGTACTTTAGTCGGTGTATCTAAATCCTCTGTGTTTTTATAAAAATCTTTGTCTCTTGGATCTAGAAAAGGATATTTTAAGAATACGATTTCCTCTGAGAAAATGGCGGGAACCTTTCGTCCTCCATGATCGGTATAAGCTGATCTTACTGCCCAGCCTCCATATCCCGTTTCTCCGACTGGAACATTTGTCTTGAATTTGCCCGACACCGGCAGGCTTTTAGCTTCAAGCGGCTTA
This sequence comes from Cytophagales bacterium, assembly GCA_024742395.1. GTDB lineage: Bacteria > Bacteroidota > Bacteroidia > Cytophagales > Spirosomataceae > Jiulongibacter. Next base: position 7,148 of record JANSYO010000097.1, read on the forward strand.
TCTGACAAACTTAGAATATAGCTCACCATTGAACTGGCCTCATTTTCTTGTAGTTGAGGATGTGCAGCCATTGCATGATCTCCCCAAACACCCTGACCACCGTTAATTATCTTTTGTACTAAGGTGTTATTTGCTCCACTTGTGTTTTTGTATCGTTCTGCAATTTGTGTATAACTAGGCCCAATAGATTTTTGATTTTTCATATGACAGGAGCCACAATCATTTTTTGAAATTAGCTTATATCCAGTACTAAATCTGGCCTGAGCATCAGCTGTGGCATAATTAGAAGAAATTTCTATTGGATCAAAAGTTTCTGGAACGTAATCAACATTGACAGATACCTGATCAGACAAAATCTCTTTAGTTTTTAAACTCCCATCTTCTTGATCTACCACATCTACTTCATAAACCACTTGGGTATCAGGAAAATAAAATGATTTGTTTCCAGCCTTCAAAAGAATATTTATTTCAGGAGCGGTATTTCCTGCCTTAATTTCTATTTCCTTTTTACTTTCTGAGCCATGTTTATCAGTTACTTTCAAAACTGCGGTATACAAGCCAGGTTTCGTAATTTTGAACTCCGAGGTTATTTGACCAGAAGTTCTAGCCACTACCTTTTCACTTTCCTTCAGTTCCCAGGCATAAGTAAGATCATCTTTATCAGGATCAAAAGTACCTTCTGCAGTCATTTTGAGCTCCAGAGGAAGAGCACCGTTTACCTTGTCAGCTACCATTTTTACTACAGGCGGCCTGTTACCGGCATTGTACTCAATTCTAATTAAAGCTGAATTATCAGCACCAGCAAACCAGCTGCTACCATATTTTAGAATGTAAAGGTCACCTGAAGGTGAGAACTCCATATCTATTAAACTACTAAAATTCTCCTTGGGCAGAAACCTTTCCATCGATACATAGTCTGAATTCTCATCCATAGTCACTGCCATGATCCACCCTCTCATAAAATCAGCAATAAGTAACTTTCCTTCATAGTAAACAGGCCATAGGCGTTCAGGCTTCTTAAAATCACTTTGATGAAAAACGGCTACGCCTGTAGCACTGCGGCCCGAAACACCCAAAAGAGGGAATTGCTCAGAAAGATTATATGGATACCAAATAAAAGCAGGTGTAGGAGAAGGTAATACAGTAAGGCCGGTATTATTGGGGGAATTATTTACTGGGTTTTTAAGGTCAAAGAAATCTCCTCTTTTCTTAGTTTCAAAATCGAAATCTGCATACGGTTCATTGTTTCCTGCAAAATACGGCCAGCCAAAAAAACCAGCTTTTTTAGCTTGATTGAATTCATCATATCCAGCCGGACCCATCTCCGAAGAAACCGGGGCATCTGGCCCTACTTCTCCCCAATACAAATAGCCGGTATGTGTATCTATGGTAGGTCTCCACGGATTCCGTGCACCTTTGGCATAAATTTCAGGTCGGGTTTTGGGCATACCTTCTGGAAATAAATTGCCTTCAGGAATACTGTATGTGCCGTCATCCTCCGGCTTAATTCTAACTACAGAGCCTCTGAGATCATTGGTATTGGCAGCCCCCCTCTGATCATCCCAGGGCTCTCTTCCAGGCCTTTCATCCAGCGGAGCATAACCATTAGAGTTTCCGTTGCTGGTATTGTTTCCTACAGTAATGTATAAGTTACCATCGGGGTCAAAGACCATACCTCCACCTGTATGACAGCACTCCTGACGCTGAGCCGGAATTTCCAGCACTACCTTTCTAGATTCTTCTACTAACTGGTCATCTACAAACTCCCATCGGGTTAACAAGTGCTTGGGCTCATCAGGATCTGAATGGTAAATATATATCCAATGATTCTTCTCAAATTCTGGGTCTACCGCAATTCCCATCAAACCTTCCTCGGCTTCCCTGACATGCCCCTGTGCATTTATATATTTCGTATTACAAGGAATTTCGGCTACCACACTCAAATAATCATGTATAGGATCATAAAGCTTTAAATTCCCTTTTCTTTCTACAAAAAGCACCTTGCCATCGGGCAGAAATCCCATTTCCATTGGTTCATCGAGACCCGAAACCAGGGTATTAATTGTAAACCTTGATTCTTCGGGTTTTTGAGCACTGGCAAAAAGAGAACAATCGAGAAGTACCAATAGAATGGGTACTATTTTTCTAAGAAGCATATTGTTTAATTAGGGTAGAATGTAAAGGAAAGATACACTGTGAAAACACTGAAAACAAACCTATTAACCCTAAAATGGAAAGTCGGCTACGAGCCGTCAAAGGTTGAAGATCAAAACCTTAATTAAAGAAACTTTAAAAAGTAAGGGGATTTACATTGTCATTATTTTCAATATTTACTGAAAATACAATACATACAATCTTTTCTGTACTTTCAGTTTCTAACTCCAGGTGAATTTATTACGAACATTCCCGTAATCCACCAATTCCATACCAATCGTGCCAAAGGAGAAATCTATTTCAAGTCTTATCGGCACTCGGTTCTCATCATCAGATACATATATTCTTATCGCCTCTTCGCCCTCAAAAAGCTTGTTTGGAGGCAAAACAGGATTTAATTTAAGCGTTCTGATTTTACCAAAACGTGTTTTTACGTCTTCTTTTCCTGCATATCTAACACTCATATCATAAAGCTCATCATCGAAAAACATAGGAGCTTTTACTAGTTTACCGACCGGCATTTTACCAAAGTCCACCGTCCTTAAGAAATAGTAACCTGAAATCACATCCTGAACATAATCGGGCACTTTGTATTCAGTTACCTTTTCCTTCTCCTTCTTTCGTACCAGGTTTCTTCCATGGTCAAACGTAAAAGTTTGATCCCGGGCAAAATTGTTTTCTCTGGCACTGTAAATAAACTTATGGGGTACTATGGCTGTGGTATCAATATAAGACCTGTATGTATTACTCACTTTCCAAAGACTAGCAACGCCGGCAGTTCTTCCTACTACATTAACCCTGTAGCAAGGACGCCTGTTTACTTTGAAAATTTGTTCATGCACATTCACATTTGCCTGACCAATCGTCAATATCCCGTATTTTACTTTATATACATAGTTCTCTCCTGCCCCAAAGCTATGGTTCTCCACCGTCCTTAGGTCACCTACCACAAACCCAGTGATAAATAAAGTAACTACTAAACCAATAAAAACTCGCTTTAACATTTCTATAAGCCGCTATATTTTGTCTTTAGGTAAGCCAAATAAGACCTAAAGTTATTGTTAAATTTTGATTCCATTTCTTCTTTAAAAAAATCCTGCTTGCCTTGGTAAGTTTTATATGCCGTAAAAAAAGCATTATTGACGCTACCTCTCCCTCGATATCTATAAAAACTTTGTTCCGGTAGCAGGTTTTCAGCTGATAACATGATTGAGTCAATTAAATCATACTTCAAACTATCTTTATATATAGACGCCATTTCTGGTGAAAAGGTTTGATACAAGCTATCCAAAAGTCTGGAGCCCTGAGTTATATGCTCACTAAATAGCTTGCCAAATTTTCTACTTTCCAGATATTTCAAATAGACTTCTGAGCTGTCTCCAAAAGTAGTTTTCAGATAGATCTGAGCTCCTTCATCCCCTATAAAATCCGCCAAATTCTCATTGAACTCTATATCATTTTTGACAAAAAGTGTTCCATGCGTAAGCTCATGTATTATTAAAGCCGCCAAATCCCCCTCCTCTCTACTTACCATAGAACTTAAAATGGGGTCGTTTAGATAACCCAAAGTGCTCCAGGCTGAAACCTCTCCCACCCTTACATCATACCCTTCTTCTTTTAATTCTCTCGCTTCCTTCTCGGCAATATCCATTTCAAAATGACCTTTATATGAAAACTCGCCCACGACCGGAAACTTCCATTTTTTCTCATCTAGACTGTAAGGCGGTGATGCAGTTATTACCCAAAGTATAGGTTCACCTTTTTGATCATAAAATTTTTGATAACTCCCACTTGGATTTAATCCTAAAGAATCAACAGTAAACTTTTTGATATCTTCTATTAATCTGATCTTGTGCTTGACTGAATCCGGTACGGCTTCTGAGGCTAATAGCTCCTCTACTGGAGTGGTATTAAATATTATCTTGAGCTGCCCTTTAAGCTGCCTGCCTCCATAATTTATTTCTTCGAAATTAAACAGATAAAACGCTAACAGGACACAAGGGATACCTATCAGCACATATTTGGCAATTTTTCTCATATAAAAAAAGAGTGAGATCACTCCCACTCTTTAACGAATTTAGTTTAACGAATATTAGCCTTCATCCTCTGCTGCTTCGCCTTTCTTTACTTTGTCCATTAAGGCATCGGCGTTCCCTGAAACTGTCTCTTTAATTTTTTCTTCAATAGAATCCATTAATTCAGGAGTGTCTCTAATTAAGGTTTTAACCGAGTCTCTTCCTTGTCCCAGCCTATCTTCTCCATATGAGAACCAAGAGCCTGATTTCTTGACAATATCAAGATCAACTGCTAAGTCAAGAACTTCACCTGCCTTTGAAACACCCTCTCCATACATGATGTCAAACTCAACTACCTTAAATGGAGGTGCTACTTTATTCTTTACCACTTTCACACGTGTTCGGTTACCCACCACCTCAGCATCTGAGTTTTTGATCTGTCCTATTCTACGAATATCCAGTCTTACTGAAGCATAGAATTTAAGGGCGTTACCACCAGTAGTGGTTTCAGGCGAACCAAACATTACGCCTATCTTATCTCTTAACTGGTTAATGAATATGCAAGTACAGCCAGTTTTGTTAATTGTACCCGTAAGTTTTCTGAGGGCTTGCGACATTAATCTGGCCTGAAGACCCATCTTGCTGTCACCCATGTCGCCTTCCAGTTCCGCCTTTGGCACCAATGCAGCTACAGAGTCAATTACACAAATATCTAAAGCACCACTTGAAATCAAATGTTCCGCAATTTCTAATGCCTGCTCACCATAATCTGGCTGAGAGATAAGTAAGTTAGCGGTATCAATACCCAACTTCTCAGCATAAGTTCTGTCAAACGCGTGCTCAGCATCTACAATAGCAGCAATGCCACCTTTTTTCTGTGCTTCCGCAATAGCATGCATGGCCAAAGTAGTCTTACCTGAAGATTCCGGGCCATAAATTTCAACAATCCTTCCTCTTGGAAAACCTCCTACACCAAGGGCTAAATCAAGGCCTAAAGAACCGGTAGAAATCGTCGGTATATCTAAAACATTACGGTCACTCAATCTCATAACCGTACCTTTACCAAAGGCCTTATCCAGTTTATCGATTGTGGTTTGAAGTATTTTTAACCGTTCCTTATTTTCTTTGTCAGCCATTGATAATATTTTTAGCGTTTTGGATTATTCTTTCTAACTGATGCAAAGATATTGTATCATAGCAAAATTTACTAGCAAACCTTCGCTAAGAATATTAGCAATTGTTTTCTGAATAACATCAAGACCCTGTCAATTACCGTTATTCATTTACTTTTTAAAGCTTTTCTTTAAATAACACTCAATGAAAAATACTCTTTTAGTTCTTCTTATACTTGCCGTAATAGGTGTTTTCACCAATCCCTCCTTAGAAAAACACCAGGCCGCTGTTATGGAACAAGTCCACGACCTTCAGGAGATCGATGAGGACATTGATGGAGATGACCTGAAAAAACTTGGGGCCTTATTGGGAGAAGCCATTGGGCTAAATACCATGGAAAAATATCTGAACAATAATGTTAAAGTTAAAGATTTAAAAATTGCCTCTCTCACCCAACTCAAAGTGAACGGAGATTACACCACTGTAGGTATTGGTGCCTTTGGTAAAGTCTTCCTTTTTGATGACATCAAAAGCTTTGCTAAAGAAAAGGTGCAAGAATTGAAAGAGAAATCAGAGGGCTAAACCATCTTTTTCTATCTTTGCGGTTTATAAAACAAAGACTTAGCAAAGTAGAATGCTCATATCATATAAGGCTCTAAAAACACTCATCAATTTCACAGAAAGTCCTGAAGAACTCTCCGTTCTCTTAACAAATACGGGCTTAGAAGTTGAAGGGCTTGAAGAAATTCTTCCAATAGAAGGCGGACTAAAAGGTTTAGTCATAGGAGAGGTGAAGGAGTGTATCCCGCATCCAAATGCAGATAAATTACGCTGCACTAAAGTAGATGTTGGGACAGACACACTTCTGGATATTGTATGCGGGGCACCCAATGTAGCTCAAGGCCAGAAAGTTATAGTTGCCACTGTTGGAGCCACTTTATATCCTGAGGGAGGTGATCCATTCAAAATAAAGAAATCGAAAATCAGAGGAGAAGTTTCTGAAGGTATGATTTGTGCCGAAGACGAAATTGGCCTTGGCACGTCTCATGATGGAATAATGGTACTAAACACTGACCTGCCCACTGGTACCGAAGCGGCTACTTATTTTAATTTAGAATCTGACTTCAGAATCGAGATTGGCCTCACACCTAACAGAGCCGATGCGGCTTCTCATTTTGGTGTTGCCCGAGATATTAAGGCAATGAATCAAAATGAAATTTCTTTGCCTGATGTAGGAGCATTCCAATTGGGAGGTGCTGAACCAAGTATTCAATTAATTGTAGAAAACAAGGAAGCCTGTCCTCGTTTTTGCGGTTTAGAAATTAAAGGTGTTGAGGTAAAAGAGTCACCTGAATGGTTAAAACAATTCTTAACCACTATTGGAGTGAACAGTATCAATAATCTAGTGGATATCACGAATTACATTTGCCACTACCTTGGACAACCCATGCACATTTTTGACGCCGATAAAATACGTGGATCACAAATCATAGTCAAAGCCCCGGAAAAAGGAACAAAAATAAAGACACTAGATGGCATTGAAAGAGAATTATCAGGTACTGACTTAGCCATTTGTGATCAGCAAGGACCTATGGCCATTGCCGGAGTTTTTGGTGGTGAAGAATCTGGAGTATCGGCTGCCACAAAAAATATTTTTCTTGAGGTAGCGTATTTTAATCCGGATTGGATTCGAGCCACTGCCAATAAACATTTTCTTAAAACAGATGCCAGTTTCAGATACGAAAGAGGCAC
>JANSYO010000363.1 GCA_024742395.1 Cytophagales bacterium
CTATCGGGAGTTTTGCCGTCTCAAGAGGTATAGTTCATTAAATTGATTGAATCAAACCTCATTTTTTCATGAAAAGGATGCGATCATTCCGTAGATGGAGCAGGTTGTAGATAAACAAGCGCTTCGAAAGCTAACTGATGAAGAAATTGTGAATCTCGTTGCAGAACACAATCGCACGGATCTTTTCGAAGTGATCTATGATCGTTATGCACTTAAGATTTATCAAAAGTGTCTCAGTTTCACCAGGGATGATTATGAAGCCAAAGATGTTGCTCACGATGTAATCGTGAAACTTTTTTTACAGTTGACCAAATTCGGTGGCAAATCGAAATTTTCGACCTGGGTTTATAAGGTAACTTACAATCATTGTGTAGATTATCAGGCCATTAGAAAAAAGAAGCTCTCTCTATCTGAAGAACTGGCGTTGGAAGCAGGCAAATCGGAGCCTTCTGATGTCCCGGAGGATAGCGAATTGATGGAACTCAGTATTGATACGTTGGCCAAATTGATGGAACAGCTGACCCCAGCGGAAAAATCAATTATTTTGATGAAATATCAAGACGGGTTATCCGTCAAGGAAATTGCTTCGTTAACACAAGCAGGTGAGAGTTCCGTGAAAATGAAACTCAAGAGAACAAAAGCAAAGCTGATAGCACTTTATGGTAGACGGTAACAAAGAAGCAAATCCCTTTGAAAACCTAAACCAGGTTGATGAGGTCCCTTCAGAATTGAAACAGGAGGTAATGAGTACCATCGAGAATAAATTGACGGACGAGGAAGGGAACATTGTATCTGACATTGATAAGAAAGCAACTAATAGTCTGCGCAAGCCACTAGACTCAAAATTCAGCCGATGAACGTGGCTTGTTAAATCTCTTGATAAAGAAACAACCAGTCACCCTTAGAGCAGGTATTTCAGGTTGTTGCGACCTTTAGATCAAAAAAAACCTTTTACAAGTGTGACTTTTTGGGAAATCTCAGTCTAATAGAAACCTAAATCTATGTGTAAGAGAAATAGGTGCTGGAGGTAAATCAATTAATTGGTAGCGGTGAGATTCCCAAATTAAGGCTCCGGCATAGACAGGGTTGCTGTGATTTGCAACC
>JANSYO010000372.1 GCA_024742395.1 Cytophagales bacterium
AATTGCCCGTCGGCACGGGCAAAATCAAAGTTATACATATTGTTGACCCCTTCGGTAGCTTCTATCTGCACATTCATATCCATCAGTAGCATGGGTATACTGTCGTTATCAGCAGCTCTCAAGTCTCCCACACATACAATAAATGTGACGATAATTAGGAATTTCTTCAATGCAGAAAGGGTTTGATGTCTAAACAGAAAACAATAATTAAACGGAAGAACCTCTTCAATGATATCGAATTCTATATAACTTTATGAGAAATGTAAAATTATATGTCATGGAGAGGATTACAAAATACAGTATTGTTGCATTTTTTTTATTGATTATCAGCCCGGTACAGGTTTGGTCACAGCACGATAAGATCAGTACCGCACAAGGTGATGTTACCCTTATGCCGATCAACCATGCTACACTTGCTATTCAATGGGGGCAGGAGGTTGTATATATTGATCCGGCTGGCGATCACAAATATTTTAAAGATATTCCTAAGCCCACTATGGTGCTTATTACAGACATACACGGCGACCACTTTAGTTTGCCTACATTGGATAGGATGGCTGCCGGTAAGTTGCCTGTGGTAGCCCCGCCAGCAGTAGCCAACGGTATACCGCGCCATTACGAGCAGGTGCGGGTGCTGCCAAACGGTCAGAGCCTAGACCTGAAAGGCATAAAAATAGAAGCCGTGCCGATGTACAACTTGCCTGAAACAGAAAACAGTAGACATCCAAAAGGCCGGGGAAACGGCTATATACTTACTATAGGGGGTAAGCGTATCTATATATCGGGCGATACGTCCGGTATACCCGAGATGCGAGCGTTGCAAAACATAGACGTAGCATTTGTATGCATGAACCTGCCCTATACGATGGATGTGGCTGAAGCTGCCGGTGCAGTTTCCGAATTTAAGCCCACAATAGTTTACCCCTATCATTTTAGAGGAAAAAACGGTTATAGTGATGTAAAGGAGTTTAAGAGGCTGGTAGAAACAGACGAAATAGAAGTAAGACTAAGAACCTGGTATTTTTAAAGAAAAGCGAGTAGAGATATGAAGGGATTGAAAGTATGGGTGCTGCTCATGGGAATG
>JANSYO010000171.1 GCA_024742395.1 Cytophagales bacterium
AGAGCGCATCCTTCACAGAATGGAACATTACTCGGAAGGCCGAGTTGCGAAAGGGATTTGGAACCAAGATGTCCAAGTCTGCAATGAATTAAAGAAGACGATAAACAAGTAACTTGTTTATTATCATCAACTTTGGCATTACAGGCAAGTTCAAATAAACCATTTTCAGGAGCAACAGCGATTCTTTCATTGTTGGTAGGATGAGTAATCACACACATCCCACGAGTGAATTCCACAGAGTAACCATCACTGATCAGAGCAGAAACAGATAAAAGGTTTGATTTCAATTGAGGTACATGAAGTACATTTCTAATCTTCCAGGGGGACTTTAAAACTTTATCCCAGACAGGTAATAGGATTACTCCGGAACCATTCACAGGAGAAGAACTCACACCGTCACCAAATAAAACCTTTTGTTTGCAGCCAGACGTCAGAGAATCAAACATGTTTTCGTCTTTGCACATGTGATGGGTTGCACCAGAATCAATTAACCACACAATTTGAGAGGTATTTGCAGAGACAGCATGGCACATTCTCAGAGTATCATCACAATAAATATCATCATGTTGAATTGTATCACAGGCAGAACGACCATCAGAAGAGGAATCAAGAGTACCATCAGGTAAGACATCAGAAGTAATAGAAGAGTTCTCAGGCTCATCATAAGTATCAGAATCAGGCATCAGGTCAGACATAGAATCAGAGTGATCACCACTCAAAGTCAAATTAACATCAAGAGGAGATAATTGACCATCAGTAGAAGAATCAAATTCTTCTTGAGGAACAACAGTAGCAGCAAATAAAGAGACCTGGTTTGAAGATGGACCACGGTTTCTTTGCCTCGGTCCATTTCTTCGGCGGTCAGCAGCCTTCTTTTTCTGGCATTGATTTATCCAGTGACCAGGTTCATGACAATAATGGCAATTTCCTTTTCTTTTGGGAAATCTGCCTTGTACATGAAGGAGTTGAGGTACTGGGGAGGCGTTGGTTTCTTTGAGACGGGCCTCGAATAAAGTCAAAGTTGAACAGGCAGAATCAATATTTAAATTTTCCTCAGCTTGAAGTTGAAGTCTGATAGGTTCATATCTATCAGGGAGTCCAGCAATAAGAAAAGCAACAGCAATTGCTTCATCAAGGGGATGACCAATATCTGAAAGGGCGGAAAGGATCAATTTAGCTCTAGCCACATAGGAATGAATAGTCTCATTAGGAGACATTTTCAAACCATGGTATTGGCTCAGGAGAGACATTCGGTTCATCGTACTATTATTGTTAAATAAAGTAGCACAAGCATCCCAGAATTCTTTGGTAGAAATTCCTTGTCTTGAGACTCTGGTACAGACTTCATTGGAGACAGTACCACGTAAATAGGCAAGTGCTTTTGCATCTTTTGATTTAAATTCAGCAACATCAGCAGCATTGGGTACAACATCATCTTGTTCAGGTTCAGGTAGTATAGGATCCATGGTGCAATAATTGAATAAATCTTTGGTAATCAAGAAGTCCATTGCTCTGGTCTTCCAGGTTACATAATCAGAGGGTCCAGACAATATTTCGGATTTTTCGAAATTTTTAGGCATAGTATAGGCAGTGTTCAAGCAGATAACAATCAAAACAGACAGACAGAGGGTACAGAGGAACAAACTGGGCTTATAACCTAATAAACAGATCACAAGTAGTGAATGAATGAGAGTGTTTATTGAGGAGAACAAAGAGCTTTTATACAAAGCAAACAACAGTGATTGGTGTAAAATAGCAATCCAATCAATACGAAAGTTTTAATATTCGTAAGTATTTTGATATTCCTCCTCAGAAGTGAAACTTGTTGATTGGGTCATGAGGGTATCAGTAAAGCGAGAGAACACAGGAAAGCTCAAAGCTTTTGTGAGAATGTCAGCAACCATTTTGTCAGTAGAAAGGTAAGACAGGGAAACAACATTGGAGGCAACAGCTTCACGAACGAAGTGGTATCGGATATCAATATGCTTTGCGCGGTTATGAAATCTGCTATCTTTAGCATAGGCGATGCAAGATTGGTTGTCCTCATAAACTGTAGTAGGACCAGGAGCATCGAATCCAATCTCTGTTAATAAATTTCGAGACCACATAACATCTTGAATTACAGCAGAAAGGGCGATGTACTCCGCTTCCATAGTTGAGAGAGCAACTGTGCGTTGCTTCACAGATTTCCAGATTATAGGTCCACCGGCAAGCATCAACAAGGAACCAGACGTTGAGCGGCGATTATCAATATCACCAGCCCAATCAGAATCAGAGTAACCAATCAGTTCAAAAGGAGGTTGATTCGAAAATTGAATCGAGTAGTCAGGAGTGCCTTTGAGGTATCTGAAGATTCTCTTCACTGCAGTCCAATGGTTTTTGCCAGGGTTATGCATAAATTGAGAAACTTTAGATACAGCTGTAGCAATATCAGGTCTGGTACAGGTTGCAAGATAAACTAAAGAACCAACAGCAGCACGGTAAGGGATTTGATCCATGATTTTCTTCAGGTCTTCAGTGGCAGGACAATCATCAGCAGAAAGTTTCGTAGCAACATCAAGAGGAGTATTTGCAGGATTGCACTGATGCATTCGAAATTGAGATAGTACTTTTTGTACGTGCGAATTCTGATCCATCAGCACAGAACGAGAACCATCAATAAAGGAGAATCTAATTCTTACTCCAAGAAAATGGGCGAGGATGCCTAAGTCTTTCATGCTGAATCTTCTACAGAGGGATTTCTTTGTGGAAACAAGCAGTTTCTCACAGGATGACATCACAATCAAATCATCTACGTAGACCAGTATGAAGGTCATTCCAGAAACTGTAATTTTAATGAATAAACAAGAGTCATAGGAACTTCTTGTGAACTTCATATCTAACAAGAACTTGGACAGTTCTATGTTCCACATTCGCGGACTTTGTTTTAAACCATACAGAGATCGGTTTAATTTGCACACCAAGTCAGGATGAACTTCAAATCCAGGAGGTTGTTGCATAAAGATGTTCTCTTCCAACTTTCCATTCAGGAAGGCGGTCTTTACATCCATTTGGTGCATCAACATATTGTGATGAATACCAAAAGCAATCATAACTCTGATTGTATCAAATCTTATAACAGGAGAGAAAGTGTCCTTGAAGTCAAGACCAGGTACTTGGGAGTATCCTTTAGCAACTAGTCTTGCCTTGTATCTTTCAGGCTCGACATCAGTGGCAGGTTTAATTTTGAATACCCATCTACAAGAAATGATTGATTTATCAGGGGGTCGGTCAACATAATTCCAAGTATCCATCAGAGTGAGAGAGTCGATTTCTTCGTTCATGGCAGCCAACCATAAGTCAGAATTAGCAGAGTTCATTGCTTGTGTATACGAATTGGGTTCAAGAGAAGCAACTGAGGCTCTCCACATATCACCAATAAACCATCGGTTCGGCTTAGGAGTTCGTAAGGACTGTCTGATGGTAATATTTTCTTCTTCATCAGAGGAGATATCAATCTCTAAACTATCATCAGATAAGTCATTGGCATCAGGAACTGGTTGAGGTAGTTCATCAACATCATGGACATCAGGGAGGGGGTCAGGTACATCAATAAGTTCATCAGCAGGAACATTAGGAATGATTTCAGATGAAGAAGTATCGGAAGGACTACATGAGGCTTCGGGTTCAGGAGTGAGGAATAGGTAAGACTCATCAAAGTTAACATCGCGGCGGACTTTGTAGGACTTTTTGTCAGGATCATAAAGGATGTAACCATTTTCATCAATGTCATAACCGACGAAAATGAGTTTCTCCGCTTGTGCATCGAGTTTCTTCCGTAAGCTTTTATCAATTCGAGCGAACGCAGCACATCCCCAAACTCGTAAATTCTCATATTTTGGTTTCTTCTCAAACCAAGCTTCATAGGGAGTGCCATCAATTACCGCAGTTGGTGAGCGATTGCGAAGGAAATTTGCACAGGTAACAGCTTCACCCCAGAATTCATTTCCATGACCAGTTGAATTAATCATAGCACGAGCTTTGGTAAGGAGAGTAAGATTCAATCTTTCGGAAACACCATTTTGTTGAGGAGTGTAAGGAGCAGTGAATTCATGGTGAATTCCACAATCAGCAAGAAACTTAGCGAAGGCTTTAGAAGTGTATTCTCCCCCATTGTCCGAAACTAGTGAGCGGATTTTCGAGCTGTGCATCAATTCTACTTCTGCTTTGTAGATTTTGAAACAGG
>JANSYO010000396.1 GCA_024742395.1 Cytophagales bacterium
GATTAATGATCGCTGTTCCATACTCATGACCAGTGCTGACAAAGGCGAGCTCAACTGTAAAATATGATACCAATTGACATCTATTGATATATTTATCAATAGACTCTAGCATGCTTAGCTTGCTTATAAACTTGCTCTGCAAGGTGTGAACAAAGGATGAAAGCATGCACTATAACAATAAGAATATCGTCATCACCGGCGCCGCTTCCGGCATTGGCTTAGCACTCACGCAAAAACTTGCGACATTCCCAGGCGTAAAAATTCTGGCCACTGACATTAACCCAATAAAGACAGACTTGCCCAATAGTGTCATATGTCATCAAGGGGATATCTCACAACCTGAGCAGATCGAAGGAATATTAGACTTAGCTGAAAAAGAATTAGGTCAAATTGATATTTTCATTGCTAATGCCGGATTTGCCTATTACGAGCAGCAGCAAGCGGATTGGAAACGCATTAACAACATATTCGCATGCAATACCTTTAGTCCCATTTACACCGCACAAGCCATGCAAAAACGCTACTCAAACCCTTATCAAATTCTCATAACCGCAAGCTTTATGGGCTACCATAGCCTTGCCGGCTACGCTCTCTATAGCGCAACCAAGTCAGCCTTGATCGCTTGGGCCGATGCGTATCGCTGGGAAAAGCCTGAAAACGCCAGTATAAGTGTATTATGCCCAGTTGCCACCAAAACAGAATTCTTTCAGACCAAAGCGCCCGTACCATGGCCTGCTCAGACCGCAGAACAAGTTGCCAATGCCGCAATTAAGGGCCTTGCCAAATATAAGCGTAATATTTTCCCAAGTCAGCTCAGCCAGATATCTCGGTTTGTTAACTGGATTCTGCCCCTAACTCTGCCTCTTTATCAGAGAATTGAGGCATTGAAGTTTAAAAAGTGGCAAAAACAGCCAAATAACTAAGGTGTTATAGGGGGTGTATAACACCCCATAACACCTATCACACCTCATATAACGCTCGCAGCACTCTCACCCCCAATACTTTTTTAAATTTTTTTATCCAATAAAATCAATAACTTAAGCGAAAAATAGC
>JANSYO010000303.1 GCA_024742395.1 Cytophagales bacterium
GTGACAGAAAACTGAAGCAATTTGGCGCCTGACATATCTGGGGAATACTGTTGCACATAGATTGATTCTTTTGATGTAACAGAAGGAGAGTCGTCTATAAAATAGATATTGGAAAGAGCATCCACTCCAGCAAACTTTGAGAAAGAATCTGCGATAGAAAAGGAATCCACAGAACTCGGTGTATTGATTGGTACACGGTACAAAATACTTTGTCCGTCATATATGAAGATATTTTCTAGTGTATCATAAGAGAACGAAGGCCTAAAACCATTCATTGTTGAGTTAGGCGAAAATGGAATTCGGAACTGAGCTTGGCCCTCTTCATTGTATGCATATAGGTTAACAGAAGAGCTTTGTACATCGAATAAATAAAGGTAAATATTATCGGTATAGCAATACTGAAAGGATTGGGTCACAGTAGAGGTGAGCTCATAATTATTCGCATTCATGAACTGAAGTGAATCGCCACTCATCGCCACAATAGTCGAGTTGAATAATGCACACGCAGAATCTTTCGCAAACGTATTAGAGGGTCCAGAAAGAATACCAGTATTCACATCAAAGCTATTAAAAAAGAACAAATCCAAATTTTTGTCCCATCCATTTGTGTACACATTAGCTCCATGGTTATACATCCAAGGGGCCATGTAATTTACTTCTATATCGGCATTGGATACTGAAACATTGTATAACTGGACCTTTGTGTCATAATTGTATGAGATAAGGCAACCGGGGTTAGGGTCATCCCCTGTGGGACAGCCCATATACCAAATGATATGCTTATCTGGATTGCATGCGGCTCTGTAATATTCAAAGTTGTTTCCAGGACTGTAGAGATAGAAATAGTTGTACAACGGCAATTCAAAGGATAAAATCATATCTTGCGTCCAACATTGAATAGTATACGTTGCTTTCGGTATCACACAAGTTAGTTTAAGAGTATCATCATAGCACAATAGTTGCACATCCGTCTCTCGGTGAATGACTTGACTTTTGGAATACAACAAAAAATCATCAGAACTTGGCCCTTGTGTTTCTATTGGATTATATCCTCCACGAAACAGGCCCTGACCAGAATGAACGATCCCAAAGCACAATGCACATAGTGCAACAACAAAGCGGAGGTAACAAACCCGCATGAAACGAAAAATGAAAATTTTCGCCTGGGGAGTTAACTCATTCGGCTGCCACTTCAGAAAGTCTCTTTTGTACAATGAGTTCCACTAATGAAGAACAGAGCACA
>JANSYO010000416.1 GCA_024742395.1 Cytophagales bacterium
ATAGATAGTAATATTTGTCAGGGGCAGTATGTTGACATTACTAATAATTCTATTAATGCTGTCAGCTATCAATGGGACTTCTGTAGTGGAGAATTGCATGAAACTCCTGTGGTTACGGAAATAAACAGTTTAAGTGGCGACCTCAGGGATATTGAAATAGTTTCAGAAAATGATCTATGGTATGGCTTTGTTGTCAACAAAGCTGGCAAGAATATCATAAGACTGGATTTCGGAAATAGCCTTGAAAACGCCCCCACTATCAACAACCTTGGAAATATTGGTGGATTACTCAACAAACCAGCTCCTATTAAATTATTAAAAGAAAATGGTAATTGGTATGGATTAGTCCATAATGGAGGCAGCAATCAACTAATTCTTATTTCATTTGGCAGTTCGATTAATAACAACCCGTCGACTGCTGCATTTGTTGTTAATGATGTTGGTTCTGAATTTTCTAATTTGAACTACGCCTATGATAAAGGGAATTTAATAGTGGCAATGTCAAACTATTTCGGAAGTACTTTCACCCTCATCAACTTCGGTAATTCAATTACCAATTCACCAACAGTGGATGATATCATTAATACGGCAACTGTCTCTGGTGCAGGGCTCTCAGATATCACACTTATCAATA
Source organism: Cytophagales bacterium (assembly GCA_024742395.1). Classification (GTDB taxonomy): domain Bacteria; phylum Bacteroidota; class Bacteroidia; order Cytophagales; family Spirosomataceae; genus Jiulongibacter. The sequence continues at coordinate 635 of JANSYO010000416.1, forward strand.
ACTGTGGCAATTGGTATGGTCTAGGTACTGGTTTTGATAACAAAAGCCTCTATTTCCTCAACTTTGGAACTAATCTTTTCTCCATTCCTACAATTACCAATATTGGGGATGGCATTTTTAGTGAAAGTCCTTTACGTATTGAATTAACAGAAGAATTAAATGAATACATCGGTTTTGTGACTGGGGTAGGTGGTACATTATACAGGGTGAATTTAGGAACCGATCTATCCAGTGTTTCCCTTAACATTGATGATTTAGAAACAAACGGCATTTCCGGACAACCCCAAAGCCTACAGCTTACAAAAATGAAAGGACAGTGGTATGGTTTCCAAGGAACTAACACCGGAAAAGTCTATCGCATGGATTTTCCTCTCGATTGCGGTGAAAACATAAAGTC
>JANSYO010000096.1 GCA_024742395.1 Cytophagales bacterium
AAATAATAGTCCAAAATCAGAAATAATAGAGCTACTATCAGATTAGCAGGAAAGAAATTTGTCAACTCTTTATAAAAAGGCCTTGGTTTATAAAAGCTAAAAAGAAACGGCACCAGAATGCAGCCAATATCTACTAATAGATAAGTAAACTGTTTCATCTCTTAGCCTCTCGAAAATAACGAATGGGCACATACAACATACCAAAACATTCTCCGTCTTCTTTTCCTAAATGTTTATGATGAACCTTATGCCCTTTTCGTAAACCCAGAAGATAAGGACTTTTTATGTTATTAAACCACTTGAATCTTTGATGTATCAGCACATCATGAATGAGGAAGTAGGCAATCCCATAAAACAAAATCCCCAAACCTATAAAAAACTTAAAATTCAATACAGGTTCTAAACCAAAGTAAAATAGTAAAATGCTTGGCAATGCGAAGATCACAAAGAATGCATCGTTTTTCTCGAAAATCCCCTGATACTTAGGCTGATGATGATCTTCATGTAAATACCATAAAAACCCATGCATTACGAACTTATGTGTGCACCATGTTACCCCTTCCATCACTAAAAAAGTAGCCAAAGTAACCGCAGCAAAAAACAAATAACTCATACTTGTAAACCTAATTTTCTTAATTTATCAAACATCACTTTTTGGTACTCTTTGCTAAGTCCAGACTGACCAATTCTTGATTTCAGTATTTTCAAATCTTCCTCAATTTTATCACTGTAGCCAATAAAGGAGGGGGCGTTAATCTGCACCAAAAGTCTTACGTACCGTGCTTCTATATCATTCGGATTCTCACTTATATAGTTTTCCAGTTTTTCCTTCCCAGATCTAAAGTGAAAAAACTTAGCGGTTGGCAAAAAAGCGTACTTGGCCTGAAGCATTTCTGCTACCGCTATATACGGTACAGCCTTTTTACAGCTAACTCCTGAATATTTCTTAAGGAATTCGTCTACTTTTTCTCCAGACTTCATGTCATGAAAATGGCTTCTCAAGTCATGAAGAGACGAACAGTCATTTACGGCAAACAATCTAAAAAGAATGACAACCTTAAGAAGAACCATTTTATATCATATTTAACTTGTAACGTGTGTATGCCTTGCAAAGTATAAACACCTTTTTAGGGTCAGATATTCTTATTCTGCTCGTCATTATTTGTTTACTATCCAGACGCTTTATTTTTCTTAAAAGTCCTTGATAATATCTGTAAGCCAAATATACACCCATTCGCCCTTCCATTGGTAATTTCACAATACCTTTATATGCCTCTCTGAAATCCTCTTCTATATCTAAAATAATCGCATTTTTTGTTTCATTATCCAGTACGCTGGTGTTTAAATTAGGGAAGTATGACCTGCCTAATTCCGTTAAATCTGCATTTAAATCACGCAGAAAGTTAACTTTTTGAAAAGCTGAGCCCAATCTCATCGCATAATCTTTCAATTCATTAAAGCGATTATTGTCGTTGTTAACAAAAACTCTTAAACACATCAGACCCACAACATCTGCCGACCCGTAAATGTAATCTTTATATGCTTCCTCTGTTTTGTATTCATTAACGCTCAAATCATAACGCATGCTTCGCATAAAATCCCTGACATAGTCATACAAATCAAATTTGTGAACAACCTCCTGAAACGAATTTAATATAGGATTAAGACTAATCTTTCGTTCTATGGCTCTTTCGTATTCAAGCTCAAATTCATCAAGTAAAGTTTCCTGATCATAATCACCAAATGTATCTACAATTTCATCAGCATATCTAACAAAACCATAAATAGCATAGATTGATGGTCTTATTGAAGGACCAAATAGCTTTATTCCCATTGAAAATGAGGTACTGTAAGCATTCGTTATAAGCTTACTGCAATCATAGCTGGATGAATCAAAAAGCGACTTCATAGTTTATTTTCGTATTTTAGGATTAAATCACTGACTATTTTCCCTGAGATAAGTGCCGGAGGTACACCTGGCCCGGGAACTGTTAACTGACCAGTAAAATAAAGGTTGCTCAATTTTTTGCTTTTCAGCTTAGGTCTTAATATGTGTGTCTGGAATAACGTATTAGCAAGCCCGTACGCATTTCCTTTGTAAGAATTATACTCAGATTTGAAATCATTTACGCAGAACGATTCTTTGAAGATCACAGAATCCTTCACTTCCTGACCCGTCAAAGTACCAAGTCTTTGCATTATTAAGTTAAAATATTTCTCTCTGATTTCAGGCGAATCTTCGAGATCCGGAGCAATCGGAATTAAAAATATGCCGGCTTCCTTGCCCTCAGGGGCTGCTTCACTATCTGTTTTACTTGGAAAACTTCCATAAAAAAGAGGTTCTTCAGGCCAAGTTTTATTATCGTAAATGGTTTCTGCATGTTTCTCAAAGTCGGTATCAAAAAAGAGCGTATGATGCTCCAGATTAGTGAGCTTTTTATCAAACCCCACATAAAACAATAAGGCTGAAGGGGCAAACGTTTTTTTAGCCCAATACTTTTCTGAGTATTGCTTCTTATTGTTTGGAAGTAAAGTCTCGGTATGATGATAATCTGCTCCGCTCAGGAGTATATCACAAGACTTTACCTGACCATTAACTTTGACTCCCTGAACTTCATCACCATAAGTTATTATTTCTTCTACCGCACTGTTGGTTTCAAAATTAACACCCAGTTCCGCAGCCAAATTTCTCATGGCCTTAACTACCTCATACATACCGCCTTTAGGATGCCATGTTCCTAATTTTAAATCAGCATAGTTCATGAAGTTATAAAAAGACGGTGTATTGGATGCCTTGGCACCAAGAAACAAAACTGGAAACTCCAGCACTTCACGTAAATCCGGATGATCTATGTGCCTGGCTACCTGCTTTTTTATTGTATCGACAAAAGAGCCCAGTTTCATGGCCGTTTTAGGCGTTACAATCTCCATCAGATATTCACCAGGCTGATAAACTAAGTCCTTTATGGCAATTTCATAATTGTCTTCTGCTTTATTAATAAAGCTTTGAAGTTTAGCTGAGCTGCCCTTTTGAATTCGCTCAAAGGTTTTCTTTGTTTCTTCAAAATCTGCAGAAACTGGAATAAAATACTTTTCACCAAAACATATTTGATATCCCGGATCTAATTGGATGAGTTCGTAATAATCAGACGTCTTTTTTCCAAAATCATAAAAGAAACGATCAAATACATCGGGCATCCAATAGAAAGTTGGACCTATATCAAAGGTGAAGCCATTCTTTTTTAACTGGCGTGCTCTTCCTCCTACTTCAGCATTTTTCTCGAGCACGGTCACATCATACCCAGCCTTCGCCAGATAGCAGGATGCCGCTAATGAAGAAAAACCAGACCCAATAATGACAATCTTTTTAGACATGTATTCTACTCCTTTGAGAACTCTAACCAATAATAGGAAATATAAATTTCATTTTGTCTAACTTTTTATATTTTTTCTTAGACACTTTGGTATAAGGTCAGAATATTAACTCATCACTCACTTGATAATTGATACAACATACGCAAAGCTTACGGAAGAATATTCTTGCGATATAGAATTTATAATGAGTATAAATACTGTGCAGAAAGGACAATCAGCCCACTATAAAACAAAAAGAGCAAGGAAATATTCCAAGCTCTTTAACATCATAACAGTTTAAGGAAATCTAATATTCTTTTACCAAATTCTTAAGCACTTACCGGCTCAAAAGCCTCAGAAACACCTGAATAGACTATTTCGCCCTTAACAATGTTTAATCCTTTTTTAAGTTCTTCATTCTCTTCACAAGCCCTTTCCCATCCTTTGTTTGCTAATTGAATAACATAGGGAAGTGTAGCATTTGTTAAAGCAAGAGTAGAAGTATATGGTACTGCACCAGGCATATTTGCCACACAGTAGTGAACTATATCATCAATAATAAAGGTAGGGTCTTCATGGGTAGTAGGCTTGCATGTTTCTATGCATCCTCCCTGATCTACCGCAACATCTACTAAAACAGTACCCGGCCTCATGCTTTTAAGCATCTCTCTTCTTATCAAATGAGGAGCCTTTCTTCCTGGAATCAATACCGCCCCCACTATCAAATCAGCATCTTTAATTGCCTGAGCTATGTTGTGCGTATTTGACATCATGGTGGTAACGTTGGCCGGCATCACATCTGCCAGATATCTTAATCTTTGAAGATTGATATCCATAATGGTTACATCTGCACCCAAACCCGCCGCCATTTTGGCCGCTTGTGTTCCTACTATACCACCACCTAAAATAAGAACTTTACCTCTGGGTGTTCCCGGAACACCACCAAGTAGAATGCCTTTACCTTTTAGCGGTCTTTCCAAATATTTTGCCCCTTCCTGAATGGCCATTCTACCAGCTACCTCTGACATAGGTACCAGCAGTGGAAGTGAACCATCTTTACTCTCTACAGTTTCATACGCTATGCAAACTGATTTTGAGTTTACCATTGCATTTGTCAATTCAAAAGAACTGGCGAAATGAAAATAAGTAAAAAGCAACTGGTTTTCTTTTACAAGGGAATATTCTCTCTCAATAGGCTCTTTTACTTTAAGAACCATTTCTGCTCTTGAATACACATCTTCAATGGATCCGACAATTTCGGCACCTGTGCTTATATATTCAGAATCTTCAAAACCGCTTCCTGAACCCGCACCAGATTGGATCATCACTTTATGACCATGACGAGTGAGCTCCGCAACTCCGGCAGGAGTCAGAGCAACTCTGTTTTCGTTATTCTTAATTTCTGCCGGAACGCCTATGAGCATTGCTTTTTAGCTTGTTGAGAAGTGTATTGTATTGATAAAGTGTAATTGTGCCACAAAGATATGCAGAACAGAAATATTTAATATCATTGGAGTCCAATTCAGAATATTCTTATTTTTGAGCCATAGTAGGGAGAATAATTTCCTATTATGACTAGGTAATAATTACCGAAAAAGAGATTTATTCTTCCAAATAATATACGGTCTTAATGGATAGTACTGATAGAAAAATTTTAAAGCTTCTTCAAGAGAATGCACAATACACTTACAAAGAGATTGCAGACAAAATAAGCCTGACTCAAACACCCGTATTTGATCGTGTAAAAAGGATGGAAAACGAGGGTATAATTCAAAAATATGTCACCATCCTGGATAAGAAAAAAGTAGGAAACTCATTGACAGTTTTCAGTCAGGTTACTCTCACAAAACAAACCGTAGAAATATCAAGTGTATTTGATGAAACCATTGAGAAGTTACCGGAAGTAGTAGAATGTAACTTCGTTTCCGGGGGATTTGATTATCTTTTGAAAATCATTGTACCAGACATGGATACCTATCATAAATTTCACCAACTAAAGCTTTCTATTATTCCGGGTGTATCATTAATAAATAGTTATTTCGTCATGTCAGAGGTGAAAAGTACAACTGAGATACCTATTTGAAATTTTTCTCTCCGGCGGTAATGGCAATCTTAAGATCATTATGTGCTGGCGGTACCGGACAAATAAATGACTCGTTATATGCACAGTAAAAATTATGTGCATCATTAAAATCAATTTGAAGCTTATTATTATTGGTTTTTACCACATTTACATAACGGCCGCCCCCATAAGTCTCTTTATCATTCGTTAAGTCAGTAAACGGAAGAAGCAACGTTTCGCCTTCGTCATAGAGTGTAACCTTCAGCTCCTGGCCATTAATCTTAAACGAAGCTTCACCGGCAACTTCCAGCTCCTCAGTACTACCATCAGTCATAAAAACTGTGAAATGTTGATCAGTGATAACCTCTTCAAAATCTGCTGTCACCACAAATTTTTCATCAGCAGGGTAATAGTTAAAATCTGTAAATCCTGAAATACCACCCACCGGTGAAGGATCCATCGATTTTAACGTTTCCAGATATTCTGCTCTATCTTCAGAAGTCTTTTCCTCAAAAGACTTTTGATTCATAGTTAATGAATATATAGCCGCAGCAATGAAAATAAGACCTACACCCCACTTAAAGTATTTGTTCTTCAACATAGTTTTGTAAACTTTTCGGCGAAAATAAGCATTATAAGCTTTTAATTTGCGATCACATCTAAAGGATTAACATGTTTACCGGAATCATCGAAGATATGGCTGTACTTAAACAGGTGAGTACAAGCGGCACAAATAGAACATTCACTTTACAGGCCCGTATAAGCCCGGAATTAAAAGTAGATCAAAGCCTTTCTCACAATGGTGTCTGCCTTACTGTTGAATCTGTGAATAATGACACATATTCTGTAACAGCCATTGAAGAAACCCTTCAAAAAACAAATTTAGGCTCCTTACAAGTAGGTGATAAAGTTAACCTAGAAAGATGCTTAAAGGCTGATGGACGTTTTGATGGTCATATTGTACAGGGACATGTAGATCAAACAGGAGTTTTAGAGAAAATAGAAAATAAGGACGGTTCCTATTTATTAAGCTTTTCTTATGATGATCAGAAAGGCAACATTACCGTTGAAAAAGGTTCAGTTTGTATAAATGGCATAAGTCTGACGGTTGTGAACTCCTCAGACAAAGGGTTCTCAGTGGCTATTATACCTTATACATGGGAACATACAAATTTGGGACTTTTAAAAGTGGGAGATTCTGTGAATCTCGAGTTTGACATTTTAGGAAAATACATGCAAAAAATCCTTTCAAACAGACACTAAGTCCTTTCAATTAAAGTTATCCTTTGCAGAATGCTTTTAAAGCCATTAATTTGTCCTGAACTCCATTAATTCATATGCCTAAACTAAATACAAACTCCCGTACAGACCTTCTGATACACATCGGAATTATTGCTGCGGCTAGTTTAGTTCTCTTCTTTTCATTCTTTTTTATCTATCTTCCATGGACCACCAATCATGGAGAAAGCTTAACCACTCCTGATTTGAAAGGATTAAGCTTAGATGAAACCGAATCACTGTTAGATTCAAAAGGTTTGAAGTTTGAAGTCAGTGATTCTACTTTCGTGAACGGATTAAAACCATTGACAGTATTTTCTCAATATCCAAAACCTGAGTCGCCGGTTAAAAAGGGAAGAAAAATATTCTTAACAATCATCACTGATAAAGTACCAAAAGTAAGTGTACCAAACATTATTGGCCGATCTGTTAATTCTGCCAGTAATTTACTCTCAAGTATTGGTCTTGAAATTCAGGGTACAGAATTCATTCCTGCAATTGAAAAAAACACTGTTCTGAAAATAAAGCTGGATGGCGAAGAAATAAGTGTAGGTAAAAGCGTACCAAAAGGTTCAAAGATAACACTAGTGGCGGGCGATGGATTTGGAAACACCTCGGTTTCAGTTCCTGACCTTGTAGGAATGACCTATGAAGAAGCCGATATTCTTGTGGCCGGCTCTTCGCTTAGCATGGGGAATATTTTGTATGATGAAGGTTCCGGAGCCCCGTCAGGAACAGTGGTACGTCAAAGACCAGAATCAGGAACAAGTTTAAAAATTGGAGATGAAGTAAACATTTGGCTCTCCAGATAAATTATATAGACAATGGACAGTAATAACGTCATAAGCGTACAAGAGCTTATAGAACTGCTGGATAGCTGTGAGTAAATCAATTTATTTTATGTAAGAAACCCGGATGAGTATGAAGAAGATAATCTGGGTGCAGTTTTGATACCGCTGGGCGACCTGCCCTCAAGTTTAGATGAATTTGAAGGTATGGAGGACGAAGATATTTATATCCACTGCAGAAGTGGTGCCAGAAGTGGCAGAGCAAAAGAGTACCTAGAAGCACAAGGTTTTAATAAAGTACATAATGTTTTAGGTGGCATTATGGCCTACAGGCAACTGTAATTGTTGCAACAAATAAATAATGACTGACCCCAATCTGAAAAGTTTGGGGTTATTTTTTATCCTTTGTGTCAATTACAATAGTAACCGGACCATCATTACACAAAGAGACTTTCATGTCTGCTCCAAATTCTCCTGTTTGTATATTTTTTCCGAGATCTTGGGAAAACCTTTGGATAGCCTTTTGGTAAAGAGGGATTGCCACCTCAGGACGTGCAGCCTGAATAAATGAGGGGCGATTACCCTTTTTTGTGGCCGCCAATAGGGTAAATTGACTGATTAGAAGAATATCGCCATCTATTTGAGAAATATTCAGATTCATTTTACCCTCTGAATCAGAAAAGATTCTTAGACCGCAGATTTTTTTACTCAACCACTCTATATCCTCATGGGAATCTTCATTGCAGATTCCCAGCAATATTACAAATCCCCGATCTATTGCTCCGGATATTACTCCATCAATTTTTACAGAAGCTTCACTTACTCTTTGAATTACAGCAACCATAAATTATAAAAGCCAATTCGCAATAAAAAAATAGGTACTAATGCCCACTAAGTCGTTTGCTGTGGTTATAAATGGGCCCGAAGCCACTGCAGGGTTTATCCCGAATTTATCTAAAACAAGTGGGGTGATGGTACCCATAATAGAAGCCAACATCACAACTGAAAGCAACGCCAAACAGACCACCCAGAATAACTCAGGCTCTCCTATTATATAAACATAACATCCTGTCAAAGCTCCAATAACCACACCATTGAGAAGAGCCACTTTGACAATTTTAAATAACCTTTCTCCCAAACCAAGACTTAAACCCGTCTTTTCAGCCAAACTCTGTACAATTAATGAAGAAGTTTGTATTCCTACATTTCCGCCGGTAGAACCCATAATTGGAATAAATAAGGCTAAGGCCGTAATCTGAACAAGCCTGCTTTCAAATCCTTTAATTACTGTAGCCGCCAACAAACTGCCTATTACTCCTACCACCAACCATGGCAACCTTGACTTAGCCAATTGCCACACATTGTCATCCTCCTCTACCTCGCCTGTAATACCTGTTACCGCTTGAAAGTCTTCATCGGCCTTTTCAGTGATAAAATCTACAACGTCATCTATGGTGATTCTACCCAGGAGTCTGCCTACCGCATTAACTACAGGAATAACCTCAAGATCATAACGCTGCATAACTTCGGCCACTTCTTCACCAGGTAGAGTTGTCTCTACCCAAACAATGTCTTCCTGCACTACATTACCTATCTTTGTATTCTTTCTGGCTAGTACGATTTCCTTTAGAGATACAATACCCTTCAACCTGTGTTCTGTATCTACAACATAAACGGCATATACTTTATCTACTGATTCTGCCTGATCTCTAATCTGTTCTACACACTCACTAACCGTCTGATCTTCAAACACCTTCACAAGCTCTTTCTGCATAAGACCACCGGCTACATCTTCCGGATAATGTAACAGATCAAGGATAAATCGGGCTTGCTCCCTATCCTCTAATAATGCAATTACCCGTTCACGAACTTCGATACTTTGCTCGTTAAGCAAATCCACCGCATCATCTGAGTCAAAGAGATTGACATATTTTGCAATTTCTTCTACCTCAAACTGCTCTTTTATAAAACGCTTCCTGTCGTCCGAATCTATACTTGAAAGAACATCTGCTCCGGTTTCTGTGTCCAGAAACTGAAAAACATAATGTGCTTCAGGCCCATCAAGCTCATAAAGAATTGTAGCAATATCCGCAGGATAAAGATCAGCAATTTCCTTTTCGATGAAATCGGCGTCCTTTCTTTTTACAGCGTCTATGGTAGCCTCTAAGAAGTCCTTGGTTAACTCAAAATTTGCCATTCTTCTTTTTAGAATTTTTGTAAAGGTACTAAAAGCACATTGGGGTTTAAACCCGACTTTACTCCTTTATTTTGCGGTAGAGTACAAAAGGAAAGGGTTTGGAGCAAAATGCTCCAAACCCTTATTTGATTATAGTTTGCTGATTAAGTATACTTTCTTAGAAATGGAAGATCATTGCGGCACCGATAGTCGTTTGACTATTTTTACCTGCACCATCACCATCAACTAGCTGGAAACCAGAAGTTGGGGTGTAAGAATCAAATCTAACTTCAGGCTTAAACATTAAGTGATCAGTAATATCCACGTTACCAGTTAATGTTAATGATGTTACTGCAGTACCATCACCGTTAGTATCGATTAAGTAGATACCACCTTCAGAGTTATCAAAACGCTCTGCTCTAACACCAAGACCAAACTTCTCTGTAAGGTTACCATTTAGATATAGAGCTGCACCCCACCATTTTTTTGTATCTACACCATCATTTAATGAACCGTAAGGCACAGCGTTAAGACCTACTAAAAAGTTGTCAGTTACCTGATAAGAAGTAGTAATATCAAACCACTTATACTTTTCAGTAGCACCGTCTAATCCTTCGTCAGAAGCATAGTAGTTCAGGTATAGATCCCAGCCATCTACAGGGGCTGTGTAAACCTGAGCCATAATACCTTTTGCTTTGTTAAAATCGTCTTTGCTATCAAGACCGTTATTGATTCCTAACATGAAACCAAAGTTGTCTGTTGGAGCCACATCTAACTTAATACCAGTATGATAGAAAGGACCGTTACCAAATAGATTCGACAATGAATAGTTAAAGTTAGCAGGAGCATCAATTACTTCATAACCAACGTTTGTACCGAATGTACCTGCAGTTAAACTTACCGCATCACTCATTGCCCAGCTTAAATAAGCTTGCTTAATAGCCATACCAGTAGAAGAACCTGCTACCCAAACATAGTTTCCTAAATCAGCATGGTTACCAAAAGTTAAATCAATTACACCTGTTACAGAACCTGCTTCGTAGGTGGTCATTAATTGAGCCAAACCTACCTGGAATGAATTTGCATTGTGATCGAAAATTCTTTCAAAACCTGAGGCACCTAAATTGGCACCTGCTCCACTTACTCCGTTCAAGTTTGCGAAGTAGTATGTATCAACGTATCCTGAAAAAGTTAAAGGACTGTCTTGTGCTTGCACAGCATTTAGAGTTACAAAAGCAAGTATTGCTAAATAAATCTTTCTCATTATTTTCTATGGTTTAATTAATAGTTTTTACTTGTACTCGATCCTGTGCAAATATTCGCCATATTTTAATTTCAACCAAATATTCTATTTTTATTTTTATCTATATTAAATTTTTCATTTATACGAAATAGTATTTCTTAGAATACTACAATTTCATTTTTCATAATTTTTTATTCTGTATTTGTAACTATATACACTATATTATATTGTAACAAAGAAGAAACAGCCACTTTCATCAAATATTCTCTTTTTTGTGAGTGGAAAGCACAAAAAAAAACGGGCCAAAGGCCCGTTTTTCCTAAAAGTAGATACTTCTATATTATTTTGTGCTGAAATCTCCGTAAGCAGTCATACCATGCTCATGAAGATCTAAACCTTCTATTTCTTCTTCTTTAGTAACTCTTAAACCAATTGTAGCTTTAAGAGCATAAAGAATAATACCTGAAGTCACTAAGCAGAAAGCTGCATAGGTACCCACACCAATTAATTGAGAGATAAACTGATCAACACCAGCAAGGTTACCGAATAAACCTACAGCTAACGTTCCCCAGATACCACAGATTAAGTGTACAGCAATAGCTCCTACTGGATCGTCTAGTTTTAATTTATCTACAAAACCAACGGCAACTACTACAAGAATACCAGCAATAGCACCGATTATCATAGCTTCGTTAGGGCTCATCTGGTCTGCACCAGCTGTGATACCCACTAGACCTGCCAATATACCATTCAAGAACATGGTAAGATCATACTTCTTATAAAGAAGTAAATCGAATAAGAATCCACCTACACCACCAGCAGCTGCAGCTAAACAAGTAGTTACAAGAGTTAGTGAAGTTAACTCAGGATCTGCAGAAAGAACTGATCCACCGTTAAAGCCAAACCAGCCTAACCATAGAATTAACACACCGGCTGCGGCAAACGGAAGGCTGTGACCTGGTATAGCCTTAACAGAACCATCCTCAGCATACTTGCCAATACGTGGCCCAAGAAGTGCAACAGCTACTACAGCTGCCCAACCACCTACAGAGTGAACCAAAGTAGAACCCGCGAAATCATAAAAAGGAGTATCCATCATATCTAAGAAACCTCCACCCCATTTCCATGAGCCGGCGATAGGATAAACGATACCCACATATAATACTGTAAAAATCATGAAGCTGCTAAGCTTTACACGCTCAGCTACAGCTCCAGATACAATTGTCGCTGCTGTAGCAGCAAACATACCTTGGAACAAAAAGTCTGTCCACCAAGTATAACCACCATCGGCATAATCAGGAGTCATTCCGTTTTCAGGAGCCGCTATACCGAATCCTGCAAAACCAAAGAAACCAGAAGATCCTTCTTCAAACCCTGGATACATCATGTTAAAACCGCAAAGTGCATAAAGCAAAAGTCCAACAGTGATGATGAATACATTTTTAAATAAAATATTGACGGTGTTTTTTGATCTTGTAAGCCCTATCTCCAAGAAGGAGAACCCAAGGTGCATAAAGAAAACGAGACCAGTACAGATCATCATCCATACATTGTTCGCGGTAAATAATCCATCCATAACGATTAGTTAGTTTAGTTTTGATATTTTTTAGATACACTTCCTTAACGTGCTGTGATTCAGAAATTACGGTTTGCCTTTCGTTCGTAGGATCAAGTACGTTAAGCGAACGGCTAACTAAACCTTTTTCCGATTTCACATTGCAATTATATGGCATTCTCAAATAGCAGACAATATTTTATTCTAATTTTTTCTGATTTAATAAAATTTTGTATTTCTGTAAAATAATTGCACTATTTCAATATGCATAAAATAATCAATCGTTAAACACCCAATATTGACGCATGAACAGTATTTTATTTCGCACTTATGCATTTATAAAATTTATTATTTCTATGTAGATTCTAAAGTTTGTCAATATTTTCCCTTCATACAATGACCTTAAACGGTATATTCTTTCGAAACCAAGCAAAAGGGAATAAAAATAGGCTTTTTCGATAATCGCAAAATTTTCATTTGAGGCCACACCAAAAAAAAGTCGGCCTCCCAGATGGGAAGCCGACTTAGATATATAAGTTTAAACTCTTCTTAGTTAATTGCAGGAGAACCTTTTTCTCCGGTTCTGATTCTGTATGTCTCTTGTACATCAGAAACGAAAATCTTACCATCACCTACATTACCTGTGTAAGCAGACTTAATAATTGCCTCTATAGTTCTTGCTTCGAATTCGTCAGATACCACGATAGACACACATCTTCTTTGAATATCTGTTGTACTGTAGCTTATAGTACGGTATACATGACCTTCCTTTTCATTTCCAACACCCGTTACATCCCAATAGCTAAAGAAATTTACTTCTACCGCATGTAGAGCATCACGTACTTCAGAGAACTTCGACTTTCTGATAATTGCCTCAATTTTTTTCATTTCGAATATTTTGTTAAATTTTAGTAAAAGAATATTTTGCTTTTCAACTTCATCAAGATGTTTTCTAAGCGTACTTTGGCAAAAGTAAATAATTTTACTTCGTTTCCAATTCTAATATCAAAACTTAAATTTGTTTATTTAGTATTAATGATATAATAATTGGATTTATGCCAGAAAACTTTTGAAATATTCACATATTTTTCGGTGTTACATCAATCTTTATCCGGTAACACCTACCCAAAACCAAATTTTATTTTGAATCGATAAAATCTTGTTTTGAAATGTAGAATATTCTTAAAGCCTCCTGTACAAATATTAAATATGATTTTGATAGTTTCAAATTTGAGACCCTGCTCAAAAAACCTCTTTTTTGGAAGAAAACATGGTTTTTGGCAAAAAAAAACATCTGACTAAGTCAGATGTTTTCTTAATACAATTGATTCTATTTGAACCAAATAGAACAAGGATAGAAAATTTTTTTTTTAAATACCTAAAACTTTCTTGTTTACTTCTTCATCGGCTCCTGTGGCCGCAAAATCATCAAATGCTCTGGTTACTACCTGAATAATATGATCCTTAATAAAAGGAGCTCCTTCAGCGGCACCCTGATCTGAGTCTTTGATACAGCACTCCCACTCCAATACGGCCCAGCCATCGTAATCATATTGCGAAAGCTTACTGAAAATAGTGGCGAAGTCTACCTGACCATCACCCAAAGACCTGAATCTACCAGCACGATCCGCCCAATTAGCATAACCACTGTAAACACCTTGCTTACCCGTTGGGTTAAATTCAGCATCCTTTACATGGAAAGCCCTGATTCTTTCATGATAGAAATCGATAAATTGTACATAATCAAGTGCCTGTAAAACGAAATGAGATGGGTCGTAATTGATACATGCTCTTGAGTGGCCATCTAAAGCATCCAAAAACATTTCAAAGGTAGTACCGTCAAAAACATCCTCTCCAGGGTGTAACTCGTAACAATAGTCAAC
>JANSYO010000187.1 GCA_024742395.1 Cytophagales bacterium
AGTCAATCTGCCGATTATGTGGCCATCGGTACACCTGCTGCTATTTTATTAGCGGGCTTTCTTAAACATGATAAGGAACTTCAGAAAGAAGGATTGAAAGCCTCAGTAGCCATACTTGGAACCTATGGTGTAGGTTACATTTTAAAGAAAACTGTCAAAAGAGAACGCCCATATCTGGTGCTTGAAGGCTTAAGCCCTGTACAAGCAAAAACTTCCTATTCCTTTCCCTCCGGAAGTGCAGCGGTGGCTTTTGCTTCCGCAACTACTTTGACCAGTAGTTTCCCGAAATGGTACGTAGCCGTTCCCTCATTTGGTTACGCCGCAGCAGTTAGCTACTCAAGAATCAGGTCAGGCGAGCACTATCCTTCAGATGTACTTGCCGGGGCTATTGTAGGTGCAGGTTCTGTTTGGGTGTCTAAGAAACTTACCCATTTGATAAATAAAAACTAGTCGGCTAACTCTTTAAGATAAACAGTTCGGTTCTCTTTTGCTGAAATCATAGCCGCTTGCAGAATTTCCATAACCACCATATTATTCTCTAAGGCAGATAAATCAGAAGAACTTTCATTTATTTCTCCTCTGACTACAGCTTTTAAATATCGAAAGGAATCATTGAAAGGCGTTGGTAACTCCATAAGCTTTACTTTTTCAACTGGATTCTTCTCATGTGGTTTAATACCTATTTCATATTTGTTAATAGGATTCAGGAAGCCACGCACTGTATAAACTTCCATGTCTTTTCTCCCAAAAGGCCAATTCCAGCTGGCCTGAATAATACTTTGCGAATGTGGGTAGTTCAGTATTATTGTAGCCTCGTCGTCTACTTTTGGATAAATATGTGGTTTGATTTGCTGAGTTATGGCTGTTACACTTATGGGCTTTTTACCATCATGTAGCCATGTAGAAAGATTGGCCCCGTAACATCCAAAATCTATTAGGGCTCCGGCTCCATTATACTCCGGGTCAGTTAGCCAGGAGAGAAATTCCGAAGTGACACCAATTTCTTTTGGGCCTTGGTGGCCGTCATGTACAACTATTTTTCTGATTTCACCATAATCTTTATTTTCTGATCTTAAAAGATCTTTGACCTTATGATTGCTTGGATACCAGGTGGTCTCATAATTAGTAATGAGCTTAATGTTATTAGCTCTTGCCAACTTTTCCATTGCTCGGGCATCTGTAAGGCTGACAGCTAAAGGCTTTTCTACCATCACATGAATGCCTTTTGGAGCACATAATTGCACCACTTCTAAATGCTCTTTAATACTGTTATATGCACATACCGCTTCCGGACTTACTTCAGCAAGCAATTCAGACAAACTTGAGTAAACGATATTCATTGAAAAGCCATAACGTTTTGAATATCTTTCTGCCAAACTACGGTTTGCTTCTGCAATACCAACTAACTCGTAAATCCCGGCATTGGCTTTGGCTAAAACCTCATTTACATGGTCATGAGTTAAACCCGCAACAGCAATCTTAAAAGGCTTATTCTGTGAATAGGCGAATTGAAAACTGAAGAATGTTATTAGTATCAGTAGAAGATTTCTTTGTTTCATTTTATTAATTCAGGGCGGGTATCCCATAGGATTCTTTCCACTGAGACTTTGGCTCCATAAGGTGTTTTTTCAAAATACTCTTCCATGAATTTACCACCAAATCGATAATAAAATGCTTTTGACTTATTGTTTTCTGATAAAACAGTCAGAAACATGACCTGATCAGGTCGTTCAGATTTAACCCAATCAAAAGATATCTGCAATAGCTTCAGCCCTATTCCTTGACCTTGATAATCTTCATGTACATGTAAATTATCTAATAATGAACCATAACCCGAAGAATGATCTAAATAGGTGCAGGCAAAACCTACAATGCGTTCGTTTTGTGAGGCAATGAGCACTTTCCTTTTTGGATCTACATTTGCTGCTCTGTCTTTCCAAACGGCTAAGCGATCCTTCAATAGATTATTATCTAAATATTCATCGGTGAATATTCCCCGGTAAAATTTTGACCAACTTAGAGCATGCAGTTTTGCAATCTCATCAAATTCATCAATTGTTGCTGCTCTGTAAGTCATCGTCTTTTAGTCAAGAATTTTCGGGCCGTTTTGATTAATCCCTGAAACAAAGAGATTAGAATGAATATCGGCACTTTCAAAAACCTCTTTCATGGTTTGCCCTACCTGATCAGCCTTTTCTTTTCCTTTACTAAAAGCAAAGATAGATGGCCCGGCACCCGATATACTAGCACCCAATGCACCGGTTTCAATGGCTGCCTTTTTTACTTCGTCAAAATATGGTATGAGTATGGCTCTATTGGGTTCAATTAAATGATCAGTCATAGAACGACCAATCAGCTCATAATTAGAAGTAAGTAAACCAGCCACCATACCGGCCACATTGCCTGTTTGAGCAATGATCTTATTCAGGATAGCCTCTTGACGAAGAATAATACGTGCATCTTTGGTGTTAACTTCCAGATCTGGATGCACAATAGAGACATAAAGTTCTTCGGGTGTACTGATTTTAACAAAATCCAGAGGATTATAACTTCTGATAATGACAAAACCTCCTAAAAGAGAAGGAGCTACATTATCTGCATGAGCTGCTCCACAAGCTACCCGCTCTCCTTCCATACTGAAGGGTAGAAGCTCTTCTACCTTCATGGGTGTGTTAAGGAGCTGATTAGCAGCAAAAACACCTGCAACTGCACTTGCAGAGCTACTTCCCAGTCCACTTCCCAAAGGCATTTTTTTGTGGAGTTTGATATCAAAACCTTGCTTTATTTGAAGCTTTTCTAAATATCTAAGGATGGGTACTGAAACCGTATTCTTTTCTGGATTAAGCGTTAGTTTGCCTTCATCACCGGTAATTTCCTGA
>JANSYO010000168.1 GCA_024742395.1 Cytophagales bacterium
GAAAATAATAAAACACAAGACGGCAGAAGTTAATGTTAGAGCAGTGCCCAGAACCAATTCTAAGGTACTTTTTGCAAAAAGATTGCCCAAAGTATTTAAGGCAAAGAAAGCAGTGAAAATCCAGATAAGAACGTCAATCACTTTATGGCTGACTCCTTTTTTGAGTTGTCTGTACTTGATGATTAGCACTGTCAGAATGAAGATATTCAGTAGTATAGAAAAGGTTTCAAAAGTCTTCATTTCTTCAATTGATTCCAGCTTACCCGCCCAAACTTTGTCATAGGGTATCTGTTCTGTATAAATTAAAAAATGGAAGATGAGGACTACTCCAAGTATGCAAAACATACTTATTAGTGCGATCTTTTTAGTCATTTTGAGATTGTTATCAATTTTCATGAAAATCTATCAACCTGGGTAAGAGCATCAGATTCCCGGTAATTAGCATCAATTACGCTATTAAATTGGCTATTTACGGGGAAGCACTCTGGACACTAAACTAAGCATTACATTTAAAAAACATGCAAATCAATAAATTTAATCCATGTCATCATTTTGTAATGTAATTCCTTGTTCCCTTGCTTTCATATATTCCAATTTTGAAGGTCTTGGCCTGATTCGGTATTTAGTTGGGAGACCTGTTTCTCTATAAAAGTCGTCGGGTGTTCTCTCCTCTGGAATAAAGTCGGCTGTTTTTTCTCTTATGGTTTCTAACCTCGTTCTCATGTCTTGCAGCGTTTCCATGTATTCGGTATCAGTTGCCAGATTATTTAGCTCATTTGGGTCCAAAGCAATATTGTATAATTCTTCCTCGGGTCTTGGGCTAAGAAAGCACCAGAGCTGTACATTATTTAAAGTCCCTTTGCTTTTTTCTGATTTCATACTTTGCCAACTTAAGTCACGCACAATATCAGCAGAAGGAGTATTGGGTAGATCTGGGTAGTAGTTTTTAATATATTTGAAATCTTTAGTACGTACTGCACGTGTATAATCCTCAAAATCATGAAAATGATCTTCGGCATATATCTCGGTTCGTAATTGTTTCTTTACATCGGTGAGTAAAGGCAGGAAATTAAGACCGTCAAATTCTTTTAGTGGTTCCAGACCTGCAACCTTCATGAAAGTAGGAGCAATATCTACTGAACTGATAAGCTGAGTATTTATAGAACCTTTTTTGACTTTTAAAGGCCATTTGACAATCCACGGAGTTTTTATGCCGCCATCATAAAGTGTAGTTTTATCCCTTGGAAAAGCTCTCCCATTATCTGAAATAAACACAATCATCGTATTTTCAGAGACTCCCTGTGCTTCTAATTCTGCCACTACCTTACCTATGTATTCATCCATTCGAGTTATTTCTTCATAATAGAGAGCAAAATCTTTTTTAACGCTGTCTGTTTCCGGAATATAGGGTGGTATACGTACTTCCTCAGGTAAATATGGCTTATCAATAGTGCCCGGGTAATACGGTCTATGAGCATCAAAAGAAGCTAGCCATGTAAAGAAAGGTTTGTCTTTTGGCCTTTCATTTAAAAGTTTAATCCATTCATCACAGCCACTTCCATCGCCCACCAGTCGCCTGTCAAGTCCTATTGGGGCATCCATCCATTGCATTTCATGAACTACGTCAAAGTCGTTTAGGACGGCATCTCCCATGTGGAATTTGCCTGCCAGTCCGGTCCAATAACCTGAATTTTTTAATTCTTGAACAAAAGTCTTTTTATCCTCCGGCAAGGGCCAGGATAGCTGTTCAGCATCAGTATTGTGTGGGTAAAGTCCTGAAATTATGCTGGTGCGGCTAGGACTGCATGAACTGGTGCTAAGGAAAGCCTCTGTGAAAAGCATTCCATCTGCGGCAAGCTTATCTAAATTCGGTGTTCTGATAGAAGGGTTTCCATAGGGCCCAATATCGTTCCAGCTGACATCGTCAGCTATGATTAAAACAATGTTCGGTCTGGAATCAGTTTCAGTGCTTTTGGAAGCCTTGCAAGAGATTATGACAACAGGTAAGAGTAGAAAAACAATACATCTAAGAAGCAGCATAAGGAAATACAGCTAAGGTTAGGTGGGGTAATAAGAATGATTCAGCGAAAATATTTGAATTTAAACGATTAAGCAAATTCTTTAAAGTCAAATGCTTTTTAATTCCTGCTTCAAATTCTATAAGTAAACTGTAAGTCTGTTTATGGCGGAAATGTATTTGAATATTTATTTACGGCACAGGCATGAGAATATAGGCTTGTCGAGAAGATATTGAATGGACATGTTGGTACCGAAGAAATAATTCCTTTTACTTCATTTAAAAACCTTTTAGATTAGATAAAATATTTGCGATATATCAGACATATGTCCTGATATATCGCTGTTAGCTTTAATAAAATAAAACAAGAAAAACATGAGTAATACTTCTGAAGAAAAGAAAGAACAAACTACTGCAAAAACATCAAGCTCTTTGGTTTTCATAAGCCATGACACAAGAGATGCGGAAATTGCCGAAGCATTTAGCACCTTGCTCAAGCGAGTAAGTGCTGGTGTCCTGAAATCATTCAGATCATCTGACAAAAAAGGTAATCAGGGAATTGAATATGGTGTTGAATGGTACCCAGAAATAATTAAGAACATACAAGGAGCAACTGATGTTGTTTGTTTGTTAACGCCAAATAGTGTCGACCGGCCTTGGATACTTTTCGAAGCAGGGATGGCCAAGGGGAAATTAAACACCCCAATCTTAGGTGTAGCACTTGGATTGCCGTTAACTAAAGCTTCAAGCGGACCATTTGCTCAGTTTCAAAATTGCAGTGGAGATGAAGACTCATTATGTAAGTTGGTTTTTCAATTAGTCGATAGAATACCGAATTCCGAACCTGATGAAGAGACAATTAAATTTCATGTTCAAAAATTCATTACATCAATTGAAGATATATTTACTAAGAGGAAAGAAGATCCTGAAAATGAAAGCATTGTAGAATATAATGAAAATGAAACACCTAAACTGTTTGAAGAGATTAAAGTAATGTTTCAAGATTTACCATCAAGGATTGAAAGCAGAATTGACCCAGAATTTAGAGATAGAAAGAGAAGAAGACGCATTCATCCGATGATGATTGAAGAACTAATGCATATGACTCCAAATCCTATGATTGGAATGTTAATTGCGTTGGGTTTAATAAGAGATAAGATGCCTTGGTTGTATGAACTTGGGACAGACACTATCAGGACTTTGAAATCGGATATTTCTCCAAAGGAAAAAGAAAAAGTAGTTATGCAATTTGAAGAGATGGTTGAAATGATAACTCATCACCCATTGATGGAAGAACTTTTTATGTCTAATTCTAAAGAGGATTACATGATGTATAGAGAATTGCCAAGAATGTTGCGAAAAAATATGTACTGGTTAATAAATGAAGAATAAAGCAGATAACACTGTATATGAAATCAGAGCACTCTGCGGCAGGCTACGCTTCATATACAAACCGTATGCGGTAATGCAGAAAAACGATAATCGACAAAATGAAACTGAATAAAAAGAGAATAATTGCAAGGGAGTTTCTCCTTTTCTTGGGTTGTGTACTCATATCGAGTTTAGCATTTATTGGAACATTTCCATACAACTATTCTATTGACTCGAAAATAGACAAATTCGAAAAGGACATTATTCCATTAACTATTACAATCGATTCTTTAGAAACACCTTTTAATGCAAAAGTGTCTATGCAAAAGAGGTTTTTTGAAGAATGGCAAAAAAATACGGATTTAGCAGACTATAAAGACTATAACGAAATATGGCAAAGGTTAGAGTATTTACACAAAAAAGATAGTATCGAATATAAATGGAACAATGTTTGGGCAAATACATTATTGGAATTTTATCGAAGTGTTGGATTTAAAAATCCATCTCAACTTGACAAGTTTATCAAGGACAATTCACTGAATGATTCTGAATTAAAGATTGCCACAGAGACAGAAACCGTTCGAGTCAAAGTTGCCAACTTTGAAAGTCAAATCAATAATTACAAAAACGAAATATTAGACATTGATGACCAGTTAAATTTTGCCTTTATTTTCTTGATTATAACTGGAGTAATTACTTTCCCAATTAGATATCTTTTTTATTCAGTAAAGTGGAGTTTAAGAACCTTAAAACAAAAAGAATGAGGAACTTTTTTTTAGTCTGTATCATATCCTTACTTTTTACTTCATTTGAAATTAAGGCTCAAAAAGGTAAATTATTAACAACCATATCAACGGAATTGCCAATAAGTTGTATCAAGTTAAGTCCTAACAAAAATTTTATTGCTGTTTCTGATGATACAGAAGACCCATTGGGATTTCAAGAACTTAAAGAAATCTACAAAATCAACATATTGAATTCAGAGAATTATTCTAAACA
>JANSYO010000059.1 GCA_024742395.1 Cytophagales bacterium
AAAATAAATGGAGTTTTTGTTCATCAAAATGTCCTTAAGTGGGGCTTGAGTGGCCAGAGTGCTCCAATAACATTCAGTGTTTCAAAAGGCACCTTGGCTTTCAGAAAACTTGCAGCTTCTTCCTACGGGAAAAAGAATCCTGTATCTATCGGAAACATTACCTATACCCTTCATGAAACCAGCAGCTGGCAAACAGAATTTGCTTTTACTGAAAAACCTGCAATTAATGGAACATCTGATGTGCTTACGGCAAGAATCCCTAATGACTTCAGACACTTCAATCTCGTTTCTAAAGGGGATTTAAACGTAGAGGAAGAGGGTACTTATGCTTTCACACTTGATTACCAAGGCAAAGGAAAACTACTTATCGATGGCAAGCAGGTAGCCGGATCTGACGAGGTTATCTTCAGAACGCCAAACACAGGATTAATTGATTTAACAAAAGGAAAACACAGTTTTGAGTATTCCTATAACAGAATTTGGTGGCCGGCAGGTTTAGGACTTTTTGTTTCAGGTCCTAATTTCAGACCATATGCCTTACACGATGCCAGTTCACTACCTGACCCACAAATATCAGGAGGTGTACTGGTGGAACCAGAAGGCAAGAAAGCAAGCTTGATCAGATCATTTATGGAATTTGGCCAAAAGAAAAGGACAGAAGTGATTTCAGTAGGTTCACCTCTTCAAAGACATTTTTCTTTTGATTTAGAGAACGCATGTCCTCTTTTTGGTTGGAAAGGAAACTTTGCCGATGTAACTGAAATGTGGTATCAACGAGGTGAACCACAAATCCTGCAGACGCTAGGCCAAACGATAAGTTTTAGTGGAAAGAAAGCATTTAAAATTGAAGGAACAGATGGAAACTTAAAGCTGGAAGAATATTATTTAGACAAGGAGGGGCTGCCCACCTTTAATCATTTGCTTGACGGTCAATTGGTCTCTCAAAAATTGATTCCAACTCATTCAGGTATCACTGTTGAGGTAGGTTCAGCATCTGAAAAGGCTTTATATCTCATTGGTTCAGCTACATCAATCGAGAGTTTAGGTGATGGTTTATACAGAACTGAATCTTATTATCTTAAGATACCAGCTTCGGTTAAAGTAACATCCAATGTGGTCGATGGTCAAACAGAGCTTTGGGCAGCTGCTAATAAATTACAATCCTTTGAAATTATCTGGTAGAATACCTTTTCAATTAATCTTGAAACCAGAACATTTTCTAAAACTTAGTAAAAATGAAAATCAGACTCATATTAATAATAATCGGAACACTAATAGGTCAGGTCTCCTTCAGTCAAACGCATACAGAAGATGACTACTATCAAATAATTACTGTGCCTACACCTGAGGGCTTAGAACTTGAAATAGGAGGAATGACACTATTGCCAGACGGAAGCCTGGTAGCCTGTACTCGAAGAGGTGAAGTTTGGAAAGTAGAAAATCCCTATATGTTTGGAGGTGGAAAAGCTGTTTTTACCAAAATAGCAGAAGGACTTCATGAACCATTGGGGCTTAATTATATAGATGGTAAACTCTGGACCACTCAACGAGGAGAAGTGACTATACTTCACGATGACAATAATGATGGTCAAATTGATAGATTTCAGCAATATTATAAATGGCCACTTTCAGGAAATTACCATCAATATTCTTACGGGCCGGCTCTGACTAAAGATGGCAAAAAGCTTTTTACATTAAACTTAGACTGGATAGGACATGGAGCATCTCTGACAAAATGGAGAGGTTGGATGTTCACTCTTGATGATGAGGGTAAAATGGAACCTTGGGCGACAGGTCTTCGCTCACCGGCTGGTTTCATGGTTAATGATCAAGGCGATATTTTTTACGCTGAAAACCAGGGCGATTGGGTGGGCTCTGGTCGTGTGACTCATCTGGAAAAGGGTGATTTTGCCGGAAATCCGGAAGGTCTGGTTTGGGCAGATGATCCAACTTCTCCTGTAAAGCTTAGAACAGAAGATATTCCGGACACTGGCGAGCCATTATATGAAGTAGCTCAAAGAGTAAAAGGGATAAAACCTCCGGCAGTGTGGTTTCCTCACACTTTGATGGGAATCTCTACATCTGATATGGTCCAAGATTTAAGCGATGGCAAATTTGGTCCGTTTTCAGGCCAATACTTTGTGGGCGACCAGGGCCATTCTAAAATCATGCGAATGGCATTAGAAAAGGTGAATGGTGCATACCAGGGAGCTTGTTTCCCTTTCAGAGAAGGGTTCCAATCAGGCGTCTTGCGAATGAACTGGGGGTTTGATCAGTCTATGTTTGTTGGCCAAACCAGCAGAGGATGGGCAGCCACAGGTCGTTCAAAATTCGGGCTTCAAAGACTAAGCTGGACCGGTAAAATTCCATTCGAAATCAAAAGCATAAAATCTGCTTCTGATGGCTTTATACTTGAATTCACCGAAGAGGTAAATGAAGATCTGGCTTATAATCCGGCGAGTTACGACATTCAAAGTTTTACTTATAAATACCACCATAATTATGGGAGCCCTATTATTAATCAAAGGGAAGTTAAGATTAAAGGAATTGAACTGTTGGAAGACGGCAAATCAGTTCATTTAGCGGTAGACAGTATGAGGCTGGGGTATATATTCGGAATTACTGCCGAAGGGATTCAAAATACGAAAGGAGATGCTTTGTTACACAATGTAGGTTATTTCACTTTAAACCAAATTAACCAATCGATTAGCCCTTTAGACCTAGATCTATTTGCGGTAGAAGAAAAAACAATGGAGCATAACCATGAACCAATGGACGATATGGCCACTGATATTATTTCCCAAAAGAGACAAAACAATATGCCCGATTCCTGGGCTGGAAAAGTGGATCAAACAATTACAATTGGAACAGTACCTGGATTAAAGTTCGACACAAAACTTATTCAAGTGAAGGCTGGTAGCAAGATTCAAATCACGTTTAACAATAACGACGATATGTTGCATAATTTACTCATTGTAAACCCCGGAACAGTGAATAAAGTAGGAGAGGCAGCATTAAATATGGGGCTAAAAGGGCCAAATATGGGTTATGTACCTGATTTGCCGGACGTTCTATATCATTCAGGAATCTTACAGCCAGAAAGTTCTGAAACATTTTATTTTGAGGCACCTAAAAAGAAAGGAGATTATCATTTTGTATGCACCTTCCCGGGGCATTATACGGTTATGAATGGAATTTTCAGAGTGAAATAAGCTAGTAGTAATTGGGTTCGAAAGCCTTTCTCATTGAGAAAGGCTTTTTTATGCCATTTACATTTAATTATCCCCATTTAAAGAAAGTAAATTCTCGATGATGAATATGATTGTTAATTTGAAACATTAATTAGAATGAATGCTTGAAATAAAGAATTACAGAAAGGAATATGGTTCTCACCTCATTTTAGAACTCGATACCTTGTTAATACCGAAAGGAGTCTCCTGGTTTCAGGGGGTTAACGGTTCGGGGAAATCCACTTTTTTTAAGTCTGTAGCGGGTATTATACCTTTTAAGGGTCAAATAATCTTAAATGATGAATTGGAGATTCAAAAAGATCCGGTGGCTTTTAGAAAAGTAGTTAATTATAGCTATGCTGAACCCCGTTATCCTGAATTTCTGTCCGGACTAGAAATAATTAAGTATCATCAAAAAATATATAGGTCAGACCTGAAGGAAGTAGAAGAACTCATTTCAGAAATGGGTGTAAAGTCTTATTACCGCAGTAAAATTGGAACTTACAGTAGCGGAATGCTCAAAAAAATAAGCTTGATTGCAGCCATGATAGGCTCACCTAAACTTTTGCTATTAGATGAGCCCTTAACCACTATTGACTCAGATTCTCAATCCATTTTGTTAGAATATTTATCTACCCTTAATCTTAGCATTTTAATAGCTTCACATCATGCTCTTCCAGTAAGTAAACTTCAGGTAAATCATCATTTTATTGTAGAAAATAAAACGATTCAAAAGAAGTCATGATATTAGTAAAAACCATAGTAAGGGAGTATTACAGGCAAAATGTCGCGTTTTACTTGATGATCTTATTTTTTTGTTTTGGCCTTTTGAGCGGAAGAGAGCATTTTCAGATGATACAGGTGATTATGAGCCGGCCTTCCTTGCTTATTTTTGCTTCTATTGCCTGGTTACTCCATGTTCTCAAATCGCTTCAGTTTATTCATTTTACGCTTAAGGAACCTGAATACGCTTTCTTGCAGGATTTTACCTTATTACCATCATGGCAACAACTCTATGAAATTACTGTATGCATGGTTCTTACAAATGCCCCCTTTCTTATTTATGGATTTGCCATGATATTGTTAGGCCTTCAGCTTGGTCATAGTTTGGCTGCTTTAATCGTGCTGGGCATCTTTATCATTTTATTGATCCCAGCCACATTTCTGTTCCGATACAGACTATTTCATTTTCATACACTCACAGGCATTACTTTTCAAAAGTACTTTATAAACCTACCAGAGGGCAGAAATTTCTTTTTTCTCCGACATCTATTAAATAGTAAACCACTGCTTTTAATCAGTTCAAAAATCTATTCAGCTTTTTTTATTATTGGTGGTGCAAAACTGTTCTTTACTGATGCTTATGACTTCAGACTCCTATGTCTGTGTTTATTCTTGTCAGGTATTGGCTTATTTCCACTTGGACAGGAAATGGTTAATTTTCAATCTGTCAAATTAAGCTTTGAAAGGAATTTCCCTGTCTCAGTCGAGAAAATATTCAGTCAAAGGTTAACTGGTGCAACTATTCTCCTGATTCCTGAATTATTATTGATAGGGTATCATTGGTTTGATAAGGTCCAGTTATTCCACATTGCAGACGGTTTGCTATTCCTTGTCACAATAATGACATTTTGGTCGGTTTATTACCTGACGGATGTATCAAGAAATGAAGATCACATATTCAGGCTTTTTTACGTTGCTGCCGTTATTTTTGTTTTAATTATGTTTAAGGTGCCATTGTTAATGTTTTCTTTGCTGATACTTCTACTTACATGGCGAATCTTGAAAAAAAACTACTTTAACTTTGAACCTCTGGATGCAGGTAATAAATGAATAAAACTTTAATCTTACTTCTAATATCTATCGCAGTTTCGGGTCAATCCATATTTAGATTGGAAGGAAAGGTTAACAATGCCTCTGAGGATCAGTTACAAATTACACTATATAGAAATTGGGTTCAACCACCTGAAGACTATATCCTGAAATTGGATAGTCTTGGAACGTTTCATTTTAATACAATGCTAAGTGAGACCGCTTACATGGACCTAAATTATGGTTTAAATGGTCTTCTTTTCCAGATTATTGAACCCGGAGATAAATTGTTTCTGAAAGCAGATGAGCTATCTTTCTATGAATCGTTGAGCATATCGGGCGATGGATCAGAAAAATGGATTTATTATGCCGAACAGCGTGATTTTGTTTCTGACAATCAATTGAGTCGATTTTATGAATTGTTAAAAACAGATCCTGATATCTATCTTGATTCTGTAAGTATTCAGGAGAAAAGAGAAATAGATTTACTTCAAAGACATAAAGAGAAAGTAGGAGAGAGTTTCTTTCTGCTGCGTAGAGCAGACATCATTGGTAAAATGAATTCTTTACGTTTAGATTACTACTTAGCTACAAAAAACACCGAAAATGTGTTTGGTTTCTTTCATAAAGATTTAGTTTCCAGTAGTCTTCAGAATCGATCTTTTGAATATGGCAGTTTTGTTGAAAGGTTATTAAATGCATTCAACAGTACAAGAAGCAGGAACAATAGGTATAGCCTAACAGATGAGTACAATTTCATCATTTACTGTTTTGAAAAAGGATGGATAGGTAAATCGATAGCTGAACGTTTGGCAGCGGGTCAAATCAGCAATTATCTGGAATTAGAAGGCTTTTCGAGTGAAAATGAGTCAATTATTCGTGATTTTCTAAATTTTAGTACCAATCAATCTTATACCACATATTTAGAAGGGAAAATTCAAAATTTGAAGGCAAGGGAAATAGGTAGCAAGGCTCCGGCGTTTGAACTTACAGATGTAGAAAACCGTAGATTAACTTTAAAGAGCTTAAAAGGGAAGTCGGTTTTAATGGTGTTCTGGGCTTCATGGTGCGAACCATGTAAAGAAGATTTAAAATACTTGCCCATCATTAAGAACTATTTCAAATCGGCTTCAAGGCTTGAAATCGTAAATTTTGCAGTAGACACCCCGGAGGATTTTGCCAATGTAGTCAGTCTTAGCTTAGCAGCGGGAAAAGCGGTGAGGATCAACCCGGGTAGCAGCTTTTTGAAAGAGTATGGCGTTTATAATATTCCCGGCTATATTTTTCTCGATAAAAATGGAAACTGGGTAAATATTGAACCTATTTCGCCGAGTATAGATGAAGGAAGAGCTTTAATAAAGCAACTGGAACAGTATTTAAAATAATACGTGCTTAATATAAAATGAAAAAAGGATTACTCACGGCCATTTTATTGGCCTGCGGATTGGGTGTTTGGGCTCAGCAAAGCTATTCACCCAGATTAATGGTTAAAAAATGTAAAAAGTACATCGGGACACCCTATAAATTCGGAGGAAATGATCGCAATGGAATTGATTGCTCCGGCGTTATACACAATGCTTTTGAGGAGTTAAACGTCAAGTTTCCAAGGGTTTCTCATCAGCAGGCCGAGGTCTTTAGGGAAATAAAGCTTAAGAGAGCTCGAACAGGTGACTTGGTTTATTTCACTACGGCCGGTAATAGAATAAACCACACGGGAGTAATAGTAAAGAAAAAAGGGAATCGGAAGGTGATGTTTTTGCATGCCTCTACGAGTTCTGGAGTAAGAATAGACAATCTAAACTCCGGTTATTGGAAGAATAAGCTAGTCAAGGTTACAAGACCTCTTGACTTTCACAGATAGATAAATTTATGAGAAGAGTTATTTTATTATTGCTTTTTACGTTTTGGGCCGGAGCATCCAATCTTATTGCTCAGTCTCAATATTTTGGTCAAAATAAACCGCGATACAAGAAATTTGATTTTCAGGTTCTGCAGAGCCCACATATTGAGCTGTACCATTATTTTGATGACCGTAAAATTCCTGATGAATTATTGGTTAACTCCGAACACTGGTATAAACTTCATCAAGAGGTTTTTAAGTTGGCCTTTATAAAGCCCAATCCGCTAATTATTTACAAAAATCATCCTGATTTTCAGGAAACTACTGCGATTGGAGGACAGATAGGTGAAGGTACAGGTGGGGTTACTGAAGGTTTGAGAACTCGTGTGGTAATGCCAATGATGTATACGCACAGGCAAACCGACCACGTATTAGGCCATGAGCTAGTGCATGCTTTTCAATACCAAACCATGACTTATGGTTCTGACTCCACATCACTGGCCAATATTCAGAATCTACCTCTTTTTATGGTAGAAGGTTTGGCAGAATATATGTCTATTGGACGTGAAGACTCGCATACCGTCATGTGGATGAGAGATGCCGTTGAAAGCGGAGACATTCCCACTATAGAAGATTTAGTGACCAAGCAATATAAGTATTTCCCGTATCGCTGGGGTCAGGCATTCTGGTCATATGTAACTGCTACATACGGTGATGATATTATCAGACCTTTATTTAAGGAAACGGCTATCTATGGTGTTCAGGCTGCGTTTAAGAGAATATTCAAAATGGATATTGACTTGTTCTCAGCCAAGTTTAAACAATCACTTATCGATGCCTATAAACCGATGAGGGAAGGCAAAGAAATTGATATTAGAGGAACAACCATTGCCTCAGAAAAGAACGCCGGCGAAATGAATTTATCGCCTGCTATTAGTCCTGATGGTCAATACATTGCTTATATATCGTCTAAAAATGTCTTATCAATTGATATTTATATAGCCGAAGCGGCTACCGGGAAGGTAGTCAAAAGAATACCAAGCAGCTCATTTGCTGGGCATGTAGATTCTTACAGCTTCATAGAAACGGCAGGTTCCTGGTCTCCAGATAGTAAAAACCTGGCCATCGTGGTTCAGTCAAAAGGGCGTAATAAGATCAGCATCATTAATGCGGCAAATGGAAGTAAAAAGATTTACACTATTAAGGGCGTAGATTCATTCACAAACCCTGCGTGGTCTCCTGATGGTAACAGTATTGTGGTTTCAGGCTTGGTTGATGGTAATACAGATCTTTATCAATATAATTTAAAAAGTAAGGAGGTTGTGAATCTTACGAAAGATGAATATTCTGATATACAGCCTTCATGGTCTGCAGATGGTCAATACATTTTCTTTGTCTCTGACAGGAACGAAAGACATAGCAGACTAGAAAAAGCCGATTTGAGCATATGCAGATTAACAGTAGCCACCGGAAAAGTTGAAACATTGGATGTATTCCCGGGAGCCGATAACTTTAATCCGGTATCGGATCGCAATGGAGAAAACGTCTTTTTCTTATCAGATCATGATGGATTCAGAAACTTATATAGTTTCAATATCAGCACTAAAGAAATTACAAAACTTACCAATTATTACACCGGTGTAAGTGGTATAACCATGTTTTCTCCGGCTCTAAGCAGAGCTACAGAAACAGGTGATTTAGCTTATTCCTACTTTTTCAATGGATCTTATACCATCGTAAAGGCAGCTCCTGGTGAATTACTCAGCGAGAAAACGGAGAATTTTGTAAACAAAGTGGCAGGCATATTACCTCCATTCACAATAGAGGAAGGACGAAATTTAGTACAGGCCAATTTAGATAAGGAAGGGATTGTCTCCAGAGCTAACAGCACGTTCTTTAAACAGAAGCCATACAACCCAAAATTTAAGTTAGACTATTTAGCAAATTCTGGTCTGGGCGTTTCTACATCAAGGTTCGGAACCGGTTTAGGTGGTGGTATTACCGGTTTATTTAGCGATATGCTCAACAATAATCAGTTGGCCGGGACATTGGCATTGAATGGCGAGATTCAGGATTTTGGTGGGCAGTTTTACTATTTGAACCAAACGAGGCCATTGCAGTTTGGAGCTTCAGTCTCTCATATTCCTTATCAGTTTTATGATTACCGTTCTAACCAAAGTCCCATTCAGATTCTTGATACCTTAGGTACGATTGGTGGTTTGGATTATTATGATGCTAAATACAGCCAGAGAATTACCCGACTTTTTATTGATGAAGTCTCTGTTTTCGCTTTCAGACCGTTTAGTAAGACAAAACGAATGGAATTCGGAACCAGCCTAAGTTTTTATAATTTTAGTTTACGTGAGTATCCTGAATATGCGAGAGTGGGTATTGGTCCAGACGGGTTTATCTATGACTATTTAACCTTGGCTCAGGAAAGACCTCAAAGGCTAGACCCTTCAGAATATGGCTATGAACCCTTCAGGCTTAATCAGGTCTATGCAGCTTTGGTAGGTGACAATACCACCTTTGGTACCGTGGCACCATTAAACGGATATCGCTATAGAGTGCAGTTAGGGCAGTATTTTGGCTCTACAAGTTATACAGAAGTACTGGCTGATTTTAGAAAATATCAATTCGTTAAACCCTTTACGATTGCAGGCAGAATAATCTATAACGGACGTCTAAACCCTACAAACCTGGATTTCCTTAATCAGGTAAATCCGTTATATCTTGGTTTCCCTTGGTATATCCACGGTTTTTATGGAAATGCTTATCGTAAACAGCAAGCTGACGGATTAATCACGCAGGAAGCCTTAATTGGCGAGCAACTGGCAGTGGCTAATTTCGAAGTTCGTTTACCTTTTACCGGGCCTGAGCAAATAGCTCTCATTCCGTTCAATTATTTACCTAGTGATCTTAATTTCTATGTAGATGCTGGAATGGTTTGGTCCCAGAATACATCAATTGGAGAAGTACAGAATTTAACAGATTTCAGAGGCGGAGCTTTTAGTTTTAAAGCAGATCCTATCATCACTACCGGCATGAGTTTGAGAATTAACGTATTGGGTTACCTCATTTTAGAACCATATATGGCTGTGCCATTTTACAATGGCGGCAAGAAACCTGTGGTAACAGGAGTAAATTTTATGATTCCTGGTTGGTAACACTAGGAATTAATAAAACTCTTCTGCTATATTTGCAGCCGCAATGGGGGATTAGCTCAGTTGGCTAGAGCGTTTGACTGGCAGTCAAAAGGTCGCAGGTTCGATTCCTGTATCCTCCACATCAAAAGAAAGGCTTTCATCATACGATGAAGGCCTTTTTTCTTTCAAATTCATATATTCCAATCAAAAATTGTACTAATCTTAGGCTGTTGTAGCAATGCAGGAGCTTTTATTGACATTTAGCAATAGTCTATAAAATTGGTAGTGTATACCTTTGTATCAAATACTTTATTTAAGACATCAACTTTATGAAATCCGAAGAAATCTTAACTCAAATAGTTAAGCTACAAGCCTATTTTGACGCTTTCACTTCTACTATTCTAGATGAAGATCAGGTCAGAAAAATTAAAACTCAGGCCGAAGAGAACTTCCAAAAAACTTTAAGAGAGTTATCTCAAGAGAATACTCTTGTCAGACACTAAATACTAATACGTCAGGAAATATAAAAAAAGAAACTCGATTCTAATGAATCGAGTTTTCTGCTTTTTTATGAGGCAATTATTTTCAGAATTGTGCCAATTTTTCAAGCAAAGCCTGATTTTCTTCATGAGTCCCAATAGTAATTCTCAAACAATCATCACATAATACTACGTTTGATCTGTCACGAACAATAATTTTCTCATTCATAAGAAATTTAAATACCTCATGGGCCTTCTCGAATTTCACTAAAAGCTGATTGGAATCAGAAGGATAAATATGTTTTATCATTGACAATTTCCCTAAGCCGGATTCAAGGCCTTTTTTCTCAGAAAGAATTGCCTTTACATATTCCTCCTTCTTTGTCACCTTGTTTAAAGCCTCCAAAACAATTCTTTGCGATTGAATATTTAGATTATAAGGATATTTGATTTTATTCATAATCGCGATCAAATCTTCATGAGCAAAAGCCATTCCCACGCGTAAACCGGCCATTCCCCAAGCTTTTGAAAATGTCTGCATCACTACCAGGTTCTCATACTTCTCTAGACTTTCGGTAAAAGATGGCTCACCCGTAAAATCTATATAGGCCTCATCTACTACAATTATAACGTCTGAATATTTCGTTAATAAACTCTCTATCAGTTCACGCTTAATTACATTACCACTTGGATTGTTGGGTGAGCAAACCCAAATTATCTTAGTCTGGCTGTCAATTTTACTTTCTATATCCTCCAGTCTTGGCTGAAAAGTACTGTCAAGATTACTTTTCCTTACTTCTATTTGCTGAATGTCGGCACACACTTGGTACATGCCGTAGGTAGGAGGAAGAATGATCATATTGTCAAGACCCGGCTCGCAAAGTGACTTGATGAGTAAATCTATAGCTTCATCAGAACCATTCCCGAGAAATATATTCTGAGCCTTTGTTTTTTTTAAACCAGCCAGTTTGTTCTTAATTTCCCATTGGTAAGGATCGGGATATCTGTTCAATTCATCACCGGCCACAGAACCATAAGGGTTTTCATTGGCATCTAAAAAAATACCTTCTTTGCCGGAATATTCGTCTCTGGCAGAGCTATAAGGCTTTAAATCAAGTAAATGTTTTCTAACAAGCTTACTATAAATAGACATGCGAAGTTAATTAGGTAAATGAAATCTTACTCCATAAGTATGACATGCCGCAAAAGTAGAAGAAGAAATCTCAAACATCGCAAAGGTTAAACCAAAATGCGGTCAAATCTTTTTATAATTTTGGAACATGAAGTCGAATAACGATCCTGGCAAGGAAGAAATAGAAGAGTTTTTTAAAAACCTCCAAGACAAAATATGTGACGCCATTGAGAAAGCAGATGGTAAGAAGCAATTCGAACAAGATTTATGGCAGCACCATTCAGGCGGTGGTGGTAGAACCCGTTTAATTCAGGAAGGAGCTATTATTGAGAAAGGAGGAGTGAACTTTTCAGCTGTTTATGGTCCTGCCAGTGAAGATATGAAGAGGCAGCTCAAAATTGAAAAAGACGCTGATTTCTTCGCTACGGGAGTTTCGATAGTACAGCACCCCCATAATCCTATGGTGCCTATAATTCATATGAATGTCAGATATTTTGAGCTTTCTGATGGCACTTACTGGTTTGGAGGGGGGATTGACCTTACACCACATTATATTAACCTCTTTCAGGCAAAAGCCTTTCATGAAAAACTAAAACAGGTTTGCGATAAACATGATGTAGGTTTCTATCCTCAGTATAAAAAATGGGCAGATGATTATTTCTACATTGTTCACAGACAGGAAACCAGAGGTGTAGGCGGAATTTTCTTTGATCATTTAAATGAGCAATCTTTAAAGAAATCAAAGCGGGAGATCTTCAATTTTGTCAAAGAAGTAGGAGAGGCCTTTGCACCTATATATACTCAACTAATGACGACCAATGCTGGTTTATCCTATTCGGAAGAACAGAAAGAATGGCAGCATATCAGAAGAGGAAGATATGTAGAGTTTAATTTGGTATGGGACCGGGGCACTAAATTCGGCCTGGCAACAGGAGGCAGAACCGAGTCTATCTTAATGAGCCTTCCAAAAGAGGCTAAATGGTTTTACAATCATAGCCCGGCGAATGGCTCTAAAGAAGAAGAAACTTTAAGCTATCTTAAAAAAGGGATCGACTGGGTAAATCTAGAAGTTCAGGAGAGATAAATCCCAGTTCTTATCTTTCATATAGCTTATATTACCTTGATTCACTTCTAGTGGAGAAGGGATGTTATTGTAATAAAGTTGCCCTGTCCCTAATCCTTGCGGAAGAGGATTGTCAAACCCTGCTGTAAATTGACAAATTGCATTCAGTCCGATATTTGACTCCAAAGCACTGGTGATCCACCAGTCAATTTTATTTTCACCGCACAGCCCTATCCATTCCTTTGTTGCCGCTAATCCTCCCAGAAGAGTAGGCTTGAAAATCAGAAATTGTGGTTGGATTGCTTGAATAAGCTCTTTCTTCTTCTCTAATCCCTGAATGCCGATCAATTCTTCGTCCAGAGCAATGGGCACAGGCGTTTTTCGGCACAAATGAGCCATTTCTTCTACCTGTCCTTGCCGTATGGGCTGCTCTATAGAGTGTATGTCTAACTTGGCCAACTCCTCTAATTTGGTCAAAGCCTCAGAAGGAGAAAATGCTCCATTAGCATCTACTCTTAATGTTAGGTCATGAAGACTATAGCGTTTCCTGATAGAAGACAAGAGCATTAACTCTGAATCAAAGTCAATGGCCCCAATTTTCATTTTTATGGTAGAATAGCCTGAAGAAAGCTTCAGATCAATCTGCTCTTGCATGAAGTCTTTATCACCCATCCAGATCAAACCATTAATATCAATTGAAGACTTTCCTAAGCTAAAATCATTAGTATAGATCAATCGGTTTCCACCATTTTTCAGGTCAAGTGCTGCTGTTTCCAATGCAAATCGTAATGCCGGCCAGTTTTCTAAATTTTCAGAAGCAATCAAAGTAAAAAGCTCCTCAAGCTCTAACTCAGCTATATTTATATCGGTCAATACTGACCGTAGTTTTTCCTCGAAATCTTCTCTGAAATCAATGGAGAGCCCATTCAAGGGCGAAGCTTCACCTAAGCCATATATTTCAGTATCTTGTTTATCATACAACTTAATGAAATAGCTGTCCCTTCTTTTTAAGACACCTCGAGATGTGCCCGCATCAAATTTAAAATTTAGCGTATGTTTGCAGTAAGAGGCTTTTAAAGACATGTTTTTTTGAAAAATAGATTGACAAAATTGGCCATTTTTTTCCGACCTATCCTTTGGCCGGTGGCTCTTATTTACGGATTCATCACCTCTGTAAGAAACAAGCTGTATGATTTAAAGATTCTTTCTACTTATGAAATCCCGGTTTTCTCTGTGGTAATAGGAAACCTGGCTGTAGGAGGTACAGGAAAAACACCCATGGTTTCTTATTTGATTAATAAATTCGCACATCATCAATTAGCCGTTATTAGCAGGGGCTATGGCAGAGCAACCAAGGGTTTCCGTAGTGTAGATGAAAATGCCAATTCTATGACCGTGGGTGACGAAACTCTTATGCTCTACAATAACCATAAATCGCAGGCCAAATTTTTCGTTTCAGAAAACAGAAAAGATGGAGTACTCGAGGCATTAAAATTATATCCAGAAATAGATTTTATCTTGTTTGATGACGCCTACCAGCATCGAAAAATCAAAGCTTCCTTCAATATTTTGTTAAGTACATTCTCAAAACCCTTTTTTAAAGACTATATAATTCCTGCAGGTAACTTAAGGGAATCTAAAAATGGTGTCAATAGGGCGGATGCTATCATTATAACAAAAGTGCCGCACAGAAGTGAATTGAATCAATATCCTCAGCTTGCACAAATAGACAAACCCGTGTATGCAACTAAGGTTGTAGCTGCTAGTCCGCAAAATCCCTTCGGTAAAGGTTTAGAAAATGGGGTTAAAGTGAATGTTTTGTCTGCACTGGCAAACAATAGATTATTTGCCGAACAGGTAAGAAAAGACTTTATGGTATGCCGTGAGTATTCCTTTCTGGATCATCATAGCTACTCTGAGAAAGACATCAGAAATATTGATTTTAGCCTTCCGATAATTACTACTGAAAAGGATATGGTAAAAATTCTTCCTTTGTTAGATGATAATCAAAAGTCTCAGTTCTATGTTCAGAAAATCGGTATTGAGTTTCTTGAAAATGAATCTGATTTTTTAACAAGTATTAATACTGCTTTTAAAAGATTTCAGGAGCAAAAAGGTTCTATAATTAATGGCTAAATTTGCCTCGAAATTTTAATACTATGATTAAAAGCAGAAATCTGCTTCTTCTGTTTCTTTTTGCACCTTTTTTGGGCCTTGCTCAGATTCTGGATGATAGTACACGTGTAATCTACGGGCCTATCAGCACTGGATTCTTATACGAAAGAGATGTTCTGAACGACGATACCACCCTGCATCACCCTGATACCTTAATAGACGGCTTCAGGCTGATGACCATAAACAGACAAACCGGCTGGCTATGGCAAGATCTTGGTAATGAAGGATCATCAGCTAAACCCATGGTTTTCAGAACGCCGGAAAATGCTTTTACCGAAGTTGGTTTAACAGCTTTTAGTGCTCTCTACGCCCCTAAAATTGAGGACATCAAATACTACAATACCCGTTCGCCATTTACAAACATGGCCTATACACAGAACACCAACGGGATGACCAATTTAGGTTTTACGCATGCACAAAATATTAATCCAGGGTGGAACTTTGGACTGAATGTAAACAGAATTGCCTCTTCAAAACAGTATTCATCTACCACCAGTGAAGATAGACTGGTAGATCATTGGGATTATACTTTTAATACCAATTATCTAACAAAGAATAAAAAATACAGAATTTTGGCTTCCCTTGTTCACTTTAATCACAAGCAGCTCGAACAGGGGGGGATCAAGGTTTTTGAGGGCTCTACCGTCATTCCGCCTTCAGAAATAAGGGCAGACTATAATACAAACTACCAACAGGTTTTAAACGGTGTTAACACAAGAGAACGATGGAACGACCTTCATCTATATCATCAGCTGAAGCTGGCAAAGGGTATTGAGGTCTTTCATGTTTTTGATTATCAAAGACACAAGTATTTTCATTCTGATACGCTCATTGATACTAACCTCACGTATGCCATTTACAGTGATTCGGCAGCAAGTGATAAAATGAAGAATTATTACTTCTTCAATAATATTCAAAACAGATTTGGTTTTAAAGGCTCATTCAAAGGATTCAAGTACACCGCAGGACTTACCAATAGAATTTATAGTTATAATGCCGTACACGAAGGAGAAACAGGTAATACGAAAACAGAAATTCTTGTTGGTGGAAATGCCGGGTATTGGTTTAGCGATAGTTTGAGTTATCTGGACAATGAGGTCTATTTTGGCGTAGGAAATTCGCTGAACATCTATTTGAAGAGCAATTTGCGAATAAAGAATATTGACCTGGGCTTTCAGTTCATTACTAAACCACCTTATCTGATTTACAATAATTTTAGTAGCGTGCTCATAGATTGGTCCAATAATTTTGGAAATGTGACCTATACATCGGCTGATGCTAAAATAAGATTAGGCACTCAAAAGGCCTGGTTTGAGCCATCTACCCACATCAATTTAGTAAGTAATCATTTATACTTTGATCAGACAGCCTTACCCCGGCAATTAAGCTCAGAAGCCTTTCTTTTTGATATTGGTATCAATGCCGGCGTAAAGCTGAAAAATTGGAAACTGACCAATCAATTCATTTACAATGGGGTCAGTAATAAAGAGGTATTTCGTTTACCCGCAATCATTAACAATACCAATATTGAATATCATGTATTGTATGCAAAGGTCTTAGATCTTTATTTTGGAACTGATATCTACTTTAGATCCAGTTTTATGGGAGACGCTTATTCGCCAATGCTAGCCAGTTTTTATCTTCAGGATAATCAAAATGTTTGGGGGTATCCTGTAGCTGATGTTTACACCAATTTCATGATCAAAAGAGTAAAACTGGCTTTTGCCTTCAATTATTTAAACAAAGGATTGGGCACGCAAGGTTTTTATACCAGCCCGGGTTATTTGGCAATGGGCAGAACATTCAGCCTGAAAGTAAACTGGCCGTTATTTGATTAAAACTGCTCTAGCAGTGTATGAAAATACACGTAATTGCCTTTAAATTGTTTCTCTACCAAGGCAATGAAGTCATCCTTCTTATTCAGCTCGAAAGCCATAAAATTCTCCATTGAGTCAAAAAAGAGCTGTAAAGACACGGTATTTCCTCCGTTCTCAACTTCTGTAAGCAGCTTAAAGATTTTTACTTCGTCTACCGTCGGGGTTGACCTCAGTAATGGAAGATAATCATGTTTTAGCCTCTGCTCAAATAACAAATAATGAGAGAAGTTAACGTTGAATGTAAAATTTGATAAAATCAAGGTGTCTTAAGCAATTGAAGTTTTGAAAATAAACTTTTTACCCATGGCATACAGACCAAAAAGCAAAGGAGTATAGATCAGATCTCCCAAAAGCATATTTCTATAAAATGGTAAACCGGCTACATAACTACCTATAATGCCGCTCCAGTTATGAGGATATCCCTGAAGATTACCAGCCTCGGTTACCTCAGGATAAAAGAAGGCAAAATTGGTCAACAAGAAAAACAAACCAGAAGCTACTACTGTACTTCCCAAAATTTGCAGAGCATTTTCTCTTTTAATACCAAGGTATCCTGCCAGAATCATTAAGGCAAAACCAAGATATACAAGCCATGTACCACTATGAAATCCATAACCGAATTTTAACTCCAGTGCCAGGTCAGAGAGTAAAATAGCCGCAAATGGCACTATTAATTTCCATTTTCCCGGAAAAACAAAAGCCGAAAATAAAGCGATAGCAGTGATAGGCGTAAAATTCATAGGATGGTCTACCAATCTGCTAAGAGCTGCAATCAGAATTAAACCAAGGGCTAAAAGAATGTGCTTTTTGTTTTTCATTTGAATCAATTTTGGCACAAAAATAGTTTTTGACTATGTCATATCAAATTAATGTAGGAATCATTTCGTTTTAAATGCATTTCAAGCATTTCTCTATATTTGCTTATTCCTAAAAGGAAGACCTTTTGAAAAGAAGAACAACAGCTTTCCTACTTCTGCTCCTGATGCATTTAAATTTAAGTGCACAGAACTTTATTGGCCTTAGCTCAAGCAATTATTCGGGTATTCATGGCACCTTGATGAACCCGGCCAATGCAGCAGATTCCAGATACAAAGTGTATGTTAATATTGGAGCAGTAGGAGCAGACCTACAGAACAATCTACTCAGATGGAAGGCTCCTTATTCTATTCTGGCATTAAGTACCAAAACTGTTAATCCCAAATACAATGCTCCGTCTGGTTTGCCGGAGTGGAAAAGCAGTTATTATGGTTTTAATTCACTTGCCAACACAAGTAAACTGTTTTTTAATGCAGAAATCAGAGGGCCTGCCATCCAGATAAATTTTCCCAGATGGGGAGCAGGTATCGCCGGGGGAGTACGTTACAGGGTCTTTAGTTCTTTTACTAAAACCAGCCCGACCATCATTCAAACCATCGCTACAGGTACCAAGAACCCACTGCTTCAAAATGTAGACAATACCGGGATTCATGGTATCATGAATTTCTCTGGTGTGAATGAAATTTATGCTTCAATATCCAAGGTACTCAGAGAAGACTCCAGAAACTTCCTTAAAGTAGGGGCCACAGCCAAAAGACTCACAAGCAACCTGAATCTAAGTGTCAATGCTGATGAACTTGACTACAATATTACACCCAATACCGGCAATAGTAGTCAGGATGTTAATGTGCAAAGAGCCCGTGGTACATTCTTTCACGCGGCCGAAACAAGCGGAGCATTTAATATTGGTTGGATTGCCACACAAATGACTCAATTAAAGGCTATTGGTAATGGTTTTGGAGCTGATATTGGCTTTGTATATGAATACAGACCAAATTATACCCGAGAGCGATATAAATACAAAAATCAGTTTATTCCTGATCCGGAAGTCAATAAATACAAATACAAGTTTGGAGCCGCACTTACAGATATTGGCTTCCTTACGTATTCACATTTTACTGATGTACAGGTTGGCACGGTAGAAACAGCCAATGTGACCATAGAGCCTGCTACTTTTTACAAGCTTGGATCAACCAATGAGTTTATAGCTGACGTAGAACAGGTCTTTACACCAGATCAGGCCAATTATGGCAGATCATTCAGGGTGCTGATGCCTGCTAAACTGATTCTGCATGGCGATTATCTGGTCAGAGAAGGTTTCTATGTCTCTGGCGTACTTAGGCAGGCATTATTAGGTAAAAGTAGATTAGGGCCAATCGGTTACTCTGGTTTAAGTGTAATCCCCAGGTTTGAGAAAAAATACGTGGAATTCGCATTTCCTCTGACCTTAGACAATGATTACACCAATCTGAATCTGGGAGCCACCATGCGGGCCGGCCCCTTGTTCTTAGGATTTGACAATATCACAGGTTGGATAAATACCTTCAATCCTCGTGGACTCTCTGTGCATGCAGGCCTTTTCTGGGGCTTTAATCATAGAAGGCCGGGCAATTCTCTTCTGGATTGTTTCTTTGAGCCTAAGGCAAAAAGTAAAAAGAAGAAAGGCTTATTCTCTAAACGGTCAAAAAATTAGCAGCGATTGCGAAATACAACGTGCTGTCTATAAGCCGAATGATCATTTATTTTATTAAACTAAATGCTTCGTTTTTTAGCAAAATTTCTTTTTGATCTATGCTCTGCTGAAATTTGAAGTATGGTAAAGGAAATCACTTTGGCTGAGGCTAACGAGTTGCTTAAAAAGGGCGTGGTCTTAAAGAAACTAGGCCCTGAAAGAATCACCCTAAGAAAAATTGAAAAGGGCAGGTACTTGTATTATTGCTTCGAAAAAAACCAAGCCGTCATCCTGGATGGCCACCAAACAGTGGATGTCTTAAAGCAGAATACTTTTTATGAGTGAGGGGGGATTGATTCTGAATTTAAGGAGGATGTTTTTTTATTTTTTACTACACCAAAATACATCATCACAAATGCCAGTACTAAACTTTATTTTACCCAAAATATTTAGACAAGCACCAAAACAAAAAAAGCATCGGCTAACCGATGCTTTTTTACTGTGACGATGAGGAGAGTCGAACTCCTAAGGGCTAATGCCCACCAGCCCCTCAAGCTGGCGTGTCTACCAATTCCACCACATCGCCGTATTGACTTTTAGAAATACAGCTGATTTCTCTAAGGGGACGCAAATTTAAGAACTCATTCAAATTTCGCAATCATTCTTCGCCAATAATCCAAAGATCAGTTCTTTTTACATACCTGACATCTCTGTTTAGAAACAATTTCATCCAAATATCTTTCTGGCCAATAATATTGACCCGGCTCCCTTCACCCAATTTGTTGGTCATTGCGGCTCCGGCAGAAGGCTCATCACGTACATAAACCTCTTTTTTATTCACTATTCCCGTCTTATATAGCCTCGGGAAATTAATGATGAACATCACCAGTAATATTCCCAGTAACAAGCTCATTTTCTGTGACCTAGGAATAATGCTATTTTTTGCACGCTTCATAAAAACCACAATAAATGAATATGTGATGATACCCAGCAAAGCCAAAATAAGCCATACACTGTTTTGCTGAATCAGCAAGGTGAAGAAATTAAGATCACTTCTGCTGTAACCAAAAAAAGAATTCTCTTTGGCCATCTGATTTATCTTATCGAATACTTTTTCGTCAGGATTTAATCTATAATATTCATTCAAATAATAGATAGCACGTGAAAATTCGCCTTTATTCTCATAAATATAAGCTAGTTTTTGATAGGCGACTTTCTTATTTATGTCATGTTTGGCAATCAACTCCTCATACAAAACGGCTGCATCAGCGTAATTTTTTTCATTAAATAAAGAATCTGCTTTATCTGCAAAGTGCGATTGAGCTTGACTATCAGTAGTTTGGACTATTAGGCTAAAAAAAAGTGAAATAAAAATGTACTTAAGGCTTTGCATATTTATAAGAATCGTCTAATTTTGCACTCGCATTTGAGACAAAGGGTCACAAACACTTTACAATTCGGATGCAAGTTACATAAAAAGATTCCGTAGCTCAGCTGGTAGAGCAATACACTTTTAATGTATGGGTCCTGGGTTCGAGCCCCAGCGGGATCACAAA
Source organism: Cytophagales bacterium (assembly GCA_024742395.1). Classification (GTDB taxonomy): domain Bacteria; phylum Bacteroidota; class Bacteroidia; order Cytophagales; family Spirosomataceae; genus Jiulongibacter. The sequence continues at coordinate 20,799 of JANSYO010000059.1, forward strand.
TCTTTTAAAAAACAAGCAGGAAACGCTTTAAACGCATGACCGAAAAATAAATAGTTGATATAAAAAGTATTCGCAAAAGGTGACACAATGATTTCAAAAGTGTACATTAGGTCTCAAGACACTGTCAAAGACCCTGACCACTTAAAAATGATTAATACCCTACACATTAACTTGTGGGGGAGGCCGTCACGTAAAACTAATACTGTAATAACTATAAATATTCGGATTACCGTTAATGGTAAGAGAGTGGATGTATGTTCCACAGGTATTCAGATTTCAAAACGAGATTGGGATTCCTCACGACAACGCATCAAAGGGAACACACCCCTTGCGATGCAACAGAATAACCAAATAGACATGATCAAGGCTGACATCATGGCTATTTACAATTCTTTTGAATACCGTAAAATAAAGACTACGGCTAAAGAGATTAAAAGCGTATATCTCAAAGAGTCAGAACCTGAACTTACCTTGTCAGAACTCTTGGACGAATACCTGAAAGCTAAGAAACTCACAAAGTTAACAGCCTCCGGATACCGGAGACGGTTCAATAAGTTTCTTGACTTTAAAACCGTGTCACCTTCAGAGGTTGACCGTGTCACCTTGAACCAGTTTCATCAGCACCTAGTAAGTAAAAATTACAGCGAGGCATACATTTACAAATGCAAGGCCGCCTTGAAGATGGTATTAGATTTTGCCTCTGCTCATGGACTTATTAAGCAGAACCTACTAAAGGAAGTGCAAATATCCTTTGAAAGGGTGTATGATACTGTCCATTTGTCAACGGTCGAGCTTGATATTTTACAGCGACACAGGTTCAAACACAATCATATTCAACAGGCTATTGATTTGTATTTGTTCTGTTGCTTCACCGGGCTTTCATACATTGACCTGGAGAACTTCACTACAGAACAGATAAAAGACGGCTACATCGTAGGAACCAGACAAAAGACAGGCTCTGAATATTTCCTTCCTCTATTCAGCGAAGCGAAACGTATTTTAGAGCGGTACGGCTACGAACTGCCAAAGGTTCCGAATCAGGTCATTAACCGAATTCTAAAAGAAGCCCTACCGATGGCTGGAATAGATAGGTATATGAAATTCCATTCTTCACGAAAAACCTTTGCGAATTGGTGCATCAACGAACATCTATTATCAAAGGACACCGTGGCTAAAATGATGGGGCAGAAAGACACTAAAGAATTGGAAGCCTACGCAAAAGTTTCACACCTCAGAGTTATAAAAGAAACTAAGAAACTAACCGGATGACAGACCCGAACGAAATATTAAAAGCACTTTCTTCCTCAGGAAATTTCAGTAGGATAGACCTGCTGCTAGGTCTTACTAAGCCGTCACAAGATAATTACATCACTAAGCTTGCTGATAAGTACGGCTGTACTAAGGGGTTCATGCATCAGGTCTTGAAGGAAATGGAAAAAGTCGGTCTGGTTTATTACGTCCAAACCGACTATGCAAAAATTCTCCTCTGGAATACCACCTCGAAAGGAAGAAAGGTTTTGAAAGATATTTACTCGTGGTGATTACTTGTATAACCCAACGGTTAGGGTTTGTCAAGTATGATTAAAAGCTATCCACGAAAAAACGCCTTACAGCCGTTTCGAATTTATCTGGCTCAAACTCTGCCAGTTCTCCGCTTTGGGTGTCCTGGATTGTTATTTTTTCGCCTTTATTTATTGCTAAGCCTCCCACTTCTATATGCTGCTCGAATCCGAGGTTCCGGAAATGGTTTATTACCTTTTCTTCGTTAGACCCTAATCCACGTTTGCCACGTGCAAAAAACTCTAAAGTCTTGAGCGGAATGTCTAATTTCTGCTCAATTGCCTTGAAGTTGAAAGTTTTTAACTCGCCTTTCGGATTGTGAAAAGCTAAAAAAGCTCTGAATTTTTCTAGGTTATTCATATTTGATTCTTATTTTTTGTTCTGCCTCGAAAGGAATTGAAACATGATTTATATGTCTTAAACTCCTAAAGAGTTCTTAATCGCACCAAATGAGGTAAGCCTCCCCGTTCGTAGCAGGGAGGCTTTTTTAATCTTATTTACCTTTTACGAGTTTACCGCCTTTCAAAACGATAAACTCAAATAAGTGTCTATCCTCATTAATCCCTATATCTTTAATTTCATATCGAGTTCCGTCGCTATGATTTGAGATGTTATGATTAACATACATTTCTTCAATTTCTGGTGTCAGCCTCGCAAAGGTGTAACCTTCTTCTTTTAAATAGGAAACATAGTCTTCATTTGAAATAAATTCGGATTGATTTTTCATTGTTCTTAATCGTTTAAGATAACCTTCGTTGATTATCATGTACCAAAAATAGTGCCTTTTAGGTTATGTACCAAATAGAGTGCAATTTATTTTTCAATTATTTTTTTTCTCCTAATGTGTTTGGTATTTACAAAACACCTTTGTACATTTACTCAACGATTAACTATTAACTATTAATCGTTACTTAATAATTAGTAATCAATTCTATCTTTATAAGAATACTCTTATAGGGAAAGGGTGAATAATATATTTTTCATAGATAGGTTAGGGTTGAATAGTTATTAGTTTTTATGGCTATTGATTTGAAATTGGCCCTAATTTTTAGGGTCTTTTTTTTTATGGCTTATTCCTTATTTCAAGAGCAAAGTTTAGATAAAATAGAAAGTCACCCTTACCAATACGCAAGGGAGGCTATTTCTGCGTTTAAAAAGAACTCCCGTATCATTGGCCTTACTAAAGGTCAGTTCTCCTTAATTGATGTTATTGTCGCAACGCTTGAAAAAACGGGCTCGGCTAATGTGATCTTATCAACCTGGGCAGCAGGGCTTCGTGATGCAAAGGTTATGAAAGGTTTGCTTTCTTCAGGAAAGGTGACCTCTTTTAATATGCTTTGTGATAGATCCTTTTCAAGCAGACATGAAAAGTATGCTACGCAAATAGAAAATATTTTCGGAAAGGGGTGTATTAGGACAACCAACACACATGCAAAATTTGTGCTGATCTGGAATGACGATTGGTTTGTAACGATTAAGACCTCAATGAACTTAAATCATAATCCGAGGTTTGAAACCTTTGATATTGACGAGTCAAAAGAAATCTTTGATTTTTTTCATTCTCACGTGATGGAGTTATTCGAAATGATGCCTGAAGGTTTCACAGAAACCAGACGAATTGTAAATCCCGTTTTTGACAAAACATTGAAGGATAATGTAAGTAAAAGCGATTCTAAGGAGTTTCAAAATATAGCCTCCGGTTTTAGTTGGTAATGAGCAATATTGAACAAAATAGTATTGAAAAGAAGAAAGAGCTATTTATCGATGCTATGATGTCGCAACTCGGTAATATCACAAAGTCATGCGAAATTGTTGGTATTAAGAGTAGAACGACAATTTACAATTGGATGGAAAACGATCCGGTATTTCGGGAGGCTATTAATAACATAGATGAATTCGTTATTGACTTTGCCGAAAACTCCCTTTTTAAACAAATACAAGAAGGGAATACAGCCGCCACTATTTTCTACCTAAAGACTAAAGGACAAAAGAGGGGCTATGTTGAAAAACAAATACAAGAGGTTAACATCATAGAACAACCACTATTCCCTGAATAATGACTTTCATCAGGACAACGGCTATTAATAAAATCCTGAAACTAACAAAACCGACTAAGGGCATTCAGGGTGGGACCAGTGCCGGGAAAACCTACGGCATACTTCCGATCGAAATTGACTATGCAATAAAACACCCTGGCGTTCACACCTCAGTAGTGGCCGAATCGGTGCCACACCTAAAACGAGGTGCCTTGAAAGACTTCAAGGAAATAATGATTAATACTAAAAGGTGGATCAGTAAAAATTGGCATTCAACCGATTCGATTTACCGATTTACGAACGGATCTGCAATAGAATTCTTTTCTGCTGATAATGCTGACAAGCTCCGAGGTGGGAGGCGTGACAGGCTTTACATGAACGAGGCCAACAATATGAATTTTGAAGCCTACACACAACTTGCAGTAAGAACGAAACAATCCGTAATTATGGACTGGAACCCGACCTCAGAGTTTTGGTTTCATACGGAATTGCAAAACGATGAAGATGTAGATTTCTTAGTCATTAACTACCTTGACAATGAAGCCTGCCCACAATCAGCAATTGATTTTATTCTAAAAGCAAAGCAGAAAGCAGAAACCTCAAGCTATTGGGACAACTGGTATAAGGTTTACGGTCTTGGTCAAATAGGATCACTTGAAGGGGTAATTTTCAACAACTGGAAGCAAATAGACGGCATTCCGGAAGGTGCCCGACTATGGTCTAGGGGCATGGATTTTGGCTATACAAATGATCCGACAACCTTATACGATGTGTACGAATGGAATGGTAAATATATCATTGACGAACTACTCTACCGTACCGGAATGGTGAACAGTGACATTGCGAAAGTTTGTAAAGAGTATGCACCTGGCCAACCTTATATTGTTGCGGATTCCTCAGAGCCGAAATCTATTGAAGAAATCAAAAGGGAAGGTGTAAATATCAAAGGTTCTTTAAAAGGTCGGGATAGTATAATGCACGGAATACAGAAGCTTCAAGGCGTTGACCTGTTAGTCACAACCAGAAGCACGAACCTGATCAAAGAACTTAGGAATTACACTTGGGATACAGACAAAGAGGGTAACACCTTAAACAAGCCTATTGACGCATACAATCACGGTATAGATGCGATAAGGTACGCTTTCGAAAAGTTATCTATGCCCAAATTCTACTGGGGGGCTACGGCGTAGGCTGTGACCACTTTTCAAGAAGCGGCTCAATAATATCTTTGACCTCCTGAACTTTCGACTCGGGAACCCGGAAAGCCACGGTTTTTGATGGCTCCCCGAATTTCTTATTGCGACCGGAATTTTTACGTTTGCCTCCGTGGGTGGTTTTTTTATTGTTCACCTTTAACCTCTTTTAGCCAATTTCTATAAATATCTTCCCTTTCCCAGATTTCCATAACCTGTTTAATAATAAACTCTTCTAATTCCTTCCCGTGTATAAATTCACTTGGTGGTCTTTTTAAGCTTGGGATAGAATCACATAAATAACGCCCTAGTATTGGACTCCCAGATTCTAAAGCGTTTATTAGTGGTTTAAAGTCGCCGTACTTCTCTCTAATCTCTTTTTGTAACTCTATTGAGTAATCCATTTTCTTCAATTGTTAAAATCACCCCTACGTATTGCGATTTCGGGGCGATCAAGGTTATTAATCTAAAGAGTCGATTGCGTTATCATAAATACTTATCAACTCTTCGACAGACTCGGATTTTGAGTCTAATGTTTCGAGTATTAATCTATCAAATCTTGAATAAGACCCTTTCTCAAATATTTCTGTAAGGAATTTTTCGCTAGCTTCATTGTACACAGGGAAAAGGCGTATTTCCGAATATGTATCATCAATAAATACTTTTTCGCATCCTTTTTCTGTTTTAAAGCTATCTACACGGTCTAATTGTGTTTGAGTTAAATTTTTCATTTTCTTGATCGTTTAATTGCCGAACCGTTTCGACATTTCAAAGGTACATATATATTTTGAAACCGCAAACAAAATCAAGATATTTCTACAAATATTTTTTCTGTTCAGAAATTACTATACATTTGTAGTACCAAAACACACTTACATCTAACCTCTTACACTAAGGATAGATGAAAGAACTTAATGACTTGTTTGCGAAGGCTGTTTTTCAGTATCCGAATAAGAATATACCAATACCGGTTCCCCTTACAAGGAACCTAAAGGCGTATACGGATGCCTTTGAAACAAATTCCATACTTTATACGCTGATCGATTATAAAGCGAAGAAATCCGCTAAGATTAAGCCTTTGATCGTCAAAGAAACCGACAAGCAGAACGCTAAGGAGTTTTTAAAATGGAACGGGAAATATACCGATAAATACGAACTTAAGAATCTTAAACAACTCAGGCTTAAGTCTTTTGAAGAAATCCCGATGGAAGATATTGACTTAAGGAGTGAATTGTTCGGTTTGAAATCTCTATTAACAAGACCTAATGATTATCAAACCTTTGCACAGTTTCTGTATGCTCAGAGTGCCTTTGAAGATGCTTCAGGATGGCGAGCCTTTTACAAGTACAAAGGCGGCTTAAAGAACGGAAAGACTCTTAAATTGAACGTACTACCTACTAACCTGGTGGAAATACTAGGAGGAACGTATGACGAGCCAATAAGCGGCTATAAATTCACAAACAACTATAAAGAAAGGTTTGAACCCGAAGAAGTATTAAGGATTTCGGGATTCTCTTTCAATTATGACCTGAACGGGGGGCACCTGTACGGAACTTCAAAAGTAAAAGCCGCCTGGACTGTATTTCAAAATCATGCACAGGCTTTAGAACGTCAATACAACTCATTCAACAACGGTGATCTGAGAGCGTTGCTGATGCCTAAAGAGGGGGTGGGAGTGCCGCAAGACGCTGCTGATGGAACGCCGTGGTACCAATTGTTTCGGGATAGTATCTTTCGAGGGTTCAAGCAATTGGGGCCGCAACGGACGGCCATCATTGGGGCTTCTATGGACGTGGTGCAGTTCAACTCGGAGCTGCGAGATAATATTATCACAACAGCCCTGAAAGATGCCAAAGGCGATACTGCAAGCGTTTGGGGGTTTAAGTCCGAGGTGGTTTTTAACACGGGTGACGGTGCTAAGTATGAAAACCAAGAAAAATACATTGCTGACTCCCTACGTGGTGGTGTGTTCCCTTCGTTGATTGAATTAGAGGAAGGGCTAAGGGAGGATATCGTAAAAAAAGAATATCAAGGCTATTCTTTAATCTTTGACTATGACGTTTACGAGGAGCTGACCAAAGACCAGACAAAAGAGATAGTGGCCTTAAAGGATGCGACTATGCTGTCTATTAACGAGAAAAGAGCATATTTAGATTACGAGCCGTACGATGACCCTGCGGCGGATATTCCTGAAGCCCTGCGTAATGAATTAGTACCACCTTCAGAACCACTACCGAATGACGGAGGCTTATAATAGAAAACGCAACGCTGCTGAGGGTAGAATTTACACCGTAATCTATCGGTACCTTAGAGACATCTATTCAAAATACTATCACATTGTTTTGAACGGTTCGCCACAGGTGGCCATTGCCCGATTGAACGAGATAGACAGGCAGTCCATGCAAGCAATTCTGGAAGAGGTGATCACACACGAAGCCGCAACATTCTATTTGTACGAGCAAGACCAACTAAAGAAGCTTATTTCAAAAAAAGATTTTATCAGGACGGACTTTGAAACGGGGTTCTTTTCGGAGGTGTGGCGAAACAGGATTAGAACGGTTCTAAGGTCGGGGCTACTCTTTGAGCGGATAGTCGGAATTACCGACACGACAAAGAGCGATTTAACTAGAATTCTGGTAGGGGCTATTAACAATAGACTTACAAGAAGGGAATCTGCAAGGGAAATATCAAGCCAAACGGGATATTTAAGAAAAAGAGCCCTAAGAATAGCCAGAACAGAAACAACCTACGCGGTATCACTCGGTCGGGATGCTGCGGCCAATGACAGCGGCTTAAAACTCC